>CAYFPQ010000050.1:0-3761 GCA_964345005.1 uncultured Victivallales bacterium | reverse complement strand
TGTTGGCCTGCTCAAAGCGCTTCTGTTCGGCATAATCATCACGATCGTTGCCTGCCATGAGGGGTTTTCAACGACGCAAGGTGCTGTTGGCGTCGGCTATGCGACACGCAAGGCTGTGCTGGTTTCATTCCTGCATGTCTTGATCGTGGGCTATTTCGTAACGCGTCTTTTCTACGTATAGGGAGTTCCGGGTAGTGATTCGGTTTGAAAATGTAACGAAGGTGCTTGGCGGGAAGCCGGTGCTGAACGGCATCGACTTTGTGATCGACCGTGGCGAGACCTTCTGCATCGTGGGCGCATCGGGAGCGGGCAAGAGCGTGACACTCAAGCATATGGTCCGCCTGATGACACCGGACGATGGGCGCATCCTGGTGGGGGACGACGATGTCAGTGTCGCCACCGGCGAGGAGCTTGCCCGCATCCGCAACCGCTTCGGCTACCTGTTCCAGAGCGCGGCCCTCCTGGCGTGGCTCAGCGTATTCGAGAACGTGGCACTACCGCTGCGCGAGAAAGAGGACGTCGAAGAAGACGAGATCTGCGAGCGTGTCCAGAATACCCTTGCCATGGTTGGCTTGGAGAACGACGGCGAGAAGCTCCCCTCCGAGATCTCCGGCGGTATGCGCAAACGTGCCGGTTTGGCGCGCGCCATAGTCGAGAATCCCGAAATCGTTCTGTACGATGAACCTACGTCCGGACTGGACCCCGTGACCTCGCGTACGATCGACCGGCTGATCGGCAAATTGCGTGAAGACCTGGGCGTCACCAGTGTTGTGGTAACACATGACCTGCACAGCGCCCTCGCTATCGGTACGCGGATCGCCATGCTACACCAGGGGCGCGTGGCTGAGCTGGCAACACCTGAGGCCTTTATGGAATCTTCGATCGAAGAAGTGCAGCGCTTCCTTGCCTCACAGTACATCACGAAGGAAGCGCCGTGGGAAAGGGATCAGCAATGAGAAAAGACTGCGTAGCACGAGAGCTTACCCGTGAAATGATTGTTGGCGCGTTTATGGTCATGGTCTTCCTCGGGCTGGGATACTTCACCATCATTCTCTCCCGTGAGACGTGGTTCTCCCGGAAGCAGCACATGGATGTCATGTTCAAGAACGTGATGGGCCTGCGCGAAGGCAACAACGTGGTGGTACGTGGCATGCCGGTTGGCAAGATTGACGACCTGGCGTTGGAGAAAGACTGGGTACGCGTTCAACTGGTGCTGGATAACGCGCTGGAGATGAAGAAAGACTACGAGATCCGGATCGTGGCAACGTCGATCCTGGGCGGACGTTATCTCGAGATCAGGGAGGGCACCGAGTCGCTGCCGACGATCCCAATGTCGAGTTACTTCGTCGGGCGTGAGCCCTATGACCTGATGGCCGATGCCGCAGCAGTAATCAACAAGACACGCAAAGAGCTGGTTGAGGGTGGTGCCATTGACAACTTCAAGAGGGTGTCGGAGCAGATCACGGCAATCGTGGAACGCGTGGAGGCGGGCGAGGGCTCCCTCGGCAAACTGCTTTCCAGGGACGCCTCGCTCTACGACGACCTCGCCAAGACCGTTGAGTCCGTACGCGAAGTGGCAGAGCGCCTGAAGAGCGGCAAGGGAACGCTGGGACACCTGATGTCGGAGGATGACCAGCTCTACAACGACCTGGCCGACGTCGTGGCATCCCTGAAGGAGATCACGGCTAAGATCGAAAAGGGCGAAGGGTCGCTGGGCAAACTGATCAGCGACGACGGGGTCTACGCCGAAGTCGAGGGGATGATGAAAGAAGCCCGTGCCGCGCTCGACGACATGCGCGAAACATCGCCTGTAGTCACCTTCACGAGCGTATTCTTCGGTGCGTTCTAGCTACGACCGGTAGTTAGGCGCTTCCTTCATGATCTTTACATCGTGCGGATGGGACTCGCTGAGCCCGGCCATGCTGACGCGTACGAACTCTCCTCCGGCCTGCAGCGCTTCAATCGACTTGCAGCCGCAGTAGCCCATCGAGGAACGAAGTCCGCCGCAGAACTGGGTCATCACTTTCTCAACCATTCCTGCATACGGGACGATGCCCTCGATGCCCTGTGGCACGAGCTCGTCGCTGTCGGTCTGCGCCTGGCTGTAGCGTTCGCGGCTGCCCATCGATTCGCGCATGGCGGCAAGGCTGCCCATGCCGCGGTAGACCACGTACTGGCGGCCCTGGTGGAGGATCTTCTCACCCGGGCTTTCCTGAGTACCGGCCAGGATGGAACCAAGCATAACCGTATCTGCCCCTGCCACGATGGCTTTCGGCACATCTCCGGAGTGACGAATGCCGCCGTCGGCAATCACGGGGATACTGCCTTCAAGCGCGGACGCACAGTGATATACCGCTGACACTTGCGGCACACCCACGCCACAAACGACGCGGGTGGTGCAGATGGATCCGGGGCCGATTCCGACCTTCACGGCATGGGCTCCGGCATCGCGGAGTGCCAGCGCACCGGCGGACGTGCCTACGTTACCGGCGATCACGTCGATGTCCGGAAGTGTCTTTGTCAGCCAGCGCACCATCTCGATGATGCCGGCCGAGTGGCCATGGGCGCTGTCGACCACGATAATATCGACGTGTGCGTCAGCCAGCATCTCTGCCCGTTCGTAGTTGCCGCCACTGACGGCCGCCGCAACACGCAGCCGGTACTCGTCATCGCGGTTGTACATCGGCTGGACATCTTCAACGAGGTTCTTTACGTCCGAGAACGCGTAGAGCCCGACCAGCTTGCCCCTGTCAACGAGGGGGAGCTTGCCGATCTTGTTCTTCATCATGATGTCATAGGCTTCCTGCAGCGTAGTGCCCGGGGCCGCCGAGACGACGTCCGAGGTCATGACGGAGTCGACCCGGGCGTCCTGGTCACGCGTGAACTTGGTGTCCTTGGAGGTCAGGATGCCGGCCAGCGAATCGTCATCGTTGAGGATCGGGAATCCACTGAAGCTGTATCCATGTTCGTTGCTGAGTGCGCGGATCTTGTCGAGCGTATCGGAGACCCTGAAGACAATCGGATCAATGATGAGGCCGTGAAGGTGGCGCTTGACCATGTCGACCTGTTCGGCCTGAACGCTGGCAGGAAGGTTCTTATGGATAACTCCCACACCACCCAGCATGGCCATGGCAATCGCCATATTGGACTCCGTCACGGTGTCCATTGCAGCGCTGATAAAGGGAATGTTGGCCCGAATACGCGATGTCAGGCGCGTCGAGAGCGAAACCTCGTCGGGCAGAAAATCGGCATAACGAGTGACCAGGGTCACGTCGTCAAAAGTGAGTCCCTCGAAGGGAAATTGGGCTACGAAAGCGTCAAGATGTTTGTTCCGACTCATGGGGCAACCTCCTCCGCAGGTCGTCCGCGACAACGCGGCCCGGCCTCGGCTGTTGCCCCCAATCTCTTACTCTTTGAGGAAGCGGTTGACAAGCACCAATCGGAGAAGTTGCTGAGAAGTTGCTGAGAAAACATGTTGACTTAGCTGGTCAGGAATCTATTGTCTAACCCGAAAACTGAATACTGAAAGCTTCGCTTGCGCGAAGTGTCCTTCCGATAAACTACGACCCGGGCAACCGGAATCATCTAGCGGGACACAAGTGCTGGGAAGGTGCTCCTTTGGGAGCGCCACTCAGCTGCTTGTACCAGCTAGTGGCCTGTCGTAGGGCATTCGGGTGGAAAGAGCACTGAGTTGGTTGCTCCCTTTTCCTATTGCCGCAAAATCCGGTTGGATTTGATGTCATGCTGCCGCTTTTTCGACC
>CAYFPQ010000049.1:0-23015 GCA_964345005.1 uncultured Victivallales bacterium | reverse complement strand
TCTGTCAAAAACACTTTTCATATGAGAACTGTGCGAACACATACCAACACAAAGACCGCAGAGAAGAGAAGTTGTGTTTGAGGAATAGCCATATGAAGCCGTGCGTGTTTGTAACTGAAATAGAATTTGAGAAGTCCAAGAATGTGTTTGAGGCCGCAGAGGCAATCGAAGCTAAGAGCGTCCCATTGGAGGAGAATGCGCTGGCGGAAGCCGTCATTGCCAATGATTGTCGGGCTGTGGTTCTCGGTGTAGACGCATACACCGGACCACTTTATGAAGCGCTTGGGCAAACTGGTGGCGACAACGGCGCCATCATCGCCCGCTTTGGTGTCGGCCACGATGGTGTAGACAAGCAACTCGCCCAAGCTCACAACATCGTCGTGACCAATACTCCCGGCGCATTGGATACGTCCGTTGCCGAACATGCAGTCTGGCTCATTGGCGCGTTATCGCGGCAGGTGGCCGCTCACGACATGCACATGAAGTCCTCGCAATGGACTCCTTCCCTCGGGCAGGAAGTGCGAGGAAAAACACTGCTCATTGTCGGGTGCGGCAACATTGGCCGTAAGGTGGCCCGCATCGCCTCGTCGGGCTTCGGAATGAACGTCATCGCATTCGATGCCATGCCACTCGATGCCACCCAAATGAAAGAGGAGTTCGGATGCACTTCTATTGCCCCATCACTGGACGACGCGCTCGCAGCGGCAGATGCAGTCAGCATTCACCTACCCGCCATTGAGCAGACCCGGCATTTCGTCGACAGCAAGTTTCTCTCCACGATGAAACATGACGCTTTGTTGATCAACACCGCACGGGGAAGCATCGTGGATGAATGTGCGCTGTATGATGCCCTTAAGAACAGCAGCATCGCTGGCGCGGCGCTTGATGTTTATGAGCAGGAACCGTACGTACCGGTCGATCCGTCACGGGACCTGAGGAGCCTGCCACAGGTTGTGCTGACGCCTCATGTCGGCAGCAGCACGACCCAGGCTTGCGAAGGGATGGCGAACTGCTGCCTGAAGAACATCAAAGCTTTCTTCGATGGTGAGCGCGCTTCGCTCGATCGCGTCAGCATAGAAACATGACCTCACGAGCCGCGCTCGGTGACGCGCTCAGACAGTCGCAGGCTGGTTAATACACAAGACTCGGCCACCACTGTCTCAGTAACATCCTGCGGTATGCCGCCCCTTCGAGTCCATCAGGCTGGATACTCATTGCACAGCAGGTAATCAGGCGGTTCGTCTTCGTCGATCTCGGCGAAGCGGCTGACCGGCTCGGCAAAGAGGTTATCGGTGTTGTCGTCGTTCACGCTCGAGACCTCGCCACAGACCAGTACCCCCCCGTCTCTGCTTGCCCAGAAGCGATGGTAGAGTCGTGGCGGCAGCGTAATACTCTCGCCCGGTTGAAGCTCAAAGATCTCACCGGCCTTCACACGACGCTCAACAGCATCGCAGAACACCGACACCTCGGTCTGCTCATCAACGGAGTCGTCATCTTTGGCGTTATACAGTTCCATAACCATAACACCGCCGCCACGATTGATGATGTCCTCGGTCTTTGAGAAATGAATATGCAGCGGCAACCGCTGACCCGGCTCCAGGACAATGATCTTCTCTGCATAGGGCGTGCCCAATTCGGGTTGCGCGTGGTTCCCGTTACGCAGCGTAAAGAGCACGGCGCCATAGTTGCGGAAGTCGTCTCCACCGAAATCCGTGATGTCCCATCCCAATCCATTCTTTCGAATACGATCGTACTCAGGGCCAGCCTGCTTCCACTGTTCGGGAGTCAGGACAGCAAAGAGCGGCAGTGCAAACTTCAGTTCCTTGAGGGCATCTTTTGCCCTAGAGATTGCATGGTTAATTTCAGACCTTTTCATCCTGCATATGCTCCATAGTTAAACACATCCAGAAAATCGCCGCATCGATCCCGCACCGCCGCAAACCAAGCATCCCGGCGCAAGGGGTTCGTCACTCGGGCCAGCTTGGGTTTAATGGGCGTCTCGGTCTCGCCATAGCCCGTACTCTGAACAGTATCCCCCAGAACCCCTTGCTCCACAAGATCCTTCAACTGCGCTTCATCAAAGATATTTCCGAGCTCAGCCAGCACCTTGCGCGCCAGCGCCTGCCCACCATGCACAGCCAACGTGGTATAAACATTGATCTTCACGAACCCGTCGTTGGGCAAACCAGGCAGATCGTCCGGTTTGACCGAGGATGTACCGTGCAGGCACAGGATCTTGCCAAGCTGGGAACTGATGTCTCTGGCTTTGTCACCGCGATACTTCACCTCGTCTTCGGTGGCACGGTGTTCGGTTCCAACATTGGGCACAATAATATCCACACCCGTACGGCTAAGAAACCGCTCGGCTTGTTCCGGTGTCGTCGGCTCGTTCTTCTCGCCTTCACCACCAGCTTCGAATATCTCGTCGACCGCGCCTTCCACTACGACTTGCCCCTTCACACGCTCAACGTATTCCGCTGTGATGCGCATATTTTCTTCGAACGGCTTCTCGCTGGCATCGCACATGACCGATGCAAATTGTCCCGCAAAGCCATCCAGGATGTCACCATCCAGCCAAGGGAAGGCATGGTCCAGATGCGGCAACACTCTCAGGTTCCGATAGGGACTGGTAGCGCCCATGAACTGCTCAAGATCGGAGAACATCAGGCGGGTACCCAGCACCGGGTCGCCGCAGGCCGTAATCAGCGTCATCTGCCCTCTACTCGGATAACGCACCGTCCAAGCCGGTATAATCGGGAGATTATCCACCCCTACCTTCTTGCCCATCTCTAGTGCCGAGGCCAGAATCGCTTCCAGCGTTTCCCGGTCCTCTGCACAGAACACAGGCAGCCCGACTCCTAATTCGGCGGCTTCCTGAAACGTTTCCTTGACGTGGTCATAATCGCTGACAAGCGGCATGGAATAGCTCCCCTATCTTTCTCTCACTAGACCTGTTCCTCGAATTCATCCAACAATGTCATGAAATTCTCGTATCGTGTTCCGACAGCCACGGAGTGACTTGTGCCGAGGATGAAACCGCCTTGCGGCGCGACCTCCGTCATTGCCCGGCATACCGCGCCGCGAATATCATCAGCACTACCCTCGATCAGGTATTCGACCGGCACCCCACCCCATAGCGCAAACTTGTCACCGTACTGCTTCTTGATCTCGACAAGGTCCATACCGGCCGATGCCTGGATCGACTGGTAGCAGTCGATGCCAGCCTCCGCGAACATGCCCAGTAAGGGGCCGTTGTTTCCACAGGCATGCTTGACTACGGCCTGGCCACTCTTCTTAACCTGTGCCACTCGGCGCTTAAACCCCTCCAGAAAGAGATCCCTATACGATTCGGGACTCATCATCGGGGCGTTCTGATGGGCAAGGTCCTGCCCCCACAACACACCGTCCTGGCCGGGACGAATGAAGTAGCGGTCCAGTGTCTCGGACTCCGCCACCCGGCTTTCGAAGATCTGCTTTACGTCCTCCGGTCGGCTGGCAATTTCCATGAAGCCCCGTTCCATCCCACCCAACAGAAGCCACGCATTCTCCCCACCCGACGGCCCGAGGATGAAGCGATCATTGCCGAATGCCTCTATGAGGGCATCAACCACTTCAAAAACAGAGGGATCAGGCTCGACGGTGCGTCCATCCCACAGCTCATCCTCAATGCTGTGCGAACGTGTCCAGGTGTCGGGGTCATGCACCATCGTGATATCCTTGGTCACTGCGGAGTACTTGTAGACCCTTCCGTCCCGGTCCTTCCATGTATTGTCGTCGACCTTACAAGGCGGATCAGGAGCGTAATCCCTGGGTGGACACAAACCGGCCGCGTCACAGCAGGCGGGTATGACATCGATAATATCGAGTTTCTTGTAGAGTTCGATTCCGTCAGCAATCCAACTCTCGACGACCTCATCGCGTCTGCCTTCCCAGAACGCAATCTGACTCTTTGCCTTTGCCCGCCAGTAGGTCTCTCTTCCCAAGATTTTGGAGGCGGTATCAGAGTCGATGGCAAAGAAGCCCAACGGTGCTCTGTCGGGAATCTCTCCTCGCAGCGCGGTCGCAACGCGTTCTTTCGAGTTCATTACTGCGGAACCTTCTGCCAGTCTTCCATGAACTTCTTCAGCCCGGAATCTGTCAATGGATGGTTCAGCATGGCGTGCAGGATCTTGCCTGGCATCGTTACGATATCGCATCCGGCGGCAAACAATTCCGTGACTGACTGTGGTGTGCGAATGGAGGCCGCAAGCACCTGTGTCTCGATGCCCTGTACGTCGAACACGTCCTTTATGTCACCCACCAGTCCCACGCCATCGGCGTCAATGTCATCCAGCCGTCCTACAAAAGGCGCAACGTAGTCTGCACCAGCGCATGCTGCTGCAATGGCCTGATTGACACTGAACACCAACGTCACGGTTGTCTTGATTCCTTCCTGCGACAGCACTTTGACGGCAGCCAGGCCCTGAGCCGTCATGGGGATCTTGATGACCATATTGGGCCCCGCCTTGTTCAGCTTGCGGGCCTCTTCGATCATGCCTGCTGTATCGGCGGCAATCACCTCAACCAAAATCATCAGATCGGAGTCAATCGCCAGAATATCCGTCACACACGTGTCGAAGGGCTTGTTCTCCCGAGAGATGATGGTTGGGTTTGTCGTTACACCCTTGACCGTTCCTGTCGCCACGCCACCAGAGATTTCCTCTGCATTCGCTGTATCCAGAAATATCTTCATATGCTCGATTCTCCCTGCAATCTACAATTACCACTCGTCAATTCATCACCGCGCCACCAGAAACGTTAATGGCCTGCCCCGTGATATAGGCCGCCTCATCGCTGGCCAGAAACGCGGCCGTATTGGCCACATCTTCCGGCGTGCAGAGCCGTCCCAACGGGATCTTGCCCTCCATATAGGGACGCACATCCTCCGGTTTCATGTTCCGCTTGGCGGCATAGTCCTCAATCATCGTCTCCCAGAGCGGCGTGAAGACCACTCCCGGACAGAGCGCATTGACCCGAATGCCTTCTGAGGCAAACTCGACGGCCAGCGACTGGGTCAATCCGATGATGCCGAACTTGCTGGCGCAGTACGCCGCATAGTGGCTGTTTCCTGTCTTGCCCGATTGAGATGACATGTTCAGAACCACGCCGCGCTTACGCGTTACCATGCGCTTGATGGCGACCTGGCAACCGACGAAGGCGCCCTTCAAATTCACGCGCTGCGTCAAGTCCCACGTCTTATCCGTACACTCCAGGAACGGCACAATGGTGGAGACCCCCGCATTGTTGACCCAGAGCGTCAGGGGCCCCAGCTCAGCTTCCACACTGTCGGCAACCGTTTCGACAGACTCACGATCCGCAACATCCGCTTTCCACGCTTGGGCGGTACCACCAGCCTCGATAATCTCACGAACTGTCGACTCCGCCTGATCGCGGTCCAAGTCGATGATCCCTACCCTGGCGCCCTCGGTTGCGAAACGGCGACAGAGAGCCGCTCCGATTCCACTGCCGCCGCCGGTAACGACAGCGACCTGATTGATGAGCGCCAACTCACTCATGGCTTCACAATCACTTTCAGGCATTGCTTGTTCTTCATGAGGTCCAACCCCGCATGAATATCGCTGAGTGGAATGCGGTGAGAAACAGCCCTCGCCGCACTGAGGGCACCCGATGCCATCAGATCGACCGCTTTGGCGACATGGACCGGACGGGAGTCGGACGCACCCACGATCCGCAATTCACCGTAGTGAATCGCACGACTGTCTAACGTGATGTCGGATGCTCCTGAGGGGAGGCTGGCAAAGAGACTAACTGCGCCGCCCTTGCGTGCATGCGCCAGGGCCTGCTCCTGCGCCTTACGAGAGGGCGCACACACACTGACGACATCCGCACCCATGCCATCGGTTCGGTCTTTGACTACACCAGCCACATCATCCGTCTTTCCGTCAATTACGGTAATCCCCTCGAGTTTGCGCAGCATGGAAAGGCGCGGATCCGAGCGCTGGACGATCATCACTTCACCCGCACCCATAGCCCGGGCCAGAACGGCGTGCAAAGCACCAAGCGGACCGCCCCCGATAATCAGCAGGTTGTCGCCAGCCTTGAAGCCAGCCAGTTCAAGCGCGTTGACCGCACAACTCAGCGGTTCACTCAGCGCGGCGGCCTCATCCGGGACAACACTGTCGGGAACCTTTATGACGTTACCACCCGCCAGAGCCATCGACGGTACGGCCAGATATTCGGCAAAGGCTCCATCAAAATCGTAGCTGATCGGCTTAGCGTTCGGACACATATTCCCCAGCCCGAGATCACAATGCTTGCAGGCCCCGCAGGCAACCGTTGTCGCAAGGGTAATCCGCTCACCCACGGAGAACCCATCGACCTCGTCTCCTGCATGCACAATCGTGCCGACCATTTCGTGCCCGATGATGCGGGGCGAGTGGCAACGCGGGTTGCCGATGGTGGCCAGCTTGAGATCCGTCCCGCAGATGGCACAGGCGTGAACCTTGACTACCAGATTAGCTGAGGCCCCTACTGAATCCGGACGCTCTTCAAACCGAATATCGCCGGGGCCATAGTACGCTGCTGCATTCATACCAGCGCCCTCTCGCAGATCTCCAGCATCTGCTGCGCTCGTTCCTCCAGGAGTGGCGGACATGCCCCTTCATGCGCCAGCAGAATGTTGTCGCACACGCCCCGCTTCCGGAGGGCGCAATTGAGAAGATGGAACAGCGTCGAGATCTGCGGGTTCTCCTCGAAGCTCTTGACCACTACCATCATTACTTCCGTGATATGCTCCTGAATCTGACGTGCCCGTGCTTCGTCTCCGGATCGAACCGCCCTGACCAGCGCCACGAACGGTCGCGGGTCGATATGCAGCAGGCTGACCACAAAGCCGGACCCACCCGCAAGCAGCGAGTCCGCTAGCAGGCTCTCTTTGCCCTGCAGCAGGTAGAAATCGTCCTTTCCGGAGAGCATCGCCAGCAGCTCCTGAAAGCGATCTCCGTCGGCAGTGGAGTCTTTGAACCCTACGATGTTGCCGTGATCGGCAAACCGCCGCACCATAGCTTCGCCCAGTTTCATATTCGTAAACTGCGGAATATCGTAAACCACAACCGGCAAAGGACTGGCATCGGCAAACCGCAAGAAGATGGTCTCCACCTCTTCCGGGCTATAACCGAAGTAGCCCGGAGCTGTCACCACGGCGACCCCGGCACCCGCATCGGCCATGGCGCGTGTATTCTCAAGCATAGTGGGCAAACCCGAATCGATGCACCCCGCAAACAACGGAACATCATCCGGCACGTGTTCCGCTACTGTCCGGCAGATCGTCGCACAGTCGTTGCGATTAAACCACGGTCCGCGCCCCGTGCTTCCGGCCACAAATAGCGCATTCACCCCCGCTGCAAGCATGTCATCACAGACGGCACGCAACCCATCCAGATCCGGTTTGCCCTCCAAGCTGCACGGCGATACGACAGGCACCAGTATTCCGAGTTCCCGCAATGTCTACTCCTCCTTCTCTCCGTTCAGACGGAACTTAAAGGTAGAGTATTTCAGCCCGTTGACCAATACAGACCAACAGATGAACACAAGTGACCAGTAGGCAGATAGGTAGCTTGAAAGGGCTCCATCCCGGTGGGGCACAGTCCACACTCCACAGTTGCGCGATCAGTCCATCGATGATGGACCCGTCTTGCACACTAAAGGCTATACCAGTGGCGACTCTTGCTTGCGCCATCCGGAGCCGATGCGGCGTTGCAGGGAGTCCCAGTCCGGAATTCCGCTGTGCGCATCGGCGGCTTCGACATTACAGGCTCCCGCGCCCACGGCACATTCAAGCGATTCGCTGACCGTAAGACCGCGCAACGTACCGGCGAGATAGCCGGCGATCGTACAGTCGCCCGAGCCTATCGCTCCCACAACGTCGACGCAGAAGCATGACGAATAGACCTGTTCATGCTCGCTATACACATAAGCACCAAGATCGCCGAGCTTCATCAGCACGCTCCCCGCCCCCATATCCAGCAGTTCGCTGCCGAATGCGTTCAGCTCTTCCAGATCCAAACCACGGGCGGGATCGCGTGACGCTTCAAACGCATCGAACCGTTCACGATCGAGCATATACAACAGCTCGTCAAAACTCGGCGTAAAGATGTCCACATCCGGAAGTACGCTCCGTAGAACGGCACGCCAGTCCACCTTTCCGGATTCAGCATCAGGGTCGGGCCGTGCCATATCGAGAGATGTCCGTACGCCCTTTTCCTTCGCTCTGCGAAATACCTCGGCCAACTGTGCACCGCCGTCAACAAACATCCCTCGCATGACGGGCGGATACCCAAAATGAAAATGCCTCGCCTTGGCCACCGTTTCGTAATCAATGTCGTCCGCGCAGAACTCATCGTTGAGGCCGGGATAGTGGAGCGGAATACGATCCAGACCAGGGATGCTGAGAACGATCGTATAGGATGTGCTGCCTCCCGGTTCCACAATCATGCCTTGCGTAGGCATTCCGCTACTCCGCATCAGATCCAGAATGCCTTGGCCAAGCACATCATCGCCAACCTTGCCCATCAGACAGACGGTCAATCCAAAGCGGTTCAAGGCACCACCCGTATTCGGAACCGTTCCACCCATCGCATTAACCAACGGGCCAACGTTGATAAGCTTGCCCGGCTTCAGGAACTGTTCAATCCTGTCGGCTCGCGTACTAAACGAGGGCAAAAGGTCCATACAGGTATGACCTGCGACAACAACATCGATAGGCTTGTTCATAAGCGTGTCACCTCAGAGCTACAGGGCTGGCCCTTAAACTACGCATTAGCAGACCTCCTTATCAAGCATCCGTTGCGGTATGGTTCACAACGCGCCATCCACTGTCTTCGCCAGCCGCTTCAAAGGATGATCTTCTGCATCTGGTGCAGCGTCTGCGAGGTACTCGTCACGGTCAACGAGCTTGGCGTTGTAGCGACCATCAAGGAGATGGCTGGGCGGCCATTGTGGCAGCTCCCAGGAGGCTATCGCCCGAGCCGATGCCCACAGGGCATTCCAGCACATCGGCGATGATCTGGCGCCAGACATCGCTATGGCTTCCCCCTCCAATTAACCGCAACGTGGCGATCTCGCTGCACGCCAGCACGTCGTAGACCAGGCGACGCAGTTCCATCGCGATGCCTTCGAGTACGGCATAGGCCCTTTCCGATACGTTCCGGAACTCGCCCTGCCAAGCATCGGGCGTTCGGATGCGGCGGGGATGAAAAGTCCCGGTGTGCTCCGCTGTCGTCGACATGGCTTCAGTCGCAGCCGCATCGAACGCCTCCAAGCTTGCGCCGGGCATCAGCTCCTCCCTGGCCCAGTCCAGGGCAAGACACCCCTCGCTGGCAACGGCCAGCTCGTAGTAGCCGCCAGGGCAAGGTCCCCAACATCCGCTAACGGCGTACGGACCGGGCTCCGGTCCCGCGTAGCGATAGGCCACGAGTGCCGTACCCAACGTGGCGACTACATCGCCGTCACGACACCCATTCCCATAGGCTCCGGCCGTCTGGTCATTGCCTGCAGATACCAACCGAAGCTCAGCTGCTAAATCGAGTGCTACACACTTCGTCGCGGCCGTAATGGCGGTCCCCACCGGCACAACACGCGGCATCCTGGCCGGATGCACACCACATAGCTCCTCCAGATCCGGGTGCCACCCCCCAGTCCGAAGCGAGTAGCATCCACCCATGGCCGCCAGGTTGTCATCCGTCAGATTGCACCCGGCCAGCATGTGGAACACCAGTCCGGGGAGCGTCACGATGGAAAACTCACCTTCGAACACATCCGGCATACGGCGGCGCATCCACAGCAAATGCGCAAGCTGCATCGCGCCGCTGAGAGCACTGAAGCTGCAGTGCCGATGCCAGTCCGAACCGAGCGCCGCCGACAACTCCTCGGCCTCGGCCGAAGCCCGACCATCCAGCCAGCTTGTCACGTGGGTTCGCGCATTGCCCGCCGCATCCAACACCACGTAGTTCTGGGCCTGGCTGGTAATCGCAACCGAGGCAATGGCAGTGGTGTCGACGCCGGCGGCCCGGCAGACCGATCCGACAAGCTGAACGACCGAGGCACGTACCGTGTCGACATCCATCTCGACGCGCTCGCCATCGTTATGCGAGTAAGGCGTCGGAACTGCCGCCCCCCCTATTCGCTCCGATGCGGCCGAAAAGAGCGCCGCCTTGAAGTTGGTCGAGCCCAGATCAATCGCCAGAATCATCAGTACCCTTTGTCCCAGTCGACGTCGATCTTCGCCGCAATGTTCTCCGAAACCAGGCAGGTGGTGGGCTTGAGCTGTACAATGGAGTCGGGTACCTTCGGCGTGACGGGCCCGAACATGCTAAGGCGGGCAATGAGCTTCTGCCACGATGTCGCAGTCCCGTGGACGCCGATGCAGTAGAAACTGATCCGCTCCTTCGCTTCAAGGACCTGTGCTGGACCGATCGTGGCGGCCTTTGGCGGCACGGCGGCGATATCCCCCGCCGCACCGAAGGAACCGTGCAACGAGTTCTGGGCCAGCGTGAACGGACTGAGCGTCACTATCCCCGGCCCCCACTGCTTGAAGGCTTCCAGATCGTCCGGCACTTCGGGCGCGTCCGGCTCGGTGAAAGCCACGTGACCGGTCCAGCCCGGTCCCATATAGCAGATGTCCGCGCCGCCCAAGTCGGTGAGGATTTTGCCGTAGTCGTCAATGTTCTCGTTGGTCAGCCCGATCATCTGACTCTCGGGCGGACGCAGCTCGGGATCGAGGTTGTTATAGAAGTACTTCTTGAGTGCGTGCGTGAAACCATACGGCCAACTCTCGGGCGCGATGTTGCCGTCCTGGTCGGCATACTCGTCCATGTTGAACGTGTAGAGGTTGCGGCAGTCGATCCGGCAGCGGTTGATCATCCCGGCAACCTTTTCGTAAAGCGGCCAGGGCTGCGGCAGGATCATGACCAGCTTCTCGCCGCGCTCGGAGGCCTCCTTGATACGAAAGAAGACGTCCATCATGAATGTGAACCAGACATCGAATTCCTTGACGACCTTGATATCCAAGTTAGGGTTGTCGCAGCGCTCGAAGTCCTCAAGCCCAATCTCTCTCACTCGTTCCAACACTTCCTTATCCCTGAACGGAACATAGGGCGATGGATCATACTGGAACTCAGGTGTTTCGAATGTCCTCATGCGTCATTTTCTCCGATCAGCCAGCGCAGTGTGTTTGTGTACCCAACCCGCTTCCGCATAGCCGCCCGCAGCTTGCGAAATTCGGTAATCTCTGTCATCGGACCACAGGGAAGATCCAGAATCTGCTCGTTGCCCTTCTCGTCGAAGAAGCGGCTCTTCCATTGATGAGCCGGACAGTCGGTACCCCACAGAATCGTCTCGGGATATGTCTCGGCAATCTTCTGAAGCGCAGCGGCATGTCGGCGATAGTCGGCAGGGAAGCGGTCGGGGCGGGCGGCAACCGCCGTTTCGTTCTGTCGGGCAAGCAGGCAGTGGATGTGAAACGCCGAGACATCCACAAAACAGTTCGGCAGTTCGGCAGCTCTATCGAGTGCGCGACGATCGAAACGGCAGGTATGCGCCAGGTTGAACCTTACATCCGGGCGTGCTTCGACAACCTTGAGGATTTCGAACACATTGGCCCAGGGGTCGCCGGGCGTAACGGAGGTATGAATGACGAGTGGAAAGTTGTGCTCCGCTGCAAGGTCGAGCAACGGCGCCCCCTTCCCCAACAGCTCTGTGATGTGGCTCTGCAGGTAACTGGTGGCGGTCTTCAAACCAAAGAGTGGGTAGCGGGCCAACAGGTCACGTAGACCGGCAACCTGCTCGCCCGCTCTGCGGGCCGGATCGAAAAAGGCCATTGGCAGGAGCCGACCAGCCAGTCCGGGAAACGCATCGTAGATCTCGCGGCAGAGGTTCCGGTTTTCCGCCTCGTAGGGAAACCTCGAAAGCCCTGACGGATCGCGAACGAAGCGTCCTTGCCGGAATGCGTTGAAACGGAAGTAGGTGGTGTAGAGCAGCGGAAAGCAGACCGCCACGTCAATGCCCTGCGTATCCATACGCATGACCATATCCTCACCCGACATTCCGTAAGGGAAATCGCCGCGCGAGTACATAACCGGGTCCATGCCCACATGCGTGTGCGCATCGATGACAATGGGTTTACTACGCAGTTTGCGGATGATTGTTTGCTTCTTCACTTTTCTATCCCAGCGATAAGCTCTAGCGCAGCGTCTACCATGACAGAGCCCGACTCAGGCCTGAACATGCTCAGGTTCGCCTCGTATCCTCTTGCCTCCGGGGTGGTAATGTAGCCCTGCAAGTGCCCGTTTGCCATGCTGACCACAAATGCCCGCGTCGAGGCCCGTTCCTTTATCCGCAAGGCGTATTCTACGAAGCATTCCCCAGGCAGCCCCACAAGGCAGGTGTCGCCGATACGGAGCACTTGCACTTCCGCACAGGCGTACGCCTCCTGCACCGGTGCCAAACGGCCATCAGCCTGCGCCCGCGCCATGGTCACGACCTCCTCGGCGCCGAAGACCGTGCACTCCGCGGTTCGAACAGGGCCGTGACCAGCCTTCTCGCGCTTCAGCCGCTCATACTCCCCGCGGGCTTCGTGCAGTCCTCTTTCCGCTTCCTCGAGCGGCGGGAAGGCACGTGGCAGCAACTGTACGTGTGTGTATTCAGCACTAGCCGCTACGTCGTCCGCAAAATCGGCATCGGAGAGGGAACGGACCGCCCCCACTACAAAGTCACCCAATCGGCGTCCCAGCCTTTCGGCTTCGTCGAACGTTTGGCCTTTGACGTGGTACCGCGGACTCTGGTTGCCGCATGGTCCATTGTGGTAAATGACGGCCGCATCACGGAAAGCTTCCTGTATGCAAAGGCGCGTGTAGGCCGGAAAATCGGACGAAACCAGCGTCGAGTCTTCGTGCAGAACGGTCGGATGCATCGAATAGAGCATCTGCACAGCCATGATGGAGCGGTCGCTCACACGCCGCGTCACTACAATGCCGACATCAGGATCGCGTACGGCATCGGGTGAAAGACGGTTGCACCCAACACCATCCACCGTGGCTGTCGTCACAGCCACTTCAGCAGGCACCAGGTGTTCAACAGCCCGGCAACCAGCATCGACGATACCGTCCGCAAGCTGCGCCAAGTAAGAAGGGTCGGCCGACGGCAGCACGGGATCCCCGCTCATGGCCAGGATATCGCACGTCACGGGGCCGGAATGCGTATGCGTGGCGCTGATCAGGATGTTCGCCCCCGGCATACCGGTCTCGTCTTCGATCCTACGACGACATTCGGTCACAAGAGGTATGTCCACATAAAGGACATCGACGCTGACCGCGATGATCCGATCCTGCCCATCATCCAGACACATGGCGGTCGCGTAGAGCGGGTCATGGATACCGGTCGATATACGTTCCACATGTGGGTACCCCCACAAGAACACCGGCTCCCGCGGCGACACATCGACTTGAGCTGTCCCCGCCTTCATCATCACACTTTTCAGCTCCACTTCCTGACTTTCCAACGCCCGCACAATCCAACCGATCACTGCAGGCGTCAGTGGTAATCACCATTCACCAGACTCGCGCGGCCTCATCAACGTAGCTCCAAGCTTTCGGGCAGGAAAGAAGAATCGGCAAGTGAGTACAGAACGGAAGAATTACTCTTCCACCTCTACGCGGTAGAAACTGGCACGCGAGGCAGTCGGCGCATTGTCCTGGTACTCGTTCTCGGGTGGCGTGCACGGAAGCGATGAGGCCTCCAGCCAGAAGCCCTCGGTCAGGTTGGTTGCCTTCCAGATGGAGTAGGTTCTATCGTCGATGGAGACCCACTTGAGCACCACGCCCGCATTGACCGGATCGATCTGACGTGACTCCAGGTTAATCGTGAACAGCGACAGCGGATTGGTCGGGTCGGTGCCAGCCCTGTACTCCGCGTAGTTGCTCATGCCGTCTTCATCCTCGTCGAGCATGCTGTCCCCCGCCCAGTTCGACGCCAGACCGTAGCGATCTTCCCACGCGTTGGGCATCCCGTCGCCATCGTCGTCGGCAGGGGGATCGACAATGTCGGTCAAGCGCAGTCCCTCTACCCGAAAATCGTCTATGCCATACTCCTGCTCCGCAGTCCCGACGTTCCTTGCCACGAAGACGCCCACCCAATCGATATCCATGATATCGTTATGGAACGCATTGGCTGTTGTGCCGGGGCCCCGGGACCATCCGGACGAAAAGTCGACTGGTGCCCGATAGGGCGTCCAGGATTCGGTGAGCGGCTCCTCAAGTGTGCGCTGCCACACGCTGTCGCTGCTACGCGAGTGAAGGCGGATCGCCAGGCGCCCTGGAGTATCCGAGCCAGTCCAGAACTGAAACGAAAGATTCGTTACCAGAACGCCCTCTTCTATTGGTGTCCAGGCGATACACTCCCCATAGGTTGGTTTCGTTTGCTGCGGGAACTCGGCGGACAGATAACCCCCTTCGCTGCTGAGTTGCGCTGCATCTCCCGTAGTCTGCCAATCCCCCATGAGCCCATCATCCCAGGAATCCAAGTCATCAACCACTTCGACAGCATAGAGACAACCCGCAACCAACAGGAGGGCGAGGACGCCCCACCATGTCACTCGTTGCTCTCGTGTTGTTCCCAGTATGTGCATCGTGTGCTCTACGGCAGCAACGGCTGCCAGCTGAAATTGGTTCCTGTCGGTGGACCGTTGGTCGTCACGTGGTGGCGATAGTAGTAGCCCGCGCCGGGATCGAGCGAGAACTGCGCCAAGCTGCGACTCTGGCTGTCCCACCACTTGCCGTCAGGTCCGGGGCCCACGCCATCGTCGACCAGCCAATAGTAACGCCATCCTTGCGCCTCTGCGTCCCACACCCATATCTGATCGCCCAGCTTGGTGTGATCGTTGCCTGTAGAGCGTGATCCTCCATAGCCAAGATCGGCAAAGCCGAAAGGACTGACCTGGCCGGTGCACGCCACCGCCTCGGCATAGGGCCAACCGAACAGACGCCACCGCCACCCGTCGGCGGCGTTGTTTGTCGGGAAGGAAACCGCCGCAACCGTCGCCGTGTGCGTGGGCGCAACGATCACACAGTTCGTTCTGGAGCGACTGCCATTGCGACGGATAATACGGAACCCTTCGCCAGGCGCGATGGCGTTCGTGGCCTTGGCCACGAGATAGTCCCACCACTCGTTCGTTCCGTTGTTATCGATCAAGGAGTAGACCTTCCACTGGCTGTCCGCACCCAGAAACTCGATCTGGTCCGAGTTCGTCGCAACACTACCTGCATGCAGGCCACGCATGAGGTGTCTGCCCAGCGTGGAGTCGAGCCTGTTCTCATCGCCGTAGTCAAAAGGAACGGAGACGGCATAGCTGGCCTCGTCAAGACGGGGCTGCGACAGCATGCCCCATTGCTGCGTGTTCGTGGCCACGTTGTCGGCCAGAGAGACGACGACATCGTAATAACGCGTCGCATAGAGCGAAGCGGCGTTGGTGTCCGTCCAAGCCTCGGGCGTTGAATAGGCAGACGCCAGATCCTGGGTCACGCTGCCAGCCGCTGTCTTTGCGGCTACTGCATCTTCTGCTGTACGTATGGTAAACCGGCGTCCACTGCGATCGCCGCCCAGGGCATAAGGGCTTGGATTATCGATGGCGCAGGTAACGGTGATGTCGGATGACGTTTCGTTTGCCAGATCCACAGACATCGTCAGCTGGCAGGAAGCGACGTCATCAGGGTCGGTACCCAAAACGTATTCATCCCTGTTGGACAGCCCATCGCCGTCCGAGTCACCGCCGGGCAGATTCGTCATCGACCCGATATGCTCACGTTCCCATCCATCCGCCAGTCCATCACCATCGGCGTCGATACAGTAGGGTGGCAAGGTGCCGATGGCGACGTTATCGAAATAGGATGCCGAATTGCGCTGTGTGATCCGCAGGCCTCGAACCTGGTCGACGGTGTTGGTCGCAAAGCCCAGGGCATGACCGATACGCTCAGAAAACATGTTGGGGGTGTCGCCGACCAGGTACAGCGACCACGTGTCTGTCTGGTAATCGAGATTCATGGTGACACGCTGCCACACGCCCGTCGGAATCGGAGAGCCGGAGGAGAGCGTGACCCATGTGTCGTTGCTGCGCGCAACGATGTAGCCGCTGGCATTGATGTAGAAAGCGGCGGTAGTATTCGAGCCGAGCGGCGGCGGCGTGGCGATTTCGTGTCGAATCGGTTTCAGGCAGAGGTCAATCCACGCGTTCGTGGCTGTCGTGTTCGTCACGCCGTGCCAGGCCTCCGCGTAGCTCAACTTGATGCCCTTGCTTCCGGCGAACCCGTCGCCAGCCTTGGCCCATGCATAGCTATCGGTATGATCTGTACTCCACCGGTTTATGTTGTGGATACGCGTGACGCCGAGTTGCTCGAAGGAGTCTACGAACGGCAACAGTGTGTTTGTGGGGAGCGCATCGGCTTCCACGAGGGTGCCCCAATTGGTGAACGGACTGACGTAGGAAATAGACATGCCGTCAAGCCACGTCTCTTCTTCCGCACCACTCACGGAAATCTCCCCAAACGTATTCTGACTGGTGGCATAGAACCCACAATTCGTTGCGACGTGTGACCCATTGCAGTAAAGATCCCACGTCTGGTCCGAGTACGAGAGGCGGACGGTGAACCGCACCCACGCGTTGGAGTCGAGCTGCGGAGCGGAAAGCACCGCGGCATTGGTGCCGTCGTACACAACAGGATAGCCGTTGGTGTCTATGTAGAAGGCGGCCGAACTGTTGGTCTGCGGCCACGCGATACCGAAAGCCGGCTTGGTCTGGAAATCGGCCCACACGATGTTCGTGGCGCTCGGGTCGGAAAAGGTTCGCGACAGCACCGCGTCGGTCAGCACGCACGCTTGATCGCCCTCCTGTGCTCCAGAGCTCTGCACCATGCCTGCTCCGGCAAGAGTTGTCTGCCATGCGTTCTGGTTATGAACATCGCTTGCCGACAGGAACTCGAAATCCTCAACAAACGACAATTTGCCGCTTCCCGCCCCTACTGGAGCCGAGGCAGTCGTGAAGCTCCACACCACACCCGCTCTCGACCCGTCGGCGTTCACTTCGTCCACACGCCAATAGTAGGTCGTGCCGGGATCCAATGCGCCGGGATCGAATATGGTCCCGGTCTGATTGCCCTGAAAGTCACTGCTGTCCAGCGTGGCGCTGGTACCGAAATAGACGTTGTAGGAGTCAGCGCCGGCGATGGCCTCCCATAACAGGTGACAGTCCAGCGCCAAGCCCAGGCCCGTCTCCGAGGGCAACGGTACCGTGGCTTCATCCGGCGGCCCTGTCACCTCTACGACCCTCAAATCATCTATGTAGGCGGTGCCTGTGACCTCAAGGCCGCTCATGTGACTGTTGGTTCGACTGACCATATAGAACCACGATCCCGGGCGAGCCCCTCCGGCTCCCGTCCACCCTTTCGAGTCAACAACCGGACTGCCGCCGTTGAACCGAACCTGGAACACCCCATTGGAGTAGTCCTGCAAGATGGTCAGCCGCATCCACTCCTGCTCGGGAATCTCCGGGACCGCGCTCAGAACATGCCATTCGTTAGTGAACGTGACCCCGTTAGTGGTGCTGGCGTGCAGAACATTCAGTTGTCCGTTGCTGTCGATGCAGAGCCCAGCTTGTGCCGCACTGTCCACCACAATGGGAACGACCATCCGATACGGCATCGCCATGAAGTCCGTCTCAACGAATCTCTCCGTCGTACTGACAATGGTGTTGGTCACCGCATTAGTCGGGGAGTTCTCGATGTACACCACCTTGGCATGGCTTCCCACGCTCGGAAGAGCCCCGGAATAGCCATTGTTCAGTTTGTCGATAATCGTGGCAGAAGTTGAAATCACAACCTTCTCGAACGCGGCGGCCGACCACCCGTTACTCCCCGGAAGCGTGGTGTCGGGCGTGAACGATTCGAAGGTCTCCGAATAGGGAATTTCGTTGGTTGTGACCTGACCAGGTCCCGCCCCATGTACCGTGCCAAAGCTCAGGACCATCAGGAGAGCGGCAAGACAAACTCCCGACTGCAGGAGGGCACACCTCCCACGCTCAGCCCGTCGATTCATGGCAACCAGCAAGACCGTCTCCATCTGAAATATGCCCACAATCAGGCGAATGATACACGAGACAGCGAAATGGATCAAGATCTTGATGGAGCATATCGCGATAGCGAGCATGGAGGCGGTTCGGACGATCTTGAGTTTCTTCGCTACTTTGCGTGGGCACACTCCGCCATGAATCTCGATAAACTCTATGCAATACATGTTCGCCTGAACCTCTCATCGCAGAAGCCTTCTTTTCGCTTGATATATGATGATTGTGTCACTATATTTCAAGCATGAAATACAAAACACGGTTGGCAACGTCAAAGCTTGAGGCCCTGGTCGCGAACTTCTCAGTTGTAGTGGTTTCAGGTGCCCGACAGGTTGGTAAGAGCACCTTGCTCAAGCACCAGTTTCCCCATTGGGATATGACCGTATTTGATCCAGTGGTCGATGTGGGTAATGCCAGACATGACCCGGAGCTCTTCCTGAAAAACCATCCTAAGCCGCTCATCCTTGACGAAATCCAATACTGCCCCGAGGTGGTGCCGTGTATCAAGAGACTGGTGGATAATGACAAACAGCCGGGGATGTACATCCTCACCGGTTCACAGCAATGGTCAGTTCTCAAATCTATCAGCGAATCTCTTGCGGGCCGGGCCGTCTTTCTCGACCTTGATGGTTTTTCTCTTTCCGAGATCGCCGAAAATGTTCCCGCTTCCTCATGGATTGAACGGTACCTGGATGATCCCATTGCATTTGTGGAAGGCGAGCATGCCAGGCAGTCGCTATCCAGAACCCCCTATGAAATCCTGTGGCGCGGCAGGCTACCCGAAATGGATACGGTTCCAAAGGCCCTGTGTGGCGACTTCTTTTCCGCCTATCTCCGAACCTACGTTGAGCGAGATGTTCGCCTGATGATCGAAGTAGACGACTGGCAGCAATTTGGTCGCTTTGTTCAACTTTCGGCGGCGCTCACGGCTCAGGAAACCAATTTCAGCCAACTTGGCAGAGAGGTCGGGGTTACCCCTCAGACAGCCCGGCGTTGGCTGGCTGTACTCGATGCCACGTTTCAGTGGTTTGAGGTACCTGCCTATCACGGCAATACGATTAAGCGAATATCCTCCAAGCCTAAAGGATACTTCGCCGACACAGGGCTCGCCTGCCATCTGGCGCGGATTACCTCGCCCGATGCCTTGGGCGGGAACCCGATGGTCGGGGCATTATTTGAAACGTCTATTGTCTCAGAGATTCGCAAACTCCTCACGCCACTATCACGCAAAGCTACGCTCTATCACTGGCGAGTGCATAGTGGCAGCGAGGTCGATCTGATCCTGGAGCGAGATGGCGTCTTATACCCACTGGAGGTAAAGCTTGCGAGCCGACCCTCCCGTAAAGATGCCCGAGGTATCCGATCTCTGCGGGAGCACTACCCCAACCAGGACATTGCACCCGGCCTGATCATTGCGCCTGTCGACAGCTTTGAGCAGGTGGCAGAACACGACTACGCCGCCCCTTGGGATATAATCTAGGCCCGGATGCATTCTTGGCGCCATGCCCCCACGAGGCACACACGCGTTGCGCCACGCCATACCAGGCCAAGAAGCACCAAGGCATTCTCATCAAGATAAAGAAAATAACATCGCAGCCGCTGCATGAGCGCGTCTCAGAGCAATTACGAGCGCTGATCTCTCACGACATGCAACCCGGACAACGACTCGATTCAGAAAGCCGATTGGCCGAACGCTTCGGGATTTCGGTCTCCACGGTTCGCGAAGCGCTCAGCGCACTGGTGCGCGATGGCATCAACACTTGGACGCATCATCTTCTGATTCTACTATCGAACAGCAAGCTGAACACGGAATTTCTCCGCCTCCCAGTTCTCGATAAAATCCCGTTGCCGCTTGTTGAGGCCATTAATTCCGCCCATGTCCTGCGCATGACTTCTCACAAATAGCGATCCTATAACAATATCCTTAACAATCCCGGCCATTACCGGTTCACCGGCAACAAAAAGGCCCAATCCATTAACCAGAAAAGCAACCGGCGGCTTTCCCCGCCTGACAACACAGGCAGCCACTTTTGCGGAAATGCGTTTGGGGTCAGCGCTTTCCAGAACCATGACGGGGCTACTGACAAAACCCATTTCATCTGGTGTCAATGGCGGCGCTTTAACAAGTTGCGCGACATCGTCCCTGGCAAGCACTCCGGAAACCGTCTTATCGATGAAATGATGCACAGAGCACGTATCTCCACAAACCTCTACCAAGATTTGAGAGAGCAGCTTTCGCATATGTTCTGCATCAGCCTTCTTAACCTTCAAAGCAGCGGATTGCTGAAACCCATCCAATCCATCGCTACAACGCTTGATCACCTTGCGAACCAACCGTAACGCCTTATCAGGTGATTCCTCGGCAACAAGCAGACCGTGTTTTTCCATAAACATGACGGCCGGTTTGCACCCGACTTCCTGCTCGTATCTTCGAACCAGGTTAAACGCCTTCCGCCCGAGCGAGTAGCCCGGATCGGCATAGGACACCCAGAGCGGAGGAATCGGCTCATCTTTGAACAGTTCGAACAGGCGAGCCCTACCCTCTTTGGCACTGGCATAGGCAAGTGTTGCCAATGCATGCAGGTGAATTACACAGCTTCCAAGAATCACATGCAACGGGCATTCCACGGAAGGACGCGCACCATCGGTTGTTTCATCATCGCAGGTTGCCTGCAGACGTTTAACCATTTCCAGCTCGCGCGAGCTGACATCCATCGTTCCCAGGGACTTATCCGTAAAGATCGCCCGAACAGCCTCAACGCTGACCCGGCGCCACCCGCGGTCGGTGCTCATATCCTTCAGCGCCGTGCCGCTGGCCTTGATGAACATGTGCCGACCATCATCGGTTTTCACCGACGTATTTCCACCAACACCCTGGACCAACGAGCGATCTTTGCCAACCGTGTTGGAAATTCGGATCAATTGAGATAATGCTTTGTCTGTCATCATGATCACCTCGGTGTCGCATCCGGAAGACCACCGTCGACGGGAATGGTCCCGCCCGTGGTGGGCGTCTGTCGGGTAACAAAAAACAACACTGCGTTCGCGACATGCCGTCCGGTCACCGCCGCCTTGAGCAGGTTACGGTTACGGTAGTATTCATGCAGCTCATTCTCATCAATACCGCGTGCCTTCATGCGATTCTCCCCAACCAGTTCCCACAAGCCCGACTTGTACTTTCCTTCCGAGAACACAGCATCAGGAGCAACCATGTTGACCCGAATATCGTGCTCGGCGAATTCCAGGCTCGCAATGCGGCCGAGTTGGTGACAAGCCGCCTTGGTACAGCTATAGGCTCCGAACCCCGCACTGGGCGACGGTACGTTCTTGGTCGACATGATAACAATATCGCCGCCCTTGTCCTGCTCGATCAGTCTCCGTCCCGCTTCGGCAAGGACGATCAGCGTGCCGTCGACATTGACCTTCTCAAGCATCTGAAAGCGTTCGATATCCATGTCCACAATCTTCGAAACGTGCGCAATCCCGGCGTTGTGGATCACGATATCGAGTTTACCGTAGGTCTCGAATACGGCTTCAAAGGCTTTTTTTGTGGAATCCGGATCGGTGACATCCAGCGGAATCCCCGTGGACTTACCGGGAACAATCTC
This sequence comes from uncultured Victivallales bacterium, assembly GCA_964345005.1. Taxonomy (GTDB): domain Bacteria; phylum Verrucomicrobiota; class Kiritimatiellia; order UBA8416; family JABMPJ01; genus JABMPJ01. The sequence continues at coordinate 1,241 of CAYFPQ010000049.1, read as the reverse complement.
ATCAAGATCCTTGGCAAAGTTGTCCAGCCGTTCGCCCGGCAAGTCTGTGGCGAAAACCGTACATCCGTTCTCCAGCAATACCTCACAGATACCAAAGCCAATGGCTCCCGCCGCCCCGGTAATTAATGCCACTTTCCCGTCCAGTGCTTGTTTTGTTTCTTGATCCATTGTCTTCCTTTTCATGTTAAACGGCTCGACACAGTCTCGCCCTCCACCTCATCAAAACACTTTCTCCGCACATGGAGGGCGAGGCTACGCCCAGCCGCGTTCAATCAAGCCCTCTTCAGCGTCTGAAACAGCTCCAGCGCTTCCTGTGGCTTCATGTTCTCATGCACCACCTTGTGGATGGCGGTAAGCATCGCAGTCGGCGCATCGCTCTGGAAGATGTTGCGGCCCATATCGACGCCGGCCGCCCCACCCTGTACGGCGTTATAGGCCATCGTCAGGGCATCGATCTCCGCAATTTTCTTGCCGCCGGCCATCACGATCGGTACAGGGCAAGACGCAGTGACCTGCTCAAAGTCTTCGGCAACGTAATAGGTCTTCACAAGCTGAGCACCCAATTCTGCGCAAATGCGACAGGCGAGCTGGAAGTAGCGGGCATCGCGCACCATGTCTTTACCCACAGCCGTTACCGCCATCACGGGAATGCCGTAACGCAGCCCTGCATCTACAAGGCGGGTCATGTTGTGTACCGAGCGTGTTTCATACTCGCCACCGATGAACACCTGAATACCGATCCCTGCCGCATTCAGCCGAACAGCGTCTTCCATATCCATTGCGATTTCTTCGTCCGACAGTTCTTTCAGAATACTTGGTCCGCCACTGGCACGCAGTACCATGGGCTTGGTGCTGTCGGCCGGTACCACAGAGCGCAGAATGCCACGCGTGCAGAACAGCGCATCGCAATCGGGGATCAGCGGCACGATATTGAGGTCGATCCGCTCCAGACCGGTGGTCGGTCCCTGGAAATAGCCATGATCGACCGCCAGCATCACGGTGCGGCCCGTCTTCGGGTTGAACACTCGGGCCAGACGATTCTTCATGCCCCAGTCAAGGTTGCCGGCGCCTTTCAGAAAGAATCCGTGATTCTCCTGCGGTGTATCGGCCTGATAGTTCTTCTCTTTCTTGCTAACATCTGCTTCCGGCATGTCTTATCTCCCTTTCTGCTTTCTATCTTCGTCTTGATATCAAGGTAGGAACGCCGGTTGCCCGGCGCCCCCCTTACAGATCCCGGCGTG
>CAYFPQ010000048.1:0-23123 GCA_964345005.1 uncultured Victivallales bacterium | reverse complement strand
AGGCCGTTCTTCGCAAGATTTGCACCTCTTTCTCCGCGCCTCGCAGTCACCCTCGCAGTCACTTCCTGCTTGTGCAGGTGCCGTTGCCCACCCATAGATTCCGCGGACGAGCCATTTTCCTGGTCATTTTCTATTTACCCTATACCCCCATATGGTATAGTAAGTGCTCAAAGAAGACAGGAGGTCTTACGATGAGCAAGCCACACAAAACAACCCACGAAGAGAACCTGACGAGAGTAAACCGGATCGAGGGCCAGGTTCGCGGGATAAAGCGAATGATAGAAGAGCGTGAATACTGCATCGACATCATCACGCAAATCCAGGCGGCCCAGTCGGCGCTCGGCTCCGTAGCACGTAAAATCCTCGAAAAACACTTGGATACGTGCGTGACAGAAACGTTTCAAGGCCAGTCCAAGGCGGACGCGGAAGAGAAGCTTCGCGAACTGATGCGGGTCATGAAGCGGATGTGCAAGTGAGGAGTCCTCCGATGAAGAAGAGAGCAATCAGCGCGATTCTGAGCGGATTCCTTCTTGCGGGATCTGTCTCACAGGCCGTGGAACAGAAACACGGTGAGACAGTCCGTCGAGACACACACGGCAGCACGTCGATCGAAATCGGCGCAGAATCTTCCCTGGAGGACTACCTCCGGCATGCGGCCCTGAACAATGCGGGTCTCAAGGCAGCATTCAACCGATGGAAGGCAGCCGTCGAGCGCATCCCCCAGGCAAGGACGCTTCCCGATCCGCGCTTCAACTACACCTACTATATAGAGGAAGTGGAGACGCGCGTCGGCCCGCAGCGACAGAAGATCGGAGTGGCGCAGATGTTTCCATGGTTCGGCAAGCTTCGGCTCAAAGGGGACGCGATGGCCGAAGCCGCAGCAGCGGCCCAACAGGACTACGAGAAGACTAAGCTGGCCCTCTTCCACCGCGTGAAGGTGGCCTATCACGAGTACTGGTACCTGGCGCAGGCGATAGCCATAACCAAGGAGCACATCAGCCTCGTTGCGAACATGGAGAGCGTTGCGCGAACGCGCTTCAGAGCCGGTGCCGCCCCGAACAGCTCAGTCGTCCAGGCACAGGTTGAGCTCGGAAAGCTGGACGATCAGCTGCGAACCTTGGAAGCGTTGCGGAGACCTATCGTCGCCAAACTGAATGCCGCGCTCAACCGTTCCACACAGCTCCCGTTGCCATGGCCCACTTCCCTTCCCAAGTGTGCCGCCTCCTTCACGGACGAGCAGGCCATGCAATGGCTGGCCGCGGGCAACCCGGAGCCTCGCCGCCTCGATCATCTCGTGCTGAAGGAAGAGGCGGGCATCAAACTCGCGAAGAAGGCCTACTACCCGGACATCAGCCTCGGGGTCGATTACGTGGACACCGACGACGCACTGAACCCGGCCATACCAGATAGCGGCAAAGACCCGGTCATGGCGATGGTCTCGGTGAACCTGCCCATCTGGTTCGGCACGTACCGCGCAGAAGAGCGAGAGGCGCATCTGAGGATGACCGCCGCCGAGCAGGAACGCGGGGATGCGGGCAAGCGCCTTGAGGCGGAACTGGTGCTTGCGCTCTACCACTTCAGGGATGCCGAGAGAAAGGTGGACCTGTACGGCGACACCCTGGTTCCGAAAGGGCGGCAGTCTCTGGATGTCGCACGTCAGGGTTTCGAAGCAGGGAACGTAACGTTTATCTCTCTGATCGACGCTCAGCGTCTGCTCCTGGAATTCCAGCTCGCAGAACGGCGCGCCCGCACGAACCGGGGACAGAGATTGGCGGAGATCGAGATGTTGTCGGGAAATGAGGTCGGGACGGAACCGGCTGAACGACGCAATGGCAACGCGGAAACGGAGTGAATCAAGCGGAGGACAGACCAATGAGGTACCCGAAACCGAACAGAAGGACGGTGTATACGACCTTTGGGATCATTGTTGCGCTCGCGCTGGTGTTCTGGATGGGCCGCCTGTCCGGCGGACGCTCGGCACCGGACGGCGGACATGACGTAACACGCGAGACCGGGACGGTCGCGAAGGCATCGGTCTGGACATGCTCAATGCACCCTCAGATCAAGCTCCCGAAGGCCGGCAAGTGCCCAATCTGCTTCATGGATCTCATTCCACTTGACTCCGGTTCAGATGATGAGGGCGGCCCGCGCGAGCTGACGGTGAGCGAAACATCCAGAGCATTGATGGAGATCGAGACAGCCCCTGTCGAGCGACGCTTCGTCACCGCCGAAGTGCGGATGGTCGGCAAGGTCGACTATGACGAGACGCGGGTGTCGCACATCACCGCATGGGTGCCGGGTCGACTGGATCGCCTCTTCGTCGACTACACGGGCATTCGCGTCGCCAAGGGCGACCATATGGTAGAACTGTACAGCCCCGAGCTGCTCAGCGCGCAGGAAGAGCTGCTTCAGACAATCAAAGCGGCCAAGGATCTCGCAGGAAGTGACGTGTCTGTCGTGCGCGACACGACCGAAGCAACGGTCGAGGCTGCACGCGAGAAGCTTCGCCTGTGGGGCCTTACGCCCGAGCAGATCAAGGCCCTGGAGCAGCGCGGAACCGCCGACGATCACGTGACAATCTACGCCCCCACGGGCGGCATCGTAATCCAGAAGAACGCGCAGGAAGGCATGTACGTCAAGACGGGGTCGCGCATCTACACGATTGCCGACCTCTCGCAAGTATGGGTCAGTCTGGACGCCTACGAGTCCGACTTGCAGTGGCTGAAGTACGGGCAGAGAGTGACGTTCAGCACCGAGTCGTATCCGGGGGAGACGTTCGCCGGGACGATTTCCTTCATTCATCCTGTGCTCAACGAGGCCACGCGCACGGTCAAAGTCCGTGTGAACGTGCCGAACGAAGATGGGCGGCTCAAACCCGGTATGTTTGTGCGTGCCGAGGCGCAGGCAAGCGTTGCCACGGCTGGTCGCATCATGGATACCGCCTTGGCCGGAAAGTGGATCAGCCCCATGCACCCGGAGGTCGTGAAGGACAAGCCCGGATCGTGCGATGTCTGCGGCATGCCGCTCGTACGCGCCGAAAGCCTGGGATATGTCGGGCAAAAGCCAACCGAAGCCGATAAGCCACTGGTGATCCCCGCAACGGCTCCCCTGCTGACAGGCAAACGGGCCATCGCCTACGTGGAAATGTCCGGCAAAGAGAAGCCCACCTACGAGGGGCGGGAGATCGTGCTCGGCCCACGCGCGGGCGACTACTACTTGGTGCGGGAGGGGCTCGCAGAAGGCGAGAGCATAGTCACGCACGGTGCCTTCAAGATCGACGCAGAGCTTCAAATCCAAGCCAAACCGAGCATGATGACCCCCGCCTCCTTCCCCAAAGCTTCGGAGGCCAAGGAAGGTGGCGGGGGCGGAGGCCCGCACGCGCACCACGGAGCCCAAGCCGCCCCGCCGGGTCAGCTTGGCCCCCAGACCCACTGTCCGATCATGGGCGGCGAGATCAACAAGGAAGTCTACGTGGACTACAAGGGGCAACGCATCTACTTCTGCTGTCCGGGTTGTGAGGGAGCATTCCTGAAGGAACCGGAGAAATACCTGGAGAAGATGCGTTCTGAGGGCATCGAGCCTGAACGTGTCGAGGTGAGCCATGAGCACTGAGACAACCATCGAGCAGCGTTCGCCGATCGGCAAACTGATTCGGTTCTGCCTGGAGAACAAGCTCGTTGTTGGGCTGTTCGCGGCTGCGGCTGTCTTCGCGGGCATCCTCGTCGCCCCCTTCGAGTGGAATGCGGGCGGGTTGCAGCGGTATCCCATCGCAGTCGACGCCATCCCAGACATCGGCGAGAACCAGCAGATCGTCTTCACGCAGTGGATGGGACGGTCGCCGCAGGACGTGGAAGACCAGATCAGCTATCCGCTAACGGTCTCGCTCCTTGGCATCCCCGGCGTCAAGACGATCCGCAGTTACTCGATGTTCGGTTTCTCCTCGATCTACATCATCTTCAAGGACGACGTGGAGTTCTACTGGTCACGCACACGCGTGCTGGAGAAGCTCAACAGCCTGCCCGCCGGTACGCTCCCGCCGATGGTTCAGCCAACCCTCGGCCCTGACGCCACGGCCCTGGGCCAGATCTACTGGTACACGCTCGAAGGCCGTGATCCCGATGGCAACCCGACCGGCGGCTGGGGGCAGGAGGAACTGCGAACAATCCAGGACTGGTATGCCCGCTACTGGTTGCTGTCGGCGGATGGCGTTGCAGAAGTCGGGTCGATCGGCGGCTATGTGAAAGAGTACCAGGTCGACGTCGACCCTGATGCCATGCGCGCCTATGGGGTGACGCTCGATCAGGTCTTCCACGCCGTGATGTCGGCCAACATCGACGTAGGGGCGAAGACGTTGGAGATCAACCGGACGGAGTACTTCATCCGCGGGATCGGATTCATCAAGGACCTCGAAGACATCCGCGGCAGCGTGGTCAAGGTCGGCGACGAGAATATCCCGGTACTGGTCGGACAAGTGGCAAACGTCTCGCTTGGGCCTGCCACGCGGCGCGGCGCGTTGGACAAAGGCGGCGCACCGGTCGTGGGCGGCGTGGTTGTGGCGCGCTACGGCGACAACCCGCTGGCCGTAATCAATAACGTCAAGGCGAAGATCGACGAGACGGCCGCCGCCTTGCCGCGCAAGACGTTGGAGGACGGAACCGTGAGCCAGGTGACGGTCGTTCCCTTTTATGACCGCACCGGCCTGATCTACGAGACGCTCGGAACGCTCAACGAAGCGATTGCGCAGCAGATTCTCGTAACCATCATCGTCGTCCTCGTGATGGTGATGCACCTGCGAAGCAGCATTCTGATCAGCGGCATGCTGCCGCTGGCAGTACTGCTCTGCTTCGTCGGCATGAAACTCTTCGGCGTGCAGGCGAACATCGTTGCACTGTCCGGGATCGTCATAGCCATCGGCACCATCGTCGACATGGGCATCGTGATCTGTGAGAACATCCTCCGCCACCTGCAACTTGCATCGCCGGATGAGTCCCGCATGGAGGTCGTCCACCGTGCCGCGAGCGAAGTCGGCGGTGCGGTGCTGACGGCCGTATTGACTACCGTCGTGAGCTTCCTCCCCGTGTTCACGATGATTGGGGCCGAAGGCAAGCTGTTCAAGCCATTGGCCTACACGAAGACCTTTGCACTCGTCGCTTCTATCGTGATTGCGTTGACAGTGCTGCCGCCCGCCGCCTATGTGGCTTTCTGCGGCAAGGTCTCGCGCAAGAAGATACGGACGGGGCTGTACGCAGCCCTGGTTGGCGCAGGTCTGGTCGTCGGGTTCACGGTTGCATGGTGGGCGGGTGCCGTGCTGTGCGGATTGGGCGCGTATCACCTGCTCGAGAATCGGATACCGAAGCGTTTCACGCGGTTCGGCCCGCTGGTTGCCAGTGTTCTTGCGATCCTCGGCGTGGGCTTCCTGCTCACGGCCTATTGGGAGCCGCTCGGTCCCGAACGCGGGATGATTCGGAACCTCGTCTTCGTCGCCGCGATGATCGGCGGCATGCTGCTGTTCTTCGGGCTCTTCCATCGCGTCTATCCACGGCTGTTGCGCTGGTGCCTTGATCACAAAGCCGCGTTCCTCACAGTGCCGCTGGTGTTGATGATTCTCGGTGCGACCGTGTGGCTCGGGTTCCCCAAGGTCTTCGGCTGGCTGCCCAACGCAGTCATGCGAACACCGCCCGCGCAGGTCATGGCGCACAAGTTTCCGGGGCTGGGCAAGGAATTCATGCCGCCTCTGGACGAAGGCTCATTCCTCTGGATGCCCACCACGATGACGCACGCTTCCATCGGGGAAGCACTGGACATTCTGGAAAAGCAGGACATCGCCTTCGAGTCCATTCCCGAAATCGAATCGGCGGTAGGCAAGCTGGGCCGCGCGGAGACGCCGCTCGATCCGGCCCCCATCTCGATGATCGAAACGGTCATCAACTACAAGCCCGAGTACATCAGCGACAAGGACGGCCGACGCATTAATTTCCGTTACGATCGGAAGCGGGACGACTACATGCGCGATGCGCACGGCGAACTTATTCCCGATGCAAAGGGACGACCCTATCGGCAATGGCGCGATCACATCCGCACGCCCGACGACATCTGGAAGGAGATCGTGAAGGCAGGGAAACTGCCCGGCACAACGTCTGCCCCGAAGCTCCAGCCAATCGCAGCACGTATTGTCATGCTTCAAAGCGGTATGCGTGCCCCGATGGGTGTGAAGGTCAAGGGGCCGGACTTGGAAAGCATCGAACGGGTCGGCTTACAGATCGAGCGCTTTCTCAAAGACGTGCCCACCGTAGAAGCGGCCGCTGTGGTGGCCGACCGAATCGTCGGCAAGCCCTACCTGGAGATACACCCCGACCGACGTGCACTTGCCCGCTACGGTGTGCCGATTCGGAAGTTCCAGGACGTTGTGGAGATTGCGATCGGAGGGCGCAATATCACAACCACGGTCGAGGGCCGAGAGCGCTTCCCCGTGCGTGTCAGGTATCAGCGCGAGCTGCGTGACAACATCGAGGCCATGGAGAAGATTCTCGTGCCCGGCTTCGCCAATGGGCTTCGCCGCGGCAAGCCCGGCAAGGGAGGTCAGCAGATCCCAATTGCGGAGTTGGCCGAGATTCGCTATGTCCGCGGCCCGCAGGCCATCAAGAGTGAAGACACCTTCCTCGTCGGCTACGTCGTGTTCGACAAGAAGCCGGGATACGCCGAGGTGGATGTCGTCGAACAATGTCAGGAGTACCTGCAAGCCAAGATCGACAGCGGGGAATTCGGCTTGCCGCGAGGCGTCAGCTACAAGTTCGCGGGCAGCTACGAGAACCAACTCCGCGCATCAAAGACGCTGGCGCTGGTACTGCCTCTCGCTCTGTTCATCATCTTCATGTTGATCTACTTCCAGTTCCGCTCCGTATCGACCACCTTCCTGATCTTCACCGGCGTCTTTGTGGCCTGGTGCGGCGGCTTCCTGCTGATCTGGCTCTACGGTCAGCCCTGGTTCCTGAACTTCAGCGTGTTTGGCGTTGAGATGCGCAACCTGTTCCAGATTCACACCATCAACCTGAGCGTGGCCGTGTGGGTCGGCTTCCTGGCGCTGTTCGGTATCGCGACCGACGACGGCGTCGTGATGGGAACATACCTTACGCAGCTTCTGCGCGAACGCGCACCCAGGACGAAAGAAGCGCTGCGCAAGACCGTACGCGAAGCCGGAGAGCGCCGCCATCGGGCCTGCCTGATGACAACGGCTACCACGATCCTCGCACTGCTGCCGGTGCTGACTTCTGTAGGCCGCGGAAGCGACGTAATGGTGCCAATGGCAATCCCGTCCTTCGGCGGGATGCTGATCGAGGTCGTAACCATGCTGGTCGTGCCCGTACTGTTCTGCTGGATCGAGGAAGCGAAGCTGAAGATCTAGCCGAACGAGCCGAAGATGGTCCTCGGCTCATAGGCTACACGGGCGTTCTTCTTCATTTCTGCATTGACTGGGCTGGCGCAGTATTCTACTGTTCAGTTGAATACTTGAATAGGAGCCCCCCGCATGACGAATACAAACAGACGCTTCAAGGACGCCATCTACGAGCAGTTCGCCCGGATTGGCAAGGCGGTTTCCAGCCCAAAACGGCTGGAACTGCTGGACCTGCTTTGCCAAGGGCCACGGACGGTTGAGGTACTCGCAAACCTGTCAGGACTTTCCATCGCGAATACGTCGCGACATCTTCACGTTCTCAGCGGAGCCAGTCTGGTAGAGGGCCGCAAGGACGGACTCTATGTAACCTACGCAATCACCGATCTTGCCGTCTGTCAGTTCTTCAGAAGCATGCGACTTCTGGCGGAGAACCGACTGGCCGAAATCGACCGCATCACCCGCGAGTTCATGGAGGGGCATTCAGACCTTGAGGCTGTGGATCGTGAAGACCTCTTGAAACGTGTCCGCCGCGGAAGTGTAACAGTAATCGATGTTCGTCCCGAAGAGGAGTATCAGGCGGGGCACATTCCGGGAGCAATATCTGTTCCGTTGACGGCGTTGGAAGCGCAGTTGGATGATCTACCCAAAGACAGGGAGGTCGTCGCGTATTGCCGGGGACCGTACTGCGTGCTGGCCGTTCAGGCAGTAGAGAAACTACGAGCAAAGGGCTTCCGGGCTGTCCGACTTGAGGATGGGATTCCTGACTGGCGGGCACGTGGTCTAAAGATAGCGGTCGGTGCTACGTAGAAGACAGGAGGCTTGACATGAGAATTGTCATCATAGGTGGATCATTCGGCGGAACGACGACCGCATATGAATTGCGCAAGCGCCTCAGCCATAGGGAATGCGAGATCATTCTCCTTTCCAAGGATCCCCGTTTCGCTTTTGTGCCATCCCTTCCCTGGGTGGTGATGGGTTCAAGAACTCTTGATCAGATTGCTTTTGATCTCGCAGAACCTCTTGGGCGCCGGGGCGTTCGATTTGTCCATGCTACGGTGGAGAGGATCGATGCCGATGAACAGAAGGTATTCACCGATGAGGAGACCTACTCTTACGACTATCTCGTCATCGCGACGGGGCACCGCAGCGCAAACGAGGCCGTCCCCGGGTTGGGACCATGGGACGGTCCGGGACATTCGCTCATGTCTCCCCCGGAAGCGCAGGAGGCACGCGACACGCTGGAAGCTGTTTTGCGGGAACCGGGGCCCATCGTGGTGGGGTGTGCTCCCGGGGCTAGTTGCATTGGTCCGGCCTATGAGTTTGCCTTCGAGCTTGACCACCTGCTTCGGAAGCGCAAAGCGCGACACAAGGTTCCGATCACCTTTGCTACGCCGGAGCCGTTTCTTGGTCACTTCGGTGTCGGAGGGGTGGGCAAAGCCCGCCAGTTTTTTGAAGGTGAGTTCGAAGCGCGGGATGTGAAATACCTGACTTCAGCCGCGGTTTCGGAAATCACCGACGTTTCGGTAGAATTGGCGGACGGACGAACATTTGAATCGCGCTTCTCTCTCATTATCCCGCCCCTTGCAGGCGTGAAGGCGGTGCTGGAGTCGCCCGGCCTCTCGAATCCCAAAGGATTCGTCGCGGTGGACGAGGGCTATCGACACAAGAACTACCCGAACATCTATGCGGTTGGAGTTGCGGTCGCCTACCCACCTGTTGACGACACTCCAGTCCCCGTGAACTTCCCAAAGACAGGCCATATGACAGAGCAAATGGCCGCCGTCGCCGCCCACAACATTGCAGCAGACGTCGAGGGCGGCGAAAGGCTGACGCGCGACCTCTGGGTCGATTGCATCATGGATATGGGGGCGACAGCGGCTCACATGCGGGCTAACCCGGTCCGGCCACCCCGCAATACAGCCAACGTCAGTGAGGGAAGGCACTGGCTCTGGGCCAAGCGAATCTTCGAGAAATACTATCTTTGGAAAGGTAGACGTGGGGAAACAGTTTTCAGCGGCTGGGGTTGGTAGGTACAAAACAGGAGGTGTGTTCGTGAAGCTTGCTATTCTGATCTCAACAGATGAACCCGAAGCGGTGTTCAACGTGCTCCGGCTTGGTCATTTTGCGGTCAAGGAGGGAGATGAAGTGGGAGTGTTCCTTCTGGGAAAGGGCGTAGAGCTTGACCAGATCGCGGATGAGCGGTTTGACATCCGCAGCCAGGCCCAAGCACTCCTGGATGATGGGGGGCGAATCCTGGCATGCGGGACCTGTCTTGAACTCCGTGAATCCGACGGGACAGAGCTGTGCCCGCTGTCAACCATGAAGGATCTGTATGAACTCATTCGCGATGCCGATCGAGTCGTAAGTGTCTAGAAGAGGAGCGCACCATGTTGGAACGTCTTACAGAACTGGCGTTGGACTGGCCGAAGACGGTCATTGCCGCCACGGTGATTGCGACGCTGGTCTTTGGCTTGCAGTTCTTCCGCATCACCATCGACACGGACCCGGAGAATATGCTCGAACCGGATGAGCCGGACCGGGTGCTGTATGGACAGGTGAAGCAAGAGTTCGGCGTCCACGATTTGGTCGTAGTCGGGATAGTAGACGAGAAGGGGATGTTCCGGCCGGAAGCGCTGGAACACGTTGCCCGGGCGACGGCGGAAATACTGAAGATTCAGGGCGTGGTGATCCCTGATGTCGTCAGTCTCACAACGACCGACAACGTGAAGTCTTCCGGCGGACTTCTGGACATTCATCCGGTAATGGACGGGGTGCCGCGTACGGATGAAGCCGTTGCTGAACTTCGGCATGACATAGCCGAGAATCCGTTCCTGCGGGACAAGCTTGCTTCCGCCGATGGCACTGCTGTCGCCCTCTATGTCCCAATCGAACAGAAAGACATGAGCTACCGGATTGCCGGCGAAATTGAGGCCATCCTGACACGTGAACTTCTGCCTGGTCAGACCTACCACCTGGCGGGCCTGCCGGTCGCCGAAGACACCTTCGGGCATGAGATGTTCATCCAGATGGCCATCGTGGCCCCCCTCGCCTTTATGGCCATCATGGCGCTTGTCTTTCTGCTCTTCCGAAGGGGCGCCTTTCTCATTCCCGTCGGGATGGATGCCATGTTTGCGGTGATGTGGGCCATGGGCCTTCTGATCGGAACGGGAAACACCGTGCACATTATGAGTTCCATGATTCCAGTGTTTCTCATGCCGATTGCCATCCTGGATGACGTGCATATCTTGAGCGAGTTCTTTGATCGCTATCGTGCCCTGGGAGGGAACAAGCGGCAGGCGCTCATCGAAGGCATGCGCCCTCTCTACCGGCCGATGTTGTTCACCTCCCTCACCTCGGCGGTAGGATTCTCCTCCCTGGCCCTGGCCGATATCCCGCCTGTACGGGTCTTTGGACTGTTTGTCGCCTTCGGAATCATGGCGGCCTGGTTGTTCTCCATGACCGTGGTTCCGGCGGTCATCAGCCTCATGAATGACGATCGGCTGACGAAGATGCTTCCGCCTGATGGCGCCGCGGCTGAACATTCTGTGTTTGATCGAGTGCTCCGTCCAATTGGAGCTCTGACCATTTCCCGTGCAAAGACAGTCCTGGTGGTCAGTGCGCTGTTGATCATCGTTGGTGTGGTCGGAGTACTCCGGATCCAGGTCAACGACAATCCGGTACGCTGGTTCAAACAAACGCACCCAATGCGGGTAGCAGACACGGTGATGAACCGCCTCTTCGGCGGCACGTACATGGCCTACCTCGTCGCCGAAGGCACCGAAGACGAGGCCATCAAGAAGCCCGAGATTCTCTCCTACATCGGACGTGTTCAAGGCCACCTCGAGAAGGACCCTCTCGTCGGCAAGACTTCCTCGGTGGCTGACATCGTGAAACGCATGAACCTGGTATTGCACGATAACGATGCGACATTTGATCGGGTCCCCGACAGCGCGGAGGCCGTGGGTCAGTTTCTCTTTCTTTTCCAATCTTCAGGAGATCCTGACGATCTCGACAACTTCGTGAACCGGGGCGCAGACAAGGCGAACATATGGGTTCAGATGAAGGGCGGCGACAACCGGCAAATGCAGGCTGTTCAGGACAGTCTAGCGGAGTTCATGGAGTCGAATCCGCCACCAGACGGGCTGGTCCTACGGTGGTCTGGACTTACGTACATCAATAAGATTTGGCAGGACAAGATGGTTGTCGGGATGCTCAAGGCGATCCTCGGCAGTTTTGTCGTGGTCTTTCTCCTGATGCTGATTGAGTTCCGGTCTCTGCTTCTCGGTGTGCTTGCGATGATCCCGCTGGCGTTGGCCATTCTCTTCTCGTACGGCTTGGTCGGCTGGGTGGGTAAAGACTACGACATGCCTATCGCCGTCTGCTCCTCCCTTGCTCTGGGGTTGGGCATCGACTTCGCCATCCATTTTCTCCAGCGTTTCAGGGCGCACTACCAGTCCCACCCTGACATAGAAGGGGCAATCCGCTACATGTTTGGTGATCCGGGTCGTGCGATTGCGCGAAACGCTGTGGTCATTACATTCGGTTTCCTTCCGCTCCTCGCATCGTCCCTGGGGCCTTACGTCACAGTAGGCATGTTCTTTGCCCTGCTGATGGTGTTCAGTACACTGGCCGCCCTGTTTGTGCTGTCGGCGGCTCTGCGACTGCTCGGAACGCGCATCGTTCGAGGAGATTCAAGATGAGACGCTTGCTTTACATTGCCGCTGCTTGCGCATCGCTCATCAGATCTACCGCCTCGGCACAGGTGGACGCCGAGGGAAGCCCTCTCCCTGCGGCGTCAATGGATGCCGATGTGATTGTCGCGAGGTCGCAGGAAGCGTTCAACTACGCCGGTTCCGACATGCTGGCACGGGTCAGAATGGATCTAGTCGACCGGGACAAAGGCAAGCGCTCTCGCGTTATGACAATGCTGAGGCGCAACGACACCAAGGGCGGCAATCAGAAATACTTCGTCTATTTCCATGAACCCCGGGATGTTCGCCGACTGGTGTTCATGGTTTGGAAGTATCCTCAGAAGGATGATGACCGATGGCTCTTCATTCCTGCCGTCGATCTTATCCGGCGCATTGCGGCCAACGATAAGCGCTCCAGTTTCGTCGGGTCGGATTTCACCTACGAAGACATCTCAGGAAGAGATGTGAATGCGGACACGCATACGCTCGTGCGCGAGGAACTGAAGGGAGATCGGAATTGCTATGTGATTCAGAGCAGCCCAAGAGAAGCATCCGGTTACACGCGGCGGATTTCTTGGATCGACAAGGAGTCTTTTCTGCCGATCCGAGAGGAGTATTACGACGCCCAGGAGCAGCTATTCCGTGTCTTCAGCGCAGACAGGATTGAGGACATAAGTGTCGGAGACAGCGCTGAACAACACGCCATCCCTACCGTAACAAAACGCACGATGAAGAACGTGAAGACCGGCCACAGAAGCGAAGTGACCTTTGACTCGATCGTCTATGACGTAGGGCTCAATGATGCGGATTTTACCGAGCGACGGATGCGAAGACCTCCACGCGAATGGATCAAGTGGGATATCGACTAGTAGGAGGCCCTGAACTCTAATGACCATTCGCTGCTCAGTTCTTCTCATTGCGGCATCTCTCTTGTGCGCGGGGGCCGTCTCAGCACGCGGCGGCAACGGGCCCGAGATCCAAGGCTTCTTGATGGGGCATTTTGCCGGCAGAACAACCGGCAGAAGCCCGGATGCCGAAGGCGAAACGGACTTCCTGCTTGCCGAGGAACGGCTGCGGCTGGAACTCGAGGCGTGGTCGGAGTCTGTTGAAGCGGCAATGCGGATCAAGGGGGACGTGTTCCACGATGCTGTCGAAGGGGAGTTCGATATCGATCTCCGCGAGGCGTACTTGGACTATGCCGTCGGCGATTTTGATTTCCGACTCGGGCGGCAAATCGCCACTTGGGGCGTCGGTGACCTCCTGTTCATCAACGACATATTTCCGAAGGACTGGGTATCGTTCTTTGCGGGCAGACCGCTGGAACACCTCAAAGTCGGGGTCGATGGCTTACGGACGCGCCACTCAACGGGCATCATCAACGCTGAACTCTTCCTCGTTCCTGTCTTCCAACCCGACAACGTACCCACATCCGAGAGATTCTTGTTTGCCGACCCATTTGCATCTGTCGCAAAGCGAGAAGAACATGAGCCAGACAGCACGTACGAGAATACCGAAGTTGCTGCACGTGTATACCGTAGAGTCGGAGCCTTCGACGTCTCGCTATACGGCTACAGAGGGTTTTGGAGAACACCCAGCATGATGCCTGATGACATGGGGGACCCCACACTCGTGACCAGCTTCTATCCTGCCCTCTCGATTTACGGCTGCAGCGCCGAGGGCGGTGCGCTGTCGGGCATCGTGAGCCTCGAAGTTGGGTACTACGATTCAAGAGACGACAGGGGCGGCGATGAGCCATCCATCCCAAACTCCCAAGGGCGCTTCCTTGTCGGGTACCAGCGCCAGCCGTGGCAAGACTTCACGGTTGGTGTCCAGTACTACGGCGAGCTCATGCGTAATCATTCGGCCTATGTTGACTCCCTCCCTCCCGGAGACTCCCGGCAGGATGAGTACCGTGACACCGTCACTCTCCGCTTGGACCGATTGCTGAAGCATCAGACGTGGCGGGTGTCTCTGTTTACATTCTACGGCATCGCCGATCAGGACTACCTCGTGCAGCCGCAGATTTCCTGCAAAGTCTCCGACAACCTGGCGACGACGCTGGGAGCCAATGTTTTCGGCGGCAAACGAGATTGGACGGCTTTTGGTCAGTTCGCCGACAATGACAACGTGTACGTAACAGTGCGTTTCGACTACTGAAAGGGAAATCCCATGACTAGAGTATACTTGGACTACAACGCCAGCACACCGATAGCACCCGAAGTGGCTGACGCTATGCGCCCCTTCCTGTCTGACCACTATGGGAATCCGTCGAGCCCCCACTGGGCCGGAGTGCCCGCGAAGGAAGCCGTGGAACGGGCGCGCGGGCAGGTCGCGGGCCTGCTTGGATGCGAACCGGATGAAGTGGTCTTCACCAGCGGCGGCACGGAATCGAACAACCATGCGATCAAGGGCGCTTTCTTTGCCCTTCGAGAAAAGGGAAACCACATCGTCACGACAGAGATCGAGCATCCGGCCGTACTGAATCCCTGTCGGTTCCTCGAACGAGTAGGTGCAGAGGTCACCTACCTCCCCGTCGACGGTACAGGCATGGTAGATCCCGAGGCTGTGCGAGATGCCATCACGGGGCGGACGATTCTGGTATCCGTCATGCACGCCAACAATGAGGTGGGTACGATCCAGCCCATTGATGAGGTTGCAGAGATTGCCCGGGAACACGGTGTCCTCTTCCATACAGATGCGGCTCAGTCTGTGGGCAAGATCCCGGTGAACGTCCAAGACCTGGGGGTAGATCTGCTGTCCGTTGCCGGTCACAAGGTCTACGCGCCGAAAGGAGTCGGAGCCCTCTACATACGTGACGGCGTGCAGATTGAGCCGTTCATGCATGGTGCGGGTCATGAATCAGGTCGCCGGGCAGGAACGGAGAACCTGCTCCTCGATGTAGGCCTCGGCAAGGCATGCGAGATGGCCGGGCAGAATCTCGATGCACACGCCGCGCATCTCATGGTGACGAGAGACGAGCTGTGCAACAGGCTGCAACAGCGCCTTGGCGACACGAAAGTCAACGGCCATCCTCGGAAGCGGCTGCCAAACACACTGAGCATTGCAGTCAAGGAAGTGGAAGCCCATGTGCTGTTGGATAGTATCCGCGACCAGGTTGCGGCGTCCGCCGGATCAGCCTGCCACTCGGGGGAAACGAAGATATCCGGCGTACTGAAGGCTATGAATGTCTCTTGCGAATGGGCGCGGGGGACGCTTCGACTTTCGACGGGGAGGATGACGACACAGGACGACATCTCCACGGCCGTCGAGATCATCACTGAAACGGCAGAAGGACTGAGGAATGCTTGAGAAACACGACCGGGGCGAATATCACGTGCTGCCCCTCTTGAACCATCCTCAGGATGAGCCGACGGCGTTCCGGCCGGAAGATCTTGTGGAGAGCGTTCGCGAGTCTCGTAAGCGAGGCTCGGGACGGTTACCCGAGATCTGCGTTCTCGACTTCGACGGCGACCTTACAGACAAGCTGCAAGCACGCGGAGAGCTTGTGCCGTGTGACACGTGGCCATGTTTTCATACTGTCATGTGGCAATGGGCGTCGGAAAGTCTCACCTGCGGCCTCATCCCGCGCACAATCGGTGGCCCTTACACTGTCCTGGTTGCCGAGCAGTTGGCCGTTTGCGGGGCAAAGGTCATTATCGGTCTGGCCTCGGCAGGCCGGTTGAATTCGACAATTCCGCTTCCTGCGTTGGTCCTTGCGGACGAGGCAATCCGCGACGAAGGCACTTCCTATCATTACCTGCCGCCCGACGATACGGTGAAGGGAACGCAGGGCATCCTGCCCGCCTTGGAAGGTTCGTTGAGCGGAGTAGGCTTGCCGCTTCGCCGGGGCCTCGTATGGACGACCGACGCACCCTATCGCGAAACGTCGATACAGCTCCAGCGCTATGCCAAGATGGGTGCCTGGGCCGTAGAAATGCAGGCGGCTTCGCTATTTGCATTTGGCCAGCGGCAGGAATGCCCCGTGGCCCTGGTGGCCCACGTCACGAACGCAACGGATCACGAAGGCGAGGCATTTGCCAAAGGACCTGACGATGTAGACACAGCCATACTGGGTGCGATCTGCCGTGGTGCCACGGCTTGGATTCGTGACGGTGAAGGACGGACCGAAGAACGATGAAGTATCAGGAACTCGAAGGTCCGCCAATTGCCAGGCGCATCCTGGAGCGCCTACGCTTGCTTGATCCAGTCGACATTGATCACATCTGCCGCGTAGTGGGCTCGCATCATTCGGCGAAAGGTATCGACACACCAGAGTTCGCCATCGTTTGGGATGCCGACTGGCTGGTCAATTTCAGGGATATGTACCCCTGTGAATTCGGAATTAACTGCAAGACGCGTGGGAAGGAGTGCGTGGAGCGGATCAATCGTATCTTTCGTACCGAGACCGGTCGGCGGATTGCTATGGACGAACTCCTCCCTGAGTTTGCCGGCGAGACGTTGAGAGGTTGAGAGAGGGGCATACCGTTGGCCAAAGAAGATGGCTTGCCCATCGAGGGGGGGGCGAGAAAGACCGTTCAGAGGGAGACAGCGTCGTCCAAGCCGTCTTGCCAACCATCCCAGAGATAGTCATCCACCAAGCCGTCGGCAATAAGCCTGAAGGCGTAGCGGACCTGCTCCTCGTAGAATTCACAAAACGCGCCGCAGTGATCCATCCCGCCGTTCATTTCGTGCGCTTCGGCGGGACAGGGTGAACCACAAAAGTGGCGGATCGCACAGCGATTGCAGGGGTCGATGTGCTCTACTTGCCGTGACGTCACTTTTCGGAATGCGTCGGTGTTGAGCACATCCGGAATGGTATCCGTGAAAAGATTTCCGCCCTTGAACTCCGGCAGGCCGATGAACTCACTGCACGGAAACAGATCACCGTTGGGCGCCAGGGCGAAGAAACACCGTCCGCCGCCGCAAGGCGAGATGTCACACATCAAGCGCCGGGCCGAAGGGGCAACAATCGAGAGCAGAATATTTGCGAAGTTGCCCACAATCAGTTTGTGCCCCGTCTTGCGATACAGCTCCTGCGTGCGGTCAAGGGCTGCCGTGAAACCGTTTGCGGCGGCCTCATCAGACGGTTTGACGGAACGCGAACGCGGGAGCGTGCAGCGTAGAACGTTCAGGAGACATGTCGGCACGCGATTCTCGTGAAACCAGTCGACAAGGTCAGGCAGGGATTCGACGTTTTCGCTGCTGATTGTGCAGATCACGCTCCAGGCAGGATAGCCGTCCAGGCGCTTGATTGCATTCATGACCTGCGAATGGACGCCGTCGCCATCCCAGTTCATGCGCGTCTTGTCCGCGAGGACCGCCGTAGGCGCATCCAGCGACACGCCAATGCTGACGTTTCGATCCCCCAGAAACGAAATGGCCGAATTGTCCAGCAATGTTGCGTTGGTCTGCACGCCGAACAGAAAACGGCCGGCATAAGCATCGATGCCGGCAAAGACGGCATCGCGATTCAACAGCGGTTCGGCGCCGTGAAAGATGACCTGTGGCTTCTGCCCGTCCGCAACGACTGTGTCGAAGTAACGATCAAGAATGGCCAGGGATTCCTTCACGCTCTCTTCGCTCATGTGCTCACCGGAGCGCCGCATCTCTTCCGGTATGTAGCAGTATGCGCAATTCAGGTTGCAACGTTCGGTGGCGTTGAAATAGACCGCGGACGGTTTGAGACCGAAACGCAGGCGCTGCATCTCGGCGGCCATCTGCGGTTGCTTATCCCGATAAGCGTCGAGCCACTTGCCACCGCTTAGCACGGAGCCGACCTCGTTCTGGGGGACAAGCATCCAGAAGGCGCTGTCGGGCTCAATCAATGCGACATAGTCTGGATGGCCGATATCCACTGGCTGAATACATGGCCCGTTGCCGCTGTTCAGGAAGCGGCCCCCCGAGGGGGCCGCCTCCACCGTTTTCTCTTGAGGAACCGCCTGCGTCATCGCTTGACGGTCCCATTCATCAGGATGTAGTGCGAAAGGCCGGTACCCGTCGCCTTGCAGGTCTTCCTGTACCCGATGATGCCCAGTCTCTTGCGCGGCTTCTTCATTTGCTGCCCTCCTCGTGGCTTGTCTGACAACCGTGGGCAAACAAGAAGCCCCCACGGGTATCAGGTTGATACCCTGGAGGCTTTTACCATCGGCTCCAGCTTGTTTACGCTTCCAGCAGGTCTTCTGGCTCTCGGATCGTTCCAGAGGACCCTGCCTTCCCAGCCAGATGCGCATAAACGCTCTGGACAGTGGCCGGGCCGAAGCCCGTGAGCCCTCCAGTCCCCGATTACAGCGGCGGGACCGCCACGGAATTTCACCGTGTTCCGGGATGCTGGAAACAAGTTGAACAGTCGTGTACCAGAGCGACAGAAGGGTGTCAAGGGAGGGAACAGGAAAATTCGCAAGGAAGTGGTTGACACGCAGGTTAGGCCAACCTAACATGTCGGCATCATGGTAGAGAAAGAAGTAGGCAGGAAGACGCTGTCCCTGCCGCAACAGCGGTATATCGAGGTCATCGACGGCTTGGTGCGGGAAAGCGGTGTGGCGCGGATCACGGATGTGGCCGAACGCCTCGATGTGCGCCTGCCGTCGGCGAGCCAAGTGGTAAAGCGCCTCGTTGACAACGGACTGGCGGCACGCAACGAACGTCTTGAAGTGGAACTTACGGCCAAAGGGCGCATGATCGCCGAGCATCTGGACCGTCGGCATCAGGCGCTCAAACGGTTTATGGTGGACGTGATGGCGATGGATGAAAAGCGGGCGGATGAGGTGGCATGCCGGGTGGAGCACTGCGTTGACGGGCAGTTTGCCGAACGGCTGGTCGACTTGGCGGAGTTTCTGGAGCAAGAGTATCCGTGGACGCTCAAAGGAATCGCCGACCATGTACGCGGCAGGTCTACGGCTGGACGGGAGTCGATCAACGCTGACTTGATGATCTGAGTTTTTTTGCGACGATATTAGGTCGACCTAACCAGAAAGAGAGGCGAGCGCAGAGGATATGACGGTTCAAGAGGCAATCATGCAGAGCGCGGAGGATCTGCAACGTCGCGTTGCGGAACACCAGCGATTGCTCGGGCAGCATCAGAGCCAAGAAGCGGCTTGTGCCGAGACTTGCTTGATGTTGGATTGCCCATGCCGGAAGAAGTTGCGCCGAACCGTATCGGAAGCCGTCGAGGTACTGGAGGATACGCGAAGAGCTTTCAAGTCAAAGCAGTTGGAGCAACTGCGAAAAAAACTGGTTGGGGTGCTGGCGGAAAACGCCTGACCCCACACTGACATAGCCTACGGTCCCGTCGAAAGGACGGGAAAGTGAGGACGCTGTAGTGACCGGGATATCCGGATCACCGGCGTCCTTTTTTGTGGAGTGAATCCAAACAGAAAGGAGGCAGCCAGTAGGAGGAGACAATAGTGCAAGTGTTCGACGGAAACGATCCCAAGAGAAACAAAACAAACCACATAGGAACACAGAAATGACGATCCATAAGACAAGTATTCTGAGCATGGCGGCGCTGACGGGGCTCTGTCTCGCATACAGCGCACAGAGCGCGACGGACCAGGAGCGCATTGAAATCCTTGAACGGAGGCTTGATGCGTTGACCCAATCGAGCCAGGAGACAGCGTTGACGGGCCAGGCGCGAATCGGCGGCTACGGGGAACTTCACTACAACAATCTCTCCGGCACGGGGGGCGCTTCCGACAAAGAGAAACTCGACTTCCATCGCTTTGTTCTGTTCTTCGGATATGACTTCTCTGAACGGATTCATTTCAACTCAGAATTGGAGTTGGAGCACTCACTTGCGGGAGACGGGAAGCCCGGCGAGGTCGAGTTGGAACAGGCTTACATCGACTTCGACCTCAACGAATCCCACACCGCGCGGGGTGGTCTGTTCCTTCTGCCCGTCGGATTCCTCAACCCCACGCATGAGCCGCCCACGTTCTACGGCGTGGAGCGCAATCCGATCGAGAACAAGATCATACCCACCACCTGGTGGGAAGCCGGTGCCGGTATGCATGGCGGCTTCGGAGATGGATGGAACTACGCAGCGTACATTCATTCCGGCCTGAACACGTCAACCAACAGTAACTATGCGGTGCGTTCAGGCCGTCAGAAGGTGGCCAAAGCCGAGGCTTCCGACCTTGCCGGGACTGTGGCCCTGAACTGGACGATTCCCGGTTTCACTGTGGGCGGCGCTGTCGTCTACCAGTCGGACATGACCCAGGGCAATGACCCCATGGCCGGAGAAGGAGTGCTCGGCGAGCTACACACAGAGCTCCGCCAAGCCCCGTTCGCGTTGCGTGCGCTGTATGCCGAATGGCTATTGGACGGCGACGGGCCGGAGGCCGCGGGAGCCGACCGCCAGTACGGGTGGTTTGTCGAACCTTCCTATCGTCCGATTGATGAGGTCGGCATCTTCGTGAGCTACAGCGAATGGGACAATCAGGCGGGCGATGCGGGGGGCGACACCGGGAAGGTACAGGTTGACGCCGGTGTGAACTGGTGGCCGCACGAGCAGGTTGTGATCAAGGCCGACTACCAGTGGCAGGACAACGAGAATGGGAAAGACCAGAATGGGTTCAATCTTGGCATCGGTTACGATTTCTAGTCTGGCTCTGACGCTTGCCGCACAGACAACCGTGGCCGGGGACCAAGCCGCTGAGTTCATGCGGGAGATCTTCGGGGGTGAAGTCCCTCACTCGAAACTGTCCGTGACCGGGGAGGTGGCGCGTGTCGTCCGCGCCACTCTCGGAAGCGGCGCATCGCGGCAGGTCAAGTGCTACCACAGCGTGAGCAACGGCACGGTATGGGTGTTGTCCGCACAGGGCAGACACGGGCCGATCACCGCCGCGTTCGCAGTCTATGGGTCTCGGATTCGCAACTGCCGGATACTGGAAGATCGGGAACGACGCGGCCGCCGGATTCGCGGCCGCCGGTATCTGCAGCAGTTCGTTGGGTTGAGATTGGTGGATGGTAACCGCTTCGATCGTCGGGTGGATGGCATCACCGGAGCGACGGTGTCATCGCGCGCGGTTGAGAAGATGGCCTTGCTCGCGCTGCGGCTGAATGAGACAACGTGTAGAGCTGGCACGAACCAGATCACCGAGGACGTTGTCGTCTTCAGCGCGGAGGCCGTGCTGAAGACAACGCTCGAACCCCCCTGACAACATTGTGTTGAGGTTTGAGTTTGGGTGTCCGGCCGGCACATTCACTCATAATCGTAATCCTGCTCGTAATCGTAATCGACCTCATCGAATGCTCGTGACTACACTGTGTCCCATGAAATTGGTCATTCCTTGACGGTACTTGGGTCTTTCGGGCTTCCTGCTATTCCAGAATCAGGTCATCCGCCACGATCTTGGGAACATGATGCACGTCCGCAGCATCCCGGTAGTACTCGATACTCGCCGTCGCCGGGATATCTTCCAGCACAATGGTTTCGGTCGGACGACCCAGCGCGACGATGAGCTGCAGCTTCCGATCTTCCGGTACGCGTAGCGCCTCCCGCGCTGCTTCGCGTTTGAACGACCCGATCATGCAGGCCCCAATCCCCATCTCCGCCGCCGCAAGCTGGATGGTCTGCGCGGCGATGCCGGTATCCGCGCTGCAGTCGTCCGGACCCAGTATTCCGATGTAGGCCGTAGGCCGCTCTCCTTCGGCCGGGCCCGGCCACTCTTTCAGGTAGCCAGCCCACGCGATCAACGGAAAGAGGGCGGCACAGTCCTGGGCCGTCCACAGCAACCGGTACCTCAGCGTCTGCATATTGCCCCCGCTCGGCGCCAACCGTGCCACGTCAACCAGTTCACGCAGCTCAGCCTCCGTCACACGCGTCGTCTCATCGAACCGCCGATACGACCGCGCCTTCTTCACCAAGTCCTTGAACATCCAACCCTCCTCAAACGCGTGCATCTTACGTAAGGCTTACGCAGCACATCCTCTCACAGGTCTTCCCCGCCCTTACATATCCGCCGGACTCTGAACCGTCAGCCCCGGCTTGTTCAGAACATGCGTATAGACCATCGTCGTCGATACATCCGCATGGCCAAGCAGTTCTTGAACGGTCCGAATATCGTAGTTTGCCATCAACAGATGCGTGGCAAAAGAGTGACGAAGGGCATGGCAATTCACTCGTTTCGTGATGTCCGCCTTGTTGGATGCCTTCTTGACCGCCCGCTGCAAAACACTCTCGTGAATATGGTGGCGGCGTTCCGCGCCGCCACGCGGGTCCGTAGACAGCTTCACCGACGGAAACACATACTGCCAGCGCCACTCCAACCCTCCCTTGGGGTATTTCCTCGACAGCGCATCCGGCAGATAAACCGGCCCCACCCCTGCTTGCACAGATAAGCCTTGATGTCCTCAGCCGTCTTGTCGCGCAAGCGTACCCGCTTCGTGCTTTCGAGGAAATAGGCAACCCGCTTGCAGGCCCACCCGATTGCCTTGTCGTTCATCCCCGCGGAGGCAAGCCTGGCCTCGTACAATTCCCAGAACGCCTTTACATCCATATCGCGACTCCCCTGCAAACGGTGATTGCACGCCGCCTCACCAAACGCTATTCTCCCCGCAACGTAGGCCGCCGCAACAGAAGATGCAAGGAAGAATATGGCGGTTTAGGCCGCAAAGAGAACCATGTGTCATGACAGCATATATCGAGGCGGGAAAGCAACAATCACGAGCGAGTCTAAACGAGATACAATAGAATTAGACTGCGTGACCATCTAGAGATACACGCAGTCTAAACAACTGTTCGGTGCGGAATGAATGAAGGGAGATCATGGCCTATCCTGAAGGCTTGATGATCTTCGGACTCCCTATCCTGCTCTTGGGATGCGGAGTTGATTTCGCCGTGCGGAGACTCATGCGTGCCAAGTATGGCGAGAGTGATTTCGATAGAGAAAGGAAGATCAGGTTCTGGGTGGCTGCCATAACACTCGCCATCCTGACTGTGATATACCTTCTCACAAAAGACTGACCCACAAGGGAGATTGGAGCACCGATCGGGATAGGGACGCCCACTGAGGGGCGCCCCTCCCACACCACTAATCGTA
>CAYFPQ010000047.1:0-23508 GCA_964345005.1 uncultured Victivallales bacterium | reverse complement strand
TGAGCGCCGGTGGATCAGTTCCGGTGAGCGCTATAGAAATAATCTGCCTGCTTCACAAGCGCTCGGGAAATAGTATAGAAATACCTACTGATTACCTTCGATCATTCCCGACTTCACAGGCGTCGAGACGACGGCAACAGGCGACGTGCCCAGAACAGCAAGCACAGCGCCGGAATGTGCTGCAACGCACCAAACACGACAGAATAGATCCGCCACCTCGCACAGACTTCAATATATAGTTGCTTTGGCATACCAAATACGCGACTATATTCATGGTTACACGTGAGGGGCAGAGCATTCCGGCTGCTTATCCGTATCTGGCTTAGTGGATTAGACAGGGCAAAGAAGAGTGAACAAAGCACGATTTATAACAGCCATTGGCACACCGCTAACGGAAAATGAAGACCTTCACGACGAATCGCTGGAGATGCATTTGGCCGACCAGTGGAATCACGGAATCACCGACATCCTGGTGGCCGGCACCATGGGTGCCATGCAGTTACTCACAGATGAAACGTATCGACGCCTCACGGAGCGGTGCGTGGCGTTGTGGTCGGATAAGGGCGATGTACTGGTCGGGGCCGGTGATGCGGGCTTTACCCGCACGAAAGAACGCATTCTCTACCTGAACACGCTAAGCATCAGCGGTATAGCTGTCCTTTCACCCTATTTCTGGAAGTTCGGACAGAAAGAGCTGATCGATTATTACAGCGCACTGGCCGAGGTATCAAAAGCGCCCCTGTATCTCTATGACCTACCCCAGGTTATCGGCACCAAACTGGAGATGGATACCTTCCTCAAACTCGCCAAACACCCCAATATTGCGGGTGCAAAAGTATCCTGTGACTTTGATTTCTCACGCCAGTTGATCGACGCCTCCACCAACGGGTTCCGGATCATCGTGGCCCAGCCCAGCCTGGTGGATCTTCTTCTGCGACACGGCGTGCGCGAGCATTTGGACGGCATATGGGCCATGGCGCCAGGCTGGACGGTAGCGCTGGGAAAAGCGGCAGAAGCCGGCGATTGGGAAAAAGCGGCAGACTACCAGCAGCGCCTAACCGCTGTTCGAAAAATGCTCACCAAATACGGGTTCAGCGTCTTCACCGCCATCATGAACGCTCGCGGTATTCCGGGACGTTTCGCGCCACGTCCATTTCTGCCACTTACGGCTGCGCAACACGAAACGCTTCTTGCCGATCCCACCATCCAGGCGCTTATCACCGAGGATCCTGCTATGCCCTGACCCCGGGATGGGTGTTCGACCCCCGGAGTCCTCAAGCATCAACATCCGTGTGAGCGGTACCGCGAAGTATTCGGCGTTCAGAAAGCGAATGTCAATCATTCAACCGGTCTAACGGATCACCTTCAGGACGCCTTCAAAATCAGTACAGTAATGGCTGGCTAAGGACTTCGTACCGCTTTGTTCGATATTGCCGCCGCTCACGCCGATGGCGGCAAACCCGGCCAGGCGAATGGCAACCACACCTGCGCCGCTGTCTTCCAAACCGATGACAGAATGGCGGTCTTCGAAAGGAATACCAAGACCCACGCGGGCAGCTTCGGCATAAAGCCACGGGTGCGGCTTGGCCTGTAGTTCACCAAGCGTTCCGGCCTCACCATGACCCGGCTGGAAGCCTGCCGTCATGATGGCATCATAGAACTCCTTCGGATCGCCCATATCGAGCTGACGAAACGCGGATACAATCTCCGGCCAGGCTTTCTCGTAGAGGCCTGACGTGACCAATCCAATCTTGATGTCCTTCGATTTCAGTTCCAGCAAGAAGTCTTTCAAGCCGGGCGCCGGGGTAAACGCGTCCGTTCGTCCCCTACCCTCCAGAATCTCGTTCATCTCACGACGTGTGTGTTCAAAGTAGTACTTTCGGGCTTCCTCTACAGTCTTGTCCGGACAGTATTTATCGATACAGTATTGGAGGTGCTCCGAAACACTGTGACCGGAGACATGCGGGAAATCTACATCCTCAAGCTCAAACTTGGGGTTGTCTACCGAGCTCGCCGTGGCCAACTGGATAATCCAAACCCAAAACTCCTCGCTATGCACACTCGTGCCGTCCAAATCCATCAACACAGCCTTGACCGGACGCTCGATTCGCACTGGATGCACCGGATAATACGCCGGATACCCCATCGCTGACTTCACATGCGCCAGTGTGTGCGCCTCAAAACCAACAAACTCGACCTTACCGTCGGCCGGCGAGCAGATATGCTGCACGCCGTTTTCGCCCACACAAAACCGTCCATCGCTGGTTTGCTGCAACGCCGACATGCCGGTGTCGCTTCGGATCTCGCCGATTCCCGGCAACTCAATCATTGTATCTTCTGTCATATGGTCCTCACTTAAACGACGTCGGCAGATAGTCGGCGTACTCTTTCTTGAAATCTGCCCAGATATTACGTGCCTGTGTAATGCTGCGAACATAGGGGTCCAGACACAAGGCCTGCTGCACCAGCGACTCATCGCCTTCGTGCGCTGCTTTGGCGATCATTTCATGAAGTGTGATCTGGCGCCGGCACAACTCCATCGGCCCCATCGGCAATTCGCCTACATGAATCCCGCGCGCTTCACCGCCCACCACAACGGCAGGCACGTCTACAATCGCGTCATCCGGCAGATTGTCGATGCTGCCATGGTTGACAATGTTGATTGCATCCAGATAGAGCGGTCGGTTTGTGGCCAGCGCATCAATCACGGCACAGGGCTTTTCGGCATAGTACGGATGCGCATCATCCGCCGGGAACGGAATCTCCTGCGACCGTGACTCTGCCAACAGCGTCATGGCCTCCAACGCCTTGCCTTCATCGCCCTTGGCTAGCGTTGGGCGCAACCGCCGCGTCAGAATGCCTTCATATCCGTGTTCTTCCCATTCGGTGTCCTCGTAGAAAAACGGCAGATATTCGACAATGTGATCGTCATAGCCCACGCAGTAAGCGCCAAAGGTCTTGAGCATCTCCAGAGTGAATTTCTGAAACGGGATATTCTCCACATTCTCATGCCAGTATTTTGACTCCCGGACCCCCTTGAGAAACTCCTCCATGCAGCTTTCACCAGTGCCCCTTTTTCGGATATCGAACAGCCAGTTGAAGTGATTGATGCCGCCGGTGATCACTTCCAACTCACCCGGCTGCATACCGAGCTGTTCTGCAATAACACCGAAACAGCCGTGCACCTGGTGGCAGAACCCAAGCGAGCGAATCGGCGAGTAGTTCTTGAAATAGGTACAGAGGAACGACATCGGATTGGTGAAGTTCAGCATCCACGCATCCGGACAGCGTTTCTCCATTTCCGAAAGGATCGGCATGAACATACCAATGTTGCGGATGGCATGCATGATCCCCCCGGGACCACCGTTTTCGGCCGTGAACTGGTGCACACCGTGGCGTAACGGTATTTCAACATCCTCGATCCAATTCGGATAGCGATTCTGCTCGCAGCTGGCGATTACATGATCGCAACAGTCTAGAGCCTTGCTCAAGTCTGTCGTGACCTCCATCTGTATGCCCGGCGCCTGCTCCGCCAGGATCTCCCCCACGGCATCCGCGGCCTTATTCAGCCGCCCCTGATCAACATCCATCAGAACAAACCGCGATTCTTTCAACGATTCGTACTCCGCGATCTCACGCGCGATATTGATCACAAACCCCGACCCGGCTCCTAACATCGTAACTTTCATAGCAATGATCTTATCTTTCCAGCTTCAAGCTTATGATCTTCCCTTTTCCAACCTGGAAAGCAAGGGTATGTTGGTCCGGTGCCTTTAAGGCAATAGCGTTGTCGTCCAGTGGATTCTCGTTGAAGTCCACATAGGAAGCACCTTTGACCGCAAAGGCCGTGTGAAGCGATCCTTCTGTCTCCTCGGCCAACGGATTCCAGAGACGAACGATGAGTCCTTTTCCGTCTTCCGTCCGCTTGACACAGCTTACCTGTAGGATGTCGGAATCCAGTCTGATCATGCTCTCGCCGCTTCCCGGCATTGCCCGGCCAAAGTACTGGGTGCAGATCACCGGAACCGAGAATTCGCGGTAGGCCTTCCATAGGTCCGCCTCCCGCCAGCCTCCGGCATGCGGATAGATGGCATAACGGGAGGTCGTCTTGCCCAGAACATTGCCCTGCTCAACCGACGGATGCTCTCTCGGCCAACCATCACGAAGCTGAACGGCACGTAACAGGGTCAGCGTCATCACCTGACCGTCTTCGCCATCCTCCACGAAGTATTCAGGCAACCCGATATTGAGTAGCGAGAAGCTGTCCTTGCCATCGCTGATCCCCGCAAACCCATAATTTGGATAGCCCGTGATCGGCTCCCCCCAGCCCGTCATATCCGGCAATGCTGTGGGACGCTCCATCACCTCGTATTGTCCACCGGCATAGGTCGACTCGCACGCCATACCGGTCGGAAAACAAACGACCAGCTTGTGATACTTGCTTGCATTATCAACCGTGGTCTCAATTTCAACTCGCTTAGACGGGCGAGCCAGAGAAATGGTCGAGGTAATGATCAGCTTACAGCGCTGCTCCAGCTTTTCTTCATCAGACAATAGTCCGGAGGTCGGAACATCCAACGTTATCTTCACCCGATATGCCGCACGCAGGTGGCCGTTCTCAACTTGCTCGATCTCGGCCTCCCCGCCAATGCTCGTGATTGATTCATCACTAGTCGGCGTAAAGTTCCACGGGTCGCCCACGTCGACTTGATCAACAAAGTAATGCACGCCCTTCTGCTCCCGGCCCGTCTCCTTGCACAGAATATCCATTCGCCCGTCGTCCAGAATCTGAACGCGCAGGTAGTCGTTCTCCAAGACATTAGTTTCCGACGAAACCGACTTCTTCTCCCTGACTCCTGACTTCTGACTCCTGACTTCTGCGACGCGAAGCGTCGCCCACCCCATGGCCGGCACATCTTCAACCTCAAACATTGCACGGCGCCGGGTAACAGACATGGGCCGACAGATGGTCCCCTTGGTTGGAGCACTCCAATCAAATGGCTCGCCCAATTGCGGCACAATTTCTTCACCATCTTCACCGACAAGAACAACACCGCCACCGTCCTCGTCCTTCGGCAAATCGATCATCATCTCACATAGCCCGCTCTGTGATTTCAGCCCCGGATTGAAGACACTGATGAACGGGGCGACATCTCCCTTGGACGTTGGGTGTTCCCTGTTGGCTGTTGGATGTTCACTCTTCCCGCCCTTATCCCGCATCCCGTCACCCGCATAGCGCATCACGCTTCGCAACGCCTCCTGCGTGAGGGCCTCACACACGGTCTGACAATCGGTAAACCGGGTCAGCACATCGCTATTGACCTTATCCATACCACAACCGTCAATCGAGTCATGACCATGACTGCTCAACATAAGCTTCCAAGCGTGCTCCAACAATGATCCCGGATATTCGCCACCGGCCAGCCAAGACCAGACAGAGAGTGGTTCGGCCTGATCAATCAAGGCATGTTCGGTTTCGCGGTTGGCAATCTTAACGTCCGTCCGCGCCGATAACGTGGCAATGTTCAGATTACGGTCGTGACCGCCCTGACGCACGTTGCGCAACTCGCCTTCATGAACCACCAGTGTGTTCCGGTCAACTTCTCGGCTTACCGCGGCCATTGCTTCCGATAGCGAACTGTCAACGACCTCAAGATCGTCAAAGCAAGCATTGGCGGCAGCAATGAGCCCGGGCGTCGATGCAAACGGTGGCGTGTGATCCATCCCGTGAAGAGCAATCAAATGTGACGTGGCTGCCCCCTTGCTGACAAAGTTGCGCAGCTTCGTGAGATAAGGCTTCAGATGTTCCGGGTAAAAGCCCTCATGCTTGTTGAGACATTCATAAACGGAAGGATTGTGATACCGCTGACCATCCACACGGAACGGAAGATGATTCTCGCCAACGGCATAACTCCATGTGTCGTTGTCCGGGTCGTCGTGGATGACGTTACAGATCACCTCATGAAAGAGGAGGCAACAAAACTCGCCCCGCCCATATCGGGCGGACAAGCAGAGCGTCAGCATTTCGCTGCCGTCAGGCGACCGCCACAAAATCTCCCGAGGGAATTGGTCCTGACGAATGCCCTTGTAAACAACCGCAGTGGTCATCCCGAACCCAGCATAGATCTGAGGAAGTTGGGCAATCTGGCCATTGGAACATGCGGTATAGCCTTCCATCATTGAGCCGCCGAGTTCGTTGGCAGTTTGAATACCAACCAGCAGATTGCGGACAATCGCCTCGCCGCAGTTCAGGTTCATATCCGGAAGCGTATACCACGGACCAATGATCAGCCGACCGGCCTTAACCAACTCACGGATCTTCTCGGTCTTTTCCGGGCGCATCGCCAGATAGTCCTCGATACAGATGACCTGCCCGTCCGTCTGGTAATGCTTGAAGTCCGGATCGGCATCCATGATTCGGATCATCTTATCGGTAAACTCCACAAACTCCGCCCGATACCCCTCAAACGGAATGATCCACTCCCGATCCCAATGCGTCGCCGATACAACATGTAAGGTTTGTTTTGCTGAATGGCTCATCGCTAGCGCCTCTACTGCTTAATTGAACTCCGACATCTGCACGACGCGCTTCTCGCGCTCAGACTTCTCCGCGGCAAAACCAACCTTCATCGTCTCCAAAGAGTCCGTCGCCGGATTCTCAGGCGGCAATCCCTTGGCAACGAGTTCGGCAATACGAACATTCTGCCCATGCGTATTATGGAACCATACCTGGTCTTCCTCTTTGGGGAAGGTAACGGTATCGACGATTGCACTGATGAGCTGCTTAGGACTATCGGAGAATTCCCAACGTCGAATGCGACGACGAAACACATCCGTCTCAATGGCGCCCTTGGTGCCGAAGATGTGGTACTGCAGGAAGTGCCCGTCATCCGCCTGCTTATCAAGCATCTCAAGCAGCGGATCCGTGTGATCGGTCTCCCCTATATGCATAACGAAGTTCAGGTTTGAGATGGCGCCGTTCTTGAATCGCAGGTTGATCTGATGATTATCCGGATGGTTGAAGTACTCCACCGCATTGGGGGAATTCATCGAGAACACCTCGTCGACAGGACTTCCAATGAACCAACGTTGGAGATCGATATAGTGCGACAGCTTTTCGCCGATCAGCGTTCCTTCGCTCTTACTGCGCCATGAATCTTTCAAGTGGAATTCACTGCAATAGTAACGACAGTGGCAGTTGACCGGTGTTCCAATCAGCCCCTGGTCGATCCAGTTCTTCACGGTCGTGTACATGTTTGAGTAGTGCAATTCAAAGCCGATTTGAAGAAAACTGCCAGTCTCCGCTTCGGCTGCAATCATTGTCTCGGCTTCATCTAAGGTTTCCCCCATCGGCTTCTCACAGAGTACGGCCTTTCCCGCCCTCAGGGCCTGCACGGTAAGAGGACTATGCGTTTCATTCGTGCTGGCGATATAAATCAGGTCAATGCCCGGGTCATTCAAAATACGGTCCAGATCCGATGTCGCCTCAATCTCCAACTCCTTACCCCGCAATTGCGCGCGTTCAGGATCCGGCTCATAGCCAATGATTTTGTTGACATAGGGCGAGGCCTTCGCAGCCCCCACATGGGTGGCGCCCATATTGCCAATCCCCAATACCGCCGCACCAATCTGTTTCGCCTCTGTCGTCATCTGTCTATTCTCTTTCTTCTTTTGTATTGCGTGCGTGCGGATCGTCGTCCCCGGCCGCCTTGTGTGGCCGAAACGCGAGATTGGATAAAGCGCAAACGTCTTTCCAAATCTATTTCACCAGCGACACAAGGTCACTCGGGTCTAAGATCATTCTTTGACGTACTCCCTCAAGAACTCCATTGCCGCGTCCAGCATACCCCCTGTGATCTCGTGCCCCTTATCCGATTCTTCGTACGTAAACACCGATTGCGGCAGGTTCTCAGCAGCACACCGCTTTTCAACCGCCTCCACAAACGCGCGATACATCGCCTCAGGGGTTCCCTCATCCAAAGCACCCCAGGTCAACAGAAGCTTGCGCGGTGCAGTCAGCGACACCACCTGATCCCAGTCGATTCCGGCCTTCATCATGCCCGGAATGAAGTGATACAGACAGTGGCAGCAACGGTACTGATAGTATTGGTGCCGAAGGGTTACAAAACTGAAGAAACACACCGACGCCTTCACTTTCTTATTAGCAGCGGCGAGAATATAGGCCTGCGTACTACCGCCCGACCAGCCGATGGCGCCGATATCCTTGGCCCCCAGCGATTCAAGCGCTTCGATGGCGCGCGAATTGTCCCATACCGACTTCCACGCCAAACTTTTTCCCCGGCTGGTCAGTTCCGAATGCGTATTGACCTCGTCAAAATAGAACGTCGAATACCCCCATTTTGACTGCCGCTCACCAAAACACAGCGAATCAGGCGCTAGAACCCGAAAGCCTTCCAACGCTGCCCGATAGGTATACTGGGTTGGATCGTTCGTGTCCGGGTGAGCATGGAAAGCCTTGCCCACGGGAAAGATATCCTCACCACCGTGCCCATGAATTGACAGTACGCCCGGGGCATCATCCGCGATGCCCTTCTTGAACAGATGAAACGCAGGCACCGCCTCACCTTCCTCCACATCATACTCGACCCGCTGCTGAACAATGTCGCCGGGCAGTTCCGTTTCGCCCGCAACCCGCACGTTCAACGGACAAGACGGCTCCTCTGTCGGCCCCAGCAATTCCATGAATCGCTTCTCTATTTCCGCAACCGTCAACTCTTCTGGATAACATTCCGGCACGCCTATCGGCTGCTCTGGTATCGTGGTCATATGGATCTCTTTCTATGTGATCTGTTCGATCTTTCGTGGCTATGTCTTCTTCGATCCCGACGACTCCCGAACAATCAACTTCGGTTTCACCATGATCCGTTCATGCGGACCGCCTTCAATGATCTTCTTTGCCGCAATCGCAGCCATCTCAGACTCCTGGATAGAAACACTCGTCAATGGAAACTCGCCACGAGCGTGCGGCGTGTTGAAGTAGCCGACCAATGCGAGGTCATCCGGCACCTTCAGCCCCACCTTGCGAATGCAGTCCAAGTTAGAAATGATTCGCGCATCCATATTGCTCAGAATCGCCGTCGGACGAGTCTTCTCGCTCAGGATCGCCATCAATTGCTTTCTGCTTTCAGTCTTGTCCTGCGGCTCGAGATGATACACCTCGGCTTCGAGCAGGTCAGCTTCCTGCAACGCAAGACGATAGCCCTGAGCAAACGCGTAGTGCGCTGAATGGCGATAGACGGAAGCGTCCTTGAAATCGTCAGGCAGATGACTCAACAGCAATATCCTGCGGTGCCCCAGTTCAAGCAAATGCCGCGTGGCAATATAGGCACCGTGTGTGCGATCGGACAGAACGTAATCGGCATCGAAACTCAACTCCGACTCCATTCGCTGGAGGAAGACAATGCGGCCCGCTTCGTGTGCCCGTTCCTTAAGCATCGCGAAAGGAAAATGATCTCTCTCGCGGTCCACCACAATCGCCGCCGGCTTCATGCGCAACACATCATCCAGCGCCGCCTCGCTCATCTCCTCAACCAAGACCGGATACTTATCGTTCTCGCTGAGCACATGAAACATCGGCGTGTAGAGTTCACTGTACACGTGCGCATCGGAAGGCATGAAGAAGGCCACCAACTTGTCGCCAACCTGCGGCGGAGCCTGCGACGCCAGGATATCCACGGCGCCCGGCCGCACAAATGTCCCCCGGCCCGGCGTGGATTCCAGTATCCCTTCAGACACCAACGCCGCAATTGCCCGGTTCGCAGTGTTCAGAGCAACGCCGTACTCTTCAGCCAAGGCAGCAACCACCGGCAAACGCTCGGTATAGACCGACCGCCGGATTCGATCCCTCAGGTCTTCCGCCACCGCCTCAACTTTCGATGTGAACAGCTCAGAATTCTGCACAACACGCCCTTCGTGCATTCTTCATCATTCTCGAAAGGAAATTATCGCACTGTTTAGAATAATGCAAGCATGTTTAGACGAACCACATGGGTATAGAACGATAATTGTTCGATAATGATCAGGAATTGTTAGGCCATTATCGCAATCACTAGAAGATCCAGCCTCCAGCAGCCTTTGTCGCCCAAGCGCTCAGGAAGAATGCCGGATGGCACTGCACGCACGTTCCTGGCCCCACCTGGAACGGCGTGCAACAGGGATATCTCCCAAAACAATGCATCACCGGCTATTGACTGCCTCGCTCTTCAAGTTGCTCTCTTGGCCAAAGAAACAGAGAAAAAGGAGTGGGATCAGGATCTCGACCGCTGCAAAATCGTATCCACAACATGAATAGATTGTGAATAGAAAAAAATCGTCAGCTTGCACTGCGAAGCAGTAGAATCACCGCCTCCTCCAGAGACAACGAGACAGAACGAGACAGGGTCACGAAAGGGTTACACCGACACCTAGAGGTTCGCTCCAAAGAAGTCGTACGCCTTGTTCATACCGAAGGCATGTTCATAGGAGTGGATCTCAAAGTCCAGATTCTCCGGCACCCCGGCAGCCTTATAGAGCCGTTCCAGTGGCTTGACGCTCTTTATGGTGTCGTCAATCGGAAAGCCCGTCTCCCACATACTCATCTCAACCAGTAGCGGCCGCGGCGCAATCAAACCGGCCACATCATGTGTATCGAAGTAACGGAAGATGTTCGGCACAATCTGCGACCCGCAGAAGTTTGCCGTCCGGATGCCGAAGTCGCGCCAGGAATTGAGATAGCAGATAATATCCACAGCCTTGAAACGTTGATCCACCGCTCCCCCGAAGGTAGCCATAGTGCCGCCCTGGGACAATCCCATAAGCCCGATGCGTTCAGGATCGATCTCCCGACGCGTCTGGAGGTAGTCCGCACAACGCATCAGATCGAAGATGTTCAACGTCAATGTATAGATCCCGAGAATCGCGCCGCGGATGAAGTGAACATTGCACGGATCACGTTGTCCGTAATCGCCGTCACACCGTTCACCGAAGACGCGAAGATCCGGGCAGAGGGTCACAAAACCGCGCTGGGCCATCAGCTCGCCGTAGTTGTAGTTGTGCTGGGCAATGTTCTGCCTGAGCTCGGGATGGGTGGCGACGCCCGCCACGGGCAATTTACCGAACGGGCCGTGCCCGTGGCTGCATACGATAGCCGCGTTCTTGCGATTGCGCTTGATGTCCTTGGGACGACACAAGATACAGGGCACGGACATCTCGGCTTCGGAATCGAAGATGACACGCTCCTTGACGATACCGTTCTCCTCTACAGACGCAACGACCTCGGCCCGCAAGGGCGCGGGCTCAGGGAATTCGCCCAGCAGCTCCAATAGTTTGCGGGCGGCCTTCTTGTTCCACGCCCGCCATTCAGACTTCGTCTTTCCGCGAAATGTCAGCTCTGGAACGTGATCCTCAGCCACACGCTTGAAATACTCGACCATTGAGAAGTTACGATTGGCCACAACCTGTCTCCTTTGTGCTTTTCATCCTGACCGTCAGAGCGGACCTTACCCAATCGGATCGGAGCCCGTACACACTTAAAACCGTCGGCATCACAGTTAGACCGGATATCCGTGTAGGGCGGACCCGCCCCATAACACGCCGCCAGAGGATGTCCGGCGTCAGCAGGAATCTACTTAAGCCCTCGTGCGATTCCCGCAGCAGTGAGGTAGGCATAGCTCTCCTGGACCGCGCGCATCATGTCCCCCTCGTAGCTGTCGAGCTCAACGACAACATACGTGGTATGCTTGGCTACCTTCGCGACGCCAGGGAGATCCATCTGCCCGGCGCCGGCGGGTAGGAATGGGCAGGAATCGCTCACCATGATCCTGCCCTCCTCTGTCTTGACTGCGGTGAATTCGCCCGCCTCCTCTACAATGCCGTCTTTGAAATGCAACAGCTTGCCTCGCGGACCGATCTCCTGCACGAACTCGGCGGGATCATATCCGGCCCTGGCCACCCAGAACAGGTCAGCTTCCCAGAGGACCGACTCCGGTGTATTGTCGAGGAAGTATCGGTAGCCGGGCACTCCATCGATATCATGCAACTCGAAGTCGTGATTGTGATACCCCACCTGGATGTCGTGCTCGGCAGCCACTTCAGCGGCTTCACAGTAGAGGTCGGCGAGCGCTTTCACCGTGTCGGCACTTTTGTAGTGCTCCATGAAGCGCGGCGGGGCTCCGGTTATGATGGCCTTGTGTCCCAGCATCAGCGCCTCGTCAATGACTTGATGCTTCTGCTCACCGATCGGAAGCTCACCATGACAGGAAGGTGCCTTAAGCCCAAGCTCCCTGAAGAGCGCTGCCGCCTTGGCCGCCGAGAAGCCCGGATAACCCGCAGGCTCAACGTTACCGAACCCGATCTCGGCAATGGCCCGAATCGTACCTTCATAGTCAGCCGTCGCCTCTTCATGAAGGCTGTAGAGCTGTAAAGAGATCTCAGGAATCATCATGAACCTCCGCAATCTAGTTGGTGGAAACACTGATCCATACCTAGTGTCGTGTCACGATTGAAAAGATACGTAAACGCATTTCCTTGTCATCCCGAAGCTTGTCGAGGGATCTCTTGTAAACCAGTAACGTCTGAGATTCCTCGACTTCGCTCGGAATGACAGATTACCTAACGTTACTGGGTTGACACGACACTAGTGTCCTATCTCACAAGTATATTGCTCAGGTCCCGATGTTAGTAAAGCCTCGATTGGCGACTCTGAAAGAAACAGCATATAGCCTACCTCGGGTGCGGGCTTTCAGATCAACCAGCGGCAGTTTTCCCGGTATTGGCTCGGTGAACGTTTCTCGTGTCGTCGGAAGAAGTGACTGAAGCTGGCCAAGGACGCATATCCAACCGAATGGGCAACCTGCGAGATACTTAGCTCCGTCTGGCGCAGAAGCTCCTTGGCCCGTACCAGACGTAGCTCCGCAAGATGTTGCATGGGCGATTGTTTTGTCGCCTGACGATAGCATCTTAGAATGTGAACTTTGCTGTAACCAAACTCTCGAGATAGACGATCGAGCGACAGCGGTTCATCCAAATGCTCAAGCAGGTAGCTGTGAATGGCGTCAACAAGCCTGTCGCCTTCCTGCTGTGCTTCCACGTGCACCGCCCTGCAAGCCAGCAACTGGTGAAGAATGAGCCGGAGTGCGGCCTGCTGATGCGACAAGGGGCGGATATCTTCAAAAAACACGTCATGGAGGATCATGACGTCAATCTCTCTGAGACGAAGCGATGTGTTCATTGCCAGTGCTTCATCGCCGCACGATGCCGTGACCCAGAGCACGGCTTGTACTCTATCCGCCTGCACAGCCTCAACCGCATCGGCCCTCACAAACAAACATGTACATGCCGGAATCGTCTGCTCGCGCTGCTGAGCAAACAGAGTGCAACTCCCGCTAATAACAGCGATGCCGATTATGGCCTCGGGTCGAATCGATTCAGGCATCCACCGCAGTTCGCCATCGGCAATAATGACGTTGGATTCAACTTCCAACATGGAATCATGATGCTTTTTCACAATAATACTTGTCAATAAAGATCCCTGTCCTGTATCCTCCGGGAAGCACTAAAGATATTGAAAGGAATTAAAGATGGCTAGGGTAAACCTGAGTGGTGTCTACAAAGTGTATCCCGGTGATGTAACTGCTGTCAGCGACTTCAATCTTGAGATCAGGCATGGTGAGTTTCTTGTGCTTGTCGGACCGTCTGGTTGCGGGAAGTCAACCACGTTGCGGATGGTGGCCGGACTCGAAGAAATATCCAAGGGTGAGATCCGGATTGGTGAACGCGTGGTGAACGATGTGCCGCCCAAGGATCGCGATATCGCAATGGTCTTCCAGAACTACGCGCTCTACCCTCATATGACGGTTAGAGACAACATGGCTTTCGGTCTGAAGCTTCGGAAGTTCAAGAAGGTTGAAATCAACCGGCGCGTAGAGGAGGCGGCCAGGATTCTGGGCATTGAAGATTATCTGTCTCGCCGACCCAAGGCCCTCTCGGGCGGCCAGCGCCAGCGCGTCGCGATGGGGCGAGCGATCGTGCGCGAGCCGGCCGTATTCCTGTTTGACGAACCGCTATCCAACCTCGACGCCAAGATGCGCGTTGAGATGCGCCGAGAGATTCTGACCCTCCATCGACGCATTGAGACCACCATGCTTTATGTGACACATGACCAGGTGGAGGCCATGACGCTTGGGGATCGTATCTGCGTGATGCGTGATGGCCTGATTGAGCAGGTTGGCGAGCCCACCCACGTGTTCGATCATCCTGCATCTCTTTTTGTCGCGAGCTTCATCGGCACACCGCCAATGAACATTTTTTCCGGCAACCTGATTCAGGAAGACGGGCGAATCATCTTTGACGGTGATACAGTCAAGGCACCGGTGGCCGAACATCAATACGACCGGGTTCGAGACTACGTAGGCAAAAAGGTTTGCATGGGGTTACGCCCCAAGGCGTTCACGCTCATCGGGCCAAGCGGCACAGATGAACCGACGGTCTTCAAGGGAGTCATTGAGGTCTCCGAACTGCTGGGCGAAGAGGTGTTGGCGCACGTGGTAAGCGGGCCGCACAAGTACACGGTCAGCATTGACCCTCACGCGAAGCTGGACCCATCCGGCAGCGTCGAAGTGTGTCCGCTAATGGACCGCGCCCACATCTTCGATGCCGAAACAGAGCAAAACCTGACAATGCCTGCCGTTCAGCCATAGACAAGGCTCCTGCCCTGCCTCGCGAGGTCTATGCGTGGCGAAGCTCGATCATTTGATGACATTCGAGCTTCGGCAGCACAAAGCGGACGCAACCGTCCTCCTGCGTGAAGTTCAGTGCCTTACCGTCTGGCACACAGGTCACACTTGCAACCGCGTGAGGAACGCGCACCGTCACGTTGACGTCGTGCAGCGGCAGGATTTCGTCTATCACCTCAACGCCTTGGATGCGATCGGAGACCGTCCCGCCGGACAGGCTGAGCGGGCCGCCGCGGTACACGGTGTTGGCATAAAGCAGATGCAGGACATGGCGGTTGTGCTCGGGTTGCTGCATCAGCGTCACCCGCCCTGTCGATGGAAGACCGACCTCCACGGTCGATGTTCCGAGCAGCGATCGAATGGCATTGATTGCATATTCCTTGTAGGCCACGGCCCCGAATCCACGATAGATCGAGAATACCGGGTGCGCCAGGTACAGGATGTTGCCGTTGCGCACACCGCAGGCAAACCCGGACGGTTCGGTCCGAGCCGGTGCGTGCTGATGACTGCAGAAGTGCTTGTAGCTCCGATTGAAGTACGGATCGTAGACCTCTCCCAGCGACTGGCCCGTAGTCGCTTTGATCCGCTGACTCGGAAGATACATCACCAAGGGCGTATCGACGAAGGAAGGTCGCAGTTCGCTGCAGGGCAACACATAGTCCGGCTGATAGTCACTTTGGCCTTCCCAACTTGCCCCAACATCGAACAGAAAACCGCTACCATCCGAGGCCAGGCCACTTGATCCCGTCAGCAGCAACTTGCCGCCCTCCGCCAGATACGCGTCAAGTTTGGCCTTGAGTGCGTCGTTGATCTGAATGTCATCCGGCAGCACCAGGACTTTGTACCCATCAAACTCCATCTCTCCATCCAGAACATCGAGGAGGAAATGCCCTTCCAACAGAATTCGGCCGGCACCCACGTCAGCCGGCACATCTTCACGTGCAGTGGTACCAAGCCGGTTAACCGCCTCGCCGGATAACAGTCCGATATCCGCCACATTCCGGGCGTCCAGACACCACGGTTCCTTGGCCTCGACCTCCGCATAAGCCGAGCCGATCAGTTTGTATGTGCTTGCATCCATTTTCCCGGAGGGATGAAGTTGATCACCAACGCTGCACTTGGCGCCAAACGCCAACATGGCGGCACACTCATACCGCAGGGCATTGGGATGCTTGTACCCGCCGAACTCACCCCATGTCGTATGGAACTTGCCGGTCATTCCCATGAAATCATGCGGCAGGTTGTGGCAATACTTTGCCGAAATCGGAAAATGGTCATACCCCCACCCGCCCGTTGGCAACGACTCCAACTCCAGATGGCTGAAATGCTTCAGAATCTCGCGATTCCCACGCTCAATGTGACCACTGTTGTGAAATACGGGCACAGTGGGATCGCTGACACGCGCTGCGGCCGTCGTCCGTTCGTAATACCTGTTCAGTACCGACTTTGCATGGGCAATGCGGTCTTCTTCTCTTTCCGGATCCAGTCCGCTCTCCTGCATCGTCTTCATGCACCACCGGCAACAACATGGCCCCTGGCTGATGATATCCAGAAAGATGCCGTCTGCGTTCGGGAACAAAGCCACCACCTCTTCAATCTGCTCGCAAAGGTGGTCGAGATAAGGCGTGTTGAAGCAGAGCTTACAGAAGCCTGCTTTCAGCAGACCTGACGTCCATCCCTGATATTGCCCGTCAGATCCCATCTCACGCCACTCGGGATGCGCCTCGGCCATCACATTGTGTACGCCCGCTGTCAGGTAGATCGGAACATTGACATCGATTTCCTTCGCGGCATCAAACTGCGCACGAAGCAGGTCGAACGCAAGATGCGGATGCCGCTTGCCAATCCTGGTGTCGTAGTACGACCAACCATGGTGACCGGTCGCAAAACAGGTAATCGAGTCCACATGCCCCGTCTTCAGCGCCTCCTGCCATTGCTGTTTATCGAAATCCGCGCCGATCCCTTCGATTGCCGGTGACGTGTGGAAATCCAGATGTATCTGCCTGTAACGTAATTTATGCATGCTGTTGCTCTCCTGATCTGAAGACAGGTCTCTTGCCTATCGCTGACTCAATTCTTCGTAGACATCATTGTAATAGAGCGCATTCTCAACCGGCGTATTGGCGGGGATATGATTGCCGACGGCCATGAAGAAGCCAGGGCAATCCTTGCCGATGTTCATGCACCGCTCAACTTCCGCTCGAATCTCCGCCTTCGTGCCGGACAGCAGAATACGCGTGTCGGCATTGCCAACGAAGGCGTGTGTCCCTCCGTATTTTTCGGCAATGTATGCCATATCCGTATCCGGTTCCATGACGAAGCCGTGGACACCAGTCTCGGCAATATCGTCGATGAACTCTGTGTAGTTTCCATCTGAGGTAAACATGATTCTCTTACCGCTATCGATCAGCGGTGAGAGGTACTTCTTGAAGTTCGGAAAGATGTACTCACGATACCAGGCAGGACTGATAAACGCGCCCGACGTCCAGACGATGTCATCGTGGACCATGACCACAGGCACGTTCGACTCAGCCAAGGCATCGAAGTATTGCTGTATCCACGACG
This sequence comes from uncultured Victivallales bacterium, assembly GCA_964345005.1. Lineage (GTDB taxonomy): Bacteria > Verrucomicrobiota > Kiritimatiellia > UBA8416 > JABMPJ01 > JABMPJ01. Next base: position 6,211 of record CAYFPQ010000047.1, on the reverse strand, counting down.
CGTAGCGATTGGCGAGAGCGCCAAAAGCCTCCATATCGGTACCGGCGCCCATCAGCATCATGTCCCAACCAAAGATGTCAATCAGCCCTGACATCAGCGTGATATAGATACCGGTCATATTCAAGGCATCGGGACAGGCTTCACACTTGGCTGCATAATCCGCCTCAAAGCGGTTGATAAGGGCCTGACGATCCTTCGGGCCGTAGATTTCCCACGGATCAAAGGCGAGGACCTCCTCGGGTGACGAAAACGGGCAGCTCACGGTGTCACGCCGATCTGATCCTTCGGCAGCATATTCGGCATGCCCCATGTCGGTTAAGCATTCCGTCAGATCGAAACAGGCGTGAACACATACGTTCCAGATGAAATCGTAATTCCACGCCTTTCTGAATGCCGACGACGCTTGGTCCTGAAGGTCGCTCGGGCTGTTCGTGTTCACGTCTATCCCCGTAACCGTCTTGATGAGATCCCAATGCCTTTCGGCGGAATACTCCGTGCGAGGAACCCGCTCCGGCATTTCCACGTTTATCGCTGCCCATCCATCTTCGTATGACATCCCAGCCCTCCTATGGTCTAATATCTGATTATGATTGTCGCTGGAACTACAATTGCCGTATATTTCTCTCAGACAAATAGGATATTCGTCGGACCGGTGGTATCTGTCTATGTCGGTTCGTGACAATGATGTAGCTTTTTATGACGAGGCCTACCTCTAATGCCCAAGGACAACAGCTTACTCTCCTTCAACACCGAAGCTCATATCAAGCATCCCAGCGTCACCATTTACGAGTGCGGACTAAGACAGACCGGAACCGAATGGTGCATGAACGGCGTCCGGAGTCCATTCTGGCGCCTCTACTACAACATGGGACGCGGCAATCATGTGCGCGTACAAGGCGAACGCATTGAGCTTGGGCCAGAGCGAATCGTGCTGTTACCGGCCGGACTGGAATTCGACAGTGTGGGGTTGGTCAGCGTTTGGCATTTCTGGATTCATTTCGCGACAGAACCGTCCTTTGCCTTTCATGTCGACGAGCCCATTATTCTGAAGTCGGATGACGATCTACGCTATGAGGTCGGCAAAGCGACAGAAGCACACCATGGCGCGGGTCATGCTAAGCATGCCCAACGCGTCTATCACACTTGTGCCGCGTTGTTGCATCATTGCATCGCACAGATTGAGATCAGACCGCAAACCGCCTACCCCCCTACCCTGAATCGGATTCTGCTATATATTCGCGACAACCCTGCCGCCGACTTGTCTAACGCTACCTTAGCCATTCAGGCAGGCATGAGCCGTGAAGGCTTCATTCGCTGGTTCACCGCACAAACGGGAACTTCGCCGGGACGCACAGTAACGCTCAGCCGTATAGAACATGGAGGACAGCTCCTGGCACTGACCGACCAATCCATAGATGCCATTGCCGAAGCCAGCGGCTTTGCCAACCGCTATTACTTTACGCGCGTCTTCTCCAGGCACAAAGGTTGCGGCCCGGCTGAGTTCAGAAGGCGTAACCGCTCCACGCTATAAGACACACCGGCGGCGTTACTTGAGTTTCGCATCAACCCGATAGAAGTTTATGACGCCGGCGGCGTTACTTTTCCGCTCGGTGGTGTGAACATCGTCGGTATTCACCCGGAACACGGCCGTGGCGTCGGAGGGGAGATCGTTGGTGTTCGGTCCATCGACGGAGGCGGGCTTCCAGGCAAAGACGGTCCAGGCGTTGGCCTGAGCGTCATCAAAATCGTGGCTGAGGCGTTAGGCGCTAGCCCCCGGGACTAGCCACTAGCGACTAACGCCTAACCCCTACGTTGCCATACCCAGTGCTCAGATTTTCGCGAATCCCGTTCTCATACTCTTGCCATAGAACTCTTGACAGAAGCGCCGTATGCGTCAACCAGTCCAACGTTCAGAACGGTAGAGTATCGAACGTCGGGAACGTTGGAAACCGTATTGGGCACGGAATACTTGGGAGCCGGAAAACATGTAATGCACTACATTTATTGCTGATTTTTCATGGTTCTTAATACTATTGTTTTGCCCAGAGGTCTTAGCAAACCGCCACCCTTGGGTTTCTGCGGTCGTGAGTTTATTGTGGGTCAACTGTGGCATGCGAGTTCAGTCGACGACGATCGAGACGAGGATCGAGACGAAGATATCCGCACAGCTACGTCATCATCCTTGATCCGTATGTTCATCCAGATAGCCTCTCAACCCCAACAGCAGCGGAACGATTCTTGCAAGGATCTGTTTGCCGTCCTCACACACACGAAATTATTTTCTCAGCCACTTCTCGGAAACCCCCGTAAACATTGACTTTCCTGAAAACCACATTTCAGGGGTGGCGGTTTGCCATGACCTCTGTACGCCATGTCTTGACTTCGGAGAAATTATCATGCATGATAATAGCATGAAAGCAGAAGGGACTGTATCCGAACAGCTGAAGCGCAGACGAATGGCGCTGGGGCTGTCGCTATCAGAGGTGGCACGTCGTGCCGGCACATCTGCGGCCACGCTTTCACGCTACGAAAATGGGTGGACGCGGTTCGAGACTTATACCCTCCGCAAGCTCGCTACGGCCCTGGATTGTGACCTTTCGGTCGAATTCCGCCCCAAACAGTCGCACGGTCCCCACTCACTCAGCAGCACGGAAGCCTGTAAACGCCTCAAGCGGCTCTTTTGGGATCACCCGCTGAGGCCAGGGGTTATTGATGCACACCCTGCGTGGGTCGTTGAACGCGTTCTGGATTATGGCGTCCTGGAGGACGTTCGCACGCTCTGCGCCGTTCTCGGGAGGGAAGCGTTTCTTTCCGCCGTGGCAGCCGCCAACCGGGTCTCTCCTCGAACACGCAACTTCTGGCGTCACATCCTTGAACTGGAGGGTATGTCATGCACGAAAAAGTACTCCCGCGACACAGCGTGGAATTATTGAATCAACTTGAAGCCGACACATCCCCCCTCCTCAGCGGTTGGACATTGGCCGGGGGCACGGGGCTGGCCTTTCATCTAGGTCATCGTGTTTCGGAGGATCTGGACTTCTTTCGCACCGACAGCGTGGACGTTCGGCAGCTTCACGATGTACTCGCCCCGCATGGCAACTACGAGATGCTTCAGGAGGCGGAGCATACGCTGACGGTTCTGCTCCATGGCACAAAACTCTCCTTCTTCCACATTGGCGATCCCTTTATATTCGAGCCCGTGCCACACCGATTCTTTTCGATTGCGGACCCCCGTGATATCGCGCTGATGAAGCTGGCTGCTGTCTCGGGACGCGGGAGCCGCAAGGATTTTGCCGATCTCTACGTCATTCTGCAGGCCCCGCCGTCACTCGAAGATTACTTTCGGCTGCTCCCCAGCAAGTACAACGCCAGCCGTCTCAACACGTACCACATCTTGAAGAGCCTGACCTATTTCGGGGACGCCGAGGAGGAACCCATGCCGCGAATGCTCGTTCCGTTCGATTGGCAGGAGTGCAAAGCCTTTTTCGTGCGCGAGGCGCGATCCATCGTCCTGTCGTGATCGCCCTTGCCTGCCGGATTCAGATCTTTCTTGATAACGGTTCATCCGCCTGAAGCGCCACGCACAATCGGGCTGTGAATGGTGCGGGCGGGATACGCAGGCAGGTGTGGTCAACGGTATTCCAGTCGAGTCGCTTCCCCTGCACCCTTTTCGCCTTGGGCCATCACCAACTTCCCCGCGGACATAGGGTTACCCGGGGCCGCCTATCGCACTCAGCATGGCGGGCCGCGTGAAGGTCTCAGCTCGCCTTCGGAGACGACAAGGACTCGAGCCCGAAGAATTCCCGGTACGTGTCAACCACCGTGTAGTAGTTCTCCGGAGTCACATCTTCATGCACGGAATGACCTAAGGGGGTCACCTGATGGACGGTTTCTGGGTTTGCATGACTCCGGTCAAGACAACCAGATCAATACTCGACCGTTGTCCAGCTCTGTGTCTTGTGACTCTCCAGAACCGCCTCAACAATGGCATCGGCATTGTGGCCATCCTCGAATGTGGCAAAGTCAACCGGCGTCTCTCGGTCCCTGATGTGACGATAGACATTGCGACAGAAGTTCTTCACACACGTGGGATACCCCTCGTTATGACCGGCCGGATAATGGGCGTAGTCACGGACCGTCGGGTCCATCAAGACCGCATCTTTGAGCATCAACTGGTTGGGCTGATTGCGATTGCCCACCATCAGTTCGTTCGGCCGTTCATGATCCCACCAGACAGATTGCTCTGTTCCGTTCAGCTCGAATACGATGTGATTCTTTCGCCCTGCAGACACCTGTGAGATGCAGGTCATGCCGGTGCTGCCGTCATCAAAACGTACCAGCACATGCCCATAGCCTTCGCTATCGATCTTGACCTTCTCGTATTGGTCGGGCCTCAACTCCTTACCCGCAAAGGTCTCGACCGCCACCGTCGGCTTCTTGCGGTATTCGTGTAGGGTGACCAGGTCGGCAAACACATCGGTGATCTTCTTGCCAGTTACAAATTGAATCAGATCAAACCAGTGCGAGCCGATATCCCCCATAACCCGGCTTGCGCCGGCCATCTTGGGGTCGAGTCGCCAGCTCCAGTCAGTATCGTACAGGAGCCAGTCCTGCATATAACACCCCTGCACGGCAAACACCCGGCCCAGATCGTCGTTGTTCACCATCGTCCGGGCATGCTGAACAAGCGGGTAATAGCGATAGTTGAAGTTAACGGCATTGACGAGCCCCGCCTCTTTGGCACGCTTGACGAGGTCTGCCGACTCCGCACTGGTTGTGGCCAACGGCTTTTCGCTGACCACATGTTTGCCCGCCGCAAGAATCTCGCAGTTGACCGCATAGTGCATGTGGTTGGGCGTGCAGTTGTGGATGACATCAATGGCGTCATCAGCAAGCATGTCTTTGTAGTCCCCATACGCCTTGGGAATCGACAACTGCTCTGCCTTCGCGTCAGCCAATGCCTGGTTCGCTTCGGCCACGGCCGCGACCTCGACATTCCCCAGCCGCCGCAACGCTTCAATATGTGCAGGGCCAATATAGCCCGTTCCGATAATACCCGCTCTCAGTATTTCCATCATTTAACCTCCCTTGAGAGTACCGCGTCGTTTTCCTGTCGCCCTCGCCCATAGGCGAATCGAATTGCCTCCTCGATGCGCGCAACCTCCTCATCAGACAGGAATTCAAAGTGGCTGGCGCGCTTGCGCGCCGACAGGCGTCCATTGTTCTGTAGGCAAAAGCGAATGAACAGATCAATCTCTCGGTCGGGCATGTCCACAACAGTCTGGATGGCCTCTTTGGTCTGGTCGTAGTTGGCCAGGAATGCCAGTTCTTCAGCCAGTTCCGTGTCGATGGTCTGTTCGATAAACCGAAACAGCGCCTCCGCCTGCGACGTCATGTCGATGTACTTGTACCAGATTGCCGTATCATTCTGCACCGTCATTCGCCCCATCTCGTCCAGCACGTATTCCACAAGCGCCATCAACGGCCTGGAGAATGCCTCCAGTGATGCATCGTAGTCTGCCATGTTCCGCAGCATGGACGCAGATACAGGAAAAATGAACCCCACCGGAGTGAATCCGCAACGGACCAGTATGTTGTGAATCAGGAAACGGTGAATACGACCGTTCCCATCCTCGAACGGGTGCAGGAAGACGAATCCGTACGCGATGGCGGCGGCATGGATGACGGAGAACACCTCTCCCGTCCCCATGCGCTCGTGGGATGCAATCAGTCCTTCCATCAGCTCGGCCACGTCCTTGGGCCGCGGACCTGCAAAATGGATTCTCTCCTTCTGCCAGGCGACGGTCTCGCCAACATAGTTTTGACTATGGCGGTAATCCAAATCCCGGAACCGAGGATCAACAATACGGTTCTGTAGATCGATCAGACGCCCCTTTTCACAGAAATCCTCTCGCTCGGCCAAGTGAAGCAGAGAGACGAAGCGTTCCGTTCGGGACGATGTCGGCTTGATGTGCTCGATCTCGAAGGACGATCTGGTTTCCTCTGTGTAGAGGTAACTCATGGCTCGCCGCAGCAGTTCCGGCGGGTATTGAGCCACGGTCTTCCGGCACCGTGCCGGGAGGTCCGCTGCTTCGAAGGCTCGCAAGCTCTCCGTGCGGCGGATCGTAGGGCAGAACCTGGCGTCTCCCAACAGGTTGTCGTTGATCCGCTGACGACGGACCTGACGGGGTTGGGTCACCGTGTAGTATAT
>CAYFPQ010000046.1:11471-23660 GCA_964345005.1 uncultured Victivallales bacterium | reverse complement strand
CGGGCGCGAGTCCGGCCCGCGATGCGGCTCCAAAAGGGTCATGCGTCAGCAATGGTTTGACAGATGGCCCCTTGTTCTGCATAGTGGCACTATACATAAAGGAGATGACACCATGCAGGCGACAGTTGTAGACTTGCGATATCATATGAATGACGTTCTCAAGGCGCTGGACCGCAATGAGGATGTAGACATCCTCTATCGCGGCAAGACTAAAGGCGTAATCGTGGCGAAGATCGAGCGCACTGCGAAGAAGGTGTCTGATCACCCCTTCTTCAACATGCGCGGGTCCAAGCGTTCAGTTGAAGCAGAAATGGAGAGTCTTCGCGGAGGACGTTACCGTGATATTTGATACTGACATCTTCATCTGGATCGAGAGAGGCAACGCCAAGGCGGCGCGCCTTGTCGAGAAAGAGGATGAGCGGTTCATTTCCGTACAGAGCTACCTGGAGTTGATGCAGTGTGTCGAGAACAAGAAGCAGCACGAGTACACGAAACAGTTTCTGAAGGACTTCGGATTCAGAACCCTTCCTCTCTTCGATAACATCGGCCACCGTGCGACGGTGTATGTCGAGGAGTACTCGCCGTCGCACGGTCTCAGAGCTGGCGATGCCCTCATCGCAGCGACCGCCACGGAGAACAACATGGTGCTTTGCTCAAGCAACGCAAAGCACTTCAAGCCAATCAAAGACCTGACACTCAAGGTCTTTCACCCATGAAGGGCTGCCAGTCTGCACGGTCGATGATGCGATAGCGCAGGGGTGGGGCCTGAATCTCATGGTAGCCACAGCAGTCCCATTGTCGGGGATGCTCAACCTTACGGCGCAAAGAGCTGATTGACACACAGACCCGGCTTACGTACAGTATTGAGAGATTGATACGTATAGAGTCAAAACAGACGGGATAGACCATGAACACTACCAAGTTAACTCTGAGCATTGAGCCACAGCTTGTAAGCGATGCGAAGCGCCTGGCGGCGAGTTTGCATACGAGTCTTTCGGCTGTCTTTTCCAGGCTGCTTCGTGCGCTGAGCACGCCGACGTCGGCGACGGTTGAGAGAAGTCCGGTTACCCGGCGCGCCACGGGATTGGTCAAGCTCCCAGGGGAAACGAGTGACCAGGAGCTGCTCACGGACGCCCTATCCGAGAAGTACAGCGCACAATCGTGAAGATCCTGCTCGACACCAATGTCCTGCTGGACGTTATCGGCGACCGCAAGCCTTTCTACGAGGCTGCCGCGCGCATCTGGACCCTCGTTGAGAGTGAAGCCCTGGAAGGATGCATCTCTGCCATCAGCTTCAACAATATCTACTACATCGTACGAAAAGCCGGAGACAAGGCCGCTGCCGACAAGGCGCTGCGAGCGTTACGTGACCTGTTTACGGTAATCCCGCTCGATCTGCGCCTGATCAACCAATCCATGGACGCCCCCATCGACGATTTCGAGGATGCCGTGCAGTTCCACTCCGCATCCCGTGCCGGGACCGACTACCTGGTGACGCGCGATCCTGACGGCTTCCCGGCTACCGGGGTACCCGTCTTGTCACCTCAGGAATTCCTATCACTATGGGATCTTCAGCAGGAGACCTCGGAAACCCCCTGACACCGCCCCTCGTCCGTCAGGTTGGCCGGCAATCTGCCCGCCACCCCGCCGGAGAATGTCTACACCGACGAGGCGCACACGACGGAGAGCGAGAGTTTCTATCGGATCGACGTGAGAACCGAAGAATGAAAGTAACCGAATGAGTACAGCAGGCGCTACGTAGCCTGCGGCGAGCTACGGCAGGCAGGTGAGCCCGCGGGAAGTAACAGCAGGGGCTTGCGGAGCCTGCGGGAAAGGCCGCACCGTCGTAGCCGGTTCTGGACAGGAAGAGACCATGAGCTCATCCTGAATTTGACTTCAGCGGAATGAATAGACTGACATCCACGAACCAGAGGCAGGTTAGAGCGCCGTCCAGCCTGTTACATGCATACGGTGAAACATGTTCCGATCTTCGCTTCCGTTGACGAGCGTAGCCTGATCCGGATCGATTTCAGCAAGCTCGCAGAAATAGCGTAGCGACTGAAAGAACTCCGGTCGCAGAGTCTTTGCCGCCTTGATCTCGATGGGCTTGATCGCGCCGTCCTCCTCGACGAGGCAATCTACCTCACGACCTTTGTGATCGCGCCAGAAAAACTGGTCGGCTATTCCGGTAGTGTGCAAAGCCCGTTTGCGCAGCTCGGCAATCACCATGTTCTCGAACAGGGCGCCATAGAAGTGGTGGGTGCTGAGGGTCGTGCGATCCCGCAGCCGCAACAGGGCGCAGGCAAGCCCGGTGTCGTAGAAGTAGAGTTTCGGCGTCTTCACGATACGTTTGCGGAAGTTTCTGTGGTAGGGTTGCAGCCGGAATACAATGTAGCTTTGCTCGAGTACGGCAATCCACGACCTGATGGTGTTGTGGCTCACGCCAAGCTGGCTACCGATCTGGGAGAGGTTCAATAATTGCCCGCAAAGCGACGCCGCCAATGCGAGAAAACGCCTGAAGTTATCCAGGTCCAGAACGTGCACGAACTCCTTAAGGTCCTTTTCTATGTATGTCTCTACATAATTGAGATACCAATCGCTTGGGTCATGCTGCTCGTCATAGATTCGCGGGTAAGAGCCGGTGAAAATGTAGTCCGCGGCGCGTGGCGGACGCAGGTCGCCGAGCTCAGTCATGGTGAAGGGCAGAAGCTTCAGAATGCTGATTCTTCCCGCCAACGACTGCGACATGTGCTTGGCCAACAGAAACTGGTTCGATCCGGTTATGATGAACCGACCCGGCTTTCTATCTCTATCGACCAACGTCTGCATGTAGGAAAGCAGGGATGGAACGCGTTGGATCTCATCGATAATGGAGCCTGCGCTCAACCCTTCAACGAAGCCTCTCGGGTCGTCAAGCGCCATCGCGCGGCGATCCGGGTCTTCCAATGAAACGTAGTCTCTTTCAGGAAACACCATACCTACCAGAGTGGTCTTTCCCGATTGCCGTGGTCCGGTGACCGCCACCACAGGGTACCTTTCAGCCTGCTCACGCAGACGATCATGGATGGTTCTTCTTAACATGACCCGCAGCGTAAGCTTCGGGGTGTTACTTGTCAATTACAATTACAATCTTCTCCCCCTGCTCATGTGGCGGCCAAGGCTGACGAATCGTGATTCGTCAGCCCTGTTAGCTGAGGCAGGGGAGGTCGTTGAAGAAGCAGGGATTGACGAAGATGTCTACTGGGCTGCCGCCGTCAGTTACGAGCTAAACGACTATCCCGGCCTGTCCGATTCCATAATCGACGCCGTGTTCCTACGAGTCTCAGAAGGCAGAATTCCTCCGGAGTTGGAGGATGACACGACTGTATTTCTGGGGGTTGTTGTTGGTGAGTAGCGTCCCTGAGATGGTGGGCGATACAGAACTCGAATCTGTGACCTCCTCGGTGTGAACGAGGCGCTCTAACCAACTGAGCTAATCGCCCTCAAGATGCTGCAAAAAGAACGCGCGGAATATAGGGTGGCGTGCTGGCTAAGTAAAGCTGAAAGGGGGGAAGAGTTGGGCGAACAGCGGCAAGGTGGCAGGCTTCAACGAACGTTTCTATCTGTGCATCGGGAACATCTCGCATGGGAGGCATTGTGCAAGAGAAAGAGCAGGAGAGGCAACCACGAAGAAGAGGAAGAGTAGATAGGATGCTTGTCGTCCGTGGGAGCACGTGTAAGGTCTTGACCAAGGAAAGGAGTTGGTTAGGCTGAGTGTTATGAAAGCGATGCGTATTGTTGTTGCCCTTGGTTCGATGATGATGTTTGCCTCGTGTGCGATGCTGCGGGACATGCTTCCAACAAGGCCCGCACCGGGAGAGCCGAAGGAGCCGGTTGAGGCGGTTCCCGCACCGGAGCCGGAGCTGCCCAAGCCGCTGGCGGCAGGAGCTGTCAGGATCACAATCGTGGCCGAAACCGGGATGCCGGAGTTTCGCATTACGGACGGTGGGGAAGCTATCGGTGTGATCGAAGGCGGGGGGTCGTTGCAGTGGGATCGTCCCAGTGGGATCGTGGAGATCGTGGCGGAGCCGTTGAGCCGTAGTGAGGACAAGGTGCGCTTCGTCGGCCTGTTTCTGTCTGGAGAGCGGGGGCTTCCGTTCGGGTCCGATGACGACGGCACACTGGCGTTCCAGGGCGGCAAAGCAGCCAAGCTTTCGGAGGCGCGCCGAATCCCGCGTCTGCGCCGTCGAGCCCAGCGACTTCCGCTCGAGTCCGCCGTGGGCTACCTGGGAGAACGCCTTTTTGCGGCGCCGTCTCCCGGGCGATTGCGCAGTGCTTATGCCGACGCAGACCAGAAGATCGTTATGGACGAAAGCGGCCCCACCTTGAGCTGGTCTCGTTTCGATGCGCGCGGAGGACGGGTGCCGAAGTCGGCGGCAGGAAGAGGGCGGGGCCATCGCAGAGCGATGAACCACGCATTCGCAGAGTTCGTGGACGCCGATATTCGCCTGGGAGTCACAGCGCGCGTGGCCTTCAGGCGCGATCCACGAGATATCGAGCCGGCCCGTGCGTTCTTTCGTCTGAGCGGTGAAGGGGCCGTCAGCTCGAAGCTTGAGTCCCTACTCGTTGCGCTGATGGTCTGTAGTCCCGGAAAATAGGTGTTCACCCCGCATTGACATGCCGTGGGGTACGTGGTAAACCCCCGCGCCATGTTCATGGAAAGGGAAAGCCTCGAACTGGCCGCGCACGCGAAGATCAACCTCTACCTCGAGGTGCTCGGCAAGCGCGAGAACGGGTACCACGATTTGCGCAGTGTGGTGGTGCCGATATCGCTCCATGACACCATCGTCCTGGAACCTTCAGATACGATCGAAACCGTCTTTGACGAGATCGATCTTCCGCCGGGCGGCTGTCTGGAGCTTCCCGATTCGGACAACAATCTTGCCACCCGCGCCGCACGGGCATTGAAGGAGGCGGTTGGGTATCCTGGCGGCGTCCGCATCCGCATCGCCAAACGCATCCCGTTCGGAGGCGGTCTGGGTGGCGGCAGCGCGAATGCCGCCACTGTGCTGCGGGGGCTTGTGGACCTGTGGGACGTTACGATTCAGGAGTCCGAGCTGCTGGCGCTCGGCGCCACGCTCGGGTGCGATATTCCGGCCCTCTTGCACGGTGGCGCCGTGCTGATGGAGGGGGTCGGGGAGCGTGTGAGAGGGTTCGATCTGGGTACCCCCACAACGTCAGACGGGAAATGGTGGCTGGTAATCGCAAATCCGGGGTTTTGTGTATCGACAGCGGATATCTATGCAAAGCATGACTTGTCCTTGACTTCCGGCGCTCCTCTATATATCAATGCGGTTTCTGCTCTGGAAGGAGGGGACATTGGCTCCGCCGGCCAGGGCATTTTTAACAGTTTGCAGGCTACAGTGGTCCGGAAGTATCCCCTGGTAGGCATGATCGTCGATCATTTGGATCAGGCGGGGGCTTTGGGGGCGCTGGTGTCTGGAAGCGGAGCTTCTGTCTTCGGTCTGGCGCGCGATGAGGCGCATGCCGAAGCCATGGCGGCGTCGGTAGAACAGGAGCTCGATGGGACAGTTTGGACCCGGGTCGTGACATTGCTGCCCGATGGTGTAATGGCAGCACACGGGCCTTTGACGCCCTGAGTCCAGGTTCGAGTCCTGGTCGGGCAACCACGCTTGGGGCCGGAAGTCGGAGATCGGAAGTCGGAAATCGGCGGTGAGCTGTCGTTCTGATTGAGAAATGAAGATATTCAGTGGAACATCGAATCCCGTATTGGCGGGGAAGATCGCGGAGTACCTGAGCTTGCCGCTCGGGGAGGTCGACATCCGCCGTTTTCCAGATGGGGAGGTCTTCGTAAAGATCAAGGAGAACATCCGTGGCCGCGATGTTTACGTGGTGCAATCGATCTGCCGTCCTCCCAACGAGAACCTGATGGAACTTCTGATTATGGTCGACGCTTTGCGTCGCGCCTCCGCCGATCGCATCACGGCCGTGCTGCCTTACTATGGCTACGCACGCCAGGACCGCAAGGACCAGCCTCGTGTTCCCATTACGGCCAAGCTGGTAGCGAACCTGCTGGTCGCGGCGGGAGTCAACCGGTTGCTGACGATGGATCTCCACGCTCAGCAGATCCAGGGCTTTTTCGATATCCCGGTGGACCACCTCTACGCTTCGCCGATCATCGTCAAACATCTCAAGAGCAAGAACATTGAGAACCCGGTTGTCGTATCCCCGGACACCGGCGCGGTGAAAGCGGCGTATGCCTATTCCCAGATGCTCGATTGCGGCCTGGCCGTCGCGGCGAAGCGCCGAACGGGACCGGACGAGGTGGAAGCTTTTACATTGGTGGGTGAGGTCGAAGGCCGTACGGCTATCATGGTGGACGACATGACCAGTACGTGTGGCACGCTCTGTTCGGCTGCGAGCCTGTTGGCCGAACACGGTGTCAAGGAGGTCTACGCGGCGGTGACACACGCGATGCTGAGCGAGGACGGTTGCCAGCGCCTTGTCGAGTCGCCGATTGACGAATTGATTGTAACGGATACGATACCGTCAACGATTGACGGTGATTTCCCGGTTGCGGTGCTCTCCGTGGCCGAACTGTTGGGAGAGGCAATTCTGCGCATTCACGAGGACCAGTCGGTTACCTCGCTGTTCAGACTGGAGAAGGGATAAGGAAAATGGCGGCTGAGACGGTAGTGAAACTCGAGAAACGCGACGACGCGGGAACACCTGCGGCGCGCCGACTGCGGCGCGAAGGGTGGCTCCCGGCGATTGTAGCCAACCAGGATGGCACGACCACACCGGTTAAGCTGGAGCGGCACGATTTTGAGCTGATGCTACAGCGTTCGCATAGTGAAAACATCATTCTGAATGTCTCGGTGGATGGCGCACCCGCCGTGAAGGCGCTTCTGCAGGACGTACAGCACGACACGCTTACCGGCTCGGTGCTGCATGCCGATTTCACAATGATCTCCATGACCGAGAAACTGACCGTGCACGTGGCGCTGTCGTTGAAGGGCGAACCGGTTGGCGTAACGCAGCAGGACGGTGTGCTCGAACAAATCGTTCACGAGCTGGAAATCGAGGGCCTGGCGAACGACATCGTGGACCAGATCGAGGTCGACGTTTCGGAACTTTCGATTGGCGACAGCCTGCTGGCCGGCGATGTGCCGGTGCCGGACGGACTGATCCTTCTGACGGCCGACGATATTGCTGTGGCGACTGTATTGGCGCCGCGTGTGGAAGCCGAGCCTACCGAAGCCGAGGAAGGTGAGGAAGGCGAAGAGGGCGCTGAGGAAGGCGAAGAGGGCGAAGCTGCTGCCGAAGGCGATGGCGAAGCCAAGAGCGAGGATTAGTACAAGGGTGTACTAGCGCCGGGAGCCTATCGTGAACGTCATCGTGGGGTTGGGGAACCCGGGGCGTCGCTACGAGCGGACGCCGCACAATGTGGGGTTCGCCGCCGTGGATGTGCTGGCGGAACGGGCTGGTTGCCGGATACGGCGCAGCCTGAGGTTTCGGGCGCGCTCGGGAAAAGCCGTTGTGGCCGGGAGTCCGGCCCTGCTGGTGAAACCCGAGACGTTTATGAATCGAAGTGGTCATGCGGTGGTTGCCGCCTTGCGCTACTTCAAGGCCAAGCGTGACAGCCTGGTGTTGGTGTTGGATGACGCCGATCTGCCCGTAGGGCGGATTCGGATACGCCCGAAGGGCGGTAGCGGCGGTCATCGCGGACTGGCGTCGGTGATTGAACAGGTCGGGGGTGACGACTTTGCGCGGGTGCGCATCGGGATCGGCCGCCGGCACCAGGAGGAGAACCTGGTGAGCCACGTGCTCCGTGCCTACGGGACGGACGAGTGGGCAGCGATGGAGAAGGTGGTCAAGTGCGCCGCGGATGCGGTGGAGCGAATCGTCGAGTCGGGAACAGAGGCAGCGATGAATGCCTTTAACGGACTCGAGGTGGAATAGGGAGCAGAGGAAGATGGCGTTGAAGACGTACGATATGATTTGCATTTTTCCGACCTCGCTGGACGAGGAGGCACTGGGCGATGTGCTGACACGGATCGACGACGAAATCGGTCGGCTGAACGGCCAGGTAGTTTCCAAACAGCCGATGGGCGAGCGTGTGTTTGCGCGGCCGATGAAGAAGAAGGACGCGGGGATCTACATGACCCTTCGTTGCGAGCTTGAGCCGACCAGCGTGGACGCGCTGCGCGGGCGCCTGAAGCTTGTCGACGACCTTTTCCGTGCGCAGATCCTCGTGGCGGAGCCCGAGGGCGCCGCGGCCGAGGAAGAAGCGGCTGCGGAAGCTCCGATGGAGGAGGTCGTCGTCGATGGCTGATCTCAACCGCGTATTCCTGATGGGGAACCTCACAGCCGATCCTGAGGTGCGCTATGCACCATCGGGCGATGCCGTGGGTGACCTGCGTATGGCGATCAACCGCCGCTACAAGGGTCGCGACGGGCAGGACCACGAAGAGGTCTGCTACGTGTCTGTTGTTGTGTGGGGCCGCCAGGCCGAAACCTGCGGGCAGTACCTGCAAAAGGGATCCCAGGTCATGGTTGAGGGCAGCCTGAAGTACGACCAGTGGGAGAAGGACGGACAGAAGCACAGTCGCCTGCTGGTGCGCGCCAATCGCGTACAGTTCCTGGGCGGCCGTCCGCAAGGCCAAGGCAATGGGGGTGCCGGACAAGGCACTTACCAGTCTGCACCTGCCGCTGCCGCTGCACCCGCACCTGCAGCTGCGCCCGCGGCGCCTGCCCCGGAGCCTGCACCACAGCCCCCGCCGGCGGGAGCTGAGAGTTTGGGAGATGACGAGAACTTGCCGTTTTAAGGGAGAGTAAGGAGTAACAATGGCCAGGAAGATGAAACCAAGACGGGGCGGCAGGCGGCGCAATAATGACCGTGGCGCCTCCAAGGCAGCACGCCACCTCGAGGGCGTAAAGGAAATCAAGTCCACGGACTACGAACTGTTGAGCAAGTTTATGACCGATCACGGCAAGATCCTGCCCGCGCGCACCATCGGTGCCAGCGCCAAGCAGCAGCGCCAGATCAAGCGCAGTATCCGCCGGGCACGTACGATGGGATTGCTTCCCTAGAGGAGAACACGCAGATGGCAACCGAAGTTTTGTTGATGGCCGTGGTAGACGGCTTGGGAAAAGATGGCGACGTTGTGACCGTGGCCGATGGTTACGCGCGCAACTACCTGCTGCCGCGCGACCTGGCCGCACCGGTAACGGAGGCCACGCGCCGCCGTCTGGTCAAGATCCAGGCCGAACGCGAACAGGAGCAGGCCGATGCCGTGGCAGGGGCGCAGGAACTCGCGAAGCAAGTCGCCGCTGCATCCTGCACCATCGCGGTGAAGGTTGGCGAAGGCGAGCAGCTTTATGGATCGGTCAGTGAGTCCGATATCGCCGATGCCCTGAAGGGGCAAGGCATCGAGATCGACCGTCACCAGGTTGTTCTTGATGAGCATATCAAGGAACTGGGTACGTTCGACGTGCCCGTGTATCTTCACCCCGAAGTCGAGGCCACGGTCAAGGTTTGGGTGGTTGAGGAATAGACAGCATGGTTACAGCAGCTTCTTCGACCGCGCCGACGGTCCCGGCAGACCGTGTGCCGCCCTATAGCGAAGAAGCTGAAAAAGGCGTTCTGGGGTCGATTCTTCTCGATGCCGTGCGCGTCATGGATATCTGCATCGAGCACCGGCTGGACGAAGAGTCCTTCTACGCCCCGGTGCACCGAACCGTGTTCGAGGCCATGCTGGGTTTGCATGGCCAGAACCGTGTCATCGATGTTCTGACCGTTTCCGAGCAACTCCGTGATGCCGGGAAGCTCGACGGCGTGGGCGGGGTGTCGGCGCTGAACCAGTTGATCGACTCTACTCCGACCGCTGCCCATGCCGAGTACTACATCGATATCGTCTACCAGAAGCATCTCCTGCGGCGCATCATCAACTGCGCACGTGCCGCCGAGACAGAGTGCTACGGGGCGGTGGACAGCGCCGACCAGCTTCTCAGCACAGTTGAGCAGAACTTTCTCGATATCAACGAACAGCGCTACGGCAGCGTAACCCCCTGGTCAACCGCCGTGAAGGAGACGATGTCCCACGTGGACGTCATCCTTGAGACCGGCAAGGGCGTAACCGGGCTTTCGACCGGTTTCGAGAACCTCGACCGCATCACGATGGGCCTGCGCCCAGGTGAAATGATTGTTCTGGCGGCGCGTCCTTCCATGGGTAAGACCTCGCTGGCCATGAACATTGCCGAGAACATCGCTTTGGGCAAGCTGGACCCCGAGGGTAAGTCCCATCCCGTCGGCATCTTCAGCCTGGAAATGTCGTACGACGCCTTGGCCATGCGCATGCTGTGCTCGCACGCCGGTGTGCCGTCGCACAAGATCCAGAAGGGGTATGTCTCCAAGGTCGACCACGGCAAACTGGTGCAGGCCGCATCGGTGCTCAACAAGGCCCCGATCTTCTTGGACGATACCGGCGGTCTCGATGTTCTCGAACTGCGTGCTCGTGCGCGGCGCATGCGGAAGAAACACGATATTGAGCTGATCGTGATCGACTACCTCCAGCTCATGCATTCCAAAGAGTACGCTCGTCAGGGACGCCAGATCGAGACCTCCCAGATATCGGGTAACATCAAGGCTATGGCCAAGGAACTGCGTGTTCCGGTTCTGGTTCTCAGTCAGCTCAGTCGTGCCCCCGAACAGCGCGACAAGACCGGCAAGCCCAAACTCTCCGACCTCCGTGACTCGGGCGCCATCGAGCAGGATGCCGACGTGGTCTTCATGTTGCGTCGGCCCTGTCGCTACCCGGATGACGACCAGCACGAGGACAGGCTGCTCGCCATTGTCGATGTTGCCAAGCATCGTAACGGTCCGACCGGCGAGGTGGAACTGAACTTCGAGGAAGAGTACACACGTTTTCGCGATCGTGCGCGCGGGGTCGACGATTTCGGCGGAATGGAGCCGGAGGACGAATGAAACGCGCATTCCTCTTTCTCGTTGCTTTCCTGGCGGTGTGCGCCCTCACGCCCGGACTGGCGCAGGAGGGCTCCCGCTCGACAATCGTCGCCATCGAAGTGCGCAATGTTGGTGGTGGCCGGGTCGAAGAGAGCTACATTGAGGCGCACACACGCATCCGCAAAGGGGACACTCTCGACCGCTCGGGCATCTCGCGTGATGTGCGCAGTCTACTCAACACCGGTCGGTTCAGCTCGGTCGACGTCGACATTGAAGCACGTGAAGACGGCGTGGCACTCGTCTACATCCTGGCACGCAAGCTGACGCTGGTGAAGCCGGTCGCGTTCACGGGGTCCGACCATATTCCCGCGCGCAAGCTGCGCACCAAGCTGAACCTGGAAGTGGGTGACCGTGTGGACGACCATACGCTTGGCGTGCGCGCCCGTGCCATTCGGCAGGCCTTCATCGACGATCACTACCCGAATGTGTCGGTGAGCTGGGAGATCGAAGCAGTCAACCGTGACCAGGGCCTGGCGGCAGTGACCGTTCACATCGAGTCAGGCGCTCGCTCCAAGGTCAAGACCGTGCGCTTCGAGGGAAACGATCGCGTCGGCTACAGCGACTTGCGCCGTGCCATCCGCCGCCCTTCGCACTGGAGCCCGCTGTGGCTATTTCGCAAGCGACGCTACTCCGGCGACGAACTCGAGTCTATGCGGCTGGCCGTGCGCAACGTCTACCGTGAGCGCGGTTTCCTGGATGTCGAGATCGAGTATCCTTCCGTGGAGTTGGACGACAAAGGGCGTCAGACCATCGTGGTGAGGATTCATGAGGGCGAAACCTATCGTTTCGGCTCTATAGACGTGACCGGCGTCGAGATATTCCCCCAGGCGGAGGTCAAGGCGTTGGTTGTTGCGCGTCCCGGTGTCACCGCTTCCTCCAAGCTGATCCAGGGCACAGCCCAGAGGATTCGCGATTTCTACGGGAGTCGCGGGTACGCCCGTGCGCGTGTTCGCCCGTTGCTCGAGTCGGATCCCGCAGCCAACACCGTAGCCGTTACCTTTGCCGTCAGCGAAGGCGAGCTGATACAGGTTGGCAACATCCGTATCCGCGGCAACACGCGTACGCGAGACAAGGTCATCCGGCGCGAGCTCAAGGTGCACGAGCAGGAGCGATTCTCGGGGACGGATCTCAAGAAGAGCCGCGACGCCCTGAATCGCCTGGGC
>CAYFPQ010000046.1:3427-11461 GCA_964345005.1 uncultured Victivallales bacterium | reverse complement strand
CCGGCGCGAGCTGTTGCTGCATCCGGGCGACGTGCTCAACGCGGTAAAGGCCCGGCGCAGTGAACGCCGACTCATGAATCTCGGCTACTTCTCTTCCGTGCGGCGATATGAGCAGCAAACAGCCGTGCCAAACCGGGAAGACGTAGTCTTCGAGGTCGAGGAGAAGACGAGCGGTACCGGGCAGTTTCTCGTGGGGGCCGGGTTCTCCAGCATCGATAACATCATCGGTTTCGTCGAGGTGTCGATGGGCAACTTCGATATTCGAGGATGGCCTTTTACCGGTGGCGGACAGAAGCTCAACCTGCGTGCCCAGTTCGGGTCCGAGCGGCGCGACTACAAGCTGTCGTTCGTAGAGCCCTGGTTCCTCAACCGCAAGCTTTCGCTGGGAACAGATGTGTATAGGACCGACCTCAACTACACCGACTACGATCTGAAGCGCACGGGCGCGGCCGTGTCGCTCAGCAAAGCACTGCCCGGCGCCAACCGCATCAGTTTCCGCTACGCGCTTGAGGAAACGGTTATCACGGACGTGGCCGACACCAACGAGTACGTTTATACCGACTCGCCCGATGAGACATACAGCTTTGCGCGTGAAGATGACACGCTGAAGAGCACGTTCAAGACCACGCTTACGCACGATACGCGCAACAACCCATTTATTCCCACACGCGGCCTGCGTGCCAGCGTGTTCGGGCGCATCTCCGGCGGCCCCTTTGGATTCGATACCGATGTGTACAGTGTAGGTGCCCGCACGGCGCTTTATGTTCCGCTCTGGTGGGATCACGTCCTCAGTATCAAGGGGCGCTACGAAACGGTGGAGGGATATGGCGACACCGATGAAGTGCCCATCTCCGAGCGTCTGTTTGCGGGCGGCGGCAGGACGATTCGCGGTTTCGACTACCGTGACGTGGGGCCGAAGGTAGTGCCGACTGACCCGGAGTCGCTTATCAGGTATCGCCCCGTGGGTGGACAGAGCCTTGCGGTGGCCAACGTGGAGTACACCATCCCCCTGGTGGAAGGTGTACGCATCGCGGCGTTCTATGACATCGGCGGCGTGTGGCGCGACTCCTATGACTTTGACGACAGTACCCTGGCATCGGGCGCGGGTATTGGGTTGCGCCTCGACATGCCGGGATTTCCTATCCGAATCGATCGCGCGTGGGATGTTGAGGCGGACGACGAGCTGACGGATACCGATAACTGGGCCATTTGGATTGGCTATGACTACTAGGAGGTACGGGATGTTGGAGCGAAGCGGAAACCCCGACGGATGTCGGAGCGGGAAACAGATCATGACGGTTCTGGTGAGTGTCTTTCTTGCGAGTGCGATGACGGCCGCGGCAGCGGGATTGGCCGTGGTGGACATGGACCAGCTGGTGAAGGCACACCCGAAGTCCGACGTGAATCGGGAAATCCTGCGTGACCAGTTTGCGGAGCTTGAGAGCGAGAAGAACGCGATGGTGGAGACGCTGGAAGAGAAACAGAGAGACTTCGTCGCTGCTCGACGTGCTGCCGCGGACCCGGCCGTGAGCGAGACTGTGCGCGAAGCGCGACAAGAAGATCTGGCGGAACAGCTCAAAGAACTCCAGGGCATGGAGAAGGAGATCGGCCAGCGCCTCATGGAGCGTCAACGCGAAATGAACGACCAGAAGCTCCGGATGCACAAGCTGGTCGAAGGAGCCGTTCAGAAGCTAGTGGCGCGTGTAGCCGCCAAGAAGGATCTGTCGCTCGTTATTGACAAGTCCGCTGTAGGGGTTGGCGGTTCCGGCATGGTGGTTTTCCACGAAGAAAAGCTGGATATTACCGACATGATCATGAAGGAAATCCAGGAGCTTCGGAAGGACGACTGACGAGCCGGGAACAGGGCACTTTCAAAAGCTCAATAAGAAGTAGCGAAAACAGGAGAACCTCAATATCCAACAGCCAACAAGGAATATCCAATTCCCAGGGAAAGAGAATTCGATCTGCAAGATCATCGCGAAGGCGAAGATGGTCAAGTTCGCGCCTCTGATAGCGCCGCTTCCACAGGAAAGAGACGAGTTGATAGCCATCCTATTTCAGGAGCGTCGAGACGGCCAAGAGAAGTAAGGCGCGGTAGCGCCTCTCACCTTGGGAATTGGATATTCCTTGTTGGCTGTTGGATATTGAAAATGGGGGAGAACAGCTCAACAGTCGCAAGTGCTTAACGAAACGTTGATTGGCCCAACAACCGGGGCAGACTCTTGACAGAACCGGGAACAGGGCGAGGTGAAGCCATGAAAACAGTAGCCGAGATTGCGGAACTGGTCGGTGGCGCTGTAGAAGGTGATGAGAGAACCGAGATCACCGGCCTGGCTGGACTGCGCGAAGCGCGGCCCGGCGATCTGTCCCTTCTTTCGGACCACAAATACGCCGCAATGCTTGCCGACACAAAGGCCGCGGCGGTCTTGGTTCGCAACGATTGGGAAGGCAACAGCCCGTGCCCGGTTATCCGCGTAGAGAGCCCGGATGCGGCCATGACTCATATAGCCCTTGCGCTCGCGCCGGAATACCCGGGCGCTGAAACAGGGGTCCATCCCTCCGCCGTGGTGGCCGATGGTGTCGAGATTGGCGAAAACGCCTGTGTCGGCCCGCTTTGCGTCCTGGAGGAAGGTGTCGCGATAGGGAAGGGCGCCGTGCTCGTGGCCGCCTGCTACCTTGGCGCAGGGGCTCGTGTTGGCGCAGACAGTGTTCTGCACGCCCATGTCTCCGTACGCGAGGGCTGTATCATCGGTGCGCGGACAATTATCCATGACAGTGCGGTTATCGGTAGCGACGGATTCGGATACGACCGGCAGGAGGATGGGCGTTGGGTGAAGATTCCGCAGGTCGGTATCGTGGAAGTGGGTGACGACGTAGAGGTAGGCGCCTGCACCGCCATTGACCGTGGTCGTTTTGGACGCACCACCATCGAGAACGGCGCGAAGATCGATAACCTTGTCCAGGTTGCCCACAACTCGGTTGTCGGTGAGAATACGGCTATGGCCGGACAATCCGGTGTGGCGGGGAGCACGGTCATTGGGAAGAATGTTCAGATGGCAGGCAAGGCCAGTGCCGGTGGGCATATCACGATCGGGGATGGCTCTATTATCGGTGGTAATTCGGCTGTGGTCAAAGACGTGGAGCCCGGAACCGTCATGATGGGCTTCTTCGGTCGTCCTCACATGACATGGAAGCGTATCCGCGCCGCGGAGGAGCGCCTGCCGGAGTTGATGCGAAGGGTGAAACATCTTGAGCAGGCAATTGAGCAGTTGAAGCAAGAATAGTCGAGCGGCTCGCTGGGGACAGCTCGCCCTACCTGGTCGTGGGTGAGGTAGGGCGAGCTCTCCGGGCGAGCCGGGATAAGCCACGGGTACAGAGAGGCCGAAGCATGAAGATGCTGGTTACAGGCGGGGCCGGGTATATCGGCAGCGTTACCACTGAGCAGCTGCTGGACCAGGGACACGAGGTGGTTGTTTTCGACAACTTCGAGCGCGGTCACCGCGGCGCGGTTGACAACCGTGCCGGTCTGATTGAAGGGGATCTCCGCGATGCGGAATCCATTGCTGCCGCCATGGTCGATGTGGCCCCTGACGCTGTCATGCATTTTGCCGCTTACGCGTTGGTTCCGGAATCGATGACCAGTCCGGAGATGTACTTCGAGAACAACTTGCAGGGCGGCATCAATCTCGCCTCCGCCATGCTGCAGGCGGATGTCGGAAGAATTGTGTTTTCGTCGACCTGTGCCACGTATGGCCAGCCCGAGCAGGTTCCGATCAGCGAGACGGAGCCGCAGTCACCCACCAACCCCTACGGCGAATCGAAGCTGGGGTTCGAGAAGGTGCTGAACTGGTACCGCGATATCTACGGTATGCAGGCCGTCTATTTACGTTACTTCAACGCCTGTGGGGCCACCGAAAAGTTCGGCGAAGACCATGAGCCCGAGACGCACATCATCCCCATCGTGCTCCA
The DNA here is from genome assembly GCA_964345005.1 of uncultured Victivallales bacterium. Lineage (GTDB taxonomy): Bacteria > Verrucomicrobiota > Kiritimatiellia > UBA8416 > JABMPJ01 > JABMPJ01. The sequence goes on along the minus strand of CAYFPQ010000046.1, from coordinate 7,492 downwards.
GGTCGCTCTTGGCAAGCGGGACAAGGTATTCATGTACGGCGACGACTACGATACGCCCGACGGTACCTGCGTGCGCGACTACATCCACATTGTCGACCTGGCCCAGGCGCATATCCTGGCGGTGACTTCCGATGCATCCGGCCCGTTTAATCTGGGTAACGGTACGGGCTACTCGGTAAAGGACATCGTGGAAACCGCGCGCAACGTCACGGGTCACGCCATCCCGGCCGAAATAGCCGAGCGCCGGGCGGGGGATCCGGACCGGCTCGTCGCCGATGCTTCGCGCGCACGCGGTGTCTTTGGCTGGGAGCCGCAGTACCCGGAGTTGGAGACGATTATCTCGAGTGCCTGGAACTGGCACGTGGCGCATCCGGATGGGTATGGGGATTAGTGGAAGGCGCAGCACTGACGGCCCGCGCGGAGCGCGGGCCCTACCAGGTGCCGCGGTACGTCAAGGGTAGGTAGGGCCCGCTCTCCGAGCGGGCCGCAAAGACTTGGGTTGAGAACAGGATGTCGGAACTTGATGTTGAGATTGGCCGGCTTCTCACTGAACAGGGCTTGACACTGGCGCTTGCAGAATCGTGTACCGGGGGGCTCATCTCGCACCGGGTCACCATGACGCCGGGTAGTTCAGACTATTTTCTGGGCGGTGTGGTCAGTTACGCCAATTCGGTCAAAGAGCGGATCCTCGGCGTGGATGCCGAGGTGCTGGTCTCCAAGGGCGCCGTAAGCGCGCCGACAGCGGCGCAGATGGCTGTGGGTGTAAGGGAGCGATTTGGGGCCGATATTGCCGTCAGCGTAACCGGTATTGCCGGTCCGGATGGCGGAACACCCGAAAAACCGGTGGGGCTGGTGTTTATGGGCTTTGCCAACGCACGTGGAGAGGTTAACGTGCGGCAGTTTAACTTCAAAGGCAATCGACTGGAAATCAAGGAGCAAACCTGCCGGGCCGCGTTGGAGTGGTTGTGGGAGTATCTGGACAAGGAGGCCAATACTTAACGGCAAGTGGCTGAGGGAAGAAGGCTTCCATCCTAATCGTAATCGTGCTCGCAATCGTAATCGGCATGATAGGGGATTAGGATTACGATTAAGATTACGATTAAGATTACGATTAAGATTAAGATTAGGATTAGGAGTAAGGGAGACTGAGATGGCAAAGAAAGCGGCCCCGAAAGAGACCCCCACATCACTGGATGCTGTTCTGGCTCAGATCCGCAAGGAATTTGGCGAAGGCGCCATCATGCGCATGGGCGATGCCAAGGCGGCCGAAAAGGTGGATGCCATTTCGACCGGTTCATTTTCGCTCGACCTTGCACTCGGCATTGGCGGTGTACCGCGCGGCCGCGTGGTTGAGGTGTACGGTCCCGAATCCTCGGGCAAGACCACGCTGTGCATGCACATCATCGCCAATGCGCAGAAGGCAGGCGGCCTGGCCGCGTTCATTGACGCTGAGCACGCTATGGACCCCGGCTATGCGGCCAAGATCGGAGTCAACCTGGACGACCTGCTCGTGTCGCAGCCTGGTTCAGGCGAGGAAGCCCTGACCATTGCAGAGACACTCGTTCGCAGTGGGTCGCTGGACGTCGTTGTGATCGACTCCGTTGCCGCCCTTACGCCTCGCGCCGAGCTGGATGGCAACATGGGTGACTCGCACGTTGGCCTGCAGGCCCGCCTCATGTCGCAGGCCTTGCGCAAGCTGACCGGTGGTATCGCCACATCGAAAACCACATGCATTTTCACCAACCAGATCCGCGAGAAGATAGGCGTTATGTTCGGCAGCCCCGAAACGACGCCCGGCGGCCGCGCCCTCAAGTTCTACACCTCCGTCCGGCTTGATATTCGCCGCATTGGCGCTATCAAGGACTCGACCGGGCGCGTCATGGGCAACCGTACCCGCGTCAAGGTTGTGAAGAACAAGATGGCCCCACCGTTTACCGAGGCCGAATTCGATATCCTGTATGCCCAGGGCATCTCCTGGGAGGGCTCCGTTCTGGACTCGGCGCTCAAGCTTAACCTGATCACGAAGCGCGGCTCATGGCTCTCGTTCGAGGACGTACAGATCGGCCAGGGCAGCGAAGCGGCACGCCGCGCACTCCAGGAAGACCCCGAGCTGCTCCAGCGCATGATCGACAAGATCAACGAACACGTCGCGGGCGAGCAGTAGAGGGGTTGGCAAAAGAGAACCACGAATTGGCACGAATAGACGCGAATGAAGAAAAGAAGTACCGCGCCAAGACGCTAAGACGCTAAGAGATATAGTGCTTCTTGCTCTGCGTCTTTGCGCCTCTGCGCGAGATTCTCCTCTAAGGATGTACTAAGAACATGACTGCTGACGAACTACGTGATTTGTATTTGAAGTTTTTCGAGTCGAAGGGGCATGCGGCGATCTCTTCGGCGTCGTTGATTCCCGAGAACGACCCCACTGTGCTCTTCACGACCGCCGGAATGCACCCGCTGGTGCCCTATATTGTCGGCGAGCCCCATCCTGCCGGCAAACGGCTCTGCAACTGTCAGAAGTGCGTGCGCACGGGCGACATCGAGGAAGTGGGGGACCCCTCCCACCTGACCTTCTTCGAGATGCTGGGCAACTGGTCGCTGGGCGACTACTTCAAGGAGGACGCGATTGCCTGGTCCTATGAGTTTCTCACCTCGAAGGAGTACCTCGGATTCGATCCCGAGCGTCTTTCCGTCACGATCTTCGAGGGTAACGAGAATGTACCGTGCGATGAGGAGAGCCGTGCCATCTGGAATCGCCTCGGCATTCCGGATGAACGCATCTACGCGCTCCCGATGAAGGACAACTGGTGGGGACCGGCGGGGCAGACCGGACCGTGCGGACCCGACACCGAGATGTTCATCGATACGGGCATAGAGCCGTGCAGCGACGGGTGCCAGCCCGGCTGCTCGTGCGGGAAGTACTTCGAGGTGTGGAACGACGTCTTTATGCAGTACGACAAGCAGGCCGATGGCTCCTACGGTAAGCTGAAGCAGGCCAACGTCGATACCGGCATGGGGGTCGAGCGGACCATTGCCATGCTGCAGGGCAAAGAGACCGTGTTCGATACCGAGCTCTTCGAGCCCATCCTGGCAGCTATTGAGTCCGGGTGCGGGAAGCACTTCAATGATGACGCCGAGACGCAGCGCGCGTTCCGCGTGATCGCGGACCACATTCGCACGTCAGTATTCATCCTCGGCGACGACCGTGGTGTGCAGCCCGGCAACCTGGGGCAGGGGTACGTGCTGCGGCGCCTGATTCGCCGCTCGGTTCGCTACGCCAAGCAGATCGGACTGGGCGACGTGTTTGCCGCCCCGATCGCCGAGGTGGTGATCGAAAACTACAGCCACGTCTACCCCGAGCTGGAACGCAACCGCACCCACATTCTGACTGAACTGACCGAAGAGGAACGCCGGTTCGAGAAGACGCTCACGCGTGGTATGTCCGAGCTGGAGAAGGTGCTGGAGAAACTGACCGAGCATAACCAGACCACGCTGGGTGGACGGGTGGCGTTCAAGCTCTTCGACACCTATGGCTTCCCTCTGGAGTTCACGGAAGAGATCTGCGGCGAACGTGGCGTGACCGTAGACCGCAAGGGCTTCGACAAGGCGTTCGAGAAACACCGTGCGGTTTCGAAGGCTGGTGCCGACAAGGCGTTCAAAGGTGGCCTGGCCGATGCGTCGGAGCAGACCACTCGCCTGCACACCGCTACGCACCTGCTGCACAAGGCGCTCCAGGATGTGTTGGGTACTCACGTCAAGCAGCGGGGCTCAAACATCACGGCCGATCGCCTGCGATTCGACTTCTCGCACCCCGAGAAGATGACGGTGGAAGAACGCGAGGCGGTTGAGAAGATCGTCAACGATGTCATCAGCCGGAATCTGCCTGTCACGATGGATACGATGACCATCGAAGACGCGCGTGAGAAGGGCGCCATGGCGCTTTTTGATGCCAAGTACGGCGAGCAGGTCAACGTCTTCTCGATTGGCGACTTCTCCTCGGAGGTTTGCGGCGGTCCGCACGTAACCAACACCGGTGAGCTGGGTCATTTTCGTATCAAGAAGGAAGGT
>CAYFPQ010000046.1:0-3417 GCA_964345005.1 uncultured Victivallales bacterium | reverse complement strand
GCGGCGTATCCGGGCGGTGCTGGAATAGGAGTTCTCGTGGAAGAGTAGGGTTGGCAGGGCAGACTGATCTCGCGCAAAGACGCGGAGACGCAAAGAGGGGAATGTATTCGGCTTCGCGCCTTGGTGCCTTTGCGCGAGTCGATTCTGTATCCCGTGCATATTGTCCATCGATGTTGGAATTCTTGGCTCATGATTGAGATTGTTTGTACAGCTTGTGGTGAGGACACGCTCCTGAAGCGGGAACCGGTCTACGAAGGATTCAAGAAGACCGGTGAGGAGTTGATTTGCGCTTCGTGTGGTTATGTCTACGCCTCCGAGGCCGAGGTGCCGTTCAAGGAGAAGCGCAAGGTCGAGGTGTTCACGGATGAAGACCGGCCCGATATGGTCGAGATCTTCACTGATGACGAGAAACAGCGCGTCTGTCGCTACTGCAAGCACTACGTCGTCAACCCCTTCGCCCAACGTTGCGATCTGCGGGCCAGATTTGTCGATGCTACCGACTACTGCGACGACTTCTCTGAACCCGAGTCAGATGCGTAGCGCGTATGTCGCAGGCGATGACGGATGCTCGCCGACAGGGCGGGGATGATTCTTGTAGCCAGTGAGTTCAATAACGGGGCAGAAGCCCTACCTATATAGAGAGAAGATGCGTAATGAAAATTCATAGTGTTCATTCTGGCGCCGGTATACTGGTTGTGCTGGTGTTGTTTGGTTTGGTTATGGTTGGTGGGTGTGCGAAGGCACCTGTCGAAGAGCCCGGTCCTGTGGTTCTGAAGGCGGTCTATACGAGTGACCCCGTGACGATAGATGGCGTTCTTGATGACTCGATCTGGAGTAACGCCCAGACGTACCAGTTATCTCTGGGACAGGACCAGATCGATCAAGATCGGGAACTTACCGAGCCCGGCGAGGTCAAGCTGGCTTGGGACGACACCCATTTCTATGTAGGCATCAAGTTGCATGACTCGGACATCGTCGCTAAGGGCGCAGAAGATGAACTGCATCACTACCAGATGGGCGATTTGGTGGAGCTGTTTCTTAAGCCCGAGGGTGAAGGGCATACCTGGTACTGGGAGCTGTACGCCACGCCGAAGAGCAAGAAGACCACGTTCTTCTTTCCCGGACGCGGTCGTTTAGGGATCAAAGGCGATTTCGACAGCTATACGAGCGGTCTGCAGGCTGCAGCGCAGAACAGGGGTACGATCGATGAGTGGGAAGACAAGGACAGCTACTGGACAGCCGAGATGGCCATGCCGATTGCCGATTTGACAGCCCGGGGCGAGACGTTCGGGCCCGGTTCGCCCTGGCGCATATTGATTGCGCGTTACAATTACTCCCGCTATCTACCTTGGAAGGAACTGAGCATGTGCCCTCAACTGCCCAGGACCAACTACCATCTTACCGAGGACTATGGAGTGCTCGAATTTGTCAAAATCGGTCCAATGTAATGACCTTCAGGGGCAACCGAATACTGTAGTTCAGCTTCCCATAGGCATTCGGAATTCGACATTCATTCGGGTAACATTCCTGCTATTTCACGAGTACTCGTGAAATATCGCGGCTACCCCCTCACCTTGAACCTGCGTTGCCGGGCGGCTTCGTAGAGAAGGAGGGTGGTGGCGGAGGCTACGTTGAGGGAGTCGGCCTGGCCGATCATGGGGATGCAGACCTGAACGGTTGCTGCTTCGCGCCAGGCAGAGGTCAGGCCTACCTGCTCGGTTCCCATCACGATGGCTGTCCCCTTTGTGAGGTCCGCGTCCGTGTAGAGCGCATCCGTGTGCGGGGTTGTGGCAACGATCTGGACGTCATGCGCGTGCAGCCACTCCAGTGCCGCATCCGTGCTCACCTCGATGACGGGCAGTGCAAAGATGATCCCGATGCTGGCGCGCACCACGTTGGGATTGTGAATATCGGTGCAGCGGTCGCACACGAGCACGGCATCGGCACCGGCGGCGTCTGCGGAGCGTAGGATAGTGCCTAGATTTCCCGGCTTCTCGATGGCTTCGGCAACAACGACGAGCGGGGAGGGGATGGTGTCGAGACTGGCAAGGGATGCCTGTACGTGTGGTGCGACTGCCAACAGTCCTTCCGGTCGATCCCGATAGGCCATCTTGCGGAAGACCGGCTCGGAACAGTCGTAGAGCTGCGCGCCCCGCGCCGATGCCTGCTCCATGAGTGCATCTTCGTTGGGTCCCTGGAAGAGCGCGCGACAGAAGAACAGCTCATTCAGCGGATGCGCATTGTCCAACGCCCGCTTGATCTCACGGTAGCCCTCAACCAGCATCAGCCGCTCGTCATCACGATGCGAGCGCTGACGCAGCTTGACCGCGTGCTTGATGCGCGGGTTCTGGAGGCTGGTGATTCTCATGTAGTTTGCCAAGATACTAAGTTCTCTCGTTGGTGTTGCACTGTAGGTGTCTCTGTTGTCGGATGCGTAATCACACCTTGTAAGCCAGACCTACAATCTGCTTCCACGGAACAACAGTTGTTGTGCCCTCTTTCCACTGAGCATCGCCGCCATAGACGAGCGTGGGGTCGCTCGCGCCGTCCCCCGCCAATGCCAGCCACCGAGTCATGCTCTTGAACCAGTCTGCTGTGAGTGTAGCGCCGGACTTGATCTCGATTGGAAGCAGTCGATCCGCCTGCTCTGCAATAACATCCACCTCGAGTCCGGTATTGTTGCGCCAGAAGAAGAGGTTGCTTCTCTTACCACGGTTGAAGCGTCCCTTGTGAAGTTCAACAACTACCCAGTTCTCGAACAGTTCGCCTCGCAACGGATACGTTGCCAATTGCTGTGCCGACTCGATACCCAGCAGGCGGATTGCAAGACCCACGTCCCAGAAGTAGAGCTTCGGGGTTTTTACGACTCGCTTGCGGTAGTTCCGGTGGTGGGGTGACAGGCGGAAGGCAATGTAGGAGGTCTCAAGAAGGGACACCCATTTCTCTATTGTACTGTGGGAGACCCCGCAATCGTTTCCCAGTCGGCTCGCATTGAACAGTTGGCCGATGTTCCCGGCGCACAGGGAGAGGAATCGGCGGAAACCGGCTGCGTCTTGAATGTTGACGATTTGCCGGACGTCCCGTTCCACATAGGTTGTTATGTAGGAATCGAGCCACCAGTACGGATCGATATCCTGGTCGAAGATAGGAGGGTAGCCGCCCTGGTAGAGGGTTTCGTCAACATGTTCGGCAAGGAAGCCGCCCTTCTGAAGTTCAGAGGCAGAGAAGGGGAGCAACGAGAAGATGCCAACGCGTCCCGCAAGACTCTGAGTGATTTGCTCTATCATGCCGAACTGTTGTGATCCCGTCAGTACATAGCGTCCCGATTGCTGTTGGGCGTCGAGACGCTCTTGCAGATAAGAAAACGTGGGTGGCTGATTGACTCAAGTACCCCCCATATGTAGTGTCCCTGTGAAA
>CAYFPQ010000045.1:0-24798 GCA_964345005.1 uncultured Victivallales bacterium | reverse complement strand
GCGCCCCAAGCACTTCAACGGGGACTCGCGCCGGTCAAAATGAGAATCGCTGTTTTTAACGCCATCCTGCTTGGCCTCGATGTTATAGAAGCCTATAATCAGGCCGTCAGTGCTATGAGCTCGTACCAGCAGCCGGAGTACTATGACAATGGGGGCGGTTCACTCGCGGATGGGCTGTTCATAGGTGCGACTTTCGTAGCCCAGAAAGACATCCCCCAGATCGGCAGCGTCTGCGGCAACCAACTCCTGCAACGCGGTACCACCGCCTATCTCTGGGCCAACGATGTCGTATCCGCCTATGACATTGAGCGCGTCTGGTGCCATGTCGTCCCGCCTACACATGATCCGGATCCGGCGGTGCCGGTCGACAACGTTCCGGAGATCACGCTCGAGTACAACATCCAGGAAGGCCGCTACCAAGGATCCTACAACGGGTTCAGCGAACAGGGCGCCTACAAGGTCATCTACTACGCCAAGGACGAATGGAACAGTGTCTCACTGCCTGTTCAACGTTCGGTCATTCAGCAAGGTATGGATGAACGGATTGTTCTTCTGGCCGGTGGAGACACCAATGACTGGCGCTGGAGCAAAGCTGACAGGATCGGCGACCATGCCTACCAGACATTCAGGTACCGCTGGTTTGAGGAAGAGAGCATCCACTATCTTAGCGCCGGGGGAGGCGCCGACCTGGATGGCGATGGGACCAACGATGTGGATGCATCCAGTACGCTAGACAACTTGTCATACGCCATCACCAACTGGGCGGGTTCAACGAACTGGGGAGGGCCTGCTGACAAACTCACCGTCTATCTCGTTGGAGCGACATCCGGCGGTGAACTGAGACTCAACACGACACAGACACTCGCTGCGGCCGCTCTTGACGGCTGGTTGGATTCTTTCCAGGCATCTAATGCAGAAGTGAATGTGGTGCTCGAGTTCGCCAACTCCGGTTCTTATCTCTCTGCCCTCTCCTATCCAAGTAATCGCCTCGTGGTGGCAAGCTCTGGGCCCAATCAGCCGGCAGTATGGGGGGGATATGATGGTCTGGCGAGCTTCTCGGGAGCTTTCCTGAGTGCGATCAGGGATGGTCATACGCTTGCAGGTGCGTTCTCTGAGGGCTTCGAGCGTGCCAAGTGGATCAGCGGACGCAGAAACAAACAGTATGCGCAGCTAGACGAAGACGGAGATGGTTCGAGCGATGGATTCCCGTGGGACAGCCATACGTGGACCATTGCCCCAACTCGGTTCATTGGGCCTGCGTTTGTTACAGGTGACGAGATACCCGTAATCAACACTGCTATACAAAGTAATCTAATCTACGGGACAAACGACCTTGTCATCTGGACAGGCAATGTGACCGACGCTGACGGCATATCCAATGTTTGGTGTGTCGTCACGCCGCCCGATTTTGACGGTACTGATCCACTGCCTGAGACCAATCTCGCATGGAACGCTTCGAATGGCCGTTACGAGGTAATCTATGCGTTCTCTGAACTCGGTGAGTACACACTGACTTTCCTCGCGAAGGACAATACTGGCGAGATAGGAATGCCGGTCCAGGCCATCATCAACGTTGCGGATGCCTTCGAGGTCGATGATACAGGCTTGCAGGCCAGCTACCACAGCGGCCAGACACAGTTGCACAACTTCCACACGACCAACGACCATGATTGGGTCCGGTTCTATGCGTCAACGAACGTAGGCTACTACGACATCGTTAGCACCAATCTGGGATCGAACGTCGTGGTGGGACTAGACCTATACTACCAGGAGACGGATGGTTCGCTGTCGCTGTGGGACACGGTAACAAACAGTCTGGCAACCGGCAAAGCTGAGACCTATGTCGATCTCCTTCACCCGATGTTCCCAGATCCGCCAGGCTTCTACTTCGTCCATCTCCGCCAGGGAGGAGTTGCTGAATGGACTCCTGAGGCGTACTATCTCGACATTCACCCCCCCGTGGGAGGCGACGGCGTCTTACTGGTAATAGCTGTGGATGCCACCACCGCCGGCCCGCTTCCGGGAACGCCTCTCATCAAGATAACCACGACAAACTCTGTCACCAACGCTTTCAGTCCACAGGATAATCTGAGCCAAGTATGGACGAAGCAAGAGATCGGCGAGGACTACGAAGTAGAGATAATTGATCTCCAGGCAGGCTATGTCCCCCACACCTACAGCAACCCCCAGTCGATCACTGCCGGCAACTACGACTCACTCATATTTCCTTTCATTCCGGTGGCAACTGTAGACGCAGCGACTAGAGATGCATGGAATGGGGCATGGCTGGAAGACGTGGCTCTGACTTTCGCAGCGACCAGCAGCAAAATTGCAGGCCTGGAGTTCGATGGCTGGCCCGGCCCTCAGTGGCAGACGGAGGCGTATGGTGGTTTCCCGACCAATGTAAAGCTCCCCACCGTAGAGGGCACGCTCTCTCTTGAGAAGAACTACTACGACACTCATACCATTGTTAACCCGACGGCCTCTGCAAGCCCCGGTGACAGCATCGACCTGGGTGAAATCGCCATGACGCCTACCGATTCAGATGGCAATGGGATCGGCGACGGATGGGAAATGGCCTGGCTGAGCAGTGTTGGTCATGCGCCGGGCAACGATAGGGACGGCGATGGCGTCAGCAACGAGGGCGAGTACTACTGCATGACTGACCCCGATGATCCAAACAGCGTGCTATCCGTGCAGAGCGCTGAGATGGGTACAAATGGCCAGGTTACGCTGACGTGGGATGTCGTTCCGGGCGTCAGCTACAGGGTCAGATCAACCATGGACCTCAGCCTAATGCCATGGCCACACACAAACGGTCCTTGGGTAGCGGCGGCAGGACAGTTCCAGATGCAGTGGACCGACCCGACTCCAAGCAACAACGCCTTCTACGCGATCGATGTCATTGTACCCTAACATGCCTATGGGAACGAACTCAGAGCTTCGTTCTTCGCATCGGCAGTGCACGTTTGTTGCAACAGTGGCGTGTGCCATCCTGTTTCTCGCTCCTCAGACTGTTTTCCCCCAGACGGTGACCATCAACACTCCCATGGGCCCTGTGAAGATCGACGTATCCCATCTTGGTCCTGACGGTGACCTGGTATCGGCCAGCGATCCCGAACCGGCCTCGTTCAGACCTCCCCAGATATTCTCCGTGCCACTCCCCAGTGGATCCGGGGCACGAGCATTGGGCAGCGCCGGGGCATTCACAGCGCTGGCTGACGATGCCACCAGTGCGTCGTGGAACCCAGGGGGACTGGTTCAGCTCGAAGAACCGGAGTTCTCCTTTGTCCTTCACGTCACCGACGAGTCACAGACTCACTTCTCAGACGATTCATTCTTCATGGTCGGCGACAACGAATTCAGTGATGTTCAGCTCAACTACCTGAGCCTCGTTGTTCCATTCCGGGCCTCGGGGCGCAACTGGTCTTTCTCGGCGAACTATCAGAAAGCCTATGATTTCGCCAATCGCTTCACGGCCGACCTGAGATCCGTGACATCTACGCATGAAACAAGGATGGACAAAGACGAGTACTCATCCACCCATACACAGTTCTTCCAAGACAGTCAGAGCGAGATGACTCTCGTAACACGCAAGGACACGACAATTCGCACGACGCTGGACCAGTTGCAGTCCCAAGACCTGGCATCGTCTCTATCGTTTGAGCAAGAGGGAGTCATCGATGCCCTCTCTCACGCCGTGGCCGTCGAACTCACTCCCCGCATCTCGCTGGGAGCCACACTCAACGCCTATCAGAGTGGAGTCATAACCGATTCCCCTATCAGGGCGACAACTACCGCCCGCTATTCGGGCACATCGCACAGCCATGTGGAGTCCACAAGCACACGCAGCACGGGCACGTCCTACTCCTATGATGGCGTGGCGCACATCGAACTGGGCGGACCGAACCCTATCACCATCGACGTTCCGTTCTCGGGCGCTGACACGTTACCCACAATCACCGACACATCGTCGTCAGTCACCGATGAGACACTTATGATTGATGGAACTTACAGCGAGATCAACGAGTTCCGCAACCTGCACGGCTACAATGCTACGCTTGGCGCTATCGTGACTGTCTCACGCCATCTCAGCCTCGGAGCAACGGTGGACTTGCCCTGGAGTGCAGAAACCACACAGACACGCACGATTCGTAACACCATCAACACGCTTGATCCTACAGGAACCATGGTCCTGGATACGTCAGCGAGGAGACAGAGAGCGCCGTCGTCGACCTGCATTTCCCCCTCTACTGGTCATGCGGCGCAGTTGTCCGCTGGACCCCCGAATTCTACTCGATGCTGGATGTCAGCAACACGGAGTGGTCCGACTTCTACTACGAAGCGGGCGGCATGAAGATCAACCCACTGGACGGTACCAGGCACGGTGAGAACGATATTGATGACTGCTGGTCCGTTCGACTTGGCACGGAGTATCTCATTGTCCTTCGTCGCACCGAGATCCCCGTCCGTGCAGGCATCGCATGGGAACAGCTTCCCGCCCTTGAAACCCCTGACGAGTACTGGACATACACACTCGGAACAGGCATCTCCCTCGGCCGAGACCCGGGGAGGATCATCTTCGACATCGCCTACGCCTACACGACAGGCACAGATGTCCTCGGCGGCTTAGTGTCCGAACAGGAGGGGCTGAGCACCGATGTTGAAAAACACCAAGTCTTCATCTCGTCCATCGTCCATTTCTGAGGCCGCCTTACGTAAGACGTAAGTAAGGCTATGCCAGCACTTGAAGCGCAATCGACTCCCGTCCAAACGGGGCACTGACCTGGAAGCCGGCTACGCGGTCGGCGATTTGGGCGCAGATGTCGCGAGCGATTTGGATACCCATCGCAAGACCGTCTTCCTTGGTCTTGCAGGTGGCCATGCGGTCCATGACGGCGTCGGGTACCTCAACTCCGGGCACTTCGTTGCGCATGAACTCGGCGTTCTTGAAGCTCACCAGTGGCCAAACCCCGGCGATGACGGGGATAGTGCTCGTGTGCGTGTTGGCTTCGTCCATGAAGCGGAAGAGGGCCTCCACATCGAACACGGGCTGCGTGATGGCAAACTCGGCGCCGGCATCGATCTTCTGCTTGTAGCGATCCATCTCGTACTCGGGTGAAACGGCGACAGGGTTGGCGCCTACACCGATGAAGATGCCCGTGGGTGGATCGATCGGCTTGCCTCCGACATCGCTGCCGCGGTTGAGATTGGATACAACCTGAGTCAGGCCGATGGCATCGACATCGAATACGCCGGTCGCATCCGGGTAGTCGCCCAGCTTGGGCGGGTCGCCGGTGATGATGAGGATGTTGCGGAGTCCGGCCGCGTAACCACCCAGCATGTCGGACTGCATCCCGATCAAGTTACGGTCGCGGCAGCAGTAGTGCAGCACGGTTTCGATTCCGACTTCCCGTTCGATCGCCACGGCAGCGATCATGGGCGACACACGAGCACTGGCACGGGGACCGTCCGGGATATTGATGGCATCGACTCCCGCCTCATGACAGTTCCGCGCTTTTTGCAACAGGCCGGATAGGTCGAATGTGCGCGGGGGAAGCAGCTCCACAGAGGTCACTTTCTCGCCTGCCGCCATCTTACTGGCAAAACGCGACTTCTCAGCCTGCGGGACGACTTCGACTTCAACCGCTTCCGACTCGACAGCGCGAATCGCGATGTGCTTCTTGACGCGGCTGAGCGATTTGACCGCCTTGGCCGCCTGGCGGATGTGCTCGGGCGTCGTGCCGCAGCAGCCCCCCACCCCGGCCACGCCCTGCTCGATCAACCGCTTGGCGTACTCGGTAAAGTACTCCGGACTGGTAAGATACATCGTCCGCCCATCCACCTCACGCGGCATGCCGGCATTCGGCATGGCGACAAAGGGCTTGTGGGTTAGTGGAAGTGCCTGCTCTACCATCTCGAACGCGGAAGAGGGACCGATCCCGCAATTGAGGCCTATACCATCGACATTCTCGTCCGCCTCCAGTGCCTGCACCATACGATCGAGCGGCGTGCCTACCACGGTCATACCCTCGTCCGTAACCGAGAATGAAGCGAAAACCGGAACGCTATGTCCCGCAGCGGCGGCCGCGGCAAGCTGCAGTTCCTCCAGATGCGTGAAAGTCTCGAGAAAGATGACGTCTACGCCCGCCTCCACCAGCGCACCGATCTGCTGATCGAACGCTTCGTGCAGCACACCCCGGTTGCCTTCCGGCCACAGTTGGTGAGGGCCCAGGCAAGGCCCTACCGATCCGGCAACATAGCAATCCTCGCCAGCGGCCCGGCGCGCCAGCGTTGCGGCATGCCGATTGATCTCGACCACTTTGTCGCCAATACCGTGTTCGCCAAGCTTGATGGCGTTCGCGGCGAACGTGTTGGTCTCGATGACATCCGCCCCCGCCTCGACATAGGCGCGGTGGACTTCGACGATCAGGTCCGGCCGTGACAGGCAGAGCTCCTCGAAACAAACATTGATGAACACGCCGCGCGCATAGAGCGTGGTGCCCATGGCTCCGTCAAACACAAGTGGGGTTTCGTTTATGGCTTCAAGAAAAGGTTTCATGGGCTGTTCCTTCTTGCCTTACAACATGTGCTGGCTGTGCTACGGCTCGCTCGGAGAGCTCGCCCTACCTCACCCTCGATCAGGTGGGGCGAGCTCTCCGAGCGAGCCGCCTTGATTCGCGTCCATTGGTGTCCATTTGTGGTTCTCTTCTCTCAGGCCTAGTCCAACAGATCAAACTGATCCTTCGTGGCATAGCAGATCGGACAGACCCATTCGTCCGGCAAGTCCTCGAACGCCGTTCCCGGCGGGATGCTATTCATCGGATCCCCCTCGGCAGGATCAAAGATATAGCCACAATTGACACACAGGTATCGCATACCCTGAGTGTCAATCGTGGCCCCCGTTCTGTCAAGCGCAGGGGATCGTGGCCGGTTCTCGATGGCGGTGAGCAGTCATAACCCCGATCTCGATTCCGCTGCGTCTTGAACATTGATTACTGATTGCTCCCGGAGCCAAAAGCGCTACAATCCCTTGTTCCTGTTTCTCGGGTACCCGATGTGTCATTCGGGTGGCGACTGAAGTGAGGTTGAGCTATGGCGAAGAAGCGCCCTGTTAACAAGAAGCAAGCCGGTAAACCGGACACGTGGTTCCTCAGAATCGACGAGGATTCCGTCTTTGGACCTGTCCCTCTCGATGCCCTACGTGAGTGGGCCGAACAGGGCCGCGTCGCGCCCGGCAATGAGGTGTCGCCCGACAAGGAGAACTGGTCGAAGGCCGAAGACATTCACGAGCTGAACATGGAGTGGATGGTGGAGGTCGTCGACGGCGACCTGTATGGTCCTCTCAACATTCAGGCGCTCGCCGATCTACTTGACGACGGCACTATCCGCCTAAGTGCCGAGCTTTCAAACCGATTGACCGGTGAGACGACGATCGTGCGTGACAAGCTGGCCGATATCCTCCCCTCCCTCGCACCCACAGCACCCGAAATCGATACATCCGCTCTCGAAGCAGCCGAGAAGGAACGCGAGGAAGCACATGCCGCCCGCGAGAAGGAGTTGAAGAACGAGATCGCGACGTTGCGTCGTGAAGCCGATGACGCCGCCCAGCAAGTTCAGGCTCTCACCCGCGAGATTGAGGAAGAGCGTGCCCGCCACGCGACGGCCAAGACAGAGATTACCCAACAAGAGGGCGATCTTGCGGAACGCATCGAGACCCTTCGCCAGGAAGCAGCCCACAACGCCGGGGCACTCGAAACGGCCCGCACTCAGTTGGAGAAGGCCCGACAACAGTGCCGCGACCTGGAAGCCGACAGCCATGATCGTCAAAAGGAGTTAACCGACCGCATCGCGGGCCTCACGGCCCAGGCGGCAGCGGAAGCCGACCGGATCGAAGAAGCCGAGAACGCGCTGGCCGCAGCGGGGGAAGAGCGAACCGAGGCCGAAGCCGCAACGCGCGAGCAGGTAGAGAAGCTACAGTCGGAACTGAAAGCCCTCCGGGAGTCGAGCACCGCCACGTCCTCGGAGTTGGAGGCGGCCCGCGATGCCGTTGCCGATCGCCAGGCCCGGATGGACGAACTGAGCGCCGAGTCAGCGAAGCGTCAGGAAGAATTGAACGCGCGCGTCGCAGAACTGGAAGGGCGTAGCGAAGAACAGAAGGCAAAGATCGCTGAGGCCACCGCCGCACTCGAGGTCCGGGAACGTGAAGCTGCCGAGATACACGAACGCAGCCAGTCGCGCGAACAGGAGCTTCAGACCCGCATCGACGGTCTACGCACCAAGACCGAGGAGCATGCCGGCGAGCTGGAACAGGCAAGGCGAGACCTTGAAGAGGCCCAGGGACAGGCCACCGAGCGGGAACACCAGCTCCAGAACGATATCAACAGCCTGCAGCACGATATCGAGCAGCTCAAGAACGCCCTCGTTGCCAAGCAGGAAGCACTCGAGGCGGCAAGTGCGGAGGCGGAGTCCAGGCTCGAACAGGCCACCCGCGAACACGCGGCTGAGCTCGAGGCAGCCCAGCAACAGCAAGCGGAGCTGGAGACGCAGGTTCAGACACTGAACGCGACATTGAGCGCCCGCGTCGCCGAACTGGAATCTCTCCAGCAAACACTGGAGACCGAGCGTGAGCAGGCCGCAACCGCCAAGGCGGCTGCCGAGGCGGCACATAGCGGCTTGGTCGGGGAAATCGATGCCGGGCGTAGTTCTCTCGAAGCCTTGCAGGCCGAAATGGCACAGGTCCAGGCCGACGCAGCCACTGCGGCCGAGGAGGCATCCCAGGCGGCTACCGCACTGAACGAGCAGGTCAATGCGCTCGAGAGTGAAATCGAGGCGACACGCACCGAACTACAACGCACCGGGCTGAACCTGCAGGCCGAACAAAGCCGTGCCGAGAACCTGAAAGCCCAGGCCCAGGCCCGTCAGGATGAGCTGCAGCAGCAGATCGATTCCCTGTCCTCGGACCGGGAGGCAACCGCCACCCAGCTTGCCGAGACCGAAGCCGCGCTGGACCGTGAAGTTGCCCGCGCCGAGGAGCTGGCTGAACAGGGACGCGTCCAGGAGGAGAACGCCCGAACCGAAATCGAACGTCTCCGCACGCACTCCGAGACACTTGCCTCCGACCTGACGACGGTACAGGGCGAACTGGAAACCGAGCGTGGAGCTCACACGGAAACACGCCAGGGTGCGGAGAACCGCGAGGCGGAGCTGAACGGCGAAGTAGCACGGCTCTCGGAGGAGGGTACAGCCAAGGCCCAGAACATCCAGATGCTCCAAGGCGAGTTGGAGGCTCTGCGCGAGCAGTCTCGCGAGGCCGAGGAGGCCAGCACGGCCCGACTGGAACAGTTGACTCGTGAACGCGATACCATACGAGCCAATCTCGACAACACGACCACCGTACTAGAGAAGACGTTGACGGAGCTGAAGGAAGCGCGCGAGCGCGGCGATGCGCTTCAGGAGGCCCACGCAGAAATCGAGGCTGACCAACGCGAACATACCGAACGCATGAAGCAGCTCCTTGTCGAAGAGACAGCCAACGTCCAAACCGAACTCGAGAGCCAGCGCGCCTTCTTTGAGTCGTTGCGCGAAGCGCACGCGGCCAAGGAAAAGCTCTTCAACGATCGCGTACTCAAGCTCGAGGACTTGCTGGGCCAGGATCTCGAACCGCAACGCAAGATATTCGAGGAGCGCAAGCTCGCCAGCGAGCGCATCAAGCAGATCGAGGAGGAGCTCGAATCGCTTCGCTTCACACGCGATAGCGAGACGGACGAGTACGAGGCACGCGTCAACAAGTTGCGTGACGACCTGCACGAAACCATGCTGGAGCGCGAGTCGATCATCGAACGCGCCGACCATGCCGAAGAGGAACTGGCGCAGCAGAACGCTACGATCGAAGAGTTGAAGAACCGCGCCCAGCGTTCCGAGGGCGAGATGGCGCAGCGCGTCGACCAGCTCCAGGACGAGCTGCGTGACATGACGCGCAAACTGGGTGACACCGAACTGCAGCTTGAGGAGGCGCTCAAACGCAGGGAGGACGCCGAAGCCGACATGACCCAGAAGCAGGAAGAGCTGAACCAACAGGTATCGCTCTACGAGGAGTACAGCGCCAGCACCGGCAGCCGTGAGCAGGAGCTATCCCTCCGTATCGATGAGCTGCAAACGTCCAATGCCGAACTGACGGGGCGTATCGAACAGCTCGAGTGGGATATCACCCAGAACGAGGAGTCCTTCAACACCGAGCGCGAAGCACTGCAGAGCGACAAGTCATTCATGGAGCAGCAACTCGAAGCGACAGGCGCCAACCTTTCCGAGCTTTCGGACGAGCTGCACGAATCGCAGGCTGAGCTGGCACGCATAACCGAACTGCTCGCCGAGCGGACGCGCGAAGTGGAACAGCATGAGCAGGGAGCGGGCCAGCGCATCGCGGCGCTCCAGGCCGAGATCGAGGCCGCCCGCGCGGAAACAGCCGCACAAATCGCGGCCCTCGAGGAGCAGCGCCAGCTTCGCGAGAACGAAGAAAGCGAAGCGCGCGAGCGCGAGATTCAGCTTAAGCACCGCCTCGAGCAGATGAAGCAGAAGATGGACCGCGGCGAGGAGACCGTGGCCCAGGCTCAACAGCAAGCCGACCAGCACAGAAAAGCGATGGAAGACCTTCGCCGCCAGATGGAAGAGGGCGCGTTGGAGGTACAGCAGCGCACGGAAGACGCCGGTCGCCAGGTTCAGGAACTCCTCGCGCAGTTGGACGAGACGAACACCCGACTGGACGATAGCAATACGACCCTCGGCAACAGAGATCAGGAGATCGCCGAGCTACGAAAACTGCTTGATGCGACAACAGAGGAGACAGAGGTCCGCGAGTCGGAGCTGCAGAAGGCGCTCGAAGACATCCAGTCGCGCCACACAGAACTGCAGGCCGAACTGGCACAGTCCGAGCGCACGGTCACCCAGGACAAGACCCGCCTGCAGCAGCGTGAAGAAGAGTTGGAGCGTCACCGCAAGAATGTGGCGGACGAGCAACGCTTGCGCCGTACTCGTGAGCAGGAAATCAGCCGGCTCAAGGAACTGCTGGAGGAGGCCCAGTCGGCTACGAGCGAGCGTGACGTTCAGGTTCAAACCAGCGGCAAGGAACTCGCCGAAGCGCGGGAACAGATCCAGGCGTTGCAGGATGACATCGGCCACAGCCAAGACGTGTTGCAGGAAACGGAAGCACGCTGCGAAGCCATCGCCGTGGAACTGGAGCAGGAGAAGGCCCTCCACGAAGCCACGCGCGGACAGCTCACGACTGAACAGGGCGAGTTGGCCCAGTTGCTGGAGCAGACCCAGGAAGAAAACCGCGATCTTTCCGCCCAGCTCGCCGAAGCCCTGCAGGACATCGAGCAGCAGCGGCTTGTCCGGGAGGACGACCGTGCACGGTCCGAGCAACACAGCGACGACCTGGAAATGCAGATTGAGCGCCTGCAACACGAGCAGCAAGCACTCAGCGCCGACCTCGAGAAAGCCGCCAACGACATGGAGCAGTTCAAGATTCTGCACGAGGACGAGCAGGAGCGCAGCCGGACGCGGGCGGAGGACATGCAGCAACAGATCGAGCAGCTCCAGCAGGAACGCGAAGCCGCCGGAGTGCGCTTGCAGCAGCAAAAGAAATTCTACGACGAGGAGCGTGATCAGCGCCGCCGCAAGGAACTGGAAGTACTGCAGTTCAAGAAGCAGATCCAGGACATGGCGGGACAGCTCAGGCAGCGCGAACAGATGGCAGTGCAGCACAAGAAAGCTGCCGACGACGACGCGGCCCGTGCCCGTCACAAGGAGCAGGTGCTGACCCGGCGTATCGAGCAGTTGCAGCGTGACTGGCGTTCGGTCAGCACCAAGCTCGAACAGGCACAACGGGAGCTGGCGGCACAGAAGAAGCTCTACCAGTCTGAGCAGATGGGCAGCTACAAGACACGCCAGGCGCGTGTGCGGCGCTCCTTGATTTCCGAGCAGACCGAGGAGATCAAGCGGCTCGTGGACAAAGACGAACCGGAACCTGAAGAAGCTCCGCCGTCGCCACTGGTCGAGTTGGAGGCACGTGCCCAGCAGGAGATCGAAGAGTGGCAGGGCAGCAATGGAGACGATGACGTTCCCGAGGCAGACAATGGCGACGGCGACGTCCCGCGTCCGACACGACCGACCAGTCCTTTTCGGACGACGCCTTGGATGAAACTGAAGTAGAGCTAACCCATGACCGATCCTGAGGTCACAGAGATTAAGCCGCCCCAGCTCATGCGCGAGCGAGTGCGTCGCGAACACGATGCCGCATTAGCGCCACGCTCGACGTTTGGAGGCCTGCCGGCCGATGTGGATGGCTCGCAACTTGCCGAGCTATTGAAGCCGGAGACATTGCGACGCAATGCCGACTCGCTGCCGGTACTGGCGGCGTTCCAGGAGTTCCTCGACGTCGAGCGGCGCCGGAGCCGCAGACGGATGATTGCCGTCACCTTTTTCTTCCTGATCGTCCTGCTTGCGATCGGCGGCATGGGCGGGCTCGTGGGGCTGACCTACTACCGCAAGACGCACGAGCAGACCCAAGCCGTCCAGGCAGGTCTGCATGCTCTGCAGTCGGAGGTCGACGCCAGCCGCGGGGCATTCGGCGCTCTTTCGAATATCGCGTTCCGAGCCACCACGCTGGAAGAGACATTCGACAGAGAAATGGCGACTTTGGCGATGGAACAGGACGGTCTGTCGGTTCAGCTTGAGGGCATGAACACGAACCTGGCGGGACTGCATAGCACAATCGCACGACTGCGGAACGAGAATGCGCAGCTCAACTACCGGATGGAGCAGAATGCGGCGGAGTGGCAGATGATGACCGGGCAGGTCGACCACATCATGGTACTGCTGAACCAGATCCACTCGCCAGCACTGCTGACAACGGCTCCGGCCGATCATGAACCGAACGTCGTCGTCCCCCCCGAGGTGGCACGCTCCCCTGCCCCGCGAACCCGCGAGAGTATCGTGCTAGCGATCATTCCCAAGGACGACGTTCGCGCGGTTGACTGGCGTGTCCCACTACCGTCTACTCGGGAATGAAGACCTTTTGACCAACACGAATGGAGTTGGCATCCTTCAGGCCGTTGGCCCTCACGAGCGCCTTGACGGTTACACCATAGGCCGCGGCGATTTCCGACAGCGTTTCGCCTGATTTCACCACGTGTTCACGCCCATATTCCGCGACCGGGGCCTGGCTCTTCATCAGCGTGGCCATCTTGCGGCTCAGCTCGGCCACGATCTGCTTGTGCACGGCATCGAGAGCCGCTTCCTGCTTGCGCAGGCGCAGCTCGAGCTGGTCCAGCCGGTCTGCGAGTTCCTTGTCGCCATCGGCCTGCTCGCGGCGCGCACGCTCGATGTCTGCGTACACCTGCTCGTAGCCCGACGCGGAGCTGCCGGTCTGCTCCTTCAGCCTGTAGACATCGGCTTTCAGAGCGTCCATGTCCCGCGCGCGACGGGCCTGTTCCGAACGCTTTTGCTGCGTCGTCACACAGCCGGCACCCATCACCATAATCATCAGGATTGTCAGGTAATTCTTCATGAGAGCCACCATAGCAACCGTACCTTCTTGCCTCAATCCTCTTTCCTACTTGCCCCCCGTAAGGGCTATCGTCCATACTGCAGCACTTTCGCAAGGGAAAGGACACCACCATGGCTTGGTTTAGGAAGTCAGGGCGCAATAAAGCCGAAACGACTGACAGTGATCTCTGGACGATTTGCCCCTCCTGCAACGCCCATATCTATAAACAGGAATGGGAGACGGGTCTTAAAGTCTGCCCCAAGTGCAATTACCATGCCCGCCTGAGCTGTACCGAGCGCCGCGACCTGGTCATCGACAACGGCTCCTGGAAGGACTACGCGGCACATGTAACCACGTCGGACCCCCTCCATTTTTCCGATGCCAAGGGTCCCTACAAGGACAAGGCGGCAGCGGCAAAGACGAAAACAGGCCTTAAAGAATCGGTCCTGACCGGCGACGGCAAGATCGGGGGTATTCCCGTAAGCATGGCCATCATGGATTTCCGGTTCCTGGGCGGCAGTCTCTCCGGCGGTTGCGGCGAGAAGATCACGCTCACAGCCGAGCACGCCGCCCGCCATCGCTGGCCGTTCATAATATTCTCCGCATCGGGCGGTGCCCGCATGCACGAAGGGATCGTCTCGCTCATGCAGATGGCCAAAACATGCGGAGCCATCGCTCGTCTTAACGACCTGGGCGTCCCCTATATCTCGGTCCTTACCGACCCCACCACCGGGGGCGTATCGGCCAGCTACGCCATGATGGGCGACATCAACATCGCCGAACCGAAGGCGTTGATCGGTTTTGCCGGCCGCCGCGTTATCGAGAACACGATCAAGCAGAAACTACCCGACGATTTCCAGACATCGGAGTACCTGCTCGAACACGGCTTTGTTGACCACATCGTCAACCGCAAGGACATGAAGGAGTTTCTGCACCGTGTCCTTCAGTACGGTAAGCGCCGCTAGCCGACGTGACACGAGCCGCCGATCGGCTCGCGAACGTGGCCTTGGAGACTGTGATGCGCAGAGAATTTGTTGAAGTAGACATTGATGAAGTAATGCTCAAGGACTCCATCCGAGAGGATGCCGGTGATCTCGGCATGTTGACTGCTTCGGTGTCTAAAGTGGGTCTCTTGAGCCCGATCCTGATTGACCGAAACAACTTTTTGATCACTGGGGCACGCCGCATTGCGGCCTGCCGCGCGGCGGGCATTCGGCAGCTCCCGGCGATCCGATTGGATACTGACTATAACAGCATGGCGGCACTGGACATCCAGGTGGACATGAATCTGTGCCGTCAACCACTGACAGGCAAAGAAGTCGAGAAACTGATCGGCAAGAAACGTCTTGCCGCAAGCCGGCAGGGAACCGATACGGCAAGAGGCATGGTCTCCCGTATCAAGCAACTGTTCGGCAACGATTGACGGAGGGGGTACCAGATGGCTTTGGATTTTGAGAAACCGCTCGAAGAGATCGAGTCTCGCATCGCCGAGCTGAAAGCACTGAACGAAAAGGCCGATGTGAATTTCGACACGGAGATCGCTGCTCTCGAGAAGAAGCTCCGAAGTACGAGCAAACGCGTCTATTCTAAGATCGGGCCGTGGGAAACCGTGCAGATTGCACGGCACCCGGAACGCCCGTTACTGCGCAACTACATCCAAGGGCTCTGCAGCGAATTCATCGAGCTGCATGGAGACCGCTGTTTTGGCGACGACCAGGGCATCATCGGCGGGTTCGCCACGTTACGACACCACCGCGTTGTGGTCATTGGTCACCAGAAGGGCAAGACAGTCGAAGAGAACATCAAGGCCAACTTCGGGATGGCCAGTCCTGACGGCTACCGCAAAGCCATGCGCCTGATGAAGCTGGCTGCGAAGTACAAACTGCCGATCATCAGTTTCATTGACACTCCCGGGGCCTACCCCGGCATGGAGGCCGAGGCACGGGGACAGGCCGAAGCGATCGCACGCAACCTGACTGAGATGTCGACACTACCGGTTCCTGTAATCGTTATCGTGACCGGGGAAGGCGGCAGCGGCGGCGCCATTGGGATCGGCGTTGGGAATGTCGTGCTGATGCTTTCCAATGCCGTGTACTCGGTCATCTCGCCCGAGGGCTGCGCCTCGATCCTGTGGCGCGATGGAGACAAGGCCCCCGAGGCCGCGGCGGCACTCAAGATCACGGCCGACGACCTGGTGTCCCTCGGCATCGTCGACGAGATCATTCCCGAGCCCGCCGGCGGGGCACATCGCAATACCGATGCTACGATCGACACGGTCGGCGAGGTCATCGTGAAACACCTGAGGCGACTCAAGAAGATGTCGCCCAAGCGCCTCATCGATCAGCGCTACGACAAGTACTCAAAGATCGGACGCTTTAAGAAGAAATAGAGAGGTCACACCATGCCAAAGAAGACAGCCAAGAAGAAGACGCCAGCACCGAAGAAGAAGGCGGTAGCCAAGAAGCCCTCCTCCGCCAAAGCTACGAAGGGTAAGAAGGCTCCTGCCACCAAGCCCGCTGCCAAGAAGGTTCCGGCTAAAAAGAAGGCCACCAAGACGGCGTCCGCGAAACGCCCGAGCGTGACCGCCAAGGTTGTGACGCCTCCGGCCAAGCCCAAGGCAAAACGCACCACGCTGCGCATCACCGACACCACGCTGCGCGATGCCCACCAGTCGCTCTGGGCCACGCGGATGCGCACCAAGGACATGCTGCCCATTCTCGACGTCATCGACAACGCGGGTTACTACTCGCTGGAGGTCTGGGGTGGCGCTACGTTCGACGTGTGCCTGCGCTTTCTGCGTGAGAACCCCTGGGAGCGCCTGCGCCAGCTCAAGAAGGTCTGCAAGAAGACACCGCTGCAGATGCTGCTTCGCGGCCAGAACGTCCTTGGCTATCGTCACTACCCGGATGATCTGCTCGACCGTTTCGTGGCACTGGCCTGCAAGAACGGCGTCGATATCTTCCGCATCTTCGATGCGCTCAACGACAACCGCAACCTCGAACAGGCGATCGCCTGCGTAAAGAAGTATGGCGGTCACGCTCAAGGCACACTCTCCTACACGATCAGCCCTGTACATACGGTAAAGGAGTACGTACGGATTGCGAAGGAACAGGTCCAGATGGGCATCGACTCGCTCGTCATCAAGGACATGGCCGGCATCCTGACTCCCATGATGGCCGAGCGCCTCGTCTCGGCTCTTGTGAAGGAAATCGATGTGCCCGTCCAACTCCACAGCCACATGACCAGCGGCATGGCCATTTCGACCTACGTCGAGGGTGTTCGTGCCGGAGCGGGTGCTGTCGACTGTGCGATCTCGGTCATGTCCGGTTTCTCGTCCCAACCCCCGGTTGAAACCATGCTCTCCATCTTCGACGAAACGCCCTACCATGCGAACGTCGACCGTGAAGCACTGCGCAAGATCTGTAAGCACTTCACCGACTTGGCGCCTAAGCGTATGCTGAGCCACCACCCGTTGAATATCATCGACCCTGAGATCCTGATTCACCACATCCCCGGTGGCATGATCTCCAACCTGCGCTCACAGCTCGATCAGCAGGACGCGCTTGATCGTCTGCCCGAAGTACTGGAAGAGCTGCCACGTGCGCGCGCCGATCTCGGCTATCCGCCCCTCGTGACACCCACAAGCCAGATCGTCGGTGTGCAGTCGGTGATGAATGTACTGTCCGGCGACCGGTATTCAATGGTCCCTCAGGAGACCAAGAACTACGTTAAAGGTTTCTACGGGCGCTCACCGGCACCGATCAACCCCGCGACCAAGAAGAAGATCCTGGGCAAGGAGAAGGTCGTCACCGGACGACCTGCCGACCTCCTGGATCCGATGCTACCCGAGGCCACACTCGAGGTGGATCCCGAGCTTATCAAGGGCGAGGAGGACATCATTTCCTACTGCCTCTTCCCGGAACCCGCGCTGGAGTTCTTCAAGTGGCGCAACATGATTCCGGAAGACCGTCCCGCGATCCCGGCCGACCTGGAACGCCGCAAGCAGGAGGGCGAGCCCGAGACGCCTTCCCCCGCGCCGACACAGCCAACCAAGCCGTTCCTGTCGCAGAAGGACTACACCGAACTGAACGGCCTGGTGGACAAGGTACATTCACTCGGTCTCAACGAGCTGACCATCCGCCGCAACGACCTGGCCCTCAGCCTCAAGAGCGCAGGCATGACCTCCGCCGAGGTGCCCATGGCCGAAGCCGCGCCCGCAACCGCACAGCCCGTCGAAACGCCCGTCGAAGCCGAGACGGAAGCTGCGGAAGCTCCTGTCGAGGAGTCGGACGCCCAGGCCGATGGCCCAACGATCGACGCCCCGCTGAACGGTACGTTCTACCGTTCCCCGGGACCGGGCAAGGAAGAGTTTGTTGCCGAGGGCGACGACGTTAAGACCGGCGACCCGGTCTGCATCGTGGAAGCAATGAAGCTCTTCAACCAGATCAAGGCCCCGACGGACTGCAAGGTGAAGAAGTTCCTCGTGAGTCACGGCGATGCCGTGAAGAAGGGCCAGCCACTGGTAACGATCGAAGAGGCGTGAGTTACCGCTTCGGGCGTTTTTCGAACAGGTCGAGCTGGCTGTCTTTCACCAATCCGTAGTTCTTGAGAATACGGATGGTCTGGAGCAGGTCTGACTTCTCGTAGTTGCGATTCACGTCCACGCGCGCAATCAGCTCTACCAGCATCGTCTCGAACGAGAGGACGCCATCGATGCCCTTCTCACGCAGGAGCGTAATGGCCTGCTCCTTGAGATCCCCTGATGCCGGAAGACGGGGCAGGCAGAGAATCTTGGCGGGGGGTCCTCCACCCAACAGTTCGCGCGCAAAGATCACCGCGTCTTCTTCAACGAAACGGAGAATCTCCGGAGCCTGCTCGAAGGTTGAGGGATAGAACCGTTCCGTGTGCCAACCGCGAACCGCCACGACAGCCCGTGATATGCCCGAAAGGTCTTCACGGGTCCATAGCAGACGCTCGGCCAGCTTCTGCTCCTGTATCCTCGGGTTATGAACGACAAGGTCGATCTCTTCCTGGGCCATCTTGTGCCGGCCCGGCACCACGTGTTTACGCGGCTGATTCACCAGGTAGCCTAGACCCTCGAAGTACTCCCGAACGATCCATTCGCTAACGGCGGCCATGCCATTACCCCTCTCTGAACGCCTTTGCTAAGTCCTCTTCGGACACCTCACAGCCGAAGTTCACATGTCCAAGCCGCTCGGCCAATACAAAGCGCGGCGTACCAGCCACTGTCTTCTTGTCCGCATCCAACGCCCGGCGCAGCTCGTCCCAGGGCAGCCCGGCAATGTCCGGTTGCGTAATGCCCGGTAGCCCGAAATCCGCCTGCAGTGCACGCACCCGGTCAGCATCCTCTGCATCCATCCCTTTTTGGGAGACAGAGAGGCGCAGTGCGTAATCGGCCCCGGCCGCAACCGCTTCTCCGTGTAGCCACCGCTCGTAGCCCGCAACGGCCTCAATGGCATGTCCGAGTGTGTGCCCAAAGTTCAGAATTGCCCGAACGCCGGATTCGCGTTCATCAACCGATACCACCTCGGCCTTGATCTCGCACGAACGTGCCACTACTGCCTCGAGAACGTCATCGTCCCGGTCCAGCAAAGCCTGACGGTCTCTCTCCAGCCGCCCGAACATCTCGGCATCCCAAATCACGCCGTATTTGACGACTTCAGCAAGGCCCGACGTGTATTCACGTGGTGGCAGCGTGTCGAGACAGGCAAGATCCGCCAGAACCAAGTCGGGCTGATAGAAGGCTCCTACGAGGTTCTTGCCCTGGGGCAGGTTAATCCCCGTCTTCCCCCCTACGGAACTGTCCACCAGTGCAAGGAGGCTGGTCGGCACTTGGATCAGTCGAACGCCGCGCAGGAAGCTGGCAGCCAGGAACCCGGCGAGATCCCCTACCACACCACCACCTAGAGCCACAATGTATGAAGAACGGTCCAAGCCGGCTTCCACCGCCTTCTCGTAGAGCCCGGCAAGACACTGGACCGACTTGGAGTTCTCCCCGGCAGGCACCACTTCGCGCGACACCTGCCATCCAAGCCCGGCCAGGACACGTTGGCACCGCTCGCCATACAGGGGATCGACGTTGCTGTCAGAGATGATGAGCGCTCGCCTGTTCTCCGGAAGACCGGACCAGCCCGAGTCCAACAGACCGCGTCCTATGCGGATGTCATAGCTTCGCTCGCCCAGCCCAACTTGCAGTGTCTCCATTGCTCCCTACTCCAATCGATCGCCCAGCACCAACGAATGGCCTCGGACATACGCTGCTCCGTTCATCACCTTACCACCTTCGGGCTGGACTTCAAGTAGGCGAATGCCCCCCTCCCCCGTAGCAACGACAGGCAGTCCGTGATCGAACGTCACCACTTCACCGGGCGACGCCCCGGCTTCGACGGGCACAACGCCGACCTGCCATAGCTTCAGTCGCTTGCCGCCCGGCGTGCGACAGACACTCCCCGGCCAGGGGTTGAATCCGCGAATGCGGTTGTGGAGATCGCGCGCGGTACGACGCCAGTCCACTTCGCCGTCAGCTTTGGTCAGGCGTGGAGCTGCCGTCGCGGCTGCGTCATCCTGGGGTATCCGTGACAGCTCGCCTCCAGACAGGCCCTCGAGCGTCTTCCTCAACACTCCTGCCCCGGCGACCGCCAGTCTATCATGCAGCTCGGCAGCGGTCTCTTCATCCCCAATCGCCACCTTCTCCTGCAATATAATGTCCCCGGTATCCATCCCGGCATCCATGTACATGGTCGTCACACCGGTTTCGGTCTCCCCGTTGGCAATCGCCCACTGGATGGGAGCAGCTCCGCGGTACTTCGGAAGCAGCGAGGTATGAACGTTGATGCAGCCCAGCTCGGGAAGCTCCAACAGCGACGGACACAGAATCTGACCATACGCCACTACAATAATGACATCAGGTTTGAGCGCGGCGATGGCCTCTACCGAAGCCGGAGCGTTGACGCGCTCAGGGGTCAGCACAACCCCAACCCGGTTGCTGGCGCGCGCTTTGACAGCGCACTCGCATACCTTCAGGCTGCGCCCGCGTGGCCGATCCGGCTGCGTAACCACCCCCACCAGATCGCACCTGTCGAGCACAACCTCGAACGAAGCACAGGAGAGCGGCGCCGACCCCATGAAGACTGCTTTCACCCGTGCTTTCCTGTCAGACGCTTGTTCACAGACTCAAGGTCGAATCGCTCAGGATCGTACTCCCCCGCCCACTCCAGAAGTTCCTGCTGTTCCACAGTCTTCTTGTCGACCGCAAGCGCTTCGAGGATATCGGCATAGCCGGGGAAGCTGCCACAGTCTTCAGGCGGACAAGCGCGCTTGCCTGCCAGGCACAGAGGATACACCGTGTCCGGTTCAATCGGGAGCATCTTCTCGACCGTAATCTCATGTACCCAGCTATCGCCGAAGTCGTATTCGTATGAGAAGTTCTGCCGCGCGCGCTTAACGACCTGCCGCAGCAGGACAGTATCTTCGTTCTGCATTTCCAACTCGTCCAAGTCGTCCATCGCACAAGCCGATGCACTGGTGTATTCAACCCCGCCAATGCGGAAGGCGTGCATATGACAGTTGCACCAACCCATGCTCACCTGAATCACGCCGTGCAAATCCGCCAGCGTCAGGTTGTCAGGCAGGACCACCCGCCGCCAGATCGGCGGCCGGATATACCGCAACGCCACCTTAAACTGTATCGCCTTCTCGGCGGGTGGTGCCCACATGCTCTTTGGTGTTCGCTTCCTGCTCATAAGCGTGTCCTCCTATAAATGCATCAATGCGATCCATACTCCTTGATTCGGATGTGCGTTGCGAGACTATTTGTCGGCATTGTAGCCATGCGCGCGCTCGGCAGAACTCTCGGTCCGTTCTACACATCGAAGCCGCGTTCACGCAGGTCGCGCCACAGATTACGGCGGCGTCTGTACTCGCTCTGCCAGTGACGGAGCGTATCGTGGGCGGTTTCGGGCGAAACTTCGCGAGCCGCCGCGAGCCAGCCGGCCGCCGATTCGTAATCGCCGCTCATACTTCCGGGCGATGGTATCAACCGGGCAATATTCCGGCGCACGAATTCAATGGCAAACGTGGTCAGCTTGGCGACATCGGTGTTTCCGAGCCATTCTTGGCGAGACGGACAGTCACTCAGTTTGCAGTGTTGCGCCAGCATCGCCTTCAACGTGGGATATTGCACCGGTGCGGTTTCGCGAGCGAACAAATCAGCCGCAAGCGACAATTGCGGAGGCCAGCCAGGAACCCACCATCGTGCGATGGCGCTGTTCATGGACGGTTCCCTCGACTCAACCGTCTTCTCCAACCACGGTACAGCCCTCTCCGAAAAAGCCTCAAAACAATCCGAAAATCCGGCGTCAATCAGCCACTCCGGCCAGAGGGGTTCCTCCCCTCGGCCCATGCCCGTATAAAAGCTTCTGCGCTGACGTTCCAGCGTCAGCTTCTTCCATGCGTCGAAAAGAACGGCCGTGTTCGCTGAACCGGCTTGGGTAATCGCAAGCTTGACCGCTGTCCAGTCCTCGACTCGCGTAAAAAGCGCTTTCTGAACCGCAAGCAGTTCGGCAAGCACGACGTCTCCATCTTTGGCAGCGAGATCCGCCCAGAGCCCGAGAACCTTGGAGACCGTCGACGATTCGTGTTCCATGCTTTGACAGCTCAACAGCGGGGTGGTTCCGGGTTCGAATCCGTCGCCATCTCTCCCAAAGCTCCGGCGGCGGTAATAGGCGTCTACGGTTTTGCGACAGAACTCGAGTGCCCTGGTCGAGTTGCCCTCTGCCACGGCTGCATCGACCAGTCCCACGCCCTTGGTCCAGTCCTCGGCGACCGACGCTTCAGCGATCTCGATTCTGCCGGCGGCATCAAACTCGCCGGCCAGAGCGTATCGGATCTTGTGCCAGAGAGCATGCGGGTTATCGGTTTTCTTCGCGAATTCCGCGTCAAACGATCGACGGGCTTGAATGGCATGGTACAAGGCACACCGCTGATTCTCGGCCCAGCCTTCAAACAGATAAGTACAAATGGCATCATCGTGGAGCGAGACAAACTCCGCCTCGGCCATGAACGCAACAATTTCATCCAGAAAGGTCGCCTCACTGTCGGAATGAAGGTCAAGCCACCTCAACACGCACTCCGTAGCCGCGCGTTCGAGGTATACGCCTTCTTCGGTATAGATATACTCTGGATACGACTCTATGCCATCGGCTATGTCGCGACACAGGTCCAGAAACCAGTCTTTCTCCTGTAGTTCGAGTTCGGCCGCGCGATCAAGCAGTGGGAGCAAATCCCGCGCACAACGCTCGATGTCACTCGCCAGCTGTGGCGCATCGAAATCGGGCACCTCCCAGTGGTGTTCCTGGAAGATGTAGTCGCCATCCTCGTTCCCCAACTCGACCAGCAACCCCTCCAGAGCTGCCTGCACTGCCCCGAACTGTTGAGCGAATCTTGCATTCGAAGTCATCTCGCTCGTCTCATCTCCGGTGGTGGTCGCGGGTGGCTCCAGAAGGCGACAAAAAACCTTGGCTACATCCGGATCGAGCACGTCGCAGAATTCCCCTCGCTCCGTGTCGGACATCTCGTCCAGCAGCCGTGCCACCAGTTCGACAAGCTGCTCCGAAGTCAACCCATCGATCAATTGCTGTGCAAGTCTGTCGTTGTCCATCATCCGACCTTGCCACGCTGCCCTACAGGCGGCTCATGAAGATTGCCCGCCTATGGCAGCAGCCCTCGTTTGTCCAATGCCCTCATTAGTATCTTGCTTGTACCCCACAATCTATCCGAGTTCTGCCCAATACGTCTCCAGGAGTTGGCTTTTGGTCGACGAGGGCGTTCCATAGAAGGAACACCACGACAAGGCATGTGACTGCGCAGACCAAACCCGTCACAATGGCGCTTGTTGTACCAAGCAGATTCGTCGTTTTTATTGCGTAGCCTCCTGAATGATGATCGTCAGGTTCGGAGCGGGATTCAATGCGCTCCAGCCGCTCTCATCGGATGTAACTCCTGCCTGTGTACTCATAATCACACCCTCCAGCACAGACAGCCCAATATCGACAGGGTAACCTGCGCCTGTGGCTCCGGCAACATTACCCAGCTGCCCCAAGACAACGTTAAGAACATTCAGACCAGAAGCCCCGAGAGCCTCTGGAACGGTGATGTTCCCAGAACCAGCATCGACAACGTAAACCCCTTCGGAAGTAGCGGACGCCCCAAAGTCGAAAACCGCGCCGACGACGCCTCCAACAGGTCCAATGGCAACAGGCAATACATCTGCAATCCCGATCCCTTCTATCACAGCCCTGCTCAGGGCTTGAGATTGTATAGATCATCGGCTACCAGAACCCAGCAATAGCAAAAGCCCGAGAACAACAACCGGAGAGCATGTAAGCAGCGCGGCCACGAACCGGTTGATTCGCAGGCGAGCCAGAATGAAGTATGCAATGTTGAGTGGGACCAGTGCCAAGACATACCTGATGCAAACCGCTCCAGCATCCAAGAGGAGCAGACTCAGAAATACGCATAGCGCCTGTAGCAACAGGAATGCTCTGTCTCTTTTCACTTGATACTTCCTCCACTTTCGCCGTCCGTTGATGCCCCTTGACCTTGGGCTGGATAGGTCACCTCAGGGCCCCATGACCAGTACCATCCAACATTGACGCCACCAACCGCATACCAAGAGTATCCGGTGACATTCGCGTTCGGGAATGCTTCGGAGACTGCTTCCGCAATACTGCCCTCACCATTTGCCGTGTTACAGCCGAACAGACATATATCTGCATCAGGTGCCAGAGTGTCAGTGAGCAAATCGGTAAGATCGTTCGAGTCTGCGTCAATGATGCTTCCCATGGAGTCGGATGTGATGAACCCGCCTCCGAATATCATCATTTCTTCGTTCCCATGCCCCACAAACTCAAGACTCGCAATCTCTCCACCAGACTCCTGAATGGTTAGTATATCTTGGATGAGCTGAGAAGAGTCGGATGAGTTTTGATAGACTGTTCCATCGGCTGTTGTGATGGTATACTGACCGTTGTCGCTCCCGAGGGTCACCACAAGGCCAGATGGATCAACATATACAATGGGAGCGCCGCCAGCATAAGCATACTGGTTCGGCCCGCCCTGCAACCCAATCGGATCAGCACTGAGCCACCGCTTCAGCCCTGCATGGTAATAGCGATGCTTCATGTGGTAGAGCGGGCCATCTTCCCAATAGACGCCGTAACGCCCAACGAACG
>CAYFPQ010000044.1:0-25225 GCA_964345005.1 uncultured Victivallales bacterium | reverse complement strand
CCTCGCTTGGCGACACTGACATCCTGATCAGCGGGCATGTCGTCGAGCGCGCCACCGGCTACCATCTTGCCGACGTCCCGCTCACGCTCACCATCTCTCTCGATGGCTTTGAACGCAGCTATGACCTCTACAGCGACGCCAACGGCCAGTGGTCATACTCTTTCACTCCTGGCGAAGGGGAATCCGGCATCTACCGCGCGTGGGCCACCCATCCCGACGTTACCGACAAGCCCGACCAGGTCTCCTTCACCGTCAGCCAGGTTGTCGTCACGCCTCAGCGTGCCGTCGTCACGCTGCCCTTCAACTACGAGCAGACCATTCCCGTCACCGTCTCAACCAGTGTCGGTCTGACCCTCACCAATCTGCACCTCGCCTATGATGCTGCCGACCAGCCGGGCGGTGTCTTTGCCCAGGGCGTGCATGTTCAGACCAATACCCCTATTGCCGAACTCGGCCCCGAGCAATCCGCAACCCTCCCATTCACCATCTGGGGAGATAACACCGCCACCAACCCGGGAACCGTCTATCTCCGCGCCACCAGCGGTGGTGCACCGGTCGAGGGATGGGGACTCGTCGCCGTCAGCAACAGCTTCTACCAGGCCGAGCCGTCCATCATGCTTGGGCCATCCCCGCTCGAAACAGGCGTTGCCGTCAGCAACATCGTTTCCGAGACCTTGACCATCCGGAACGCCGGACTCGCCACACTCGAAAACGTCCAGCTCGCGCTCGTCACCACCAACGGCTCACCCGCGCCCGACTGGGTAACACTCAACAGCTCCGCAACCCTCGGCGACTTCGATCCCGGTGAACAGCGTCAGATCGACCTCATCTTTGCCCCCACAAACAGCGTCGCGCTGGATACACACCTGTTCCGTCTCAATGTCACGGCCGACAACCATGACCTCCGCTACGTCGAGATCCCAGTCACCGTCGACGCTTCCGGCATCGGCGGCGTCATCTTCAAGATTGAAGACGTGTTCGTCTACCAAGGCCAGAGCACTGGTCTCCAGGGCGCCGCAATCAGGCTGGAGAAGCAGGAAGGTACCACCCTCTACACCAATCTTGTCACAGATTCCTTCGGCGAGGCCTGGTTCTCCAATCTCCCCGTTGGCCGCTACAAGTACCGCGTCAGCGCTTCCGGCTACCAGTCACGCATCGGTTCCATCTGGATCAAGCCCGGCGTCACCCTCGGCGAAACCGTGTTCCTCGACTACAACCCCGTCACAGTCGAGTGGTCCGTCACCCCCGTCGACATCGAGGATCACTACGAGATTGTTCTCGAAGCCACCTTTGAGACCCAGATCCCCATGCCCGTCATGGTTGTCTCTCCGCCCTCTGTTTCCATCCCCGAAATGCAGGCTGGCGATGTCTTCAATGGCGAGTTCACCATTCAGAACTACGGTCTCGTCCGTGCCGACAACGTCACGGCGCTCTCGCCTCCGCAGGATGAATTCTACCGCCACGAGCTTATGTCCGATCCTCCCGCCACGTTGGACGCCGGTGAGAGCGTTCGGATGCCCTTCCGCATCACCTGCATCACCTCGCCCGATAACGAGGAGCCCGGCGGATGCTGGACCTACCAGGCCTGCCAGAACTTCAGCAGCACCTACGAATGCGCCAACGGTGTCGTGCTGACTAACTACTTCAGCCACTGCCGCACCCGTGTCGTCGGCATCTGCGGGAGCGGCGATGGTCGGGAAGGACCCCCGCCGCCAGTTGAGTACTACAATCCGTCGGGTACGGGCACGGGCACCTCGCCAACCACGGGCGGGGGAAGCTCCTCTGGCGAAACCACCACCATGGATGGCACGGTCTGTGCCCCTCCGCCCGATTCTTGCGAGGAAGACAAACCCTGCGCGTGTTCCGGACGGGACGAGGATGTTGATAGCCGTGTAGACCTCACAACCGGCCAGTACGAAGACGACATCACCGACCTCTCTGTCAAGATTCTTGGTGGTAGCGTCAACTGGACCCGCTCCTGCCGGTTCAGCGAGTGGTACTTCAGTCGTAACTGGAACGCCCTCCAGTTCGAGTACGGCCTCGATGCGAAACTCGAAACTATCCTGAAGAACGGAGTGGAATACACGCGCGCCGATCCCGAGGCCACCATATTCCGCTACGGCGACGATCACCGCATCCTCGTCACCGCGGGTGGCTACCGCTGGGAAGGCCTCTCCGGTAATTGGCGCAAATACGATACCAACGGCCGCATGCTCCGCTACGGCGACCGCCACGATGTAACCGTCAGTATGGTCTACTCCAACGATCTTCTCGTAGGAGTGCAGGACCACTTCTCCAACCAGGTCCTCTGGGTGAACTACGACCTCAACTCACGCATATCGTCCGTGTCTTCAGTGCTCTCCGTGGTTACCTACTCGTACTCTCCCGCAGGCCAACTCACCAACGTCACCGACGTGCTCGGCAACTCCACCGCCTACGGCTACAACGCCGAAGGCCGCATCAGCTATGTTCGCAAACCTAACGACCGTGAAGTGGTCATCAGCTACAGCGCGGGTCAGTACATCAGCAGCGTCACTGACGCCGACGGTGAAGGCAAGACCTTTGCCTACGACTACGATAGCGTCCGCAAGCAATACTACGGTTTCGTCCGAACCGCCTCAGGCCAGGTCAAAGAGAAGTGGTTCGATAGCGACGGAGCGCTCACCCAGACCTCAATAGACGGTGCAATCACCTATGACGCCGACCAGGAAGAGGACGCCACCCCCTACGATCCCGAGTACGAGTACGATAGCTACGGCAACGTCACCAAGATGACCTATCCCGATGGCAGCACCGTCTCACGGCAATACCAGACCACCACAGCCCTCGGCTCGCTCCTCACTCGTGAAGTCAACGAACTCGGCACCATCACCGCATACGCCTACGACGCCTACGGCAACCTCACGAACCAAATCGAAGCCGTAGGCACCCCTCTGGAACGCACCACCCGCCACACCTACGATCAATACGGCCAGCTCCTGTCTACATCACTTCTAGATCCTGCCGATCTTGTTAATCCCGTCCAAACAATCACCTACACCTACGACGATTACGGCAACCAGACGTCCGTGTCTTCCGTGAATTCCGTGGCTACCTACACCTACGACGCCCTCGGCAATCCCCTCACCAGCACCGACATCCTCGGCCGCACAACCACCAACACCTACGACGCCGCAGGCAACCTGCTCAGCGCCGCCGACCCCTTCGGCAATGTCACGACCAACACCTACGACGCCATGGGCAACCTTCTCGCGACATCGGTGTTTGATCCCGTAGATCCTGTTAATCCTGTAAGAAAAACTGTCTACACCTACGACAATCAGAACCGCCTTCTCTCCACCTCCAACCACCTCGGTCGCGTCATCACTAACCAGTACGACCTTGCCGGCCGTGTCATCCGTCAGGAGACTCGCGACAACGGAGTGCTCATCGAGCGCACAGCCTCCCACTACAACAGCGACGGTCAACTCGTGGCACAGAGCATCACCCGTGAGGGGCAGACTCGCACCACTACCTATGAATACGACTCCGATGGCCGCCTCATCAAGACCACCGACCCCGAAGGCAACATCACCACCACAACCTATGACCCCGATACCAGCGAGATCCTGACCGAGGCCCATCCGACCTACACCAACAGCTACACCTACGACCTTCGAGGCCGAGTACAGACCATTCTCACCACCACCTCCACGAATCAGTCCTATTCGTCTTATCGGTCCTATGACCGCACCGGCAACGTCACGAACCGAATCGATGCCCTCGGTCGCACCACCGCGACCCAATACGATGTTCTCGGGCGAGTGTCCGCGGTGGTCGACGCCCTCGGCAACACCAACAGCTTCCAGTACGACATCACCGGCAATCTTACCAACCTCGTAGACGCCAACAGCAACACCACCGCCTGGCAATACGATGAATCCGGGCGCATGACCCAAAAGACCTACGACGATGGAGCCGCATGGCACTACGGCTACAACATCCTGGGCCAGCTCACCAACCGCACCGACGCCATGGACCACGTCACCCTCTACAATTACGACGAAGAAGGCCATCTCACCAACACAGCCCTCTCTCTCAGCGGCTCAGCACCTCAGCGTGAGATCTCCTTCACCTACGACAATCAAGGCCGTATGGAGCGTTATGACGATGGCATCAGCACCGGCAGCTTCGCCTACGATGAGACCAATCGCACCTACACCGTCAGCCAAGCCATCGACGGCATCACCAACACCATCACCCGTTACTACGACGTGTATGGACGTCTTACAAACACCGTATCCATGCTCGGTGCCTCTGCGTCTCCGCGCGAGATGACGTATACCTACGACGAAAACAACCGCCTGACTGGCATCGCTCTGCCGGGGCAGGGGAGCGTCACCTACAGCTATGACGTGCTCGGGCGTCGTACCGGACTTAAGCTGCCCGGCGGCAGCACAGCAGCCTTTACACTCGACCCCCTCGGGGCTATGCTGACCAACAGTATGAGCGACGCCGCCGAGAACTCTATCCAGAGCGAAACCTACCAGCGCAACCTGTTAGGCAACCTGCTCGCCCGCGATACCGACAGCAGCGACTGGACCTACGCCTACGACGCCACCGACCAGCTCACCAACGCGCTCGCCCATCCCGTCAATCCTGTTGATCCTGTCAGTGAATTCTCTTATGCCTACGATCCCATGGGCAATCGGCTGATCAGCGTTGATCCGTGTCCATCTGCGGTTACAAATTCTTATCAACCCAACGAGCTCAACCAGCTTGTCCTGCGTAGCTCGCAGAGCGAAGCGGGATACACCACCAATGCTCTCTCCTACGACCTCAACGGTAGCCTCACCAATGCTTGCCCCGCCATCGGCGGGGACGGCACCCGTGTCTACACCTGGACCTTAGACAACCGCCTCGCCAACCTTGAACCTTTGAACCCTGAACCGGGCGACCGCAAGGAAGCCTTCGCCTACGACTACATGGGCCGCCGCGTGAAGAAAGTCACGTCCGAGTACAGCGCCTCCGCCTGGTCCGCCACCCAAACCAACCTCTTCTTCTACGACGGGTGGCTGCTTGTATCCGAGCAGTCCGCCGCAGGAGGAAATCTGTCCACCAACCACTACACCTGGGGCCTTGACCTCTCCGGCTCCTTCCAGGGCGCAGGTGGCATCGGTGGAATCCTGTCTGCTACCTTCGGCGGCAGCAATACCGTCTACTACTGCCACGACCACAACGGCAACGTTACGAAGCTCATTAATGAAGCCGGAGCAACCGTCGCGGAGTACGCATACGCCCCCTTCGGTAGAATCATCGCCCAATCCGGAGACGCCGCAGACGAGAATCCCTTCAAGTTCTCCACCAAGTATCACGACGACGAGGCGGGGTTGGTTTACTACGGCTATCGGTATTATGACCCCAAGTTGGGGCGGTGGCTCAGCCGCGATTCGATTGGGGAGAACGGGGGCGTTAACCTTTACGGTTTCGTCCGAAACAGCCCAATTGGACTAGTGGATCCGTGGGGGCGACAAACGAACACACCTGGTGAATTCGGATGGGATCCATACTCGCCTGCTTTTGGGCCCCTGCCGGAGCCTCCGACTTCAGAGGCCGTGGACTTGGAAATTACACGCGGAAGATTCATGAATTGGTATTGGCGCAACAGAGATACGCATTGGATTGATGATCTGCCTGATTGCCCATGTAGCATCTCATGTAAGAAAACCATGTGTGCAGTGGAAGACCCTTGCACGTATGGTGCACTTGGTCCGCAGCATTTGCCGGCTAAAGTTGAGTACGATGCCATTTGTGTGCCAGACGGTTGGGGCTTGGTTCCGTCTCTAGTGTCGGCAGGCACGCTGCCGAAGTATCATCCGGGTGGCCGATACGATATGCGTACGAAAAGGAGCCCTGGTCAGCCTGGCCAGCAATGTATATACGATAAGGACGGGCAGCTAATCACACACGGTCGTGGTGCTGGGACCCCGGATAGGCGGGGACCGGGGCCACTGGGATGGCCGAAGGATAACGGCCATCGCGGTGCTGATATTGACCCGTATGAATGGGCGCTAGAGCTTGATGGAAGCACTGCTTCCGCGCCTGATGTCAATGGCCAGTACTATCAGATGTATATGGATGTCCGCACTCCCGATACAGGTAAGGGTGCTTCTGGGAAGCCTTGTCCAAGGAATCCATGACAGGAGATGAGTGATGGTTCTTCTTTTCTCTTTGGGTCAAAGTATTCTGGTGGGTGTCCATGAGTTGCTGCAGAGGAATGCCGTCCTAAATCGTAGGGGGTTCGATGAGGATTGACCGCATTGCTAGGTCTGCGCTGTACTTGCTTATCATTTCCTTTCTCCTGTCTCTTACAATGGGGCGCTATTTCTATCTGGTCATTATGGCTCCTATATGTGGCCCCTTTGCCGTTCTTATGAAGTACTGTCCTGCTATGGTTCAGTGGATTGTTACGGTTTGCATATTTGCAATATCATCGTATTCATTCTCAAGAATATCTAGCAGGGCACTTCGCTATGTGATCATGGCTGTATGGGCTTGCATTGGTTATGCAGTGTGTCTTTGGGAAGTCTTGCACACTTATAGAACCTAAGTGTTACCTGTTACTGTTACCTGTTGCCGACCAAATTGACACCGTATAGATAAGCATATAGAGGCTTACACCATTTGAGGCCAAGGGGCAGAAGCAACTGATGGAGAGTGTGGTCCTCCCCTCCAACTGACTCGGCACAGGTTCCCTCGGGCTGTTACTGGTCGGGATCGAGCTCTCTGCTCTTGCCGGTGCGGATCAATTCCAGATCTGCCTTGGTCATGATGCGTACGAGCTCCTCGAAGCTGGTTTGACGGGGGTCCCATCCGAGTTCGGTTCTGGCCTTGGTGGGGTCGCCTTGGAGCTGCTCGACTTCGGTGGGGCGGAAGTAGTTGGGGTCGACCTCAACGAGGCAGCGGCCGGTCTCTGCGTCGAATCCCTTCTCTTCGACTCCCTCTCCCCGCCACTCGAGCGTGACACCGGTCTCGGCGAATGCCAGCGTGACGAACTCGCGTACGGTGAACATCTCGCCCGTGGCAATTACCCAGTCGTCTGGCTTATCATGCTGCAGGATACGCCACATGCATTCCACGTAGTCCTTCGCGTAACCCCAGTCGCGCTTGGCATCCAAGTTACCCAGATAGAGCAGGTCCTGTTTGCCTTCGGCAATGCGGGCCGCGGCGAGCGTGATTTTGCGCGTTACGAATGTTTCGCCGCGTCTTGGGCTCTCGTGGTTGAAGAGGATGCCGTTGCAGGCGAACAGATCATAGGCT
The DNA here is from genome assembly GCA_964345005.1 of uncultured Victivallales bacterium. Lineage (GTDB taxonomy): Bacteria > Verrucomicrobiota > Kiritimatiellia > UBA8416 > JABMPJ01 > JABMPJ01. The sequence continues at coordinate 17,926 of CAYFPQ010000044.1, read as the reverse complement.
TCGCGATAGTTCTTGGTGATCCAATACCCGTACATCTTAGCAACACCGTAAGGCGAACGAGGGTAGAACGGAGTGGTTTCGCTCTGCGGTACCTCAACAACCTTGCCGTACAGCTCGGACGTCGAGGCCTGGTAGATTCTGCAGGTCTGCTCCATCTTCAGAAAACGCACGGCCTCCAAAATGCGCAGGGTCCCCAGGCCATCCACATCGGCCGTGTATTCAGGAACATCGAAACTGACCTTCACGTGGCTCTGGGCACCGAGGTTGTAGATCTCTTCGGGCTGTATGTCGGCTATCAGGCGAATCAGGTTCGAGGAATCCGTAAGATCGCCGTAATGCAGAAACACGCGATCCCTGTGATGCATATCCCGGATGAGTTCTTTAATGTAGAGGTGCTCAATCCTACCGGTGTTAAAGGAACTGGATCTTCGAATGATGCCGTGAACATCATAGTCTTTGGCAAGGAGCAGTTCCGCCAAGTACGATCCGTCTTGTCCTGTAATGCCCGTGATCAGCGCTTGCTTGCGTTTATCTGCCATGATCCCTATCTCCTCCGCCGTGATGTGGGCAGCTTGTACGTCATTATCAAGTGTCCAGCTTAGACCTGAACATTTCTCAGCTGGGCAGTTGTACCGTGTTGGTGTCCAGCTGGCGAGCATCAATGTCTTGAGTCAAGAAAGCCCTTCCGTCTGGTCCCGTACCCCTGCTACATTCCAGATGATGCGCATTGCGATTGCCTACTGCGCCCCTGTCCTTTCCGACCTGGTCCGGGGCGGGGGCAGACGAGATATGGAGGCGGCGTCGGTTAGAGACGTTCGGACGATAGGACTGGCGTATGCCTGGTGCCAGCTGGATAGAAATACTGTTGGGGTGGGGCGCCATGCCGGTGGCGCTGCTCTTGAATCCGCTGCTTCTGGGGCGGATTACGATGCCGGGGGTTGGCCGGGAGCGGCTGCCGCTCATCGTCGCCGTCTGGTCACTGGTGCTTCAGCCGGTTCTGGCGTTGATCTTTCATCTTACAAGCGCGCCGATTGCACCGTTTCCTCTCATCGCTGCTCATTTCGGGATCGCGGTTGCCTGTTTGGTGCTGTTGAGGGCGGTGAAGCGACCGCTGTTACCCGTTTCCGGGGCATGGCCGTTGGGGCAGCTCTGGATTCTTCTTCTTCTCGCCATCTTTACATTTCCGTTCACGCATCTGGGTGGCATCGACGCCTACAAATGGGGCGACCTGGCGACGGCGGTCGCTCTTGAACGCAACATCCCCTGGCTGATACATCCACTCTCATTGCTGGGTTTCACCGCCCGGTCATACCCCAGCTTGCACCCGTTGCTGATGGGGTCCATTCGTGCCCTGGGTGCTACAAGCATTGAGGCGGCTTTTTTCCTCGCGTCGCTCGTCATGTGTGGTGTTGGCGTGACGAGCGCCAGTTACCTTGCTGAGAGACTGGGTCTTCAGAAGCGCGAAACCCTCCTCTACACGGCATTCTATGCTCTTTCACCAGTCTTCATGCGCTACGTTCACTGGGGGACGGGGCGCGGGGCGTTCCTGGCCGTGCTCCCGCTCTTCGTGGCTGCGCTGGCAGACCTACCTCGGCTCAAGGCGTGGCCGTTGGCGCTGTTCTCCGGTCTCTTGCTCGTGCTCTCGCACAAGACAGGTCTCATCTGCGTCGTGGTTTTTCCTCTGATCCGCCTTGCGAGTCTGCTCTATCCACGACGACACCCCATCCTCTGTCTCTTGCTTCTCGTGCTCTCCTTCGTCGCATCAGTTATGTTTGCGCCGGTACGTTACTTCGGGGTGCCGCCTGGTCTGTTCGCCGGATGGATCCGCTACGACCTGGCACGATTTGCATGGATGAGTCCCGCCCTGGTACTGGCCGTCATCGTGGCGTTCCCTGTTCCGGCCATCGTCTTTCCGCTTCATGTGGCTTGCCTTATTGATCACTTTCCCCGTCGCGCACCACATGGAGATGTACCCCGCCATGATGGCGTTGCCGTTCATTGTCTATGCCGGCACAGTAGCGTTGCGTGTTCTGCACCAGCACCTGCCCGGCTCGAAGGAACAGTATATCCGTGCGGCCCTTCTTCTCTCCCTCGCCGGCGCGCTGGCCATCGTTCTCCAGCGCTCCATCGAGGCCACGCCTCACCGCGTTCACCTCGCCGCCCGCCACATCGAGAAGATCGACCCCTATGGCCCCTTCGAGATCATTTCGCCCTGGAGGTCCCGCATCCAAGGCATTGTCACCGGTTGCCCCCGCTTCACAGTAGAACGCGACGAAAGCTTCGGTATCTCCTTTGGTACTCCCCCCGCGGTGAAGCTCAACGACCCACGCCGCTTCGTCGCCGCATGGGCCGGGTACATACGCGGCATCATCCGAACATCCGCCATAACCGACTGGTATGGTAGTCCAAGCACCCGCTACCACATACTCCCGGATACCGAATCTCCTCCTATAGCCGCAGAGCTGATCTACCATCACCGTGGCATCGCGGTCTTCCGAGAGGCCATTCCGTAGCGCACCGGCCGGCGACAACTTTCTGTCAGCTTGTTGTTGATCGCGCCTTGTTCAGATGATACCACTCACAAGATCCAAGCTGGCGAAACGAGAGAGGGGTTTTTTGTGAAGTGTCAATCATCTGTCTGTGCAGCGGCTGTCGCTGTGCTGGTTCCGTCCCTTGTAGTTGCGGCCCTGTCGCCCGGCGATGTGTTTGTGACCGGCTACAACTGCGGTGCTGCCGAAAGGGATTTTACGTTTATGGTGCTGGCCGAGGTCGCGGATTCCGAGACTATCTACTTTACGGACAAGGGTTGGACGTCGAACTCGGTACTCCATGCCGGCGAGGGCATCATAGAATACACGCCTCCTGCCGGGGGCCTGCTGGCGGGTAGCGTTGTGCATGTAACCAATACAGCGACTATAGGGTCCACCGGGGCTGATCAAGGCACCGCAACCAAGAGCGGCATCTTCACCCCTGCCGGGGCTGGCGATCAACTCCTGGTCTATCAGGGAACGGAGGCCAGTCCGGTATTCATCAGCGCCCTGAGCTGGGACAGTACAGACTGGGTGAGCGGGGATGACAGCAACCGGTCGCTCGTGCCGCCCGGGCTGCAGGAGGGGGTAACGGCATTGCATACCTATGCAGATCTTGAGTGCGGGGCAGCCGACCTCAGTAATGGCGCGTGTACGAACGGCCTCTCGGGACTGAGACAGGACATCATGTTCAATCTCCGGAAAGCGAAGAACTGGGGCTTCGATGAAGCCGACGCACTGACGCTGAGTACGCAGGACGGGCACCTCACCATTCCCTTTGCATTCCAAGGTTTTGAAGGCACTGGGAACGATACATGGGGTATCGTTTCAGGCGGTCATACTTCGAGTGAGACGGGGTTCAGCGATGCACCATGCCAGCAGCGCGTGCGATCCGGGAGCTATTCTCACCAGAGTTCGAACGGAGTGTCCACGCTGCAACTCGCCACACTTCCGACCGTCGGTCAGAGCGACATGGCAATCGCGCTTCACATTAGCAGTACGGCTTCGCCCGGTAATGGGGCCGATGTGAACGACATGGTAGAAGTGTTTGTGGCTCTGAACGGTGCAGAGTTTCCCGCCACCGCCGATCTGGCAGTGGAGGGGTACAATAATGCCCGGTGGAGCTATTCAGATGTGTCGCTCAGCACGACCGTGGGCACGCCCGTGGCGCGTACGCTTTCTGGCGGCGGCGATCGTGACGATAATGGTGATGGGTATTCAGCCCTGAGCATTGCTTTGCCCAACGGAACCACGGCCGTTGGGCTTAGGGTCCGAACAACAAACAACAGCGAGAGCGAGATATGGAACATCGACGACATCTCGCTCATTGCGACATCCCTTCGGGACGGCAGCATCCTTATCATCAAGTGACTCGCTGCCCGCACCGCCCCTCGCTCTGGGACGGCCACACGGCGGAGCGCATAGTTGCCGACCTGGTTGCCACCTAACTGGCGAAGCATGGTCGCTTGTCGCTGGCGTCCGAATAAGATTCTTGTGCGACTATGGTCATAATGATATGACTATATCAAAGAAGGAGAAAGACGATGCCTGTTGCAGCGGGAGAGTTCAAAGCGCACTGTTTGCAGCTTATGGATGAGGTGAAGCGCAAACATTGCAGTGTTGTGATCACGAAACGGGGAAAGCCGGTGGCAAAGCTTGTGCCGATCGACGATGCGCCGGTTCGGTTGTTCGGGGCTTTGAGTGGTCGGGCCAGAATTGAGGGAGATATCGTGGCCCCAACTGGAGAAGCGTGGAATGCCGACACATAAGTCCGACACAACGCTTGTACTGGACACCCACATCTGGGTTTGGTTGATGGAGGGATCCCAAGACCTGAAGCCAAAGCTTTGCCGTCAAATAGAGGCTTGTGCGCGGAAAGGGGATCTGTTGGTCTCGGCAATCTCCGTGTGGGAAGTCGGTATGCTGGAGGCGAAGGGAAGAGTAGTCTTTGACCAGGAGTGTATCGATTGGGTGAGCGACGCTCTTGATGCGCCGGGGATACGTTTTGCGCCGATTGATCCAGCGATCGCTGTTGCCAGTACGAGGCTTCCTGGAGATTTCCATGGTGATCCGGCCGACCGTATCCTGGTTGCCACCGCCCGAGCCCATGCTTGTCCGTTGGTGACGGCTGACGCTGCGATCATTGCCTATGCCGAATCAGGTCTCGTTCGTGTCATTGCCGCGTGAGATGACTGATCACGCGCCAAAGACGAATAGTCTGTCAGTCACCAAGGTCTCTCCGCCTGAGGAGAAGGTCTCGCTGTTCAGGGCCCTGTTCCGAGGGCGGGACGATGTCTACCCGCGGCGTTTTGAGAGCCGAAAGACCGGTAAGAGTGGTTACAGTCCTGCCTGTACCAATGAATGGGTTCGAGGGCTTTGCGACAAGCGCAAGGTCAAATGTGTCGGGTGCCCAAACCGTCAGTTTCTCCCCGTGACAGATGATGTGATCCGGTGCCACCTGTCCGGAGCTGACGCGAACGGCCGTGATCTTGTCGTCGGTGTCTACCCCATGCTGCTTGATGAAACCTGCTGCTTCCTTGCCGCAGATTTCGACAAGGAGAGCTGGCGGGACGACATCAGTGCGGTGCGGAAGACCTGCGGCGAGATGGACGTTCCTTGCGCAGTCGAACGCTCTCGCTCGGGAAATGGTGCGCATGTCTGGATCTTCTTTGAGACTGCTATTCCGGCCATGCTTGCCAGGAAACTGGGCGCACACATACTCACACTAACGATGGATCGACGCCCTGATGTCGGTCTGGATTCCTACGATCGCTTTTTTCCGAACCAGGATACGCTACCGAAAGGGGGACTGGGGAACCTGATTGCGTTGCCACTGCAGAAGGTGCCGAGATCCAAAGACAATACCGTCTTTCTGGACCACAGTTTGGCACCTTGGCGGGATCAGTGGACTTTTCTTTCAGGTGTGTCCAAGCTCAGCAGAGAACGCGTTGAGACAATTGTCAGTGGCGCAGAACGTAGGGGCAACGTCGTGGGCGTACGACTGGTCCCCGACGACGAAGATACGGAATCACCGTGGATGGCTCCCCCATCACGACGACGTGCTGGTTCACAGGTACAGGGCCCCATTCCAGATAGGATAGAGATAGTTCTCGGCAACGAGATCTACATCCCCAAGGGGGACATGTCACCATCACTAAGAAACCATCTACTACGACTGGCGGCCTTTCAGAATCCAGAGTTCTATAAGGCTCAAGCCATGCGTCTACCGACCTTCAACAAGCCGAGAATCATCGCTTGTGCCGAGGACCATCCGGGGCACCTTGCCCTACCGAGAGGGTGCCTGGAAGACCTGCGGTCACTGTTGGATTCTCTGAGTATCAAGATGTCAATTCGCGACGAACGTTGTGAGGGGCAGCCGCTGAACGTGATGTTCTCGGGGCACCTGCGTCCCGACCAGGAGGAAGCGGCATTGGCGCTGCTTGACCACGATACCGGCGTGCTGTCGGCGACAACAGCATTCGGAAAAACTGTTCTTGCCGCATGGATGATCGCGCAACGCGGGACAAGCGCGCTCGTCCTTGTGCATCGTCGCCAGTTGCTGGAACAGTGGGTCGATCGTCTTTCCTCTTTTCTCAGTATTCCATCAAAAGAGATTGGTCGAATGGGTGGAGGCAGGAAGAAACTCACCGGTTTGCTTGATGTTGCATTGATACAGAGTCTGGTCCGAAAAGGAGCCGTCAAGGACATCGTGGGAGACTACGGCCATCTGGTGGTCGATGAGTGTCATCACCTTCCTGCTTTCAGTTTTGAGCAGGTCGCGCGCCGCGCCAAGGCCAAGTATGTCCTCGGGCTGTCGGCCACTGTGACGCGCAAGGATGGTCACCATCCCATCGTCTTTATGCAGTGTGGGGCGATCCGACATCGCGTACATGCAAAGGAACAGGCTGCAGGACGACCGTTTGCGCATAGTGTCTTGGTCCGACCGACTTCCTTTCGTTCAGAGGAGCATGAAGAAGAGAACGCCGGTATGCAGTTTCACAAACTATACCAGGCATTGATGGTTAATGATGTCCGCAACCGGCAGATTGTGACGGACGTTATCGAATCGGTGCGAGAAGGACGTAAGCCGGTGGTTCTGACCGAACGCCGAGAACACCTGGACCTCTTGGCGGCAGCGTTGTTGCCTGTCATTCAGCACTTGATCGTTCTGAAGGGGGGAATGGGCCAGAAGAAGCTGGATGAGGCCATGGAGCAACTGACCACCATTCCAGAGAACGAGGACAGAGTGGTTCTTGCAACAGGGCGCTATCTTGGCGAGGGTTTCGATGATGCACGACTCGACACGCTGTTCCTGACGTTGCCGGTTTCCTGGCGCGGGACGATCGCTCAATACGTCGGACGACTGCACCGCAGACATGAGCGCAAGCGGGAGGTCATTGTTTATGACTATGCCGACCTGAATGTATCCATGCTTGCGAGGATGTTCGACCGGCGTTGCAGAGGGTACGAATCCGTGGGGTATACGATTCTGTTGCCGGCCAGTGCTGTGCCGGGGTGGCCGCCGGAAGTCCCATTGCCTGTCGATCCTGAGTGGAAGCGCGATTATGCGGCCAGCGTGCAACGGTTGATTCGGGATGGCGTGGATACGCCGCTCGGAGACTTGTTCGTTCATGCGGCACGAACCTTTCCTGTGACGGTAGAGGGCGGAATGATGGCTCGCAGTTCCTCTGAGGCTTTCCTGTACAGACGCCTCGAGACTCTATCGGCAACGTCCGGTAGGTTTCGCCTGAACCAGAAGTTGCCAATCCAGTTTGATCAGCGTGGTCACATGGAGGTGGATCTCTTGTGTCCGGAAGCGCGAGTTGTCGTTGAGTTGGATGGGCCGCAGCACTTGTCCGATGTGACTGCATATCGGCGCGATCGACGCAAAGATGCACTGCTGCAAGAGCATGGCTACTTCGTCCTGCGATTCCTCGCTGAAGACATAGGGAAGGAACTCAATGCTGTTCTGGATGCGATTCTCAGGACACTGACACATTGCGGGCGGCAATGCTTGGATCCATGACCGCTACGAGGAAGGCAGAGAAGAATGAAGCGTGCCGCCGCGCGTACGGGATGAGAGCAAGCGACCTGAATTCTCGGCGTTAGAAGACACGAAGAGGGCATTTCGTGTCGGCTAAGAGCATCTGGGAGGGGGGAGGGCGGTGTAAGTAGTTGGTTCGCTTGCTGTTATCGACAAGACGCGTCGATTGGTATAGGGGTGGGTGTTTCACGGACGGCCCAGGTTTGGCCTGATGGCGTGTCGATGGAATCGTAGGTGAAGCGCGAGCGGGCTCTGTACTTGTTGGTGGTGGCCTCTACGAAGTTGCGGTCTCCAGTGGCGAGTGACTCCGTCCAGATCGGTTCCCGCGCTTGGTTCGGTGTCGACACCCGTATACGAATACGCCTGACCTCCTTGGTTGGACGGATCAACCGCAGATCGAGTTTTCGTGCGTAGGCCAGAGATCGCCTTATGACGAGCCCACATGTGGAATACTTCAGGCAGGACGATATTCTGCACGTCGCCATCTCAGATGATTTGGAAGCGGACAGCGTTGAGGTGAGTTCTGATGTTGCGGTCGAGCTCAACGCAAGAGGTGAACTCATAGGCACGTATCCCTGTACGACAAGGACCAGCCGGACAAGATTCCATACAGCTCGGCAGAGCACGTCGCTGACACTACAATAACAATCGCTCGACTGTTTGCAGAAGCGACGATGAAAACGGCATTCTCTCCGGTAGGAATCCATTCCCCACTCCAGGCGGCGTGACATGAACGCGTATGTCATGTCGACATAGTGGCGGGTTGGAAGGCCAAGAGGCGTCTCTCTCCAGGCCGCATGAAGTCCTTCGGGGTCGTATAGCATCAGGCCGGACTGAAGCGCGTGCGCCATGGGGCTGTGTTGTCGGAAATGCTCATGCACTTGCTTGAGATTGAACGCAACCAGTTCGACAGGACTCTCATAGTCGTACGCAATGCGCTCATGCCAGCTCTGCTTGCGTCGGCCGCGGTGAATCCAGACCACGTCCAGGTCACTGTCCGGCAGCCATGTGCCGTCCGCTACGCTCCCTATCGCAGCAAGTGCAACTGTACGTGGATAGATGACGAGTGTCTTCGAGAGCAATGCTTGAGCCGGTGCCCGGTATTGCGGCGGGAGTAGGTCTATCTTTATGGCGTACTCCTTTATCTTAAGTTGTAGTGTTAACAGCGAAGTGATGCCATTGGCCCCCCTGATCTGGGAAGCGTACATTCCATACGTGGTCGATACCCGACAAGCCATGCTCAAGATCACCCAGCGTCTTCACAAAGGCATGCACGAGGGCTACAAACTTCATTTCTCTGCCTTCCTTCCTGGGTTGATGAGCGGTGACACAGTGAAAACGGCGAGACGCGGAGCCCTTCAGCTCTGATGTTTTGTCGCTGTGAGGGGTTTGCGGGCTGCGGTGTATCTTGCTGTATGGCTTATCCGGTTTAGCAGGATTAACGGTCCCGTTCCCGAAGGAGGCTATCTCAGATGCCACGTCTGGGCTATGTCACGTTGCCGTGACAGTCGCGCTTGCTCCCCTGTCTCGCGCGCTGTCTTTTTACTCATCCTGGAAATCCACGGGGGTCTCAAAAGAGGCCCATCGAAGCTTGCGGTTGAGATCTCGGAACGAGACCCGTGCCCGGTCCAGCTTGTCACGGCACTCCAGATAGGGAACTTCGCTTGCTTCCACGATGTCCCGGTCTTCCTTGTAGATCACGGTCTGGTAGGCCGCTGCCGAGAGTTGCTCTGCGAGTTCGGCTATCTGCTGATTGAGCGCCTTGCGGAGATCGAGGGCTTCAAGAAGGCTAAGAGATTGCTCCTCGAACTCGAGCTGTGTCTCGTAGTTGGACTTCTGGATGGCGCTGTTGAGCTTACGACGTTTGATCTCCAGCTTGCGGAGGCGTGCCCGTTCATCAGCAGCATCGAAGTCCGGGCTGGGGCGGCGCTTGCCTCGGTCGTCATGCCAGAGCGAGGATCGCCCGTGGCTGGTGCGGCTCTTCGACAGGCAATCCTTGATCGTCTGAATCCGGGCGTCGTATTCGCTGCGCAGCTCCAGAGCTTCGTGCAAATAGAGCCTGTTCTTATTCGGCGTCGGCATGCTGTCCTCCTGTTGCTTATTAATGGGGAGTGTGTACTACCTACACCCCGGTGTCAACGAATAAGAACAGAGGTTACTCGCGTGTGCCGTATTCCGCCCTCGCCTCGCGTACCATATTGTTCAAGTTATGGTCGGGGGCGTGTCTGAGTTGGCGCAACAACTCGGCAAAGAGTTGCGGTCGAGCGCGGATGACGTCTTGCAGGTCGGTGGAGACCTTGCCGGCCAGCGCCAGAAGAACGTCCGGATCCTCATGCAGTACAGACGCCAACGCCTTGATCTTGGCCTCTGAAGGGGGCGGCGATACTTCCCGCTCCACTTTGCTTAAGAAAGAGGGTTCCAGACCACATGCGATCGCAACACGGCGCAGCGAGTAATTCCGGTCATTTGACAGCAGCGCCAGGCGCTTCTGTCGAACATAGTTACCGAAGGGTCGTGCTGACATAGCCAGGATATCAGAGAACAGCAGGCGGAGATCGAACACCGTCCCAATACGGTGTCGGTCCGTCACGATCCTTGATACCGAATGAACCGGCGTATCGCCAGCTCAAACTCATGTCGGCCACGCGGGCCATTCTCTCCGATTGACCCCCTTCGGGCACATGGCTACTATTATCCGTGAACGACCTCAATCGAAGGGAGGCTGTTGTGACAACGCTAACTATAACTTTTGATCAAGATGTTCCTGCGCAGGAACTGGTCAGGGCTGCGTTTGACAATGAAGTGCGTCTGCTCGATGCCGCAATCCGTCGAACGCAGGCCCGTATCAGGGCTTTCGAAGATCGGTTCAAAACAGTGACGGCCGATTTCCTGGCTCAGTATGAGGCGGGTAAGATAGAGGAATCGCTGGAAACGGACGAATGGATTGGCGAGCACCGTATGCTCGGGCGCTTGACGGATTCGAGAGACACATTGCGTGAGGCCAAACTTGCGGATTGACGACTACTTCGCCGCAATGCTGCGCCTGGTCGAGGAGCGTTCTGCTATTGAGTTTCATTCTCTCGGGTTCGAGAAAAGGACCGAGCGGACCTTGCCTGACGTGTATAGCTAGACCTCATCCGAAACCCTTTTCGGATGGGCTCTAGCTACGATTTGGTCGGACAGTGACCCCGACCTCTGATCTCTGAGTTCCGGCCTCCGGCCTACGCCGCCCTTGTCACCCCCACCGGCTCCAGCCGCAAATCTCGCATCGTGCACAAATCCCCCCACTGCCCGAATCTCGGCCGCCGTGCCCCTGCTTGTCCTCCAGAAAGAAAGGGTCGTCCAGGTGCTTCTCCACGAATCCCATCAACAGATCATAAGCATCGATCAAGTTTGTGCGCACCAGCAGGCGGTCATCGTAGCGTGAGAGATCCTTTCGGCGAACAAGAGCGTCGAACTTGTAAGCAGGTGCCACGCTACCGATGATCTCATCCGTACCAAACATCAATACCGCAGCCAGCGCACAAGACCTTGAGAGTAGAAGATGGCAGCATGTTTTTCTGCAGCGACACTGTTGAGCCCGAAGAAGAAGTGTTCTGGTCTGAGAGTGATGATCTGCAGGACTATACCGAGTTCGTAGCCCCCTACCGCGGGCGCAAAGACCTGTTCATAGATGATGGCCGTCAACATGGCCCCTTCTTCTGGATGTGGAGATTGCGGCAGCGGTACCTGGGGAATCTTCGAGTATGTATCGCGGAAGAACGAGAGGCACTGCCCGTGCACGGAAAAGGGCGCTTTAAGACAGTTGACTCAGGCCGTCTGTTAGGTCATAGTTGCCTCGTAACAACTGATACCCCCCCTGTCGCTTCGGCGCAGGGCGCGAAGCCGTCTGCGGACGGCTTCTGCTTCTTCAGGTGCCGACGCCCAAATCATCCACCCGAAATCCTATGGGGCGAAACGATCTTGAGAATAGAGATAGGCCTCTCCGCTCTCATCAACTATCCGGGCATCCCCATCCGCTTCCGCGTCCCAGTCTGGGACGGTCTTGTAGCGCCTGTTCCGTTCCAAGGACGCAGGATAGCTTGCGTTGTCCACACAGACGACATAACGATCTCCGGTTTGGTCATCCACTGGTCACGTAGTATCCGCCGGTCTTCGGTGCACCCCTGAATTCCACCAATCCTTCTTCTCTTAGTTTCTTAAGTCTGCGCTCAATTGTTCGTCTTGAAGTGGCGCATGTGTCAGCTAGCTCCACAGCACGCTTGCCCGGGTGTTTGGTGATGTAAGATAGGAGTTGATTTGCTCCGCCATTTGCTCCGCCATTTACGAAACTCTGTAACGGAGAGGACAATGATATTGCCGTCCGGCGTTGAGTGGCGCTCTGCCACCGGCACGAGGGACGGTTCTGTTGTTGTCGCAACACGGTTCGTGTAATCCCTCAGTGCTTCCTCTCTGAGTCGCTGACCTGTGACTTCGCCAGTATTGGTTACTCCGACGATGACACTGCCGCCCCTTGTATTGGCAAAGGCCACAAGCGTTTCAATCGCCTCTGCATTCTTCTGGCTTATGGACTGGTTGAGCTTGCCTCCCCCCTTTGCGCCTTTGCGGCTTTGCGCGAGCTATCCCCTCGCCCGTGCACCATCACCCGCATCATCGACGGCGATACCCTCATCGCGACCATCAACGGCACATCCACCCGCCTCCGCCTCGCCGGCATCGATTCCCCTGAACTGGCGCAACCGCACGGCCGCGCCTCCCGCGATTACCTGGTCAATATCGTCTCATCCGCCCCAATCACCCTCCACTCCCATGGCCCAGATCGTTACGGCCGGACGCTCGCCACGCTCTTCGTCGGCGACAACAACATCAACCTGGCCATGGTCCGCACCGGTAATGCCTGGCGCTACCGGTATGCGCGCAAGGCTGGACCGACTGCTGAGGCCGAAGCACTGGCGCGAGCAGAGGGGAGGGGGCTATGGGCAAGGGATACGGCGGTTGCGCCATGGGAATTCAGGAGTGCACGATGACAATCTTCTTGGCCGCCATCGTTCTGGTTATCGCCTACCTCGCCGCAGCCCGGTGGCTACAGCAGCGCTCGACCTGGATCACTCCTCACGCCGAGGTGGATGCGGTGTATGTGGTTGCGGGTGCACCTTCCCGGAGTGAGCGGATGGATGCCCTGCTTGACTGGATCAGGCGATACGACTGCGCGCCTGCAACCATCCTCATTCCCGAAGACCGCACATCGGGTCTGCATCGCAGTCCCAGGGGTAACCTCGTTTCCGTCGCTCAATCCCGTCTTGAACGGTTACGGTCCGCATACCCCTCATCGACGATCCCCACCCGCATCGCTGGTCACACGGTCGCAGTTGTTCCAGCTTACCAAAGGGACAGGCCCTGCGCTGTAGGGTTCGCTATTTCAGTGACGGTGTGATCCTTGGCAGCAGCAACTTTGTCGATGAAGCCTTCAAGCGACACCGGGACTGCTTCAGTCCACGGCGAACCACCGCCGCCTGTCGTGAGCCAAGTCGAACGGCCAGGCCCATGAAGCATGCGGATTGGGGCGGCCTGTGCACCGTACGCCGTCTGAGGATGAGCGTCATCCACCTACCAACGGCCACGTAGGCCGACAAGAGCCCAGAATCGAGTTCCTCCAGAAGAGCATCGCCGGGAGTCTGTCTTCTACCGGTGATTCTCGCCAATCCGCCACCACACACACGGGTTCGCCACCACATCAGCAGCAACCGGCGGTCGTCAGCAGGAATGAAGAGGCAAATTGTGTCGCAGCCTCACAACTGGCCTGTCCCTTCTCTCCGTGTCCATTCTCTCGTCCCCCGCCACACGCCGCCATGTTGCACTCGACTTCATCACGGTTCTTGCCTAATCTGTTGGAAAAATTAGCTTATCAGTTTTCAGGAGCACGCATTTCCTGGGAGGGCGGAAATGATGAAACGAGAGATGGCCATGGTACAGGGCAACATCGAATTGAGTGCTGAATTCAGCCGGTATGTCTTCGAGCACCCTGAGATCGAGGAACAATTACCGGCCGATGCGGAGATCGTGCTCTTGCCCGAGGACAACGCCAAACTCAAAGCCTTGAACCGCAAGATGGGGAAGCGTATGGAGGCACGGGGGGAGCACGTTGTCTATGTCTCCATCAAGAAGCTTCGTCCCCGCACCTATTCCCGGATCGAGGGGCTGGAGTTGACCCGGGTGTCCTGAGGGCCTGAATGCGAAAGCGATTGAAGAACAAGTCCCGCAGTTGCGCAATGTGCAAGCCGCACAAGCGGAAGTGGGCAAGTCGGTGGAAGCCCAGCGATCTTGACTCGATCGTCCGATTCGAACGGGAGATCAAGGGCCACATGGAGCAGGCTATTGTCTCGACGAATGGGCATCGTCATGAATAGGGCGAGAAGCTTGGTTATCAAGGTGCCGACCGACCAGACGAAGTTGGTGGTTGATTCGATCGCTGTCCGACCCCACCGTCCTTGCCTACGGGACCAAGGCGACCTCTGCCATCAGGAAAGCGTCAAGAGATCGCCCAGGGTCTTTCGGGCCAGCCTTGGTGCAGGTCCTCGACAAGGACAAGACCTATATCTTCTGATCACACCGCCTGCCGGCACGCACTGTCCATAACGGTTCCCCCAGATGATGTTGCACTCCAGGCATCACACCCTCACCACAAGCATGTGCCGCCGGACATGAAGCATAGCCGTCAGCCAGCGCCGGCGATGAGCTTCGATCAGCCCAACCTTCCTGTTCTTATCGAAGAGATTCTTGCGCTCATCGACCCGAAGTAGGCGCGAAACTCGCCAGCAGCGCACTTGCGCTTGATGCTTCCCTCTACCGCGATTTCCTATCCGTAATCAGCCCCCGTTGATGCAGCGCTTCAATAACCAGCCTTCGCCCATGGCCGCCATAGGCGGGAAGCGGGGAGCTCTTAGCGCCGAGACACTTGTCCGCCTCTGGAGGAAAGCGCCGAGATATTAGTTAGACCCTGTCCGAAAAGGTTTGGGACATCAGAAAGGGCGAATGACGGAGAGAATATCCAATATCCAACAAGGAATCTCCAATATCCAAGGTAAGACTTCGGTCGATACCGACGGAAACCGCGGAAGGTAGCGTGAAGTCCGGCAGAAGTTCCCCCCCTTGTAAATTGGATTTGAGTGTTGGCTGTTGGATATTGAGATTCCAAAGAGCGCAGATACCTTTTCGGACGACGTCTAGTTACCTGCGGCCTATCCTGTCACTGGACTGTGCTCGGGCATTCGCAGAAGAAACGTGCGAAGCGCAACTAAACTCTCGGCGCTTTGTCTCGGCGCTACAATCTCTTCAGTCTTTGCCTAGCGTTTGCTCGACTTGACGCCTCTTGCTATCTGTCGATCACGTAGTATCCACCGGTCTTTGGGGCGCCGTGAAATTCCACTTGATTGCTGTCGCGCAGCTGTTTAAGCCATCGCTCAACGGACTTTGCAGGCGCATCCAGCCTGCCGGCGTAGAAAGGCAGGCGATGCCCTGGCTCCGCTCCTATCGCAGCAAGGAGAGTGCTTGCTCCCTCACTTACTCCCTCATTTACTCCCTCACTTACTCCCTCATCCCCGGTGACTTCCCCTGTGATCGGGGCGGGCAGCATGAACTTGGTTCGGAACCCTCCGGAGAAGTTCTCGAACAGCGGATTCGGTAAGCTTGCCTCGCGGCAGGCGTCCAGGATTCGTGAGATCCCGCTTCCGTACCTTTCGATCAACCTCATGTCGTAGAATATCTGCGCAATGAGCTTGTTTCGAGGTTTGGATGAGTGCTCTGGATCAAGCAGGTCGTCAACCGTGACGTCGTATGGGAGAGCACCTGGGCTCCATACCTGTAGGCAATCCTCGAAGATCTTGATCTGGATATCCGCAACATCGCCGTAGTCACGATGGCAGATGGCATTGATGATCGCTTCCCGCAAAGCCGGTAAGGGATAGTCCCACACCTCCTTGCGCTGTGGCTCTCCTGTGATCTCGAACCGGACATGGAGGTTCTTCTTAATGAACTCCACAGTTTCTTCGATCTGATCGATTATAGGGCCGTCAATGATTCGGCTGTCCATGATATGCACCTTCTCTCGGAGACGACCGGCATGGACAACGGCCTGTGTCAGCGGCGATTGGGGATTCTTTCCGAACAACAAAACAGCTGCGCGCGTGATCTCTGTCTCGGATCTGACCAGTTCCAGCTTCTTCAAGACCTGCCAGGGATCGTCCTGGTCGCCGAAGGATCTGCGGCCAACTGATGTGGCTTGGCGCATGTACCGCCTGACTGCATCAAGATCCAGATCATCACGGGTCTTCCCATCAACAATTACGGCATCCATGCTTTGGCCGGTACTGCGCAGGTGCATCTCCGCAATTTCCGATGGGGACATCTGCCGAGTCGTACTACCGGCCCTTCTGTAGCAGCGGCCGCGCGTGGCGACAGGTTTAAGCGGAAACTCTGTTACAGACAGCACAATGATGTCGCCGCCAGGCGTTGAGTGGCGCTCTGCTGCGGGTACGAGGGATGGTTCTGTTGCTGTCGCAATGCGATTCGTATAATCCCTGAGAGCTTCTTCCCTCAGCCTTCTCTACGCCATATCCGCCAAGAGCCACTGCCTGAAGAACGGATCAAAGAACTTGTACTCACGATCGGGGCCATATAGGACACCAAGATTGACGAGCCGAGTCAGGCTCCGCTTTACCGATGCAGGAAGGTTAATGCCTGACGCGGCAAGAAACTCTTTTGACTGTGGGTGTTCACCTCCCACACGTGCCAACGCCCTGAGACACTTGACCTGATTGTCCGTCAGCGACTTGATAATGCTCTCGAACCCCTTTCGCTCCGTAGCGAAGATATGCATGAGAGCACTGTTAACATGCTCGGATGAGATCGTCTTTCCTTGCTCAGTCGTGTCCCACAACGCCGCACATAGCTGCTGTGTATCGCTGGGGTTCCCTTCCGAAAGAGCAAAGACCGCTCCCCAGAGGTCCTTTGCTACGCCTCGTTCTCCAGCCTTGAAGCGCTCCCCCAGGAACTTCTCAAATGCTTCGCGCGGGATGTCGCCCACCTCTACGATACGAAGCGACTTGAAGAACGGACTGTCAGGAAGCAAGAACAGTTTCTCCATTTCATGGCGTACGCTACCGGCAAAGATGTATGGGATTTCACGTTGCCGCTGGATACGTCCTCGCAATTCTCCCAAGAGCGCGTCTCCGTTGTCAATGTGTCGCATCGCCTGAACTTCATCGAGTACAACGACCAGGTTTGCGCTCTCTGACAGCTTTTCGATGGCGTCCATTACCGCATGCAGTCCACTGGGGGGTATCACAGTGCCCGGCGCCACAGTCAGGTTCGGTAAACCGCTCAAAGGATCGTATTCAAGTGTAGGGCGGAGTCTGGCCAGCAGCGATCCAACACGCTCCAGCCATCCCGCCTGTGACTGAGCCGTTGAGATCCCTCGCAGGAGACGGTCCGCTACGTCGGTAATGCTCTTTGCCGCCCATAGCTGCGCGTATACAAGCCGAAGGCCGCGCTTTCGCCGTGCTGCCTCAAACACCAATGATGTCTTCCCGGTGCGTCGCTCCCCCATCAGTGCGATCTTATGCGCTGCACGGATATGCTTACCCACAGCACGCAGCAGTTCCGGACGTGAGCAGAAGTCCTCGTCTACGACAACTTCACCATATCTGAAAGGATTCATGCCTCCCTTGTATCATGCATATCTGTATGATGCAATACTGTATAACAGGCCAAAAGCCCGGGAAGCGGGGAGCTCTTAGCGCCGAGACAAAGCGCCGAGATAGTAGTTCCCTTCGGTCGTTCCCCAGAGGGGGGGCCAGTCACTGGCTCCCGCAGAAGGACCGCGCGCCGGCGCAACTAGATTCTCGGCGCTTATTCTCGGCGCTACAATCTCCTCAAACTCTCCTCTCTGCCCCCGGCCAAAGGCCGCCCATCCTGATCATCCTGTACATCCCGTCAAAAGACGGAGAAGAGAAAGAATCTTGAGACAGGATCAACCCCGCGACAACGACATGGCGAATAACCGATAAAAGGTCCGTCCCTTATTTGCCCAGTCTCAGCAGGTACTCGTCGCCTGCCACCAGTTCCGCTCCGAACCGTCCCTGCATCAGGTGGCCGCTCCGCCGGTGTCGCAGATTGTAGTAGACCGTGTACGCCGTCTGCAGCTTGTGCATGAATGCGCTCAGGTTTGCCTGGGGTGTTTCACACAGGATATGTGCGTGATTGCGCATGCAGGCAAACAGGTACAGGCGCACGCCGTATTCCTCTATAGCGCTCACCGGAATTGAGCCGCCCTTGCTCATCTGAATTGAGCCACCTG
>CAYFPQ010000043.1:16404-26905 GCA_964345005.1 uncultured Victivallales bacterium | reverse complement strand
AGGCAGCTTCGCTCGGAATGACAAAGACTTACGTATTTTGAGAGCTTGATTCTGACCCGGCACTAGCGAATCATGATGAGGAGCATCTTGAAGCGCTCCTCGGCCTGGACGTCATGAGGAATGTTGGCGGGCATGATGATGAGCTCGCCGGCCTTGACCTTCTTGATCTCGCCATCGATTGTAATGGTGCCTTCGCCATCCAGAACATAGATCGTTGCGTCATAGGGCGATGTATGCTCACTGAGTCCCTGCCCCGCATCGAAAGCGAACAGCGTGAGCGTGCCCGTCTTCTTGTTCAGCAACGTCTTGCTGACGATGCTCCCACTGGAGTAGTCCACACTCTCCGCCAAATCCAACGCCACACCCAAATACTCTTCCGGTACGCTCATACCATTCCTCCTACATAAGCACGCGCCCCGTGCGGGCGCTTCCGCAAATCCCGGCTCAACTTACACCGCAAGATCGATCAGTCAAACAACGGCGTCGACAGGTAGCGCTCACCCGAGTCCGGCAGGATGACTACGATGTTCTTGCCTTCAAACTCCGGATCGGCCGCCAGGCGCATCGCGACAGCCGTCGCGGCGCCGCACGAGATACCCGAGAGCAGCCCCTCCTCCGTCGCCAGACGTCGCGCGACCTCCATCGCCTCCTCGTTACTGACCTGCTCAACGCGATCGACCAGCGAGAGGTCCAGCACATCCGGCACGAATCCGGCACCGATGCCCTGGATCTTGTGGGGTCCCGGCTTCAGCTCTTCGCCCGCCAGCGTCTGCGTCAGCACCGGGCTTGCCTCAGGCTCCACCGCGACGGAAACAATCGACCGCTTCTTGTCCTGCTTGAAGAACTTCGAAAGCCCCGTAATCGTTCCGCCGGTGCCGACACCGGCAACGATCACATCAACTTCACCATCCGTGTCCGCCCAGATTTCCGGTCCGGTTGTCTCCACATGGATCTGCGGGTTGGCTGGATTCCTGAACTGCTGCGGCATGAAGAAGTGCTCCGGATCATTTTCAGCGATCTCCGTCGCGCGCTGAACGGACGCTGCCATGCCGCCAGCGCCAGGCGTCAGCTCGACCTCCGCACCAAAAGCCTGGAGAATTCTGCGACGCTCGATGCTCATTGTGTCCGGCATCGTCAACTTCAGCTTGTAGCCGCGCGAAGCCGCCACAAATGCCAAGGCGATGCCCGTGTTGCCGCTGGTTGGCTCGATGATGGTCATGCTTTCCTTCAGAGCACCACGCTTCTCGGCATCCCAAACCATGGAGGCTCCGATTCGGCACTTCACCGAATAGCCGGGATTGCGTCCCTCGACCTTGCCCCAAACCGTGGCCTTGCTGCCGGCCAGCTTGTTCAGCTTCACCAGCGGCGTCTTTCCGATCGATAGTGAATTGTCCGAATACACGTTCATCTTTGTAGTTCCTTTAATGGTGATCTCAAATTACGTGATTTTTTCTATTGCATTGCCCACTCTGCGGCGTACAATACGCTCGAATCATGATCATGTCAATCATGTATTAGCAAGAAGGTTCTAAAGATGCTGGCATTATCCACAAAAGGGCGATACGCAGCCAGAATAATGGTTTATCTGGCCATCCGGAGGGGAGCCGGGCCTGTCACAAAGTACCAAATTGCTGAGGCCGAGGAGCTTTCAGCCGACTATATCGAGCAGATAATGGTGCGTCTGAAGGCAGCCGGCCTGGTCTTAAGCCACAGGGGGCGCAAGGGCGGTTTCTCGATCGCGCAGGACCCGCAGAACATTACCCTTGGCGATGTCCTTGCCGCTGTTGAGGGACCGATTCGGCCGGTTCCCTGCATCGACACCTACTGTAAGAGAGAGGCATCGTGTCCCACGCGCCCCGTTTGGGAGAAGGCGGTCGCGGTGCTCGAAGACTTGTTTGGGCGGACAACGATTGCACAGATGGCGGAGCAAACTCAGGCACAAGAAGGTATTTCATACAACATATAGACGAACCGAAAGGACAGAAGGAAGATGAGCACGGAAACACTTAACGCAGAGACACTCGCCTTACACGCCGGACAGGCGCCCGACCCTACTACGGGGGCGCGCGCTGTACCGATCTACCAGACCACCAGCTACGTATTCAACGACACCGAGCACGCGGCCAATCTGTTTGCCCTGAAGGAATTCGGCAACATCTACACGCGCCTGATGAACCCCACGTCGGATGTCGTCGAGAAACGGATCGCAGCCCTTGAAGGTGGCGTCGGAGCGATGCTCACATCGAGCGGCATGTCGGCCATCTTCCTGGCCGTCCATAACATTGCGGAGGCTGG
This sequence comes from uncultured Victivallales bacterium, assembly GCA_964345005.1. Lineage (GTDB taxonomy): Bacteria > Verrucomicrobiota > Kiritimatiellia > UBA8416 > JABMPJ01 > JABMPJ01. The sequence goes on along the minus strand of CAYFPQ010000043.1, from coordinate 24,610 downwards.
CGATCACATCGTCTCATCCTCCTCGCTCTACGGCGGCACGGAAACCTGCTTCCGGCACACGCTGCCGAAGCTGGGCATCGAGGTGACGTTCATTGACGACGGTACACCCGAGAAATTCGCCGCCGCCATCAAGGACAACACCAAGGCGGTCTACCTCGAGACCATCGGTAACCCCAAGGGCGACATCCTCGACCTGGCCGGCATCGCCGACGCGGCCCACGCTGCAGGCGTCCCGGTTATCGTCGACAACACCTTCGCCCCCATTCTCTGCCGTCCCATCGACCACGGCGTCGACATCGTAGTGCACTCTTGCACCAAGTGGATTGGCGGCCACGGGACCTCGATCGGCGGCGTCATTGTGGATAGCGGCAACTTCAACTGGAAGAATGACCGTTTCCCCGGCTTCAACACCCCGGATGAAAGCTATCATGGCTTGGTCTACGCCGATGCGCTGAGTGATGTGCCGGGCATGGGCAACGTAGCCTACATCATCAAGGCCCGCGTCCAAGGGATGCGGAACCTCGGCATGTGCCCCAGCCCGTTCAACGCGTTCCTATTCCTGCAGGGCCTCGAGACCCTGCCGCTGCGTATCCGCCAGCAGAGCGCCAACGCGCTTGCCCTGGCCGAGTGGCTGAAGGAGCAGGATGCGGTAGAGTGGGTGGTCTACACCGGACTCGAGGAGCATCCCTACCACGCCCTGGCTGACCAGTATCTCAGCAACGGCTATGGCGCCGTTTTGGGATTCGGAATCAAAGGCGGCGCTGAAGCCGGCACGAAGTTCATCGACAGCGTCACGTTGGCCAGCCACCTGGCGAACGTAGGCGACGCCAAGACGCTCGTCCTCCACCCGGCTTCAACCAGCCACCAGCAGATGGCTCCCGAGGCACAAGCCGCCGCCGGCGTAACCCCCGAGTTCGTCCGCGTGGCCGTAGGCCTCGAGAACATCGAAGACATCAAGGCAGATTTCGTGCAGGCCCTGGCGGCTAGCCAAGCGTAGCGCTCCGGAGCAGGGATACCCTCCGGGCTGGAGCACTGCCTCGCTTTGCTCGGCCTGCCAGGCCTCAGAGGGTACCCCTGCTCCTCCGCTTTGGGCAGTTCACCGCGGATATAACAGCATGGGCCCTACACGTTGAACAGGAAGTGGCAGGTGTCACCGTCTTCGATGACGTAGTCTTTGCCCTTGAGCTGAACCTTACCCAGGTCTTTGGCCGCTTTCTCTGAGCCGGCCTCGATGAAGTCGTCGTACTTAATCACTTCAACGCGGATGAACCCGCGCTCGATATCGCTGTGAATCTTGCCGCCAGCTACCGGCGCGACACTTCCCTTTCGAATTGTCCAGGCACGGCACTCGTCCTTGCCGGTCGTGTAGAATGACATCAGCCCCAGTGCGTCGTAGGCCGCTGCGTTCACACGGTCTACCCCCAGTGCATCCAGCCCGATGCTCTCAAGGTACTCCGCGCGTTCCGCCGGATCCTCGATTGCAGAAATCTCCTGCTCGATTTGACAAGACACCGTCACGGTCCCGTCACCCGCGTCACCCAGGTCATCCTCGGATACATTCCGGACCGCCACCACAGGAAGCATCGTCAACAGCCCCAAGCTGCGAATGGCGCCCAGCTCCTGCTCGTCAAGCTCCGCCGCAGAAGCGCCCTTCTCCTCTTCGAGAACGGCCATACACTTGGTCAGTGCCTTCTGCTCAAGCTTCTGCCCGGCGCTGAGTCCGGCCCGCGCCTCCTTCTCCAGCCGCGCCTGACGCTTCTCCACCAACTCCATGTCCGCCAGCAGAATCTCGGATTCCAGGTCCACACGATCCCGTTCTGCATCCACGGAACCGGCAGGGTGATACACCTGGTCAGACTCGAACGCCCGCACCACAAGACAGATCAGATCACATCGGCGCGCGGCGTCGAGCCACTCGCGCGATCCGCTTCCCGTAACTGCGTCGGGGCAGAGCACGAAGTTGTTCTGCGCATAAACGGTCTTTTGCGGCTCGCATAGCTCGGCCAGCCTATCCACTCGCGGATCTCGAATGTCGGCAATACCTTCGACCACCTCGCTCGGCTTACGGGCCTCTCCCACTTCCCGACCGGTCAACAGCGCAAACAACGTCCGCTTCCCAGCCTGCTCGAATCCAATCAAAGCAATCTTCATCAGTCACACCTTTCAGAAATCAGGTGGGACCATAGCGAATGAGGTGACTGGAGTCGATCAGGTTAACGCAGCATCCCGGCTCGCTGGGGACAGCTCGCTCTCACCCACGGCAGGGCTACACCCGCGACGAGGTAGGGCAAGCCGTCCCCGGCGAGCCGCTGACAACGCCCACATCTCCCGCTTGCCCAGCCCACGTGACCCGACTATACTTGCTCATATTCAGTCACAAGCAATCAGGATCAATCATGGCAACCACGCGAGACCTTGCACCGGAACGATTGGAGAAGATCGTACAATTGCTCCGCCAGCGGCACGTGGTACGGGCGAAGGAGCTCTGCCAGATCATGGGTGTTTCTCCTGCCACTGTAAGGCGTGATCTGACCGAAATGGAGTCGCGTGGTCTGATACGCAAAGTACACGGCGGTGCTGTTTCGGTGAGTCCACGCATGGCCGAGCCCCTCTTCGATGACAAGGCGGCCGTCCGTACCCAGGAGAAGGGACGGATCGCCAAGATGGCGTTGGAGCTGATAGCTGCTAACGACACGATCTTTCTCGATGGCGGCAGCACCGTTCTGGCCCTTGCAGCACGGCTTTCCAGCATGGACAAATTGACCGTTGTGACGAATTCGCTCCGCGTTGCCAGTGCTTTGTCTGGTACCGGCCCCCGCGTGATAGTTATTGGGGGGGAGCTCCGTGCACTCAGCCAGACTTTCGTCGGCCCCCTAACCGGTCCGTTGATTGAGAAGCTGCATGTCGATATCGCTTTCATGGGCACCATCGGTCTGAACATCGAGAAGGGGCTCACGACGACCGATCCACGCGAGGCCTACACCAAGCAGCAGGTAATCCGGAGCGCCCAGCACGTTGTGCTCCTTGCGGACAGCAGCAAGATCGGGTCTGTCTCCTTCGTGGGGTTTGCCAACGTCTCCAATGTCGGCACCTTCATTACTGATGGCGGTGCTTCCAAGCGAGACCTGCAGGCCATTCGACGGGAGAAGGTAACGGTGGTACGGCGTAGGCCATGTGTAACCCGCCAGGGATTGACACCCGGAATCTTCCCGCACGCTTCGCCTTGAGATAGACTCTAGAACTCGCGTATGATTCAGCCCTGATGACTCGTGATAACCGCGCAACGCGCAGCGTCGTCGCTACGGCGGCCGGACTGCTGCTGGGACTGTGGGTGTTTACCCATCTTCGTCAGCTGACAAGTGCGCCCGATACGTTCATTCGTTTCATCCTGACGGGCGTTTTCGCGGTGCTGATCGTTCTTCGCCCCAAGCCCGACAGGCCCGCGCGTCCGGTTCGCACGTGGATCGTTCTGCTCTCCGGACTCCTCGGCGCTCTGGCCCACATCACGGGCATCGTGTTTGGGATTCATCAGGCCGAGTGGCTGGGGCTACTCGCCGTGGCAGCGGCCTGTCTCGGCTGGTCGCTCCCCGGGCATTACGCCCGCGATGCGGCCAAGGCGCTCTTCCTGCTCTACTGGGCTCATCCCCTGCCCTCTCAAGTCCTCGGTAGTCTACAGATCACAATGCAACAAATTTCGGTCACCGGCTCCGAGTGGCTGTTACACATCCTGAACGTCCGCGTCTGGGCGGATGGACTGGTACTGAAGACCGGACTCCATATATTCGAGGTACCCGCATGGTGCAGCGGCATGCGTACGGCCACCACAGTATTCCTGCTCGCCCTTGGGCTCGGTCTGGTGAAGCGCCTTGCCCTGCACCAGAAAGTCGTCGCCGTCTTTGCTGCGCTGCTGCAAGCGCTTGCACTCAACATCCTGCGCATCACGACGATGGTATTGCTCGTTCCTCAACTGCCCGATGTCGACAGTGTCGATTTCCTTCACGACACGGCCGGCGTGATTGTCATCGCGGCAGTATTCCTCGTCTATCTTGAGATCGAGTTCATGCGCCGCACCAAACTCAGGGTTGACCGCAAGACGAACGAACTTGCGCCCGAGATCGAGACCATCCTTCGCGAACCCCCTCCTTTCTGGCGCCATGTGGTGGATCATTCCGGCAGAATTGTAGCGGGCCTGCTTCTCATTGCCCTGACCGTCATTGCCGGTGTCAAGCTGCGCCCCTATCACCGCACCGAGAGGTACCGCGGGGTCGCCGAAAGCATGCGCGACTCCGGGCAGCTGGCCGATGCCGAAAGACTCGGGTGGAAGGTTCAAACCATAGAGCCCGACAATGACGAGTGGATGTCGACAATGCTGCGTCTCCTCGTCATGCGAGCCAAGTACCGTGAAGCACTGGAACACCTCGGCACCCTTGCCCCCGCCGAGGGACAACGTGCTCTGGAGCACCAAATCCTGGCGGCCTACTCCCTCATGGGCCTTCGTCGCCACGCTGAAGCCAGAGCAATTATAGACACCATGCCGGAGGAAATACGAGACACCGACCCACGCGTGGCCATGATTCTCGCCGAGATGGCGTTCTACGCCAATGATCCGGACGAGGTGGCCAAGCGAGTCATCACCGCGGCACAGTGGGGGCCCAACATCGGTCGTATTCGCGCCCTCTATCCTTACCTCAGGCTGGGACGCAAGTGGGAGGTCATTTCAGATACCGATCCGCGTAAATCGTACCGCGACCCCGCGGAGGCCTTGTCCGCTGCAGAAGCATTCATGAACCTGGACCAGGTCCTTGACGTAGCCACCCTCGCCCGCCAGGCCGTTGAGGACTGGCCGCAGGACTCCCGCCTACTGGTGCCTCTGTTCTATCTTACGGGCAAGCGTCCCGACGAGGGATGGGAACGCCGCTACGCCGCACATCTGCGGCGCTGTCTGCCGGCGATAAAGGACCCGAACGAGCTGTACAGTCTTGTCGAGAACTGCTTTCACATCCGCCGGCCCGACCTGGCCTGGTCCATTCACAAACGTGTCAGCGAGATCGATCCCCGTTACCCCGGTCTCACCATGATGGCCGTACGCTACGGGCAGCGTTGGTTCAGTTTCCGCCAGCGCTATCTTGGGATCCCTTCGACCAGCGCCTGGGACGCCGTCGATCTTACCTCCTACTTCCACGTTGGCCGACTGACCCCGATGTGGGCTTTCGTGTGTGACTTGATCCCGCTCGGGCCGGCGCTCGGCGTAACCGACACGGTGCCGGTGAGAAAGGATATGCTCGCCGACGTTCTTGAGCAGTTCAGAATGCTGGATGAGCAGGAACGTCTCTCGCTGAGTATGCGATACGAGTACGCCTTCGCGCTTGAGATAGACAAGAGGATGGACGATGCCCGCGCCGTTCTGGAACGCATAGCCAAGACGCATCCCGAACAGACCGAGACCAGTCGCGTAGAGCTCTCGGCGATGTATGAACGGCAGGGAGACTGGATCAGCGTCTACGAGACCTTGCGCACCTACCCCGACGACACGGAACTCCCACGCCTCACCCCACTACTGCGGCTCGCCACGGCCCAGCTAAACCTGCAATTGGGTCTCGGCGCTATCCGCACTTCCCGTGCAGCAGTCCACCACTACCCGAACTCCGGCGAAGCAGCCGGTATCCTCTCCCACGCCCTGAGAGACTATGACTCGCCCGAGGCGGCACTGGCTGCCCTGTCACGCAACATCCTGTTTCGCACCCCCGACCTTAAGGCGATGGAAGCCGAAGTACTGATGCGCACTCAGCGTTTCTCCGAATACCGACGTATCAGGAAGGAAGCACTCCTCGCTACCCCACCGGTGCTGCCCAACGCAAAGCAAGGATTCTCGCTCCCACCGGCCGAGCTGTCCCTTAACTGGCACCTCATATTCATCCCTACCGAGCAGGATTTCGCCAAGCACGCCGCCCGCATCCGCGCCAACCTTCCCCGGACATCCAGCCCGTTTCTGCGCGACCTCTACACCATCTGGCTAGCCTGCTACGACACAGACGACCCCGGGGTTCTACTGGCGCCGGAGAGTTGGCTCGCCTGCGGACGCGACAGCACCGAACGCGCCATCGCCTTGAGCCAGCTATGCCTCCTCCTCTGTCGACGCCAAGACTACGACGCCGCACGCGCGGCGGCCGAGGCGGCAACCATTGCCCAGCCACACACGCCGCTGCACTGGCGGTTCCTCATCGGGCTTTCGAGCGGCGACCAGGATGTCATCGGACGTGCCCGGGCCGCCTGCCCCCAGGACAGCGAGATATGGTTAGCCTGGCTTCTCTCGATCTGCCGCGACGGTCTGGCCTCACCTGCCGATCCGCCAGACCGGCCTGGCCTGGTCGAGACCATCGGCGATGCGGTCGCGAACGGCTCGTTTTCCCCCGCCACGCTAACGCGCGCCGCGGAGCTTCTGCTTCGCGCCGGCTACCGTGACGCCGCCGTAGCGGTTGCCCGAAGGGCTACGGACGAGGCCCGCACACTGCTTCCGGCCTATATCATCGGCCTACGTTGCGCCATCCTTTCAAGAGACCCCGAATGGGCCGAGTCCTGTACTCTCAGCGCCCTGCGCTCTGCCCTTCGTCCGCCCCCGACGCTCTACCGTCGCCTTGTCGAGATCAAGATGGACGATGGCGATTTGGACATTGATGACGACATGGTCGAGGCGCTCAAACATCTGCGACGAAGCGATCCCGACAACGAGCTCTGGGCGCGCATGCTCTCTCTCGTTCGATTCAGGCGCGGGGGATGGGAGGTACTCGACAGCCTGACCCAGGCCACGGCCGCTCTCGACGCCGGTGCCACCGACCGCATGACCTACATCATTGGAGCTGAGGCCGCCCGCCTGCTCCACAACCCCGGTCGCGCCACTGACCTGCTCCGTCAGGGCCTCAAGCGTTACCCCAACGATGTCATCATGCTGAACAACCTGGCATACACCCTTGCGGATACTCCCGACCGTACCGCCGAGGCACTTGACATCCTCCCTTCGCTCCTCCCCCGTACGACCGGTTCGCCCTGGCTGATCGATACAGTCGCCCTCGTCTACCTCCGCAACGACCGACTGAAGGAAGCCGAACAAGCCCTGGGCTGGATAATGAAGGAGCCACCGCCCGGTTCGCCCGAGGCGTTTCGCTATCGCTTACGCCAAGCTGAGATTGCCCTCCGGCGCGACGAGCTACAGAAGACCGCCGCAATTCTGCGCAGCATCCTGAGAGGTTCCAAGGGAATTGCAGACGAAGACATTCTGAACGCAAACCGGATGCTATCGCGGGCTGACGAAATGCTCAGGCAGCTGGGGCTGCGCACTTCTGCTTCCGCTTCCGACGCATCGACAACCACGTCACGGCCAGCGCGCTAAGCGCCAACGCGTATTCGGCCGGTTCCGGAATCATGAGCTGGAAGTTGTCGAGGCCGTAGTTGTTGGCATCCGTATCGTCATCGTAGATGTAGATGCCGATCCAATCGATGTTCGCAAGATCGCTAAGGAACGTGGCCTCCGTTCCGCCGCCGAATTCGCCGTAATACCAGAGCGAATCGTTGTACGCCATATCCACCATGAAGTCAGCCCAGCCCGACCCCAGAGACGCGGTAGACAGATCGTAGCGCCACACGTCTCCACTCGTACCCTCGAATCTCAGTTCGAAATCGAAGGGTGTGTTCTCGTCGGCCCAGAAATCGAACTCAATCCAAGCCCCATCCTCGGAAGCATCGTCCCAGGCGCCACTGAAGAATGAGCTGGCATCGGTATAAACTACCGATTCAGCTTCGCCCGCACCACGCCCCGAGTCGTACTCGATGTCAAGGTAGCCATCACCGCTACCATCGCTATGATCGATCGTGACAAAAGCCTCGTCAGCCCCCCACGTTGGGGTTCCGACATTACCATCGTTCCAGAGCTCTTCCGAGAGGATTACATTGGCATACACTTCGGGTGCAACACTGCAGACCCCCAGCAGTGCGAGCCCCATCACGATGGATAGAAAACGCTTCATAGCACAGTTATCGGGCCGTTGAGGGTCCGAGAGCGGTCCCTTACGCCATCTATATAGTAACATACCGGTCTTTGAGTGGAAATAGGTCTTTTGGAGGATATTCGAGCGTGGCAAGAACGGCCCGCTCGGAGAGCGGGCCCTACCTGACACTTGTCTCGCCCCAGGGCTAAGGTAGGGCCCGCTCT
>CAYFPQ010000043.1:13922-16394 GCA_964345005.1 uncultured Victivallales bacterium | reverse complement strand
GCGGGCCGCCGGACTAGAGAATCAACATGCAGTCGCCGTAGCTGTAGAAACGGTACCGCTCCGCAACTGCCGCCTCGTAAGCGTCCAGCACACGCTTCCGGCCACCTCCATCGACACCGTCGCAGAAGGCGCTGACCAGCATAAGCAGGGTCGAGCGCGGCAGATGGAAATTGGTCAACAGGCTGTCCACCGCCTTGAATGCAAATGGTGATCGTATGAAGAGGCGGCTCCAGCCCGTGGCCGCCACCACATCACCGTGCTCCATGGCTACCGTCTCAAGCGAGCGAACCGTGGTCGTGCCCACGGCAACCACACGCCCCCCGGCCGATCGGGTCTCTGCAATCAGCTCGGCGGTCTCCGGCGAAACCTCATACCACTCGGCATCCATCGCATGCGTGGAGGGATCATCCGCTGTCACTGGACGGAACGTGCCCGGCCCGACGTGGAGCGTGATTGTCGCAACCTGGACCCCAGCACGCTTCAGCATACCCATAAGCTCATCACTGAAATGAAGACCGGCCGTTGGCGCTGCTACGGCGCCACGCCGCCTGGCATAGACCGTCTGATAGCGCTCCCGGTCGGCCGCTGCCCGCGACGCGTCTCCTTCGTCGCGTTTGATGTATGGAGGCAGCGGTACGCTCCCATGGCGATCGAGTATGTCCTCCAGTGGGGCTTTGCCTTCCAGCCTGACCCGGACTCGTCCCTCCCCCAGTGGCTCGATCACTTCGACCACAAGCGACCCATTCGCCATGCTGAGCCCCATGCCGCGTCGCGGCCGGAATCCGCTACGCATGAGCGCGTCCCACACCTCTCCCTCGTCGCTCCCCTCAACGCGGTGCGTCAGAAGCAACTCGGCCTGTCCCCCCGTATCCAACCGATGACCGGTAATGCGCGCAGGAAATACCCGCGTGTCGTTCACGACCAGTAGATCCCCTCGCTTCAGATAGGTTGCGATGTCCGTAACCTGCCGATGCGCGATCTCGCCGTCCTCACGTGAGAGTACAAGCATGCGCGACCCGGCGCGTTCGGACAGCGGCTCCTGGGCAATCAGCTCGGGAGGAAGCTCGTAGTCGAAATCGGAAGTCTTCATTCGCCAATGATCTTGACGAGGACGCGCTTCTTGCGCTTGCCGTCGAACTCGCCGTAGAAGATGCACTCCCATGGGCCGAAGTCCAGCTGGCCATCGGTCACCGCCACCACTACCTCGCGTCCCATGACCGTCCGCTTCAGATGCGCGTCCGCGTTGTCCTCGTATCCATTGTGGGCATACTGCGAGTACGGCTTCTCAGGGGCGAGTCTTTCCAACCACTTCTCGTAGTCTGCATGCAGACCCGACTCGTTATCGTTGATAAAAACGCTAGCCGTGATGTGCATGGCATTGACCAGGCACAACCCCTCCGTAATGCCACTCTCGGCGAGGCAGCTATTCACCTCCGGCGTGATGTTGATCATCTCTCTTCGCCGACTCGTACTGAACCAGAGCTCTTTGCGATATGACTTCATGCTTCCCCTTATCCTAACTGCAGGTCGTGAAGGCGCTTGTAGGCACCGTTGAGTGCAATCAGTTCCTCGTGCGATCCGCGTTCGATGGTACGGCCACCATCCAGCACGATGATACGATCACAGTTCGCAATGGTTGAGAGCCGGTGTGCGATGGCCAACACCGTGCGGCACGTCATCAGGTCATCCAGCGCCGCCTGTACCATCCGTTCGGATTCCGTATCCAGGGCGCTCGTTGCCTCGTCGAGGATAAGGATTGGCGGGTTGCGCAGGATTGCACGGGCAATCGCCAGTCGCTGCCGCTGCCCACCCGAGAGCCGAACGCCACGTTCCCCGATCACAGTGTGATACCCGTTCGGCATCTCGGTGATGAACTCGTGCGCATGTGCCCGCTTCGCCGCCTCCATCACTGTTTCGCGTGCGGCATCCTTGTAGCCATAGCTGATGTTGTTGGCCACGCTATCGTTGAACAGGAATGTCTCCTGCGTCACAAGCCCGATCTTCGCCCGCAACGACTGCAACGTCAGGTCTCTGACATCCGCACCGCCAATTCTCAGTGCACCGTCGCTGACATCGTAGAAACGGGGCACGAGATTCACCAACGTGGTCTTCCCTGCGCCGGAACTACCGACAAAAGCCACACGCTCCCCCGCCTTGACTTCGAGACTGACGTCGGCAAGGACCGGCTCCTCGGCGTAGGCAAAGTTCACATGGTCGAATGTGATGGAATCGAAGTCGTTGGCCAGGTCCACGGCGCCCTCACGGTCAGTTACCGTGGCCTCCGTGTCGAGCACGGCGAAGACGCGTTGTGCCGCCGCGCTGCTATGCTGCAGATGGACGGATACACGCGCCAACCGCTTGACGGGCTCATACATCAGGATCAGCGCGGCGGCGAAGGCCATAAAATCCTCAACCGGCATGCCTGTTACACGCACGTAGACCAGGACAGCCGCTATTGACAGCATAGAGACA
>CAYFPQ010000043.1:0-13912 GCA_964345005.1 uncultured Victivallales bacterium | reverse complement strand
ATTCTGCGCCCTGATCACGCGCATGATGCGCTCGAAATAGAGGCGTGTCTGCTCCTCGAAACGCTTCGTCTCGTAAGACTCCATGCCAAAAGCCTTTACAATGCGAACACCCGAGATGGTCTCCTGCAGGATCGAGACTACATCGGCAATGCGTTCCTGGGCCACCCTGACGTGCCGCCTTATCCGCGCTCCGAACGCCAGAACGGGTAACACGCACAGAGGGAACATCATCAGACTGATCAACGCCAGCCTGACATCCAGAACGAAGAGCCATACCACCATGGCCAGAAGTGTCACAGGCTGCTTGGCCAGGTCCGTGATTACGTTCGAAACGGCGCTCTCGACCAGTACCGTGTCGTTAGACACACGCGAGATCAGCTCACCTGTCCGCCGTTCCGAGAAGTATGAGACGGACTGATCGTGAAGGTGGCCAAACATCTCGTCGCGGAGATCGCGTACGATTCGCACACCGACCCAGCGCACGTAACAGCGCGACAGGTAATCCGACACCCCACGCGCAATGCCCACCAGGGGAAAGAACAGTACAGCTCCGATCACGACCGAGAGGGATGGATTCGCGTCGACGCCAAACGCCTCTCGCAAACCCGTTCGTACAGCCCAGACAAACCCGTAGTTCGCCGCCGCGTAGAAGGCGCCGAAAAGGAAACCCAGTGCCAGGCGGCCCCAGTATCTACGGACATACCCGAGCAATCGCCGGTAGGGCGCCATCATGCCCGTATCCGTTCCACTGCTGTCGGCCGCGTTGCTTGGCATGGCTATGCTTCCGCTGTAGCCAGGTAGCGCTCTACCTCCAGGGCCGCCATGCAGCCGGAGCCGGCGGCCGTGACCGCCTGCTTGTACAGCGGATCCTGCACATCACCCGCGGCAAACACCCCGGGGATACTCGTGCGCGTGTTCTCCGTAACCAGGAAACCCTGGTCATCCTTATCGAGTTGGTCACCAAAGATGTCCGTGTTGGGATCGTGGCCGATAGCCACAAAGAAACCCGTGATATCGATCTCCGTGATCTCATCGGTCTTCACGTTGCGCAACTTAGCGCCCGTCACGCCATCGTCGCCCAGCACCTCTTCGACGACGCTATCCCACGCCACCGTGATCTTGTCGCTTGCCAGAACACGGTCCGCCATGATCTTCGAAGCACGGAGCTCGTCGCGTCGATGGATGACCGTCACATGCTCAACCAGCCGCGCCAGGAAGATCGCATCCTCCGCAGCGGTATCGCCACCGCCCACCACGGCAACCTTCTGACCGCGATAGAACGCGCCGTCACACGTCGCGCAACCCGAGACACCTTTGCCGATGAGCCGCTGTTCCGAGGGCAACCCGAGATAACGCGCCGTGGCACCAGTCGCAATGATAAGCGTTTCGGTCTCCAATTCGTCGCCACCCGCAAGCTTGACCTTGTGTGCGCCCGGCTGCAGCTCGGTTGAGACCACCTCGTCCATCACGTACCGGGTTCCGAAGCGCTCGGCCTGAGAGCGCATCCGCATCACGAGGTCCGTGCCGTCACACGATTCGGGAAAGCCGGGGTAGTTCTCGACTTCCGTGGTCGTGGTCAGCTGCCCTCCCGGCTGAAGCCCCTCGACCACAACCGGCGAGAGGTTTGCCCGTGCCGTATAGAGCGCCGCGGAAAGCCCGGCTGGCCCCGATCCAAGAATAACCACCTTCTCCATGCCGCAAATCCTCTTACGTGTACTTCAAGACCTCTTCGGCGGTCGTGTAGCCGTCCAGAACACTGCGGATGCCATCATCGCGTAGCGGACGCATACCTTCGCGAATGGCCTGCTCGCGAATCAGCAGCGTCGGTTTCCGTTCGTCGATCAACTGGCGAACCGGATCGGTCACGCGCAGATACTCGTAGATGCCCTTCCGTCCATGGTAGCCGGTGTCATTGCAGTGCTGACACCCCGTGCCATAGTAGAATGGGCGACCGGCCACGTCTTCACGCGTCAGGGCCAACTTCTCAAGCAGCTCGTCGTCCGGCTCATAGGCCGTCTTGCAGTGTGTGCAGATGGTACGCACCAATCGCTGCCCCAGCACCGAGGTCAGGGTGGACGAGATCAGGTACGGCTCCACATCCATGTCGATCAGGCGGGTCACAGCGCCGGCGGCGTCGTTGGTGTGCAGTGTACTGAACACCATGTGACCGGTCAGTGCGGCCTGGACGGAGATCTGGGCCGTGTCCAGATCGCGGATTTCACCGACCATCATGACGTCGGGGTCCTGGCGAAGGAAGGCACGCAACACGTTGTGGAACGTGTTATCGGCCGCCTCGCTGATCGGCACCTGGATAATGCCCTCGATATCATATTCCACCGGTTCTTCGGCCGTAAGCAGCTTGTTCTCAACCTTGTTAATCCGACGCAGACACGAATAGAGCGTTGTGGTCTTACCCGAACCGGTCGGCCCGGTCACCACGATGATCCCGTTTGGGCGCTCGATGTCCGATATCATCATGTCATAGACATCGGTCGGCAGTCCCAGGTTCTCCAGATCCAGGGAGACCACCGAGCGGTCAAGCACACGAAGCACCACGCTCTCTCCGAACTGAGTCGGCAGCGTGGAGACACGAAGGTCGATCTGGCGTCCTGCAATCGTGAGCTGGATGCGACCATCCTGCGGCAGGCGCCGTTCCGCGATGTTGAGGTTCGACATGACCTTTACACGGGAGATGATCGGTAATGCCAACCGCTTGGCCGGGGGCCGCATCTCGTACAGGGCCCCGTCGACACGGTAACGAATCTTGAACTCCTTCTCGAACGGCTCGAAGTGGATATCCGAGGCGCGGTCGTTTACGGCCTGGTAGAGCACCAGGTTCACAAACCGAATCACCGGAGTCGACCCGGCGGCCTCCTCGATGCCAAGCTCATCCTCATCGTCCCCGATCAGCAACGCATCGCTATCCTCGATCTCGGATTCGAGCGCGGACAACATGTCGGTCACGGCCGCGCTGTCGTCCCCGTAGAACTGCTTGATGAAGGTCTGGCAGTCCTCCTCGCGGGCCATCGCAAACGACACATCACGCGTCAGCACGAACATCAGCTCGTCCATTACCTCGGGGCTGATGAGGTTCGAGGTCGCCAGTTTGACAGAGTTCGGCCCGACTTCGATGGGCACCACATTGTACATGCGCGCCACACTGGCCGGGACACTGTGGACGACGTCCGGCGGCACGTCTGTTGCCGGAAGATTGATGACCTCGGCGCCAAGATAATCCCCAAACAGATCGAGGAGTTGATCCTCGGTTAGAAGCCCCATATCGATCAGGATCTGTCGCACCGGCTTGCCGGTCGAAGACTGCTCCTCGATAATGTCGGAAGCCAACTCATCCGTAATCGTCGTCCGCTCCTGGACAAGCTGCAACACGGGATCGCTATATGTGGTCTCTGCCGCCATCTTAACGCTTGCCGCCCTCCTCGCGCAGTTTCTGGATGATCATCTCGGCATCCTGGGCCTTGGTAATGAGATCCTCGTAGCGGATTTGCCCGGCACGGTAGAGCGCCAGCATGTGTGCATCAAGCGTGATCATCCCGTGCTTTGCGCCCGTCTGAATATCCGATGCAATACGGAACGTCTTGTTCTCGCGAATGAGCGAGCGGATCGAGGGCGTGGAAATCATGATCTCGAACGCGGCCACGCGACCCGGTCCGTCCTCACGAACCAGCAGAATCTGCGAGATAACGGCCACGATACCGGCGGCGAGCTGCGTGCGGATCTGCTCCTGCTGGTCGGTCGGAAAAGCATCGACGATACGATCGACCGTGTTGGCCGCACCCGTTGTGTGCAGCGTTGCGAACACGAGATGCCCCGTTTCAGCCGCGGTGATGGCCGCTTCCATCGTCTCGAGATCGCGCATTTCACCGACGAGAATGACGTCAGGGTCCTGGCGCAGCGCGCGCCGCAGCGCTTCTTTGAAGGAAGGCACATCGACGCCCAGTTCGCGCTGGGTCACGATCGCCTTCTTGTGCGGATGGTAATACTCGATCGGGTCCTCGATCGTTATGATGTGGCAGTCGCGCTCCTGGTTAATCACGTTGAGCATGCTGGCCAGCGTTGTGGTCTTACCGGAACCGGTCGGCCCCGTCACCAGGATCATGCCGCGCGGCTTGAAGAGCAGTTCGCGAATCTGCGGCGGTAGACCGATCTTTTCCAGTGTCATCAGATCGCTGGGAATCTGTCTCAAGACAACACCCACATTGCCCTTCGCTTTCAGGACACTGACACGGAAGCGCGCTTGCTCGCCAAAACTGAAACCGAAGTCCGTTCCCCCGCCCTCGCGCACCTTCTGTTGGTGGTCGGGCGAGGTGATACTCTTCATCAGGCGCTCGGTGTCCTCCGGTGTCAGCGGAGGGCAGTCAAGCGGTTGCAGACCGCCGTGAATACGCAGCATCGGGGGAGCGCCCACCGCCAGGTGGAGATCGGACGAACCTTCGTCGACCGCCAACTGCAGCAAATCGTTCATCTCGATGTGTGTAGCATCCATGCGTCTCTCCCGCTAATCGATGTCACCCATGGTAACCCTCAGTACTTCTTCCACCGTCGTGATGCCCGCACCGATCTTGCGCAGTCCGTCTTCGCGCAGGGTGCGCATGCCGGCGCCGCGCGCGAAGTTGCGCAAGTCGGTGGCACTGACCTTCTCGAAAATCATGCGCTGGATGTCGTCGTTGACCACCATGATCTCAAACAGGCCTTTCCGGCCATGATAGCCCGTCAGCGAGCACTTCGCACAGCCATGCCCATGAACCAGCGTCTGGTCGAGCAACGACTCGGCAGCCGCGCCCAGTCCGGTCAGTTCATGCCGCTCCGGCCGGTACTCCTCTTTGCAGTTATCGCAGATACAGCGCACGAGGCGTTGCGCCATCACGCAGCGCAATGACGACGCGACCATGAACGGCTTAACACCGATATCGAGCAGACGCGTGATGGCGCCCGGGGCGTCGTTCGTATGCAAGGTGCTGAAGACAAGATGGCCGGTCAGCGACGCCTCCGTCGCGATATGGGCTGTCTCTCCGTCACGAATCTCACCAATCATCACAACGTTCGGCGCCTGGCGCAGAATGGAACGCAGCGCCGCGGCAAACGTCATCCCTATCTGGGCACGCACCTGCACCTGGTTGATGCCGGACATCTCGTACTCGACCGGATCCTCCACCGTAATGATCTTGCGGTCGGGACGGTTGATCGCCCCCAGGCAGGCATAAAGCGTCGTCGTCTTGCCCGAACCCGTCGGCCCGGTCACCAGCAGAATACCGTCCGGCTGACCAATCATCCGCTCGAACGTGGCCTGGTCGTCCGAGAAGAAACCAAGCTTGGGCAACCCAAGCGCCAGGTTCTGCTTGTCGAGAATACGCATGACGATGGACTCACCATGGTTGGTTGGAACGGTCGAAACACGCAGGTCGAGTACGCGGCCCAGGATATTCACCTGGATACGACCGTCCTGCGGTTTGCGTTTCTCGGAAATCTTCATCGAAGCCATGATCTTGATACGGCTGATGATGGCCGACTGCAGGCGCTTCGGAGGGCTGTCGACCTCATGAAGCACACCGTCGATACGGTAGCGGACACGAAAACGCTTCTCGAGCGGCTCAAGATGAATATCCGACGCACGGTTCCGGTAGGCTTCGAGAATGATCAGGCTGACCAGCTTGATGATCGGGGCATCGGACTCATCCGATGTGTCCTGAATCCGGTCCTCGGTGCCGGCCATGGCCACATCAACCGTGCCGTCCGAGATCTGGTCCAACATGCTGTCCATGTCGGACTCGTCGGTGTAGTAATGGTCCAACGCAACCTTCAGCTCGTCCTTTGTCGTGACCACACCCTCGACTTCGCAGTCGAGCATGTGGCGCAAACCGTCGAGCGAGTCGAAGTTAAGTGGATCGGCCATCGCCACGGTGAGCACGTTATCGCTCATGTAGATCGGCACCACGCGGTACTTGCGGGCGGTCGGGGTATCGACCATGTCTCGGATTTCGGCCGGGACGTCGATGTCCTTCATGTTGATCTTCTGCATGCCGAACTGTTCGGCCAGAACCTGAACCACCTCGTCCTCGTCGAGGACGTCCCGGTCGATCAGGATATCAACGGTGGACGTCCCTGCCTGAACGATATTGCTCTGCGCCTCTTCGATCTGCTCGTACGTTACAAGACCGTGTTCCTGCAGAATTTCGAGGACATATTGGTCGTTGGAAGTCAGCGGCATATAGTGCTATTCCCCTTACGCGCGTACTATACGGAGGCTATCCCCCAGTCACAAGCTATTAGCTGAGCATGCGCTCTATCATCTCCCCTACCATCTGGGGGTTCGCCTTGCCCTTGCTCAGACGCATCACCTGGCCGACCAGGAACTTGGCCGCCTTGGTCTTACCGTTACGAAAATCCTCGACCGACTGCGGGTTATCGTCGATCGCCTGCTGAACGAACGACTCGATGGCACTCGAGTCGCTCACCTGCGTCAGACCCTTCGCCTCGACGATGGCCTTCGGGTCGCCCCCATCGGCGAACAGTTGTGCAAAGACCTCCTTGGCGGAGTTCGAGTTCAGTGTACCGCTATCGACCAACCCGATGAGACCGGCAAGCGCGTCGGGGGTCACCTTGACATCCGCGATTTCGATCTCCTGCTCGCCCAGCAGGCGCAGCATCTCGGTCATGATCCAGTTGGACGCCGCCTTTCCGTTACCCGAGGCCCGCGCCGCCTGTTCAAAGAAGTCCCCCACCCGCTTGTCGGCGGCTAGGACACCCGCATCGTACTCCGGGATGCCGTATTCGCTCACCATGCGTTCCCGGCGAGCGGCGGGAGGCTCAGGCAACGACCCGCGCCACTCCTTGATCTGCGCATCCGTCAGCACCACGGGCATCAGGTCCGGCTCGGGGAAGTACCGGTAGTCGTGCGCGTCCTCCTTCGTCCGCATGCTGGCCGTGACCTCGGCATCCGGGTCCCAGCGCCGCGTCTCCTGCACAATGCGGCCACCTGCTTCCAGCACATCGATCTGGCGTCCAATCTCGTAGCGCACTGCACTCTGCACACCTCGGAACGTGTTCATATTCTTGATCTCGGTCTTCGTACCGAGCTCAGTCGTTCCCTCGGGTGCAACGCTGATATTCACATCGCAGCGCATGTTGCCCTCTTCCAGATTGCAGTGGCTCACCTCGGCGTAGAGCAGAATCTGCTTGAGCGCGGTGAGGTAGGCCATGGCTTCTTCGGGCGTGTGCAGATCCGGTTCGGACACGATCTCCATCAGCGGCACGCCCGCACGGTTGAAGTCGACGCCGCTCGAGTGGCGGAAATGCATGCTCTTCCCGACATCCTCCTCGAGGTGGATACGCGTCAACGCAACCCGACGCTGCTCGCCGTCCAGGTCAATATCCACCCCGCCGCCATTACAGAGCGGCTTGTCGTACTGGGATATCTGGTAGTTCTTCGGCATGTCGGGATAAAAATAGCTCTTCCGGTCGAACTTGCTGTATGTCGGAATATCACACCCCAGCATCAGGCCCGCACGCACAGTCAGTTCGATGGCCCGCTTGTTCATCACCGGCATTGCGCCTGGATAACCGAGACAGACAGGGCAGACATGCGAATTCGGATCGGCGCCGAAACCGGTGCTGCAGGCGCAGAACATCTTCGATTCCGTACGGAGTTGAACATGCGTCTCCAGGCCTATGGTGGCTACCCAACTCACGATGTTGCCTCCGACTGCTCGTAGGCATGCCCCACGCGTAACACCTGTTCCTCACCTAAGTCTGGACCTATGACCTGGAGCCCAATGGGCAACCCCTTCGACGTCTTGCCGCACGGAACCGCCAAACCGCAATTCCCGGCCAGGTTGACCGTGGCCGTAAACATATCACCGAGGTACATCTGCAGCGGATCATCGATCTTCTCGCCAATCTTGTAGGCCGCCGTCGGCGCCACCGGCGCAAGGATGGCATCGCATTTCTCGAAGGCCTGCTCGAAATCGCGACGAATAAGCGTCCGGACTTTCTGGCCGGTCAGGTAGTAAGCATCATAGTAGCCGCTGCTCAACACGTAGGTACCGAGGATGATCCGTCGCTTCACCTCCTGGCCGAATCCCTGCTCGCGGGTCTTGCCATACATGTCGATCGGGTCCGTACCGCCCTCCGCACGCCGTCCGTAGCGGACACCGTCAAAGCGCGCCAGGTTCGCCGATGCCTCAGCCGTGGCAATCACGTAGTAGGTCGCGATGGCATACTCCGTATGCGGCAGGCTCACCTCGAGAATATCCGCCCCCAGTTCCCGACAACGGTCGACAGCAGCACGGACGGCCGCGGCCACCTCGGGGTCCACACCTTCGACGAAGTACTCCCTCGGCAACCCCAGCGTCATGCCCTTGAGATCGCCTGTCAGCGCGGCGGTATAATCCGGAATCGGTTGGTCGACCGACGACGAATCCATCGGGTCGACCCCCGCCATCGCCTCGAGAAGAATCGCGGCGTCGCGCACGTCGTGCGTCATTGGGCCGATCTGGTCGAGGGACGAGGCAAACGCGGTGAGACCATAGCGGGAAATGCGGCCGTATGTCGGCTTCAGCCCCACGCAGCCGCAGAACGAGGCCGGCTGCCGGATCGAGCCGCCCGTATCCGTTCCCAAAGCCGCCACGGCAATACCGCCGCCGACGGCCGCCGCCGACCCCCCGCTGGAGCCCCCCGGCACAGAGTCGTGATCGTGCGGATTACGTGTCACCTGGATACTGGAGTTCTCGGTAGTGCCGCCCATGGCAAACTCGTCCATGTTCGTGCGTCCCACAAAGACCGCGCCCGCCGCACGCAGCCTTGCGATGGCCGTCGCGTCATAGGGCGCCACGTAGCCCTGCAGGATCCGGGAGCCGCAGGTACAGGGCTGTCCCGTCACATTCAGCACATCCTTGATCGCAACAGGAATCCCCAGCAGCGGTGCATCTTCACCCGCCGTGCGCTTCTTGTCGGCCGCCTCGGCCTGCGCCAAAGCGTCTTCAGAATCGACCGATACATAGGCCTTCAGATCGTCATCGCGCGCGCTGATCGCTTCCATCAGCGCCTTCACGGCCTCTACCGATGATGTTTCCCCGCTCCTAAGCTGCTCCCGCAGTCCATGAACGGTCAGGCTATCGAAGTCGAATTCCATCCCTGCTCACAATTCAGAACCTCGCACTCAAAACACCCCGTTCGTAGTTTGGCTGTTCGAATGTTCGGCTGTTCATCCTTCCCGCCCTATTCCACAATCTTGGGCACGAGGAACTGCCCCTGGATACTCTCGGGGGCGTTGGTCATGGCCTGATCGTTGGCCAAGCCTTCGCGCACACCATCCTCACGCATGACATTGGTTAGAGGCTGGGCGTGCGAAGTCGGTTCGATGTCGCTGACATCCAGCTCCTGAAGCTTAGCGACGTACTCTACGACTTGCTCCAGTTGCGGCTGGAACCGGGCGATTTCCTCCTCCGAGAGATACATCCGCGCCAGGTGCGCCACGTACGCCGTATCGATCCCCTCCGGCCCCTGCTTTACCTCATCCGCCATGAACACATTCTCCTGTCAAAACGAAGGGGTGAGCATACGGAAAAACGGGGCCAGGATACAAGTCCGCTTATTCCCGCCAGCCCCGTGGGTGGTAGCTGGAAGCGGTGGCGTTGGGGACGTGATCGATGTCCTTGCCTGCACGACGCAAACGGATGGCGTGCCATGATGTGCGCACGTTGGGGCGCCAGCTTCGCAGCACGGTGATCGCCACGATCTCGTCGGCCGCCGTGACAACGGCGAGCGGCACACAGAAACGGAACGGCCAGTAGACATCGAACCCGAACATGAGAATCAGGCTGACACCCACGCAGACCGCCAAAGCCTTGGCCCCATAGGTATGGAGACAGGGAAGACGGCCGTACTTTATGACACCGGTAATGGCAGGGGCAATGACGCTCACGAGTATGGCAATCACATACGGCCGCTGGATAGCCATCACGTCGGGCCAGAGCCACGCCCACCAGATCGGGACACTGACGTAAACGGCAAAATCGGCCCAACTATCAAGCTGCGCGCCAATATCCGACATCTGGTTCAGGCACCGCGCGATGGGACCGTCCACCAGGTCGGTTGCGAAGGAAACCATCAGCACCCCGAGGAAT
This sequence comes from uncultured Victivallales bacterium, assembly GCA_964345005.1. Lineage (GTDB taxonomy): Bacteria > Verrucomicrobiota > Kiritimatiellia > UBA8416 > JABMPJ01 > JABMPJ01. The sequence goes on along the minus strand of CAYFPQ010000043.1, from coordinate 3,770 downwards.
TCAGCGTGCATCCCACGCATCGCCAACAGGTACAGCAGTGGCACCAGAAGCAACCGGACGACACTCAAAGCATTCGGGATCGTAACCATAGCCAGATGCTACCACACTACCGCACCCCGTCCAGCCTGTTTGAGCCATTCCGTCATTCGCCGGTTCCATGACACCTTTTCAGGCTGGTCTTCACGTCCGAAAGCGGATAGGTTCTCTCCCCGCTATTCACCAATCGGAGGGATGGCTGAGTGGACGAAAGCACCGGTCTTGTCGCGTGTAGCTCTGCGGAGCAGAGCTGACGCGATCACGTTGGTCCGCTCTGGCGGACCTCACGTGAAAAACCGGATATGGAGAATGCGGTGTGAGTTGCTACGTGTACGTGTTGCACAGTGCAAGCAAGGGTAGCCTCTACATAGGGTCGTCGGAAGACCCGGAGAGGCGGCTGAAACAGCACAATGAAGGCAAGGTGCGCTCGACGAGGAACGGTATTCCGTGGCAGTGTTTGCGTGTCGAGACCTGTGATGACAGAACGACTGCACTGAAGCGGGAACGGTACCTTAAGTCCGGCTGGGGACGGCAGTGGTTGACGAAACAGATTGAACGGAGGGATGGCTGAGTGGACGAAAGCACCGGTCTTGAAAACCGGCGACGGGCAACCGTCCGTGGGTTCGAATCCCACTCCCTCCGCCACTGCCGCCAACGCGCGTCCTTGCTTCGTCTATGTTCTGCGTAGCATGAAGAAGGGGCGCCGATGGTTGAAAAAGCACCTCGGCATCGCCGCCGGTCGAGTGACTTCTCTTCACGCGCGCTTTCCCATTGCCTGTCCGCCGAAGCCTTGGCGAAGGCAGATCCCCGACAGGGGACATCCGGCAATGTCCGCACAGCTTCCATTTGACTCCCCTCCGTCCTGGCTAGACTGTCCAGCTACTAGCATAGGAAATCATCAGGATCTAGTTTCTAGGTGTGGCCCTGTCAGCCCTCTCAGCCCGACTGCGGCCCCTCGTTATTGCCTTGCATTTTCTGCATTACGGATACATTATTGCCTTGCATTATGCGCATCTGATCTCCAGCCTGTGACTGGATAACCAAAGAAGAAAGGGATACCGTGAATCGAGATGCTTTCCGATCTCTCAGTGAATGGGCAGACGCACCGGACAGAAAGGTTCTGCTTATCAGGGGCGCCAGACAGGTAGGCAAGACCTACGCCGTGCGTGAACTCGGTAGAAGGTTTGACCACTTCCTTGAGATAAATTTCGAGAAACAGAAGCAGGTGCAGGAGTTCTTTTCCGATTCGCTCGATCCAGCGCCGATCGTGCGTAAACTGTCAGCATTCTTCGCTACGCCGATAGAAGCAGGAAAGACACTTCTGTTTTTCGATGAAATACAGGCCTGTCCAAATGCCATCAGCTCACTGCGCTTCTTCTATGAGGATATGCCCGACCTACATGTCGTGGCGGCCGGTTCGCTGCTTGAGTTTGCGCTTGGTGAGATCCCCTCAATGGGTGTGGGAAGAATATCTTCTTTCTTCATGTACCCAATGAGTTTCAGCGAGTTTATGGAAGCGCTTGGCGACAAGGCCGTTCTGGAAATGGCTATGGAGTCCGACTTTTCACAACCTGTTGACGAGCCATTCCACACGAGACTGGTCGACCGATTGCGGGAATATCTACTGCTTGGCGGCCTACCCGAGGTCGTCAAGACCTATGCGCGAACACAGGATATCAGGACAGCGCAGACCCGCCTGGATGATCTGATTGTCACAATCAAGGATGACTTTGCCAAGTATAAAGACCGAGCCCCTGTGGCGCGATTGACAGAGGTATTCGAATCGCTCGTGTTTCAGGCGGGAAACAAGTTCAAGTATTCGGAAATCGCATCGGGAAGCTCCGCCGCGATTCTTGGGGATGCCCTTAATCTCCTCGTAAGTGCCGGTATTGCATACAAGATTCATCACAGCAGTGCGCGAGGACTGCCTTTGGGGGCTCAAGCCAACCCCAGGAGATTCAAGGCGGTCCTTTTCGATGTTGGCATCCATCAAAGACTCCTGGGTCTTGACTTGTCTTCATTTCTTCTTGCCCGGGATTTCAAGGCCATCAACCGGGGGCATGTTGCGGAAGCTTTCGTTGCACAGGAGCTTCTTGCATACGCTAATCCGTCTCGCAAGCCGGCCCTGCACTATTGGCATCGCGAAGCCAGGAGCAGTAACGCGGAGGTAGACTATGTGATTCAGGCGGGGGACACGATGTTGCCGATTGAGGTAAAAGCCGGCACCAAGGGGCAAATGCAAAGCTTGCGACTCTTCATGGCCGAAAGAGGACTATCGAAAGGTATCCGTATCTCCCTTGAGAATTTTGGAACGCTCGGCGACATTGATATTCTCCCGCTGTATGCCGTAAGGCACCTGCCTCAGGGGAGTTAGGGTCACACCTGGAAACTAGAAATCATGAGTTGACGGTTGCGCGGAGAAGTGTCAGGTTGCGCACATGCCAAGGCCGTGGCGATCGAACTGTGCTGTCGTCTGAGCGGCTGTACGCAACGGGACATTGCCAGGTATTTCGGCTAGCAAGAGCGAAAGCGCTGTCCGCAAACAGCGCCAGATGCTCACGGCCCGGCTGAAGGAGGATGCCGCCCTGGCCCACACGATGAAGCAGATCAAGAGAAAGCTGCAATCATCCACTTTCTAGTTTCCAGGTGTGACCCTGCCCTGAGAAGGTGTGACCCTGCCCTGAGACCCTGCCCTGACAGAGAACTGTCTCGAAACTAACTGAATCGTGCTCTTTGTCGTGAACTAACCCGAAAACAGTTCACGACAAGGTTCACGAGATAGTTGTTCGGCGTGGTTCACGACAAAGTTCACGCTGCGCTGCAGGAGCCCCGACTTCGCAGAATTGCACGCATAGCACGGCCCACGATGACAAAAGAATCAGTCATGGTGGATCCGATAATAGGGATGATTTCACTTGATATGACCCCATATCGCCTCTATCCTAAACTGCACTATGCAATACTGCACTATTGAGAGAACATCAAAGCGGAGTTTATTCGGATGAACCCATTTCACTACGGCTCTACCGTATCAAAGGATGATTTCTGTCGCCGCCCCGACTTGGAGACCAGCATCCGGCGATATATCGAATCCCGACAGAACATTCACATCGAGAGGAGACAGGGTCAAGGAGACAGGGTCAGACCTAGAAACTAGAATTAAGCGCATAGTTTCTTTACCAGTCGGTTCAGGACACGGGCAAGAGATTCGTCCTCCGCCATCTGTCCGGCAAGCTTCCGGCGCTGCTTGCCGATTGCGCTTTCGCTTCCGTAGGCGAAATGCCTTGCCACCTCACGCTGCGTGCAGCCGCTCAGACGGCAGCACAGTTCGACCGCAACCGCCTTCGCTTCCCCTACCCGCCTGCCGTGTGAACACAGATCCTCTGCCCTTACCTCGAAATGCTCTGAGACGAGGGCTGTAATTCTCTCAAGCTCGACCGGCTCCGTTTCCGGCCATACAATGTCTCCGTCATCTGCCTTGTGCAGCCGCACCCCCAATACTCCATCCTCTGTTCGCTCCCGAAACCGCTCATCACCTATGGCGTAGCGGCTGGCCTTCATCGTTGCGGTCAACACGTCATCCTCATCCAGAACGAACCCGCTGACGTAGCGCCGGTAGGCGCCCTGATTGCCTCCTGTGGTTGCCCGACCCATCTGCTTAAGCCACCGGTAATCCAGGATCTCTTCCGGCGGCTCTAGCCCCACATAGGAGCGAAAGCTGCTCCATGGGTACG
>CAYFPQ010000042.1:23038-27812 GCA_964345005.1 uncultured Victivallales bacterium | reverse complement strand
CTTCAATGTTATTGCATTGGCACCTCCAATTACTCAACCATGCCCGGCGTACACCACACCACGACACGGTAGTGTCGTGGTGTGGTCGGTAGCCGTTCGTCGACGCAGTCGACGGACGGGGTCGGTCGGCAATCGGTCGGGTCGTGTGCAGTTGGTCAGTCGGCGCAGCCGACTGACTCTCTCTGTGCTGTAATGTGGTGATGTAATCGAGTGGTATGAGGAGAGGTAGAGAGGGGTAAACGGGACGCTTGCGCTTGAAGGGGGGATATGGGGGGATGTGAAGCATGCGGTAGTGCGGTGATGTAGTGCGCAGGGAGACATGCAAGAGGGCTCGCAGAGCCCGAACGTTCCGGCAGGCATGATGGTGATCATGCCGTGATCGGCGGGAGAAGGGTCCCTGTTTTACCATGTGCTTGCCACGCTGTATGGCGTGGTCTGTAAGACTAAAACAGGGAAGAGGGAGAACTCCTTTTTTACTATCTCTTCTGGTGGAGCAATGGTGTGCCTCAGGCTTGGTTGATGGCGTACTGGTCCTGAAACCAGGTTCGAATTAGAAGGTTGAGACGCGACCAACTCACCAGAGTTGGGCGAGATGGTGGGGATGAGAACCCTGGGTTCGACTGCGAGTACGTGGGAACGTGCGAGCAGGACTACGACCTACGGGAGTAGCCCGAAGGGTGAGGAAGGCGGGAGCCGACCGAATCAATCCCACAACCACCCCTCCGTTGCATCAATGCCTATTAATTGAGCGCCGCCTGAGTAATCATGAGTGTCCCCCCGCACCGCTCATACTTTCCCCTCCTTCTGAATGATCGCAAGCAGATCAGGGCTGTCTATGGGGATTCGCATCAGACGGTTTCGGATTGGGTGCTTGGGATCGTTTGCGGTCAGAGAAGCCGTCTTCGTAAAGGATGACATCGCCGCCCTGCCGCCCTTTAAGGGTTGGGTGCGGTTTATCGAGACATTCGAAGAGTCCACCGTTCATAAAGGGAACAACGGATTTCATGAGTTCAACAAAGGCCTTGGGGTCGCGAAAGAAAGCCTGATAACGCATGAGGTTGGTGATATTGCGATGCTGGCGGCCATCTTTGCGGAATTCGCGCTTTTCTACGGGCTGGTTGAGTGCGGCGAAGAAAAGGTTTTGCAGGATGGCTTTGTAGTAACGGGTTCCTGTGTCAGTGGCTTCGAAGTCTTTCAGCCAGTCGCGCTCCAGTTCTTCCTGCTGAAACAGCGGTTCGGGAATGAGCCCCTTTTCTTTGACGAACCAAACAAATAGCAGGCGGGTGAGCAGGCGAATGAGATTCTTGGCATCGTGCTCGCGCAGCTTCTCTTTGTCTTTGAAGAGGTCGCCCTTGTCGAATGCGGCAAGAAACGCGGCCGGGGTGCCATCTAGATCGAGAGTCTTCTCACTCTGGTAACCGAGCGTCTTGAGCAAACCGATCGAAGCAGCCTTTAGGTCGTCCTTGCCGAAAGCGGCGAGACTTGCCTCGATCTGTTGCCGTATGTCGCTCATTTCGGACACCCAATTCCCGAGTCAGTCAAACGGGTATTACCTATTATCGTATCTATTACCATTATTCATTACCCAATGCCTGTTACATCCTTTATTACACGCTTTACTGTGAATTACATCCTTTTTCGCCAAGTTGCTCCAGGGCCACGCTTTACGCATTCCACATGCCCCGATTTTTGCATGTTCCAGAGGACGCGTCGGATCATATCCCTGCTGACGCCTGGACATGCCGATTCAATGTCAGTCAGGGTGAACAGATCGTCCACACGAAGAACTGCACCCTTTACAAGGGCAGTCTTGCCGCCCTTTTCGACCTTGACCTCACCGATGCGTTGCTCAAAGTCCTCGTAGCTCTGCTTGAGAATGAACAACACATAGTTGATATACGGCCATGGATCGTGCTGGCCTTCGTGCCAGCCCTGTGAGCTCTGTTGGAGAGTCTCATAATAACGATCCTTGTTCTGTTCGATCGTTCGCTCAATGCTGACGTATCTGCCCACTTCGTAACCGAGGTGGTATAGCTGAAGCAGAAGGAGAAGCCTGGATGCACGCCCATTCCCATCTCGGAATGGGTGGATACACAGGAAGTCCAGATTCGATGCCGCCAACAGAACCAACCCCGGAATTCGCTGGTTCGCTATGAGTTGATCCCAAGAGTCAGTCCAGCGCTCCATTGCGGGTGGTGTTTGCACTGCCGAAAGCGTGCGGAACCGTGTGCGGCTGCCCCCATCCGGGAATGTCTCGATGATGTCGCCGTCTTTCTCTTTGAATTTCCCGGAATCCCACATCTGACCACGACAGATCTCATGCAGGCGGCATATTGTGGAAACGGAAAGAGGAATGCCCCCGGCTCTTTCGTGTATCCATCGCAGCGCTTTCTGATAGTTGCGAACTTCCTCCTCATCTCTGTCTCGCAGGCGACCTTTCCCAAGAACTACGGCCTTGGCGCGATCTTTGTCAATCACGACGCCTTCGATTCTGTTCGACGCAACAGCACTTTCTATAACTGCGTGCTCCTTCAGTGCCTTGAGTCTTTCGGGGGATTGCTTTGTGAACAGATCCTGATGCCCTTTCATCTCCGCAAGTTCCGTGAGGGACCAGGCGGTCACCATAGGTATGTCTGGAGCCTGCGCGACAAACTGCTCTAACGTCTTCATTTGATCACCAGCCACGTAATGAGTTCGAAATCCGCTGACCCGGTTGCCTGCTCCGTCTTGTCGGGGATAACGAAGTTGCGACCGGATTGCAGACCGGCTGCTGTTCGTTTCTGGAATGTACGGACAATGGAGTTGATCGCCTTGAGCAGCAAATGGCCTCTGAGACGCCATTGTTGTCGGTGTGATACATTTTGCCGTGCAAGAACCCCGGCTTCATTATTGACCGGACATCAACTTTGTCCTCAAGCCATTGCGAGCATTCCCGGGCCACACGTTTCTGCTCCAGCCGATTCGACAGGGAGAGCGCGTCATCTTCGATTCGAAAGGCCTTCTTCTCTGTTTTGTCCGGGTCTAGAGACTGGATGAATCGCGGTTCCCCAAAGAGGAATCTGAGGTGCTCAATGCCGTCAAGCTGATCCTTGAGCGCGGCGTAGGCGTAGATGGTGAAGTACGCGGAAACAAAGGAAAGCGTCGAGTCGGGCTTGATCCTTTCGCGAAGGAAGTCACCGATTGCACCTCTCTGATGGTTATCCCAGATGCCAGAGATTTTCTGTGGGTCTGTCACATTCCGTCCTTGCCTCTAGGTATTGCTGCCTGCTTCACCGGTACGAACCCAGTTATCGACTTCGTCTTTCTTGAATTTCCAGAGCCTACCAACCTTGTGAGCAGGCATATTCTTGTTGGTTATCCATGGATAGACCGTCTCGCGCTTGATTCCGAGATGAGAAGCTATTTCATCCACAGACAACCAACGATCATCATCGCTTTGGGACTGCGTCGGGGCCGGGCTGGTATCATCCGCATTCATGAGGCAATTCCTTGATGTCGAACGCTGTTCATTTAACTGACAGGGTTATATCCTAAGCAATCGCAAGAGACAATGCCTGATTGTCCCGAAATCTGGCGGCTGGACCTTTGCCCTGGGGTGGTGGTCGGGGCTGATGGTGGTTCTTGTGGAAGGAACGGAGCCGTTTGCCCCGCACGTGAACATATGGGACGCCATGGCAGGCAAGGCAGAAGCCGCGAGCCGGTGAGCGTGGGAACGCGAGACGGAGCAGCTCGCATGCCGGGGGGCATGCTTTGGCTGCGTCCGTGGCTTGCCGCAGGCGGCCATGATCAGCGGCCCGTCCGTGAACGGTGGGGCTGCGGCGCAGTGACGTGTTTTGGGTATTGGGGTCTTCCTTGGCTTATCAGGTTGATTGAAAGACCATTCCGCTGTCTTCCGCCCTCAAGGTCATCGGGCGGTCCAGCCTAAGTCCATGTTGAGCGTGGCGCCCGTGATGGCGCTTGCGGATTCGGAACATAGGTAGGCTGCAAAGTCGGCGACCTGGGAGGGGTCGATCAGGCGCTTGATGGCTGCAGGCTCGAGCATGACCCGCTCGATGACTTCCTCTTCCGACAGACCGCGCGTACGAGCCTGATCGGCGATCTGTTTCTCGACGAGTGGCGTTCGGACATAGGCCGGGCAGATCGCGTTCACCGTGATCCGATGTGGACCTCCCTCTAAAGCCGCTGTTCGCGTGAGACCGACCAGGCCGTGTTTGGCCGAAATATAGGCACTCTTGAATGGAGAGGCTACCAGCCCGTGAATCGAATCGATATTGATGATACGTCCCCAACCCGACGCCTTCATTGACGGCCAGGCATACTTGGTCAACAGGAATGGCGCGGTGAGCATCAGAGAGAGCATCTTATCCCAGACATCCTCAGGGAAATCCTCGATCGGATCGATATGCTGGAATCCTGCGTTATTCACAAGAATGTCGACCCGGCCAAACGCTTCAAACGTCCGATCAATCAGCGCGCGGCAGGGATCGCGATGACTGAGATCACCCTCCACAAAGAGCCCGCCAAGCCTGGCGGCAATCGGTTCGCCCGCATCCGCGTGTAGATCGCCGATTACAACATGTGCGCCGTCACCGGCCAGCCGCTCTGCCACAGCCAATCCGATACCACTACTGCCGCCCGTGACAACAGCCACCCTCTCCTGAAGCATACGAGACTCCACAACACCCTCCTCATTGCCCACTATGGGGGCTCACACCCTTTCCACAACCATCGCCATTCCCTGCCCGCCACCGACGCACAGTGTTGCAACGCCCAA
>CAYFPQ010000042.1:11489-23028 GCA_964345005.1 uncultured Victivallales bacterium | reverse complement strand
GATCACGTTGCCGCATGAGATGGAGAAGGGTAACAAGAATGCGGGCACCACTTGCCCCGACAGGATGTCCAAGCGCTATCGCTCCGCCATTCACGTTCACCGCGTCCGGGCTCAATCCTAGTTCCCTCATAACGGCAATGGTCTGAGCGGCAAACGCCTCGTTCACCTCGTAAACATCAATGTCGCCAATTGTGAGTCCAGCCTTCTCAAGCGCGAGGCGCGTCGCGGGTACTGGCCCCATCCCCATTCGCATGGGGTCGAGTGCGGCCGAAGCATAGCTCCTGATCCGGGCCATCGGCTCTACTCCTCTCGCCTTGGCTTCCTCGGCGCTGAGGAGAACCATGGCGGCAGCACCATCGTTGATCCCTGATGCGTTACCAGCGGTAACCGAACCGTTCTCCCTGAACGCCGGTGTCAGTGTGGCAAGTACATCCGCTGTTGTGTCGGGGCGGGGGAACTCGTCCACCGCAAAGCGTGTTGGATCGCCCTTCCGACGAGGAACGTCAACGGGAACGATCTCCTCCCCGAATGCGCCAGTCTCGATGGCGACCCCGGCTTTCTGCTGTGAGTCCGCGGCAAATGTATCCTGTTCAGCACGGGTAATCTGGAACTCCTGCGCCAGGTTTTCAGCGGTAACACCCATGTGACAGTTTGCCCCGGGATCCGTCAAAGCATCTCTGAGCACCACATCCAGTATCTCGCCATCTCCAAGGCGCTGTCCCCAGCGCCCCTTCGGCAGCAGGAAAGGTGAACCGCTCATGTTTTCCATCCCCCCGGCGACGACGATATCGGACTCGCCGGAAGCAATAGAAAGCGCACCCAGCGCCACGGATTTCATTCCGGAAGCACATACCTTATTCACTGTATACGCCGGGGTCGTGAGCGGTAGGCCGGCTTTCAACAGAACCTGCCGGGCGGAGTTCGCCCCAACACCTGCCTGAAGCACGTGTCCCATGATGACCTCGTCAACCGCATCCAGAGGTATGTCGCTCCGCTTCACGGCTTCAGCCACTACCTTCGCCCCGAGGTCAACCACCGGCAGATCGGTCAGTGTTCCCCCAAACTTGCCTATGGCTGATCGAACGGCCCCAGCTATCACTACATCTCTCATAACCCTTACCTTCCTATGACATACCGGTGCGGGTCCACGTCCTGCCTCAGTACTTGCAGCTCTTCCGAACGGGGCGGCTCGGTCTCTGTTATCGTGTCCGCATGTAGCATTTCGAATCCGGTGTTCTCCTGCACCTCTTCCAACGTAACCCCAGGATGAAGACTTTCCACCTGCATGCGCTTGAGTTCCGCGTGGTAACCCATGACGCCCAAGTTGGTGATAACCTTGTAAGGCCCCGTGTCTTTCGGCAGTCCGGCCGCTTCTCGGCTGCCGGGCCCGTCCAGATATCCCGCGGTGGTCAGGAAGTCGAGCTTTTCAACGAAGCGTTGCGGCGTGTGGGCCGTCATAACCAGTGTTCGCCAACAGAGACTGGCGAAATCGTTTGCACCACCGGAACCCGGAAAGCGCACTTTCGGCTTTTCGTAGTCGCCTATGACGGTGGAGTTGAGATTCCCATAGGCATCCATCTGCGCTCCGCCAAGAAAGGTATAGTCCACCATGCCGCGCTGGCACGCGTCCATGATGTCGCCCATGCTCGTGGCCATGATTCCGCGATGGAACGTGCGCGAATCGCCAACGGAAATCGGCATTGAAGGAAGTTGCGGTGCCAGGCCGCCTGCCTCGAACAGAATGAAGAGGTTCGGTGCATATGTCTTTTGCGCCAGCATCGCAGCGGCACATGGTGCACCAGTGCCGACGCCTACGGTGGAACCGTCCTCCAATAACCGGGCCGCCACGCAGATCATGAGTTCCATCGCGTTGTATTCGGACATGGGCTACTTCTCCGGCGAGAGCAAGAGTTCCTCTGCTCGCAGTTCTTCCATCCGTGCCGTTCCTCCGCACAGCTCGAGATAAGCATCAAAGTCCGGCAGGCTGTATATGTACTTATCGAGAAAACGATCAAGTTCGGCCTCGTCCTTCTCGACCGTCAACCACGCTTGCAGGTGTGCTTCGTCAGAATAGTACTCGCCGGCCATATTGCCCGGATAGGAGCCAAACCGCTGCTCACATACGGCATCGACACAGAATGCGGGAATAATCGTTTCTTCGGGTGTGCTGCGGATAAGATCCTCATCGACGATCCGTTCGGTCGTGATGATGAGTCGCTTGGCGGCGCGGGCCAGATCAAAATCCGCCACGGCAATGCCATGGATTCGGCAGTTACCGGATCGGTCGCTTTCGTGAACATGAATCACGGCAACATCCGGATAGAGCGCGGGAACGGCAGCCAACTTCAGGCCGGTAAACGGACAGATCACCTCCCTGGCGGCACTCCGGACGAACGTGTCCGTTCCCAGCATACTACGTATCGGCATGTAGGGTACACCCGCGGCGGCTGCCCGGAACCGCGCTGCCAGGGCATAGTTCGTCCAGTCTGACACTTCTATCTCACCGCTTTGCATCATCCGACGCGCCTGCGGCGACAGACCACGCGCCTCCAACCCCACGATGTAGGCCGCATCCACACGCGCGAGAAGCTTCTCGCCATGTCGATTTCCCGCCGACAGAATCTCGAAATCGTGCGTGGTTGTGTGGCCCGCAAACCCCAGGTTCCGCTTTCGCTGCCTGAGAATCTCATGCATCACGGCTGTGGCAATGCGATTGGCGCCGAACCCACCCGACGCCAGGTAATCGCCATCATGGATAAACGTGGATACCGCATCCCGAACTGACATCACCTTGTCCGTCAGGGCGCGCGACTTTTCTCGAAAGAACGCACGCGCACTGTCCGGAGACGGATCTATGAAAAGCGGTCCTGTTCCCGAAGCCAATGCACTCACTTCGCGTCCTCAGCTACCGGTTCAAGAATGAAGATGCAGATGAAGCGCGCGGGTATCTTCCCAAGCAGACGCGTCGTATGCCTCGTACTGGCATTGAAATAGAGAGAATCGCCTGCCCTTAGAATCAGTTTCTCACCCCCGACTCCAAACTCCATCCTGCCCGAAAGCATGTAGATAAATTCTTCGCCCGCGTGCTGAAAATGCCCTTCCGGATCGCCGGGGCGAATAGTGAGCATAAACGGTTCCGCCTTCTTGCTCATCATGCCCAATGCCAGCCCCTCGTAGGAGTACCCGAAGCGCGTCCCTTCGCCAATGATACTGGGGGCCTCGCCCTTGCGCGTGTGAACGTAAGCCGGGGGCTCACTCGAATCCTCAAAGAAAGCCACCAGTGACACTCCCATTGCCTCGGCAATGCGAATAAGCGTAGAAACCGGTGACGACACGCTGCCCCGTTCAATCTTCGAAAGCGTACTCTTGTCCAGCGAAGCACGCTGGGCCAGATCCGTCAGGGTTACTTTCCTGTCCGTCCGTAGCGCCCTGATATTGGCCCCTATGACCTTCTCGTCCATACCGCCCCTGTTTCGCCGTGCGTTTCTCTATACGCCACACTGTAGCATGCGACGCCACATTGTCAATGTGGTCTGTCTCAAGCGGTCGCTCACCGGTGGAGAGACGGGCAACGTCCTCCCTGCGCTGACTCATCTACTCAAAGCATCACGATTAAGGAGCTACGCGGAAATCCGCTCGAACGCGTGCAGGAGCGTGCTCAGGGCTCCTTCAAGGCGTACGTGGATCTCCTGGTAGTTGTCGCCGTCAACGACTTCGATGACGCGCTCCCACGGTTCGTGACTGTCGGTGACGATGCGCATTCGATAGTAGCCGGCAGGCATCTGGAATGTTCTGTGGGCCTCACCGCGATACACGGTGCATAGCATCTCGCCGTCCAGGAAGATGTCGGCACGCTCGACAGTGGACCGTTTCTCTATGCCGACGGAGAGATGGCCATCGCCTCTGCCGCGGGGCAGCGAGGCACACGATGTCAGCAGCAAGACGATGGTCAGCGCTGCTGTCAGTCTGATTAGCACGTGTTTCATTCTGAACTCCTTGTCTTTCTGTTGTGTCAAAATCACTCGGGTGTGATGGGCATTCCCGCATTGCTGAAACGGGTGGCAGTGTGTGAGACGCCCTTCACATCATGCTCCAATACTCGTGTAACGCGGCCTGAACTGTCGTAATAGGTAGAGCGTCGGCACACGCCGGCGGAATCACGTTCCTGCGCCAGTTTGAGGCCGCCGTCTTTTCGGTAGAACAGTATGCGTCGGCATACATCATTGCCGTCAAACTCTTCAACGCGATCAATTGCACCTGTGCCGTTGGTATGATAGGCGAGCCGCTCCGGAGCCCATGTTACACCGCCCCCAAAGGTTCGGCAGCCGGTTACGGTGATGCAGAGGGCCAGAAGTGCTGTGACCCAGCCGATGCTCAGTAGTGTTGTTCTCATACCGCGTCCTCCTGTAGCACTATTCTGGCTCCGAGAAGCCACTTCTGCAAGCGTCTAAATGGGTCTAACCTGCACATTTCACGAAGGGTCGTGAAATGGCAGGAATGACGAATGTTCGAAACTCCCAAACACCCAAGGAATGACGAAGTCCGAAGCTCGAAACTGGCGAATCGAACGGCATGTCGTGTCGCCACGCTTTGTATAGATGTCAGGCATGTTGTACATACTCTTGTTAGGGCTTAGTTTTTCGGACCTCTTTGGGTATTTGGGTACTTTGTCATTAGACATTCCCGTCATTTCGCCACTCCGTGGTGAAATGATCGGGCTAAATATGCCCGGAATGATGGCAGGAGACGTGGCGGGTATCCATCGGTTCCAGCGTAGGTGCAGTTCCGCGGCAGATGTCCGTGGCGTGAGGGCAGCGTGGGTGGAAACGGCAGCCCGGCGGCGGGTCGGCTGGGGAGGGGACATCGCCCTCGAGCACGATGCGTTTGCGACCGTCTGCTTCAATGCGAGGGACCGCGCTGATCAGGGCGCGCGTGTAGGGGTGTTGCGGGTTGTCGATCACGTCACGTGTCGGTCCTGTCTCGACGATCTGACCGAGGTACATCACGGCGATGCGGTCGGATACTTGCCGCACAACGGCGATATCGTGTGAAATGAAGAGATAGGATAGCCCGAACTCCTCCTTTAGGTCATCGAGCAGGTCCAGAATCCTGGCCTGTACCGATACGTCGAGCGAACTGGTGGCTTCGTCACAGATCACCAGCTCTGGTTCTACGGCGAGTGCCCGCGCGATACCGATGCGTTGGCGCTGTCCGCCCGAGAACTCGTGCGGATACCGATCGAGAATGTCGCCCTCGATACCGACGCGATGGAGAATGGTCGCGGCCCGCTTCGGTCGGTCGGCAGGGGTACCGATGCCGTGGGTGCGCATACCTTCAGCGATTGTGGCCCCGATCCGCATACGCGGATTGAGACTCGAGAAAGGATCCTGGAAGATCATTTGAATACGCTGGCGATAAGGCTGCAGGCCACCATGCCTCAGATTGGCGAGATCATGGTCGTCAAAGTGGATGCTGCCACTCGTGGGGCATAGGAGGCGGTTGATACACTTGCCGACGGTGGTCTTGCCGCAGCCTGATTCGCCGACAATGGCGAAGGTTTCGCCGCGTCGGATGCCGATGTCGAGGCCATCCACCGCTCTGACATTGCCGACCGGTCGTTGAAATAGCCCTTTGCGAATGGGGAAGTGCATCTTCAGGTCGGCGACGCGGAGGAGTTCGGAGGCCTGAGGCTTGGTTTCCGAAGTAGGGGAATCGGGAGGGGTGGGGGCGGTCATCGATGGGACGGCATCGAGGAGTATTCTGGTGTATTTGTGCTGCGGGGCCTTGAAGAGCTTATCGGGAGTGGCTTCTTCCACGAGTTTGCCTTCGAGCATGACACCGATGCGGTCGGCGTTCTCCGCGACGACACCCATATTGTGCGTGATGAGCAGGACGGCGGTGCCCAGCTCGGATTGCAGGGCGGACATGAGTTCAAGTATCTGGGACTGGATCGTCACGTCCAGGGCCGTGGTCGGTTCGTCCGCGATGAGTATCTTGGGTTTGCAGGCCAGTGCCATCGCAATCATAACGCGCTGGCGCATGCCGCCGGAGAGCTGGTGGGGGAAGTCGCGCAGACGCAGGTCGGGGTCGGCAATGCCGACGTGGTCGAGCATGTCGACTGCCAGCCGCGCGGCTTCGTCACCGCGCAGGCCCTGGTGAAGTCTGATTACCTCGATAAGCTGATTGCCGATGGTGAAAACGGGGTTGAGCGCGGTCATAGGCTCCTGGAAGATCATGGAGATGTCGTTACCGCGAATACCGCGCATCTCGACCGGCGGCATGCCGACCAGTTCGCGTCCCTCGAAGGATATCGATCCACCCGCGATGAAACCGGCGGGTTTCGGCACAAGTTGCATTACAGACAGGGCGGTCATCGACTTGCCTGAGCCGGACTCGCCCACCAGTGCATAGGTCTCGCCCTCGCGAAGGTCGAACGAAACCCCATCCACCGCACGCACCAGTCCCTCCGGTGTGTTGAAGTGCGTCCGAAGGTCGCGGATCTCCAGTAATGTCGATGTGTCGCTCATTCCGATCTCAGCCTCGGGTCAAGCGCGTCTCTCAGTGCGTCACCGAACAGGTTGGCGGGAAGAACGAGTCCAACCATGAACACAAGGGCGGCGATGAGCTTCCACCAGATGACCGGATCACGCGCCAACTCCTGGCGGGCATCGTTGATCATGGCGCCCCATGAAATGGTTTCAGCCCCGACTCCAATGCCGATATAGGAAAGAACCGCTTCGGCGAGGACGCGTCCGGAGAAGCTAAGGACGGCGGTAATGAGCACGATGTGCATCAGGTTGGGGACGATGTGCTGGAACATGATGCGGCCACGGCGGACGCCCATGGCCTCGGCCGCCTGCACATACTCCAGTTCCCGCAGCTTCAGTGTCTCGCCGCGCAGGACGCGGCAGAGCCCGGTCCAGGACGTGATCCCCATGATAATGCAGAGCTGTGGCAGGCCTCGCCCGAAGACGATCATGAAGGAGATGATCAGGAGTAGGGATGGGATTGAGGAAAGGACCGTATAGACGTATTGAATCAGGTCGTCGATCCAGCCGCGGAAGTACCCGGCTGTCACACCAAAAAGAATGGCGAACGGGATGACCAGTAGCGTGGTGAATCCGCCAATAATCATGCCGGTGCGAATACCCTTGAGCGAGAGATAGAGGACATCGTTGCCAACGCGGTCTGTACCAAGCAGGTGTCGCCGCGGGTACCGGAGCGACGGATGCCCCCGCTCGGTGCTTCCCTCGGCGTCGAACATGGTCTCTTTGGTGAACTGCACGGCCGCGAACGGGGCACTGTAGGTTTTCTCCTCCATGTTGCGGAGCGGTGTGAGTAGCAGGTCGAGCGCGCTCTGTCCGTCCGTATCGAAGATTATGCGGTTGGTCTCAGGATGGCGGCGCAGACTGCCGTCATCGTTGCGCAGGGGCGGGTGGTAACCGATGCTGTCGAGAATGGCGATGAAGGTGTAGAGCGCAAGGATCGCAAAACTGACGCGGACGATTCGGCGGCGGAACACCTGCCGCATGGCAGAACGCCACACCTCGCGTCGGCTGAGGATTGTCCCCGACCAGGTCATGAGTCCGACAACGACCAGAACGATGGCGTCTTTCACGTACCAGTTGTTCAGGAGAGCAGTCACTGTAACCGAATCCTCGGGTCGGCGATGGAGTAGCTGATCTCAACAAGCGTGAGAGCCAGCACGTAGAGTGCGGAAAGGAGAAAGACCATGGAGCGAAGGACGGCGAAGTCCTGCTTGCCGATCGCCTCGAGCATGTAGTTGCCCAAGCCGGGGATGCCGAAGAAGTTCTCAAGGAGCAAGTTGCCCATAATGAGATACGGGATGCTCACGATTACGTTGGTCAGGATCGGTAGCAGCGCGTTGCGGAGGGCGTGCTTGAAGAGCACAGTGCCCTCGCCAAGGCCCTTGGCGCGTGCGGTGCGGATGTAGTCCTTGTTGATCTCCTCGAGGAAGATGGTTCGGTAGTAGCGGATGCCGCCGCCAATGCTGCCGATCAGGGCAATGGCGATGGGGAGGACGAGGAACTTGATGCTGTGCGGAAATTGGGTGTCGAACCCGGAAACGGGAGACAGTCGCAGGTGAATGGCGAAGAGGTACTGCCCGAAGATGATGTAGAAAAGAAACGGGATGGACATCATGATCACGCATACGATCAGAGCCATCGTGTCGATGTACGTTGCCCGGTAGAAGGCCACGACCATGGCAACAATGATGTTGATGAGAAGTGCCGCCATGAAGACGGGAAGGGCGACGGCCACAGAGTAGGGCAGGCGTCGCCTGATCTCATCGCTTATCTTCGAGTTGTCGACATCGGAGTGACCGAAGTCGAACGCAAAGAGGTGCATGCTCTTCTGCCAGAAAATGGTCTGGGTGAATGTGGCGGGGAGGCGCTCCTGCAGATTGATGAATCGTGGAAGGTGATAGTTGTGTTCACGCTTCCAGTTCTCGATCTGTTCCTGCGTTACCCGTTTCTCCCCCAGAATGGTCTCCGCCATGTCGTCGGGGGTGTTGACGAAGAAGAACAAGATAAACAGGAGGATATTGACTCCCAACAGGATTGGGAACGCGTAGGCGATGCGGCGTACGAGATAGGCAAACATCAGGCTGTTCTCCTCTCACGCCGCCATACCTTGACTACCCCGGGAAGGCATGCAAGGACGAGCACTGCGAGTGCACCGGTCACGACTTCCCAGCGGGGGCGGTTCCACTCCTCCTGGCAGTGCACGCGCACCTGGGGGTCGATCCGTCGATACAGCATCATGTTGTGGGACATCTGGTGCGGTTTGTAGTTGTGATACCACTGGTGCACCAGGCTGAACGAGATGGGGTGAAACTGCCAGACCGCAGGGGCATCGCGTTGGATGACCTCCGTGATCTGTTCGATAAGCTTCATGCGCGCGGGGCCGTTGGTCATAGTCTCGAGCTGTCGAAAGAGCGCGTCGAACTCGTCGCTGGCGTAGTTGCAGCTATTGGGGCCGCCATGGTCGACCTTGCCATTCGGGCCGTAGAAGAGGAAAAGGAAGTTCTCGGGGTCGGGGTAATCGGCCAGCCATCCGCTGGCACTAAGCTGCCAATTGCCCTGTTTGCGTTTGGCGCGGAAGCGGCTCAGATCCGTGCCACGTTCCTTTAGCTTGATTCCGATGCGCTCGAGCCCGCGTTGCATCCACTGCAGGCGGGCGCGGAACTGTGGATCAAGCCCGGCTGCGTGATCAAGGTGCAACGTCAGAGGCTGACCGTTCGGCGTGCGCCCATCCGGATAGCCCGCCTCTACCATGAGCTGCCTGGCCTTTTCGATGGGGAGGCGGACATGCTTCGCGCGCACGGGATCCCATGTGTCCGTGAAGGGGTTGGTGCCAGCCTGACCCTCTCGATAGCCGTAGATGCCGGGCGGGATAGGGCCTTGAGCGGCCAGCCCTCGGCCGTTCGCGAAGACGTCGAGGTACTCGTTGTAGTCGAGGGCGATCGAGATGGCCTGGCGTAGCTTGCACCGCTCGGGGGCAAGCCCCCCGACGACCTCATCCTTGAAGTTGAAAGCGGTCCACCAGAGCATCGTCCGGATATCGGTCAGGAGCCGCATGCCCTTCTCGGCCATAGCGGGCGAAAGCGTCGGGTCGTTGCCGGCCGCCATCTCGATCGCCTGGTCGAATACGTCACTGGCAATGCCCGACCCATCGACGTAGCCCTGCAAGAACTTGTTCCAAGCCGGGATCGCTTCTCGTTCCATGCGGTAGACCTGGCGCCTGATAAATGGGATGCGTTTCCCCGCGTCGACAAGCAGTCCGGCCTCTCGATCGCCGGGCACACCCTCGGTGGGGTAGAACGCCGCGTGGAAATTCGGGTTTTGCTCCAGCACGATCAGCTCGTTGGGGCGAAACGTCTCAAGGTAATAGGGCCCGGTGCCGACCGGACATCGGTTAAGGGAGAACTGGGAGGCGGCGATAGCGGGGAGCGCATAGAAGTCGATCGCCTCCTGTGGAACGGGTCCGAAGAAGTGCATCGCCATCCAGTACAGGATTTGAGGATAGCGGGTGGTCAGAGTAATGCGATAGGTTAGGTCGTCGATGACGGTACATCCCGGGAACTCAGCGGCCATGTAGTCGATAACGAGCGGGTGGGCCTTCTCGTCCTGCTCCTGGTTGTATGTAGCGCCGGCGGCCTCACGCCGGAGCGCGCGTGCCTCTTTGATCATCGTTTCATACGTCTGCTGAAGCTCAGTCATGCCCTCGATGTAGCGTGCGATGGTGCTGAAAATGGGCGAGGCGAGCCGTGGATCCGCCAGTCGGCGGATCTGAAGGGAATAGTCGTACGCCGTCAGGGCTCGCGAGTTCTTCTCCGGGAACCGCGAGGGGTATTCGTACGCAGCTATCTCGTCGGCGGTCGCGTCTGTATAGACGGAACGCCCATCCGCGGTATAGGCGAAACAGGGGTGGGGGTGATACTGGATGCCGGGCTTGAGTTGGATCGTGTACTGGACACGCTCGATGCGTTCCGTTGTGGCTCCGGTCTCCTTGATCTCGCGCCCCTCGGCATCGAGGTAGACCGGTTTCGGGATTGAGGTAGCTGTGAGCGGAATCAACTCATACGGCCGCTTCAGGTAGTGGTAGGTAAACGGGGGCTCGTAGATCTGGTCGATGATCGAGCCTTCGTGCACATAGTAGGCGCTAGTGGGGTCCAGCTTCGTAGGGGGAGTTTCGAAGGTCGAGAAATAGGTCGACTCGGCGGTTTCGTCGGGCCGGTAAGGGTTGTTTGAACAGGAGGAAAGAAGAAAGAGGGCGAGCACCACTGCTCCTCTACATACCACACTGGTTTCCCTTACCTGCATGTGCCCGATGATTGCGGGAAAGGGACGGTTGGTCAAGCATCCGGTCTTGTTGGTGGGGACCGCGTTCGCTATGGTTACAGCATGGCTGAGGCGGCTTCGAGGCATGTGGTGGTGTTGGTTAATCCCAAGTCGGGGTTGATGTGGTCGTTCGACACGATGCGGCGTGCTTTTGATCGGCATTGGGAGGTCCTTCCGGAAGTCGATTTGAAATACCAGTTCACGCAGTCGGTTGAGGACGGCGTCAGTAAGGCACGGGCCTGTGTTGAGGATGGCGTAGACACGGTGATCGTGGTGGGTGGGGATGGAACACTCAGCACGATTGGGCGCGAGTTGGTGGATACGGATGTCGCGCTTGGTGTTGTTCCTGTCGGAAGCGGAAACGGTTTCGCCCGCCATTTCGAGATATCGCTCTCGCCAGAGAAGGCTATCGAACAACTTGCTTCGGCCCGGAGGCAGGCAATAGATGTCGGCCATGTGAACGGCAAGCCCTTCTTTGTGACGTGCAGCATGGCGTGGGACGCGTCGATCGTGAGCGGGTTCGAGCGACTCCCCGTGCGCGGTATTCTTCCGTATGTCTTCGCGGGGGTGGAGGAGTTTTTCGAGTATCGCCCGCAGCCGATGGAAGCGGTGTTGGACGGCGACGAGACGCTCGCGTTCGATCCTGGTACGCGCTGGCAGTACAGCAACACGGG
>CAYFPQ010000042.1:0-11479 GCA_964345005.1 uncultured Victivallales bacterium | reverse complement strand
TACGGTGGCGAACCTGACCCAATTCGGAGGCGGGGCAAGAATTGCACCGCACGCGCGGCCGGATGACGGGCGGCTGGAGCTGGTCGTGGCCTTGCGGCAGGACATCGCCAAGTTGGTCACAAACATCACACGCGTTTTCGATGGGTCGCTCAGCAAACTGCCGGAGGTGGTGTTTCGTAGTTTCGAGTCTATGCGGGTCAAACGCGAGGAGCCCACTCCCATCCAGATCGATGGGGAACTCATCGAATGCGAACGGGACATTGAAGTAACGGTTTCGAGTGGGGGACTTCACGTGTTGGCTCCGGCCGGGGAGGGGAGCTCTTGGCTGGACCGATTCGGGATATCCTCTTTTGCCAAGGCTACGGAGGACACGCCTGACCAGTAGAGCCCGCGTGGCCTCCTCTGGGTCCCCGCTTGGGGGATGTGCTGTGAGAGAGTGGTTGCTATATGCCGATCTACGAGTATCAGGTTGTCGATGGTGAAGACGGGTGCGAGCGCTGTGCGAATGGGTTTGAACACCTGCACAAGAGCGTTGAAGTGCTGGAGAAGTGCCCCGCATGCGGTGCGCCTGTTGCGAAGCTTATCTCGGCTCCCAACGTAGGATCGTCGGAAAGCGGTGCGGATGACCGGGCCAAGGCGGCAGGGTTCCACAAGCTCAAGAAGGTCTCAAAGGGCGAGTACGAGAAACTGTACTGACCTGCATATTTCACGAGTACGAGAAATAGCAGGAATGACGAATGTCCGAAATACCCAAATCCGAATGAAATCCGAATGTCGGAATGCCCAAGGGCCTCAGTTCAAGAGTCGGAGCGACATCGCAATCTGCGAACTCGATCTACCGGCCCAAGATCACCATATTAGGGCTTCGGATTTTGTCATTCCTTAGGACATTGGGTACTTCGTCATTTGTTGTTCTCGTCACTTCGCCACTCCGTGGTGAAGTGACCGGGCTAGCCTATTCCACTGGCAGCGAGAGACCCGCGCCCTCGAAGACTGCGATCAGGTCCTTCGTGTAGAACTCGCGGAAGTCCTCGGCATCGCGGTTGAACTCGAAGTTCCACGCGGCCTGGCGCAGTGAGCGCCGCGTGGTGTTGGCTTGGAGGATGCGTCCCGGGGTTTTGACTTTAACCATGGCCTCGAAGCCACCCAGGATAGGAGTGAGCAGTCGCACTATCTGCGGGTCATCCAGATCGACCGGCTGGGGGCCCGATGTCTCTGTGCCCTTGCGTACCATGCGATAGTTGCCGCCCTCCAAGCGCGTGAGTGTGAAGCCGTGGTCGGCGAAGAAGTCGGTCTCCGCCAGGTCCTGGATGTTCTTGAACAGGAGCTGTAGTCTGACCCGTCGACTGCCGTCGCGGGACTCAACCTTAACGGTGTTCAGTTTGAGACCGGGCACATCGTAGCTCTCGACCTTGCTCTTGATCCGGTTCTCCGAAGGATTGAGCAACAGCTCGAGATAGCCATGCTTGTCACCGGGAGGTGGTTCGCCGGCGGCTTCCGCCAGTTCATCTGCCAGAGTCATCATGCCGGACATCTGAGTTACGGTCTCTTCCGGCAGCGTATACGTGATGTCAATGAGGCCCGACCCGTCGTCGTTGAGCGTAAGGGTCTTGGAGAACTTGATGCAGCCGACAGAAAGTGCCAGGGCAGCGATGAGGAGCAGACGAACGTATCTCATGGGGTTCTCCTTTCCGGCTCAGAGCTTTCGGGTGAATTCGTATACTGGAAGACGACTTCGTCGGGTTTGACCATGCCGGTCTCCCGTGCTACGCGCTCGACATAGGCGGGGTCTGTGCTGAAGCGCTTCTGCTTGGCCTGGAGCGCGCGGGTCATGGCCTCGGTCTCGCGGTTCTCTGCCTGCAACTCTGCCTTGCGTTGCTGGAGCTGGCGCAGGTGGTGGCAGCGGGGCAGGAAGATGCAGATCAGGCCGATGGTGAAAAGAATGAACAGCACCACCCAGGCTGATCTGTAGACTGTTGCCCACCCGTTCACAGGCTCATATGCCTCCAACACAGATGTCGTGCGTCAGGTCTTGGCGGGCTCGGAAGCTCTGGCGGCTTGGCGTTCGCACGCCCAGCACCGTTCTCCTGAAGCCCGCAACCTGAAACCGCGACCTCTTTCTATCCTCCATACACCGCTTCGCTGCCGAGCATCTCTTCGATCCGCAGGAGTTGGTTGTACTTGCAGATGCGATCAGTACGCGACATGGAGCCGGTCTTGATCTGTCCGGCGTTCACTGCCACGGCGATATCGGCGATTGTATTGTCTTCGGTCTCGCCGGAGCGGTGGCTGACGACGGCCGTAAACGCCGCCCTGTGGGCCATCTCAATGGCATTCAGCGTCTCGGTCAGTGTACCGATTTGATTGACCTTAATCAGGATGGAGTTGGCCGACTTGTCCTGGATGCCGCGGGCGAGGTAATCGACGTTGGTCACAAACAGGTCATCACCAACGAGCTGGCACTTGCTGCCGATCTTGGCGGTCAGCAGACCCCAGCCTTCCCAGTCGCTCTCGTCGCAGCCGTCCTCGATCGAGTCGATCGGGTACTTGCCAATCAGCTCGGCCAGGTAGTCGACCTGCTCTTCGCGCGAGCGCTTGGCGCCCTTATCGCCCTCGAACTTGGCGTAGTCGTAGGTGCCGTCCGAATAGAACTCGCTGGAGGCGCAGTCCAGTGCGATGGTGATGTCTTCGCCGGGCTTGTAGCCTGCCTGCTCAACGGCCTTCAGAATGCTCTCGAGAGCGTCCTCCGTACCGTCCAGCGTGGGGGCGAAGCCACCCTCGTCGCCAACCGCCGTGCTCAACCCGCGGTCGTGCAGAACCTTTTTCAGGCTGTGGAACGTTTCGGCGCCCATGCGGATGGCCTCGCGGAAGCACGGGGCACCGACGGGACGAATCATGAACTCCTGAAACGCAATCGGGGCATCCGAGTGCGACCCGCCGTTGATGATGTTCATCATCGGAACCGGGAGCACTTTCGCGTTGGTGCCGCCAATGTAGCGGAAGAGGGGCAATCCGGTGGCCTCGGCGGCGGCGCGTGCGGTGGCAAGCGATACAGCCAGGATGGCGTTGGCTCCGAGCTTCTGCTTGGTCGGCGTGCCATCAAGGGCCAGCATCGCGTTATCTACGCCCACCTGGTCGACCGCCTCGTAGCCACAGACCTCGGGGCCAATCACATCGTTGACGTTCCTGACGGCGTTCTGGACGCCCTTGCCCAGGTAGCGGGACTTGTCGCCATCGCGCAGCTCAACGGCCTCATTCTCTCCGGTGGAAGCGCCGGAAGGCACCGCTGCGCGCCCAACAGCGCCGGTATCGAGGTAGACATCGGCCTCAACGGTGGGGTTTCCCCGGGAATCAATGATCTCACGTGCACATACATCAATAATCGTCGACATGGAAAAGTTCTCCTTTGGGTTTTGCGGATGCACCCTAGTTGAAACTGGTTCGGAACGCAAGCTTCGCTCCGAGGAGGGGGTACCTTCCTTGGCTCGAGCCTGCCTTCGGCATGCAAAGGCCTGCGGAAGGCACCCCCTCCTCTTCGCTTGGGGCAGGTGGCGAGGGCGGGGATTCCCGGAGTTGATCCCGCGAATACCTCAGCACATCAAAACCTTGTACAACAGGGGCGTGGGCGGGCTATAGTACGCTGAACGGAACGAAAGGCGAGTATGAGACTTCTGGTTACAGGTGGGGCAGGTTTCATAGGGAGCAACTTCGTCCGGCATATGCTGACCGCGTATCCGGATATCGAGATCGTCAACATGGACGTCCTGACGTATGCGGGGAACCTCGAGAACCTGGCAGCGTTCGAGGACGATGAGCGCCACATCGTCGAGCGTAAGAACATCGCTTCCGAGGATGACGTGGAAAGCGTCTTCCGGGCGCACGAGATCGACGTCGTGGTCAATTTTGCGGCCGAGAGCCATGTCGACCGTAGTCTTCATATCGGCGCCGAGTCCTTCATTCGTACGAACGTTATGGGTGTCCAGTTGCTGTTGGATGCCGCCCGTGCGCATGGCGTGCAGAGGTTCGTCCAGATTTCGACGGATGAGGTCTACGGCTCGCTTGGGCCGGAGGGACGTTTCACCGAAACGACCCCGCTCCAGCCCAACAATCCCTACGCAGCCACAAAGGCGGGGGCAGACTTGCTGGTGCGCGCGGCGCACAAGTCGCACGGCATCGATGCGGTCATCACCCGTTGCTCGAATAACTTCGGTCCCTACCAGTTTCCTGAGAAGCTGATCCCCCTGATGATCGCTAATGCCGTTGAAGACGAGCCCCTGCCGGTCTATGGCGACGGGATGAACGTGCGCGATTGGATCTATGTGCAGGACCACTGCCGTGCGATCGATGATGTGATGCGAAACGGAAAGCGTGGCGAGGTCTACAATATCGGTAGCGATCACGATGTGCCGAACCTTCAGATCGTGACGCAGTTGCTGGCACTTCTGGGCAAACCGGAATCGCTGATCCGGTTTGTGGAAGACCGTCCCGGGCATGACCGCCGCTACGCGATGGACTCCTCCAAGATTCGCGATGAGCTGGGGTGGGCTCCCGCGCTGAGTTTTGAAGACGCACTTGAGGCGACGGTTCAGTGGTACCTTGAGAATGGCGAATGGCTGGAGCACGTACGTAGCGGGGCCTACCAAGGCTACTACGAGATGCTCTATGGCGGGCGCGGCCCTGCCGGGTAGTCAGAGGGGATGGGGGTAACTATGAGCGGGTTGACAAGGATCCTGGCCGAGTTCAGGAACGGTCTGCGGCGCGCCCTGCGGTTTGTGACCGAGGATGTGTGGGACCTGGACGTGGGGTCGCTGGAAGGCGCTCGTGGAATGGGTGTCCGGGCTGTCCGTGTGATTTCCCTGGTGTTTCGCGGGTTCAAAGCCGATGAGTGCCCGATTCACGCCGCCGCCCTTACATTCAACACGCTCATGGCCATCGTGCCGGTGTTGGCTCTCTCGCTAGCGCTGGCGCGCGGACTGGGCAACGAAGAAGAGGCGAAGACGAAGATTCGTGGCTTGGTGTCGGAGTGGACCGCGCGGTTCGAGCAGGGGCGGACCGAGTTGGTGGTGGCCGCAGAGGACGACGACACCTCGCGGGCGGTTGACGCTGCCGTCGTGCCGGAGGAGGATGCGGAACACGGTTCTCTCGCGGATGAGATCGACCGCCTTGTCGAGGTGGGGTTCGATAAGGTCGAGAATATCAGTTTCGCTGCGCTCGGAGGCGTGGGGCTTGCCGTGTTGATCTGGATGGTCGTGGCTGTTCTGGGGAAGATCGAGGGCTCGTTCAACCGCGTATGGGGCATCACGCATGGGAGGGCGCTCTGGCGCAAGTTCACCGACTATCTGAGCGTACTCTTTATCCTTCCTTTTCTTATCCTGTTGGCCTCGTCTCTCCCTGTCGTGGACTTCGCCACGCGTTTTCTCGACGATGCGGGCGCCGATATGGTGCGTACGTTCCTGGGGTCGGGTTTTCTCAAGAACATCATGGTGATCGTGATGAGCGCGCTCACGTTTGCGTTTATCATCATGTTCATGCCGAACACGCGTGTACGCCTCTGGCCGGGCTTGTCCGGAGGACTCATCAGCGCCCTGTTGTTTATTGTCTGGATGACGATCTGTGCGCGGCTGCAGGTGGGGGCGGCACGATACGGGCGCATCTACGGGAGCTTCGCTACCGTGCCCATCTTGCTGGCATGGGTCTATGTGAGCTGGGAAATTGTGCTGTTCGGGGCTGAGGTGGCTTTTGCCGTGCAGCACTGCAACACCTACCGGATGGAGCGCTCGGCCCGCACGGCCAGCCTGCAGTCACGGGCGATGCTCGCCCTGTCCCTGGTGGTTGAGGCGGCACGAACAATGCACCGCAAAGCGGCAGAGCCTTTCGATGTGGAGTCCTATGCCCATGTCCACCGCGTCCCGGTCCGTTTCGTTAACGGTGTGGTGTCAGAGCTTTCGCAAGCGGGCATTATGGGCGAACTGAGTGACGCCCGGGGGTGCTACGTCCTGCGTCATTCGCCAACCGACCTGTCGGTAAAGGACGTTATGGACGCCATCATGGAGCACGGCAGTCCACCGGCGGAGTTGGGGCTCGATGGGTTGGATCCCACCGTGTCGGAGCTCGTACAGAAGGTCGACAGCGGCCTTGAAACGGCAATCGGCCACGTTCAGGTACAGGATCTGGTGGAAACGGCCTGATCAGACCGGAAGGTCCAGGGCCATCGCAACTTCAGGGCAGGTGAACGGAGAGTCGTACTTCGTGCAGCTCATGCAGCCGGAGTAGATCTTGTGCATAAGCTGCTCTTTGGGGACCTCAACGAAGCCCATGGCTTTGAAAAAGGGCGGGGTGAACGTGAGCGCGACGATGCGTACCGGGTGCATGGGCGTAACACGTTGGATGGCACGGTTCACGAGGTCGCGGCCAAGGCCCTGGCCCTGGCACTGTTTCGCAATGGCGAGCGATTTGATTTCAATATAGGGATGACGCGGTGCGCCGATCTCAGGCAGGACGTGCCACGACACGGTTCCGACGACGGCACCGCTCTTCTCGGCCACGAGGAAGCGGTCGATGTTCTGTACAATGTCGCCGATAGGTCGCCCCAGCAGCTCATCGGGGAAGGCTTTGATCAGCCCGAATATCTGCTCGGTGTCCCTGAACTCGGCTGGCCGGATCGTAAATTTGTCGCTCATGGTATCTCTTCGCAGTTGAAACGCATGAAGTGTCCGGCGACGGGGAGTTGTAGTCAAGCGAAGAACGAACTTGCACTTACGGTGCCGGAAGTCCATAGTTCCGCGCTTTTATTTTCTTAGCGAAAGAGACAGGAAACGTCAGGAGATAGTCATGGCACGGGATATTCCGCTTGGCCGTATACGCAACATTGGCATTATGGCGCACATTGACGCCGGCAAAACCACCGTCAGTGAGCGTATTCTCTATTACTGCGGGCGCACACACAAGATTGGTGAAGTCCATGACGGTGAAGCGACCATGGACTGGATGGACCAGGAACAGGAGCGTGGCATCACGATCACGTCTGCTGCCACGACGGCCGACTGGCGCGAGCACCAGATCTCGCTGATCGACACTCCGGGACACGTCGACTTCACGGCGGAGGTGGAGCGCAGCCTGCGCGTTCTGGATGGGGCCGTGGCGCTCTTCTGTGCCGTTGGTGGCGTGCAGCCGCAGTCGGAACAGGTGTGGCGCCAGAGCGAGAAGTACAGCGTCCCGAAGGTCGCGTTCATCAATAAGATGGACCGCGTAGGCGCCGACTTTTTCGGTGTGGTCGAGAGCATCCAGAACATCCTGGGCGCCAATGCGGTTCCGGTGGTGATCCCGATAGGCAAGGAAGATCATCTGACAGGTGTTGTCGATCTCATCAGGATGAAAGCCGTGATCTTCGCGGGCGAGGATAGTGGTGCCACCTTCCATATCGAGGACATCCCGGCCGACATGGAGGAGAAAGCCCAGCAGTGGCGGGCCAATCTCGTGGAGAAGAGCGCCGAGCAGTGCGACGACCTGCTCGAAAAGTTCCTCGAGGGCGACGACCTGAGCGAAGACGAGATCCGTGGCGTGGTCCGCACAGCGACGATTGACCGTCGAATTATTCCCGTCTTCTGTGGATCCGCATTCAAGAACAAGGGCGTTCAGCCGCTCCTGGATGGTATCGTGGACTTCCTGCCCTCACCGGAGGACATCGCCCCGATCATTCATGCTGCCGACGAAACCAACGTTCGCCATCACTCCGATGAAGAGCCCTTCGCTGGCCTGGCCTTCAAGATTATGGCCGACAAGCACATGGGGAAGGTGACCTACATCCGCATATACTCCGGTGTGTTGCCGTCGGGTGCGACTGTTTGGAACAGTACCCGTGAGAAGAAGCAACGCGTAGGCCGCATCATTCGTATGCATGCCAACCGCCAGGAGAACGTCGAAGAGGCGCGCGCAGGCGATATTGTGGCGATTGTGGGCCTGGCCGATACCCGTACCGGCGATACGCTGTGCACAAAGCAAGAGTCGATCGTCCTGGAGACCATCGAGTTCCCCGCTCCCGTGATCTCGATCAGCATCAAACCCGAGAGTCGTGGGGATAGCGAGAAGATGGGCGAGGCCCTGCACCGCCTGGCGGACGAGGATCCGACCTTTACCGTGAGGTACGACGACGAGACCTCCGAGACGATCATTTCGGGAATGGGCGAGCTTCACCTGGAAGTGCTTGTGGAACGTTTGAAGCGTGAGTTCAGCGTCGTCTGTGCAGTCGGTCGTCCGGAAGTCGCCTACCGCGAAACAGCCACGCAGGTGGTGGAAGGCGACTACAAGCATGCCAAGCAGAGCGGCGGTCGCGGCCAGTACGGTCACTGCTACCTCAGGATCGAACCGATGGATCCGGGCCGGGGCTTCTCATTCGAGAACGAAGTCAAGGGTGGCAATATCCCGTCGGAGTATATTCCGGCAGTGGAGAAAGGCGTTATCAAGGCCATGGCAGCGGGGCCGTTTGCCGGCTATCCCGTGGTCGACATGCACGTTGCAGTCTTCGATGGTTCGTCTCATGACGTCGATTCCAGCGAGTATGCGTTCACCGAGGCAGCGCGCGTCTGCTTTCGAAACCTGTTCCTGAAGGGGCAGCCGGAGTTGCTCGAGCCCGTGATGTCCGTGGAAGTCACCGCTCCCGAGGAGTACATGGGAGGGATTACGGGCTCCATATGTTCGCGGCGCGGGCGCATCGAAAACATGGATGACCTGCATGGCCAGAAGGTCGTTCGGGGCATGGTGCCGCTGAGCGAGATGTTTGGCTACTCCAATGACCTTCGCACGATGACCTCAGGGCGCGGCAACTTCTCCATGCATTTCGAGCGCTACGAAGCCGTCCCGTTCTCAATTGCCGAAGAGATCATCAAGAAGCGTCGCGAAGCGAACAAGATCAAGTGATCTTCTGCGTAGGAGCGTCTCTTCAGGCTTAACGTGTGCCTCTCCGTTTGCACAGGCGCCCTTGCGCGAATGAGCAATACGAGAGCAGGCGGATGTTGGGCAATCTTATGATGCCCATTTCAGGTTGAGCTTACGTGAATGACTACGCCGATAGATCTTCTCCGTCTCAGAGCACTTGAATGACCTAATCATGTCTATGCGGCGGGGAGGGGACCGGCTGCGACGAGCTTTTTGCGTGCGGAATCAACCATGAGGTTGAGGCCCTCAAGGGTCCGCGCGCCGAGGAGAATCATGTCGCCGGGCTCGGCAAAGACGACCTCGTCGATCGTGAATTCCTTCCCGACCCGGATGATCGCGAACCCGACACTACGGGTGACCACCTCGCCATTCGCCATGACGAAGCGAAGATCCTTCTTCTCGCGAGCAACACCGATCTTCTCCAGTTTTGCGCCGGGGATCCAAGTGTATTCGCTTCCCGTGTCGACGAGGGCCTTCGCAACGCGGGTGCACTTCGCGCGATGCACATGATTCTCAATCTTGCAGCCTGTGTGGAACGTTCCCATGCCGCTATGCTATCACTACTCCCTTCTCTTTCAACTCATTTCTGTCACCGAACGCTGTGCTCTCCGTTTCTTCAATGGCCGCTTGCGGCTATTGGAAATACGTGAGCAGCATGATGTTGGCACCTCCTCCTCAGTGGGCGAGCTTGACTGTCGCGAGTCGGTTCAGGCTCACGCCGGCTTCAGCCGCCTCGACGGTGAGTTCACGGTGCACGTCGGGGGGAACCCGAACCATAAACTTGCCGCTGAACTTGCGGCTGGCCAGCGGCTCGGGCACCGGCTCGCGGGACTTCTTCATGTCGGCCACGACGTCAGCGACGACACCGCGGATTCCCCGAAGCGCAGCTTCGGGGGAGGTCGACAGCCAGCTCAAGCTGGGAAACTCAGCGCAGAGCCCTACGTACTCCTGATCGTCCTCCGACCAGGTCACTCGGTATGTATAGTGATCATTTCGAATGGCTTTCATACTCCAACCTTTCGATCGCCTTCAGGATCTGTTTCACCTGGTACGCCTTGGCTTTGCCCTTGGCGTTCTGAATATTGACCCTTGGGTCGCCCTGCCACGGTGTCTTGTAGAACCGATGGCTTGAGCCCTTCTGTCTGGGTTGCCCGAAGTAGTGGTCGCACACGCGGCAGGCGTCTGTGAAACGGATGCCCTTCGGATTGCGCCGCATCTGCGCAACTATGTCTTCAACCCTCGCCATGGTGTTATAGTATCACTATTGATATTTCTGTCAAGTGCCAACGCCCGCGGTGAGCGGCGGCTTTAGCCGTACGCTCCACCGTCGTTGTTGGGAAACTTCAATAGTCTTCGCCTGTAATCGTTTTCTTGTTGCCACAATGTTGACAATTCGGAAGCAGGCTATGGCAAATCTTGCCGCAAGAGTCGCACGTTTTAAACAAACTGGTTCCGCAGGCGGGGCAATTGTATGGCTCGTCTACATCCTCATTCCCCTGGTTTGCCGCAAGTGCTGTCTTATGAACCGTGCGTCTTGTCCAGTACAGATACTTCCTTGGTCCTGTCCTGATTGGATATTCGCATACAGGGCAAAGAAATCGTTCGTATGCCTGCCTGTACTGCTTCATGAGGGTATCAATCTTGGGTTTCACAAGTCTTCGAATCAACCATGCAAATCCCCAGCCAACGAGTGCAAGCATGGCAATTGTCAGGATGTACTTGAAGTACCGGCTTGGAAAATTGTCATGGATAACCAAGGCTGTCTTTATGTAGATGGCGACCGATGCAGAGAAGTAGATCAGTCTGTATATACTCTTTCTTTTTCTAACAAGAAGAACAGTGCATAGGAGAACCAGCGGCAGCAGAAACGCTATCTTGACAGAGGTGGTCTTGATTCTGTGCTTACGCAGTTTCTCTGAGAACCGCTTCTGAACCTCGTGCCTCTGCTCCTCGATACGTTTCTTCAAAGCTTTGATTTGCTTCTTCAGCTCAAAGCGTTCATTTGTTGTCTTCAGGTAGCGATCTGCTGTTTGTTTAAACTCATCCTGTATCTTGATAACCTTGTCCAGTGTCGCAAGGACTTGTCCAAATTGAGCCTCTGAGATCAATTGTTGGTCTCTGCTCTTCAGTTTGAACAGATTATCAACCGTTATCTTCAAGCTTCCCGAAGAATCCTTGATAAACCCTCGCTGCTGGCTGATGAGAGTATGTTTGTGCTCCAGTTCCTCTAACCTCATCTCAAGGGTATCAAGTTGATCTTGCAGTGATTTGTCGATGTGTTGTTCAAAGAATGCATTTCTGTCCGGCATTCTTATGACTCGAATATCGTCGAGCAGGAAACCAGCAGACCAGTAGACAAGAATGCCGAACACTACTGCCAGCAGCAGTATCGAGAATCGCATCCAGAATGTACCCTTGGCTCTTTTCATATCTTCTTCTCCCTTTCCCACGCTTCCACTAACGGGCGGCGGTACGCCGTACCGTTCAGTGGGTTGTTGTGTGCCGGGCAAGCCCGGCTGCTTGCTGGTGCGCTCCGCGAGCGTAC
>CAYFPQ010000041.1:0-27905 GCA_964345005.1 uncultured Victivallales bacterium | reverse complement strand
CTCTCTGTCAAAAACACTTTTCATATGAGAACTGTGCGAACACATACCAACACAGGGAACGCAGAGAAAGATAGCTGTCTCTGTGCTCTTTGTGATCTTTGTGGTGAATGATCTGAATGGAGATCTGATTGATGAGCATCTTTATCGAGAAAAAGACGCGGGTACTGGTTCAGGGTATTACGGGCAGCGAGGGAAGCTACTGGACCAAGCATATGATCGATTTGGGCACGCAAGTTGTAGCTGGTGTAACGCCGGGCAAGGGCGGTCAAGAGGTCGAAGGGGTCACCGTTTACAATACGGTGCAGCAAGCGGTCGATGCGACGCAGGCGGATGCTTCCGTTCTCTTTGTGCCGCCGCGGTTTGCATACGACGCGATCTTCGAGGCGCTGAATGCAGGCATTCGCAAGATCGTTGTGACGGCAGAGGGCATTCCGCTGCATGCAGCCATGGAGGTTCGTGCGGCTGCCAAGGCCTTGGGCGCAACCGTTATTGGCGGAAACACAACCGGGGTCATTACGCCCGGTGTTGCCATGATGGGTTTCCTGCCATATTGGATTGATCGTGTTTACAGGCCGGGCCGCGTCGGTGTGATGACTCGTAGCGGCTCTCTGACTAACGAGGCTACCGCCATGATGGTTTCCGCCGGATATGGCGTGTCGTCACTGATTGGCATTGGCGGAGACTCGGTTCCCTTTACGCGCTTCTCTGAAATGTTGCCGTTGTTCCAGGCCGATCCGGACACGGATGCCGTGTTGATCATTGGTGAGTTGGGCGGGACGATGGAGGAGGAAGTGGCCGAAGCCATCCAGCAAGGCACGTTTACGAAGCCCCTTGTTGCATTTGTCGCCGGGCGCAACGCGCCGGAGGGCAAGAAGATGGGGCATGCCGGCGCCATCGTATCGGGTGGTAAAGGGACGGCCAAAGGCAAGGCGCAAGCCTTGAGGGCCGCGGGAGCTCTTGTGGCGGATAGACCTAGTGAGATTGGTGATCTGTTCGAGCAAGTGGGTCTGAGCAAATGAATAAGAAGATTCTGTACTTTGGACTATCGTTGTTGGCATTGACGGTGATTCTGCTTCTGCCGCAACCGCCTCAGATTGAGACCGCTAAAGGGGTGATTGAACTGACAGTTCAGGGCAAAGCCGCACTGGCTGTACTGGTGATGGTAGTGATTCTCTGGGTCAGCGAGGCCGTCCCGTTCCCGCTTGCCGGATTCATGGGATTGGTTCTGCTGGTTATGACAAAAGCAGCAGAACTGAAACCGTTGGTAAAGGATGGTTTCGGGAACTCGATTGTCCTTTTCTTCATTGGGGTTCTGATCTTCTCGGCAGCGATTACCCAGACCAATCTGCTGAAGCGCGTGACCACGTTCTTGCTCTACAAGCTGGGCCATAAACCGAGCGCCATCATTCTGACTTTCATTGCTGTAGGCGCACTGCTTTCGGGGTGGATCACGGATATCGCTGTAGCCGCTATGCTGATGCCGATAGCCGTCACGATTCTCAAGGACGCCAACGTGGAACCGCTGAAAAGCAACTTCGGGCGCGCACTTCTGATTTCATGTGCTTGGGGTCCGCTGGTGGGAGGTGTGGCGACACCGGCGGGGTGCGGGCCAAACCCGCTCACCATGACGTTTCTGAAGGACCTCGCCGGCATTGATTTCTCGTTTGTGGACTGGATGCTGCTGGGGGTGCCGGCAGCGATCCTGATGACGCCCTGTGCCTGGTTCATCCTGATCCGTGTCTTTCCCCTTGAGTCGATCAACCTGGCGGTAGCGGAAGACGATTTCAGGAAACAGCGCGAGGAATTGGGTGCTTTTAAACGTGACGAAATCACGACGCTTGTGATTTTCGGACTGACCATATTTCTGTGGATCTGTGGTAAGTGGATCAGTGACTGGACAGGCGGCGTGATCGACTACCTGGGTATAAAGTTCGTGGCCATTGCCTGTGCGTGCCTGTTCTTCGTGCCTGGTATCGGCGTGATCAGTTGGGAGAAGGCCGAGAAGGAGATCAGTTGGGGCGGCATCATCTTGATTGTTACAGGGCTGTCTATCGGCATGACGATCTACAAGACAGGCGCCGCGGCCTGGATGGCGCAAGTGGCGTTCAGCAAGCTGGGTTTGCTTCACCCGGTCGTCATCATCTTCGCCGTCGTGTTGGGCGTATCCATCATGAAGGTTATGTTCTCCAGTAACACGGTGACGGGTATTATTATGGTGCCGTTGTTGATCGCGCTGGCCCGGCAGGTCGATCTCGATCCCGTACTGTTGGCCATTCCGGCGGGAATCACCTCATCGTTGGCCTTCATTCTAGTGACATCGACACCCACGAACGTCATTCCGTATTCGTCCGGCTACTTCACCATCAAGGACATGGCAAAGGCGGGCCTATGGATGACATTAGCCTCGTCGGTGTGTGTGACGATATCGATCGTTGTGATGGGGCGGTTGACGGGGATAGTGACTTGGTAGAGGCAGAGAGTTTGCCGCGAAGGAGTACAAGGATCACCAAGAGATAAGCAGGAGGAGCAGAGGATGAGTGAGGGATTCAACAGACAGGATGCCGACCGAATGGCATCGGAGTGGCGGTATATCATTACCGACATGATTTGCCGGGCCGGTTCGGGGCACATTGGTGGGGCGCTGAGCCTCGTGGATATTATGCATACGCTGTATTACCGGATCATGAATGTGGATCCGAACAATCCGGAGATGCCGGATAGGGATCGTCTGGTGATGTCCAAGGGACACGCCGCACCGGTGCTCTACGTGGCTTTGGCGTACAAAGGCTTCTTTCCTGCCGAGCTGCTGGGCACGATGAATGCCGATGGCACGACGTTACCAAGTCATGCGGACGCTCGTACGGTGCCTGGTATTGACGCCACCACCGGGTCGCTGGGGCAGGGGCTGTCCGTGGCATGCGGCATGGCGCTGGCCGCCAAGAAGAAGGGCGAGAAGCACAATGTGTTCTGCATTATCGGTGACGGCGAAAGCAACGAGGGCCAGAACTGGGAAGCCGCCATGTTCGCTGCGCACAACAAGCTTGATAACCTGGTGGCCATCACCGACTACAACAAGCTGCAGATTGACGGGTTCACGCACGAGGTGATCGACCTCGAGCCGCTCGCGGATAAGTGGCGCGCTTTCGGATGGGAGGTCTTCGAGATGGACGGCCATGACTGGGACGACATCTATCAGAAGTTGAGCCAAGCCAAGGACGTCACAGGCAAGCCTGCGATGGTCATCGCTCACACCGTAAAAGGCAAGGGGTGTTGCGTTGTGGAGAACAAACCCGAGAGCCACAATATCAAGGTTCCGGACAAAGAAGCTTATGAGAAATACCTGAGCACGCTGGCCGATGACGATGTGCCGATCGAACTGCCTTACACGTAGGAGATAAAGATATGAGTGAACTACACGAGATGGAAATGCGGGCCGTTTACGGCGCGACGCTGAACGAACTGATGGAAGAGAATCCGAACGTGATGTGTCTGGAAGCCGACCTGAGTAAGGCGTCCGGAACGAACCCGAAAGTGGCTGATGCGCATCCGGATAATTTCGTGAATGCCGGCGTCGCGGAAGCCAACATGGTGGGTATTGGTGCGGGCATGGCGATCGAAGGCAAGATTCCGTTCTGTGCCAGTTTCTCGTGCTTCTCGTCGCGGCGGGTGTACGACCAAGTCTACCTCAGCGTGGCCTACGCCAACACCAACGTGAAGATTGTTGGTACGGCACCTGGCATTACGCAGGGGCCCAATGGGGGTACGCATATGGACTTCCAGGATATGGCCATCATGCGTGTGATGCCGAACCTGCATGTTTACAGTCCATGCGATGTCTATGAGCTCAAGGCGATGATGAAGCATATGGCCGGCAACGTTCAGCCTACCTACATGCAGCTTGTCAGGCCCAAGGTGGCCAAGGTCTTTGATGAGACATTTGCGTTTGATCCGGAGAAGGCCGTGGTCATTCGTGAAGGCAAGGACGTGACCTTGGTCTCGACCGGCTATATGACCTCGTTTGCTGTTCAAGCGGCAGAGGCGCTGGCGGCGGATGGCGTGGATGTGGAACTTCTGCACTACGGGTCCGTGAAACCGTTTGATGCCAATGCGCTGATCACGTCGGCTAAGAAGACCGGCGGCGTGGTGACGGTGGAGAATCAAAGCATCATCGGTGGCCTGGGCGGCGTTGTCTGCGAGGTGCTTTCGGAACAGCACCCGACGCCGGTCAAGCGGCTGGGTATCCCGGATCAGTTTGGTGAGGTGGCGACCGAACAGTACCTCTTTGATAAACACGGCTTTGGTCCAGAACACATCAAGGCGGCTTGCCGGGAGATGGCCAAGAAGGATTAACCGCGAAGGAACGCAAAGAACGCATAGAGATGTGCAGGGGTTTCGTTATCTTTGCCGTGAAGGAAATACAGGAGAAATCATGAAAGTGATCATGGGATCAGTTGCCAAGGGATTTGGGCTCAAAATGCCGATCAAGGCACATCTTGAGGCACAAGGGCACGAGGTCATTGATGTTGGTTGTCACGACACCGATACATTCTACAAGTTTCCATCTGCGGCCGAGCGTGTTGCCAAGGCACTTCAGGACGGCGAGGCGGACCTTGCCATCAACTGTTGCGGCAGTGGAACAGGTGCATCGATCTGTACCGACAAGTACAGAGGTGTCTGTGCCCTGAGTTGTGAGTCTGTCAAGACCGCGGAGTTGGCCCGGATCGTCAACGATGCCAACTGTCTGTGCATGGGTGAGTCGATCGTATCGCCGGAACTGGGCTGCCAGATGGCCGACGCGTTCCTGGCGGCCACGTTCCAGGACATGGACGGTATTCCGGACGAGGTGCTCGCATTCTGGAAAGAAGCGCGGGATGAGGCGTACAGCAAAGGCATCGACGCTACGGATCGTGAGATCGAGACACTATGAATCGGCGTGAAGAAGTGCGGTCTCTTCTGGCAATGAGCCCGGAAGAAGTGATCGAACGTGCTGGTGATCGATTAGTAGTCTGTGACGACATCGATGCGCTGCATCGGCGATTCGCTGAAGAAATGGCTGACGAGATTCGTGCTCACAACGCGGCAGGTGAACCTACGCGTTTGATTACGCCTGTGGGTCCGACCGGGCAGTACCCGATCCTTGCGAAGATTATCAATGAGGAGAAGCTGTCGCTCGAGAACGTCCATTTCTTCTTCATGGACGAGAATTGCGGCGATGATGGGAAGGCTGTTTCAGCCGAACACCCGTTGAGTTTCAAGCGCGACGCGAAAGCTCTGTTCTTCGACAACCTTGCTGAGGAGCTGAGGCCCGAGCCGAGTCATGTTGTCTTTCCGGATGAAGCGAACATCTCCGAGTTGGCCGACATTATGGAGAAGGGCGGGGGAATTGATACCTGCTATGGCGGTATCGGTATTCATGGGCACGTTGCGTTCAACGAGCCCGAGCCGGGTGTGGCTGCGCTTGGACCTCGCAAGGTTAGGCTGAACGACTTCACGGTAACGATCAACGCGGTGCGTTCGCAGGTGGGCGGGAATCTGGAGTGCTTTCCCCGCGAAGCCTATACGCTCGGAATGACCCAGATCCTGGGTGCGCGTCGTTTACGGCTGTTCTGCCGAAACGGTTGCGCTTTCGACTGGGCCAATACGATCCTACGGATTGCGCTGTTCGGTGAAGTTGGGGACGATTATCCTGCTACGCACATTCGCGGCAAGAACTACACCATCACCACCGACCGCGAGACCCTCGCCTCGCCCCGCTACCTCATCTAGAAATGGGAGTGCATCGCAGGTGTTTTCTATCGCGCGACCCCGGGGAATCCGGAATGCTCGTACTTCGTATTTGACACATTTGACCATTTAGCGGTTTAATACCCACTGTGAATTCGGTAAATACCATCGTGACATTGAGTACCGTAGCTGTAGTGCTTGTACTGCAGGTGCTCGTGCTGGGCCTTGTGCCGGTGCGTGTCACGATGGGAGGTCGCTTCCGCTAGGAAGTTAACTTCAGCCAGAGAGACACCCACCGGGATGAACCGCGGTGGGTTTTTTTTATGGAAGGATACAGGGATGACAACCAAATCGAGAACCGGCGCTGATTGCGTTATAGAGGGACTGCGACAGGCAGGGACAGAGATCATCTTCGGGTTGCCGGGCGGCGCCGTGCTGGACATGTTCAGTAAGCTCTACCACGCCGATGACATGAAGCTCGTCCTGGTGCGCCACGAACAGGGCGCGACACATATGGCCGATGGCTATGCACGGGCCACCGGCAAGGTCGGGGTTTGTCTCGTAACGTCGGGTCCGGGTGCCACGAACGCGGTTACCGGGCTGGCGACGGCCAACATGGATGGCGTCCCGATGGTTTGCATCACCGGGCAGGTCCCGTCGCACATGATCGGCAATGACGCTTTCCAGGAGGCTGACACCACCGGTATCACGCGTGCCGTGACCAAGCACAACTACCTGGTTCACAGTGCCGACGATCTGCCGCGTATCATGGCGGAGGCCTTCCACATTGCGGCTACGGGCAAGCCGGGTCCGGTTCTGATCGATATCCCCAAGGATGTTCAGCGTGCCGAGACTACGGCCACAGCGCCGGAGTCCATCAAGCTGGACGGCTACCGTCCGGTCTCCGGATATGACCGGGATGAGGTCAGGCAGCTGGCCGATGCGATTAACGAGTCCGAGCGACCGCTGTTCTATGCGGGCGGCGGTGTCATTGCTGGCAACGCGGCATCCGAGCTGACCGCGCTGGCTCGTAAAGCCAACATTCCGGTTACCACCACGCTGATGGGGCTGGGCGGCTTCCCGGAGACGGATCCGCTGGCCCTGCGTATGCTGGGCATGCACGGTACGGTTCCGGCTAACCGTGCGGTTGGCGAGTGCGACCTGCTGATTTCCGTTGGTGCGCGCTTTGACGACCGTGTGACGGGCAAGATATCGGAGTTCGCGCCGAAGGCGAAGAAGGCGCACATCGATATTGACCCCTCGTCGATCGATAAGAGCGTCGCCGTCGATATACCGGTGGTCGGCCACGTCAAAGATATCTTGGCGGAGCTGGTCGGTCAGGTCGATGCGCGTGAGCGTAACGGGTGGAACGAACACCTGGAGGAGCTGCAGAAGCAGTTTCCGTTGGCTTACGACGAGAACACGGAAGACCTGTTGCCGCAGTACGTTATCGATATGGTCTACAAGATAAGTGGTGGGGACGCACTGGTCGTCACGGATGTCGGGCAGCACCAGATGTGGGCGGCCCACTTCTTCAAGTACACCGAGCCGCGCTCGTTCGTTACGTCGGGTGGCCTGGGCACGATGGGATTCGGTCTGCCTGCCGGTATCGGCGTGCAGTCGGCCTTTCCGGAGAAGGATGTCGTGGTCCTGTCCGGTGACGGCAGCATCCAGATGTGCTTCCAGGAACTGGTCGTGGCGGTTGAGCATGGCTGGAACGTCAAGACCATCATACTGAACAACGGGCACCTGGGTATGGTGCGCCAGTGGCAGGAGATGTTCTACAACAAGGAATATGCGGGTAGCGTTCTGAAGCAGGAGGGTCGTCCGGCTAACGAGAAAATGCCGGAGTCGAAGAACAGGGAGTTTCTTCCCGACTTCGTTAAGCTTGCCGAGGCGAGCGGAGCGGTTGGCCTCAGGGTTACGAAAAAGGACGAGGTCGTGCCGGCGCTTGAGAAGGCGTTCAGTACGGATGCGCCCGTGGTTATCGAGTGCATCGTCAAAGAAGAAGAAAACGTCTATCCCATGGTGCCTCCCGGGGCGTCGCTGGATGAGATGGTCTGTTCCATGGCGTAGCGCTTCGGTCGTGGGGAGGCACTCTCGCCCGACCGTCCCGGAATACCGGGCCGCTAAGGAGCGAGTGCACCTCCCCACGTCCTTCGCTGAGGGCAGGGGGGCGGCTGCTGTTGGGTAGGTGGAGGTATTCTGAGGAGAGCAAGAGGAGAGTGTGGATATGAAACATTTTATTACATTGCTTGTTGAGAATCAGCCTGGTGTCCTGGCGCGTATCGTGGGACTGATTTCCGGACGCGGCTACAACATCGAGTCCCTTAACGTTGGTCCCACAGAGGACCCGACGCTTTCACGCATGACGATGACAGTGCCGGGAGATGACCGCGTTTTGGAGCAGGTGACCAAGCAGCTGGATAAGCTGGTCGATGTACTGGAGGTCACCGATTTGACCGCGCGACGAGAGGACGCGCATGAGAGGGACTGATGACAACGACTAAAGGAAGAAAAAAGAAAGATCGAGTGCTGGTGTTCGACACCACGCTGCGTGATGGCGAGCAGTCGCCGGGCGCGAGCCTGGATCATCGTGAGAAGGTCGAGATCGCGCACCAGCTGGCCCAGATGGGCGTGGATATTATCGAAGCTGGTTTCCCGATTGCGTCGCCTGGTGATTTTCGTGCCGTGCATGAGATCGCCGGGACGATCAAGGGCCCGACGATCGCGGGGCTGGCCCGCTGTGTGGAGGCCGATATCAAACGCTGTGCGGAGGCCGTGATGCCGGCCAAGAAGCCGCGCATCCATGTCTTCCTGGCCACATCGGCGATCCACCGCAAGTACAAGCTGCGCAAGGCGCGCCAGGAGATCATTAAACAGGCCGTCGCATCGGTGAAATACGCGAAGTCCTTTGTCGACGACATTGAGTTCAGTCCCGAGGATGCCTCGCGCACGGAGCCGGACTTCCTGGCCCAGGTGGTTGAGGCCGCCATTGATGCGGGTGCCACGACGATCAACGTGCCGGATACGGTTGGCTACACGATGCCTGCCGAATTCAACCGCTTGATCGAGTGCCTGTTCGCCAACGTGCCGAACGTGAACGACGCCGTGATCAGCGTGCACTGCCACAACGATCTGGGGTTGGGAGTCGCCAACTCGTTGGCCTCGCTGCAGGCCGGGGCGCGACAGGTGGAGTGTACCATCAACGGTTTGGGCGAGCGTGCCGGTAATGCTGCGCTGGAAGAGATCGTTATGGCGATCCATACGCGTAATGACGTTTACGGTCCCTTGTGGACCAACATCAAGACGGAGCGCCTGGTGCCGGTGAGTCGCCTGGTGAGTCGCCTGACCGGTATGCCCGTGCAGCGCAACAAGGCCATTGTGGGTGCCAACGCGTTCGCTCACTCGTCTGGCGTGCACCAGGATGGCGTGATCAAGGAGCGCTCAACCTACGAAATCATCGATCCGGCAACCGTTGGTTGCCATGATGGTACCGACTTGGTTCTGAGCAAGCTGTCCGGCAAGAACGGTCTGAAGCAGGCGTTGAACCGCATGGGCATCATGCTGGACGCGGCAGAGCTGGCCAAGGTGTATGAACGCTTTGTCGAGCTGGCCGACAAGAAAAAGGTGATCTACGACGACGACCTGCTGATGATCGCCAGCGAACAGTTGAGCGATGCCGCGAACATCTACACACTGGAGTGCATGCAGGTAGCCGCGGGAAGCAGTACGATTCCGACGGCCACGGTCAAACTGCGCAAGGGCGACGATATTCTGCAGGAAGCGGCCTGTGGCGATGGGCCGGTTGATGCCGTCTGTAAGGCGATCGATCGCATCACGGAAGTCTCGGGACGATTGACCGATTACTCGCTGCAGGCAGTGACCGTGGGTAAGGACGCGATGGGTGAGGTGAGTCTGAGCGTGGTCTTTGACGAGGAGACCGTGAGCGCCAAGGCGGCCAGCACGGACATTGTCGAAGCCAGTGCGAAGGCGTACCTGTCGTGCGTCAACCGATTGCTGTCGGATCGCGATTCGAATGGATCGGGCGAGGGCGCGACCAAGGAAACACCATGAACCTGTCTGGACACACACAGCCGTTTGCAGTACTGGGACATCCCATCGGGCACACCCTCTCGCCCGTAATGCACAACGTGGCATTGCAGGCGCTGGAGATGGACGCCATCTACCTGGCGTTCGACGTGGCACCGGAACGGCTGATGAACACCTTGCCCGCCATGGCCGACATGGGCTTCCGAGGTGTGAACCTGACGGTGCCGCTCAAGGAAGTGGCGTTCCGCGGCATAGAGGACCTTGCCGACACCGCGTCGCTGCTTGGCGCTGTGAACACGGTGGAGTTCACGCCGGATGGCCTGAGAGGGCACAATACGGACGGCGTCGGTTTTTTGCGTGCGGTAGACGAGGCGTTTGGCACTGACGTGACCGGTAAGGCGGTCATGATGCTTGGATGCGGCGGTGCCGGACGTGCGGTTGCTCTCACCTGTGCCCGCCATGGCGCGGCGCGGATGGTCCTGACTGACCTCGACGGCGAGCGCGTAGCGCGGCTCTCGGAGGAGCTCCTCGCTGTGGATTCGTCGATTGCGATCGAGTGTGTCGATGCGTCCCGTGAAGCATGGACGAAGTCCGCCATCGATACGGAGCTGGTCATCCAGGCAACACCGATTGGCATGAAGCCTGAGGACGAACCCCTGCTGGGCGCCGAGGCGTTCAAAACGGGACAGATGCTTCTGGATCTCATATACATGTACCCGGAGACGGGCTTGATGAGTTTGGCCCGTGAGGCGGGCGCCCAAGTGGCGAACGGGTTGGGGATGTTATTGCACCAGGGGGTGCGATCGTTCGAGATCTGGACCGGCAAGGCGCCGCCGGTGGACCGTATGCGTGAGGCCCTGGAAGAGCGCGTTTACGGAGAATAGAGAAGGGACAACCGATTGATGTTCTTTGAGGACTTTCCCTGGTATCCGTTTTTCACTGTTCTGTCGTTTCTGTGGGGCGCTTCGTTGGGGAGCTTTCTCAACGTATGTATCTACCGTATTCCGCGCGAGGAATCGGTGGTCAAGCCACGTTCACACTGTCCGCACTGCAACGAGCTGATTCCCTGGTATCTCAATATCCCGATCTTCAGCTACCTCATGCTGCTCGGTCGGTGCCGGTTCTGCAAGGTGCGCATCACGCCGCGCTACGTTCTGGTCGAACTGTTGGTGGCCGTACTCTTTCTGCTGGTGTGGCTGAAGTACAACATCACGATGGGGCCGCGTTCGCTCGGGTTGGTTCCCACCGTGAGCGCCGGGCTTGTGCCCGTGCTCTGGCTCTACGTGTCCGGCCTGGTCCTGGGTACGTTCGTGGATTTCGAACACATGATCATCCCTGACCGTGTCAGCATCGGCGGAATGATCGCCGGTGTCATTCTGAGTCCGCTGGTGCCTGCGATGCACGGTGTCGACACTGCGTTGGCTTCGCTGATTCAGTCTGTTATCGGACTGGCGTTCGGGTTCGGCATGCTCTGGTCGATCGGCAAGCTGGGTTCAGCCATTTTTCGCAAACCCGCCATGGGATTCGGTGACGTGAAGCTGATCGGCGCGATCGGCGCCTTCACGGGGTGGCAGGGCGTACTCTTTACGATCATCGGCTCCTCCCTGGTCGGCTCCATTGTGGGTATGACTCTGGTGCTGACCGGCGGCAAGCGCCTCCAAAGCCGCATCCCCTATGGTCCATACTTGGCTATGGCCGCCATTATCTGGGTCTTCTGGGGGCAGAACTGGTGGCAAGCCTACATCGACTTCCTGACCCGTCCTGTCCTGGGATCGTAGAGGAAGGCCTCGCGCAAAGGCGCGAAATTCTCCCCGCTTACTTGCGCTTGAAGCGCCACTTGATCTTCTTCTTGTCTAGCCAGGCCTCGAACTCGGGGGCGGTTGAGAAGCGGACTTCGTAGGGATCGTCCTCGGAGAGATACTCGCAGGTCTGATGATCGTCGCCATACGTGCGGCAGATTTTGGGGCGGTCCTTGTAGTTCATGCAGCGTCCATCCGGGCCGAGATGCTCGCAGCGGCATTCTATCTCGAGATACCAGTCTCCCTCGTGATCGAGGAAGACGTGAATATTCTCGTGCATGAGGTACCAGCGGATGTGATCGTAATCCTTCTTGCAGGTCGGCTCGTCGATACCGGTCGCAACATAGCGGCAACAACGCGAGCCGCACGTGCGACAGATCTCGCTCATCTCATTCTTGGATACTTTCTTCTTCATGGGAAGGGGGAGTCTGTGTCTAGCGGCGTCGCCTGTCAAGCTGTCCGTGCTACTAGAGCCGTTGGCGTTGGCCGAGAAGAACGACGTCGCGCAGAGCTTCGGCGTTACGGGCTTGAATCCAGCGCTTATAGAAGTGCAGTGGTTGCGCAATCTGGGCGATAGCTGCCAGAGCGCGTAGATGGAAGTTCCGCTCGTCCTTCGTCCCTGCCAACACGAAAACCGCATGTACCTCAGGAACATCGCCGGACCACGAGATCCCCTTCTTGCAGCGTGCCAGCAGGATGTCGAACTTGTGGTCGCCCTGCAGCACAAGGTGAGGAATGGCGAGACCGGAAGCGATTACCGTGCTGGTCTCCTGCTCCCGTTCGTGCAGCAAGCGCACAATCTCGTCCTTGGGTGTGTCGAGGCGTTCCGACAGAGTCTCGGCCACTTCTGCGAAGAATGCTTCGAGCGTCATGTGATGGTCGATATCAAGAATCGGGCATTTCTCGATGATGTGGTCGAACCGGTCAGTCGAGATGTGATCGCGCTCGCGGATGACCTCCTTCAGCTCGGACTCCAACAGATGCTCGGTCAGTGCTTTCGAGGTCAAACGCTCGACGAGGTGGAGCAGGGCATACTCACGCGTGCTTCGCACGCGTCCATAGAACCAGTAGGAAAGAAAGCCCGCCGCGATGAGCACGGCGCTGGCCAGCAGGGCTGGCGTACCCATCCCAACCAGCAACAGGAGACAGCCCACGACCCCTACAATCTGTACCCACGGATAGAGGGGGGATCGGAACTGGGGACGGTAGTTCTGCAGCCGGCTCTCGCGCATGATGATCACGGAAAGACAGGAGAAGAGGAATGTCAGAATCAGAACGCTCGAGGCCACCTTAACCAGGATGCTCAGCTTCAGGAAAAGCGCGATCATCATGAACCCGCCTGTGAACAGCAGTGACACATGAGGAGTCCTGAATCGAGTGTTGATCCTTCCCAGTATTGTTGGCAGCAGTCGGTCACGCGAGAGGGCGACCGGGTAGCGTGAAGCCGCCATGATGCCCGCGTTGGCCGTGGAGACGAATGCCAGGATTGCGGCAATACTCAACAGGATCATGCCGGGCTTACCCAGAAATACGCTCGCCCCATCGGAGATAGGGGTCAGCGATACGTCCAGTCTCTCCGAACCGAGAGCGCCCGACGTTACGAAGACCACGAGGAAGTAGAGGACCGATACCACGCTCAGAGAGAGCATCATGGCAAGCGGCACCGTGCGCGCCGGACGTTTGACCTCCTCGGCGATCGCCGCCACCTTCACCAATCCACCGAAGGAAATGAAGACCAGGCCGGCGGTCGACAAGACCGGAAGGAGTCCGTTGGGTGCGAATGGATCGAAGTTCTTCACGCTGACTGCGGGCATCCCCCTGAGGATGTAGAGACCCAGAATTACGAGCAG
The DNA here is from genome assembly GCA_964345005.1 of uncultured Victivallales bacterium. Taxonomy (GTDB): domain Bacteria; phylum Verrucomicrobiota; class Kiritimatiellia; order UBA8416; family JABMPJ01; genus JABMPJ01. The sequence goes on along the minus strand of CAYFPQ010000041.1, from coordinate 14,479 downwards.
TCCTATCACCAGCCAGCGCTGTACGAGTGCGGCGCCCTCTATGCCGAGTATGTTGAGGATCACGAAGAACACGCAGAGAAAGACCGCGATCAGCCTGATGTCCACATGCTGTGCCACAATTCCGGCAAACGCTGCCATACCCACAAGCGCGAAGGCGCTCTTGAGGGAAACCGAAAACCAGGTGATGAGTCCATCCACCGTGCCCATGGCCGCACCCATGCTCCGGGTCACGTAGTAGTACGTGCCGCCCGTCTTGGGCATGGCCGAGACGAGTTCGGATTGGCTCAGCATGCCCGTCAACGCCAGTACTCCCGCGAGCAGATAGGAGAGTATCACTGCGGGCCCGGCCTCGGCATGCGCGATCCCCGGCAGCACGAACAGCCCCGAACTGATCATGGCCCCGGTCGCGGTGCAGAAAACATCAAACAGACCAAGTTTATGAGAATGCTTCACGCTAGCGTCTTTCTTTCTTGGGTATCGTAGCAGACGGAGATTTGGTGGACCATACTTAAATCGGTCAAATCAACACTTAGTTCAGAGTTTGTCATCTGGCCACGGCAGAAACCCACAACTTCCGCGCCCGGGGCCCATCGAATTCGCAGAAGTAGATTGCTTGCCAGGTGCCGAGGGCGAGGCGGCCGTTTTCGACGATGACCTGGCAGGATGATCCCATCATCGATGCCTTGACGTGAGCGGCGGTGTTGCCCTCGCAGTGGGCGTAACCTCCGCTCCAGGGCGCCACGCGATCGAGCACCAGTTCCATGTCGGCTGTGACATCCGGGTCGGCATTCTCGTTGATCGTCACCCCGGCCGTCGTGTGTGGTATGAACACCGTGATAACGCCATCACTCACCCCCAGCTCCTTCGCCGCGGCAGCGACTTCCCCGGTGATGTCCACAAAGTGCGTTCTTCCTGCGGTTCTGATAGCAATCGTTTTCATGGTTCGGAGTCTAACCACGAAGGGGACGAAGGGCACGAAGAAAGAAGAATGTTGGAAGTCAGCGCTTCCAGAAGAACCGCATACGGTGGTTCGGGCCTTCGCCAAGTGACCCGTCTCATGCGCCAGCACTCATGAATACTGACTCCTGACTACTGAATTCTGGATTCGTCTTCCTGGCTGTGGCAGACTGTGCGGCTGTTTTTGGGTTAGCAGGAGGATTTGATTATGGGTTTGCCGCCGGAATGGGAGTCGATGGAAGCAGGGGCGCAGGAGGAGTGGTTCATCGGGGCACTGGAGGCGGATACGTTGCCGTTCGACGAACTCATCGCTGTACTGGAGTCGTTGGCCGAGGGGAAACGCAAGACGCTGGCCAATGACTGGGCCGAACTCCTGGAAGAGACACTGGTTCAGCGGCGAGATCGTGACCAGATGGCCGCGTTGATGACCGCTGAACTGGGCTGGCGCGCCGGTGACGCCAACTTCAAACGACTCTGTCAAAAGGCCCTTAAGTCCGTATTTCGCAATCGTAGCGACAAGGAAGTCGTTGCCAGCGCCGGTTTTGATGGGAATGACGATGTCGCGACCTGCCTTGGGCGCATCAATCTCCTCTTGGCGTTGCAGCCCGAGGCACTGGTTCTGGATCATACCTGGGGCTTCGGAGTGGTCAGGAAGTGCGACGATTTCTACATGAAGATCGTCATCGACTTCGAAGGCAAGCCACAGCATAGCATGACATACGGGTATGCCGCCGAAGCACTGACGTTGCTCTCTGAGGATCATATCCTTACGCTCCGCCATCGCGATCCCGAGGAACTGGCCCGGCGCATCAAGGAGGAGCCCGCCGAGATCGTCCGTATGGTCCTGCGCAGCTATGGCGACATGCCCGCCCCGCAACTGCGTGAAATCCTCGAAGATGGCATTGTGGACCCCGCGAAATGGAAGACGTTCTGGGATGGTGCCCGCCGAGGGCTCAAGAACGATGACCTGGTGGAGATCCCCACCAAGCGCACAGAGAACATTCGACTCCTCGCATCCGCCAAGCAATACGATACCGTCTGGTTCGAGGAGCTGAAGGCGGAGCGGGACTGCGAGACGATTCTGGAGCGAGTCTACGAACTGGAAACAGCGTCCGATACGTCCGAATTGGATGAATCGGCCCGCGCTGTTCTCGCCGACCGATTGGCCTTTGCCTCGCTGGGTACCGAACTGCGCGCGCCGCAGGTTGCTGCCGCGTGCTGTACGGTGGCCGACCGGCTCAATGCCACGGATGGTGAGCCGGGGCAGAAAATGCATGCGATGCTGGAGCGGATGCTGGATCGGGACCGGTTCGTTGCCACGGTGGACGCGCTGCCGGCTCGTGAGCTGAAGCCCTTTATCGCCCTGCAGGCAGGACAGTTCGGCGATGACTTCGCCTCGCGTCTGGTGAACATGCTTGATGCATTGTCGATCCGTCTTCTGGATGAGGTGGTTCCGTACCTCGTGGAACAGGGCAGGGAGGCGAGCGTCGGGGTGCGGTTCCGCGAGATATTCGATGCCGACAGCGTGGCTGCCACAACGGTGTGCTGGTTGTGCCGCAATCTCGATTTTGTCGACCGCAACCAGCCGGTATCACGTGAAGACCTCCTATTCCGATCTGTGCGCGTATTCGATGTCTCGTGTAGCGCCCATGCTCTGCGCGCGCAGAATTTGTTGCGAGGGCTCTTCGAACAGCAGGTATGGCTGGACGAGCTGCTGGCCTCGGTCAGTGAACTTGGCCGTGAGGGCTTCACCCGCCGCGTCAATGCGGCCAGGAACTGGGATCCGACCGAGGCGCGTGGAGTTCTGGCACGTGTTCTGAAGAGCTACCCGGAGCTGAAGCGGATTACCCAGGCAGCGAATGACGAGGACACAGAGGAACCCGTGCGTGCTCGCCTTACCTCATGGCGTAGCTACCGGGAGCGGCAGGCCACACTGAAGAAGCTGGTGGAGGTCGATATTCCCGAAAACAGCAAAGAGATCGGCGTCGCGCGCAGCTACGGAGACCTCCGGGAGAATTTCGAGTATCAGTCGGCCAAGGATCGCCAGGCACTCTTGATGCAGCGCAAGGGCGAGCTCGAGGCGGACCTGTCGACCGTCAAGGCAACCGATTTCAAGAACACGCCCGCCGAGGTGGTTGGAATGGCTACCTGTATCTGGATTGCGGGATCCGACGGCGATGAGCAGCGTCTTTGCATTCTGGGCGAATGGGATCGGGACGAAGCCCTTGGCATCGTCGGGTCCGGTAGTGGCGTAGCAGAACTGCTCCACGGTAAGCGTGTGGGAGACACCGTAAGCCTGCCCACAACAGTCGAAGTAGGAGCACGCCGAATCCCCGCAGGCGAATGTCGTATCGTTCGCGTCACTTCACTGGACGACGACATCCGGGAATGGATGGACGGGAGATAGACGTCGGAAGTCAGAGGTCGGCTGTCGGAGAGTTGGCTGACGGAGACGTGAAGGAAGTATCCGACTTCCGTGATCCGACTTCCGACACCCGTGGCAACGGCCGCTAGCGGCCGTTGCCGCCCCAGCGGCCGCGACCGTTCTTCCCGTTGCGTTCGCGCAGGCAGGCTTTGGATGTTGTCGCTACATAGACACTGTTCTCGCCGATTTCCTGCTGAAGATCGTGTAGCAGCGACTCTTCCGGTAGCACTTTGAAGGTGGGGTCGGTATCCATGAACACCTTTTCGCCCCCGGCGAACTGCAGGCAGATGATGACGGGTGTCTCGCCTGGATGTGTCTTGATCATGTCGCGAACGCGCGGCAGCTTTTCCTCCATGTGTGACACGGGAAGGTGGACGCTCAGCTTGGTGGCAAAATGGCGGGGGGCGTCGGCGAGAGGGTAGATCTCGTAGGCAATCATTTTGGGCTCATCTTCCCGTCGTGACACTTCGCCGCACACAAGGACGGCGGCATCTTCATGAACATGTACGCCGTACTTCTGGAAGGCTTCGGGAAAGACGAGTACCTCCGTATATCCATCCAGATCCTCAAGCTGGAGAATGGCCATGGACTCCTTCGTCGCCTTGGTCACGCGGCGTGTCACGGTTGATATGATGCCGCCGATGCGCGCCGGTGCGTGATCGTCTGCATTGGCCATGTCGGTGATGCCCATGGTCTGATAGCGGTTGAGGATGGGGGCATACTGGGTAAGGGGATGGCCGCTCATGTAGATCCCCAGCAGCTCGCGCTCACCGGCAAGCAACTCGCTCTCGTGCCACGGATCGCAGTCGGGGAGGTCGTCAGAGGCGACATCGGACTCCGGTGTCTCCAGCATGTCGAACAGATTGCCCTGGCCGGATCGCTTGTCGCGCAGTGTCGAGGCGGCACGCGCGGACGCGAAGTCGATGCCGTTGAATACCCGCGCCCTGTGCTTGCCGAAGCAGTCCATCGCTCCGGCGCGGACAAGGCTTTCCAGTGCCTTCTTGTTCAACTGCGAGCTGTCAACGCGTGAACAGAGGTCGACCATTCCGGAGTAAGGACCGTTGGCCATGCGCTCATCGAGAATCGCCTTCGCCGCGCCGGTTCCAACGTTCTTGATGCCGGCCAGGCCGAAGCGGATGGTCTTGCCCTCGGGCATGAAGCGTGGGCGGCTGGCATTCACGTCAGGCGGCAGAATCTCGAGGTCCATGGTCATAGCTTCGCATATGAAGACCGGCAGCTTATCGAAGTTGCCGATCTCGCTCGAAATCAGGGCCGCCATGAACTCGGCCGGATAGTTCGCCTTCAGATAAGCGGTCTGGTAGCCGATGATTCCGTATCCGGCGCTGTGGGCCTTGTTGAAACCGTATCCGGCGAACTTGGCCATCGTGTCAAAGATACTACCCGCCAGTTTGGCGTCGATATTGTTGGTTGCCTTGCACCCGGCGACGAACTTCTGGCGCTGCTCATCCATGACCGACTGCTTCTTCTTGCCCATGGCGCGGCGCAGGATATCGGCCTCGCCAAGCGAGTAACCCGCCAACACATTGGCCGCGCGCTGAACCTGCTCCTGGTAGACCATGACGCCGTAGGTTTCCTCCAGGATGGGCTCAAGCAGGTCATGATCGTATTTGACCTTCGCCTTGCCGGACTTACGGTCGATGTAGTCGGGCAGCATGTTCATCGGGCCCGGCCGATAGAGCGCGATCATGGCGATCAGATCCTCGATCCGGTCAATCCCGATTCGCCGGATCAGGTCACGCATACCGCCCGATTCGAGCTGAAATACGCCTACCGTGTCCCCACGATTCAGCAGCTCGTACGTGGGGGCATCATCAAACGGGAGTTCCTCCAGATCGATCTCGACACCATGGATCTCTTTGATCAGGTCGATAGCTTCCTGCAGCACAGTCAGGGTCTTGAGGCCAAGGAAGTCCATCTTCAGCAGACCGATCTCACCGAGTGGCTCCATCGTGTACTGCGTCACCGGTTCTTTGTCTTTGTCTCGGGAGAGCGGGATGATTTCGACCAGTGGTTTCTCGCCGATGACCACACCCGCCGCGTGTGTGCCGGCGTTGCGATAGAGCCCCTCAAGCACGAAACCGAAGTCCAGTATGCGTCTACAGTCCTCGTCATTGTTGTAGGCGCGTTTGAAGTCGGGATTCTCCTCCAGGGCCTTCTTCAGAGTCATCTTCGGGTCTTCGGGCACCATTTTGGAGAGTTGGTCGCAACGGCTATAGGGGATCTCGAGCACGCGACCAACATCGCGGATGACCGTCTTGGCGCCAAGCGACCCGAATGTGATGATTTGCGCGACGCTGTCGCGCCCGTATTTGTCCTTCACGTATTCGATCACCTCGCTACGACGCGCCTGGCAGAAGTCGATATCGAAGTCGGGAGGGGAGACGCGCTCCGGGTTCAGGAAACGCTCGAAAATCAGTTCATAGCGCAGAGGATCGATCGTCGTGATACCCAGCGCATAGGCCACAATGCTTCCGCCACCGGAGCCGCGGCCGGGACCGACTGGAATGCCGTGCTCCCGCGCATAGTGCATGAAGTCCCACACAACCAGGAAGTAGTTGACGAAGCCGGTCTCTTCGATCACGGTAATCTCGTGATCGAACCGGTCCATGATCTCCTTCTCCCGCTCATCTTTCGGATGCGTCGGGTCCGGAATATCGTAGAGACGAGAGAGACCCTCCTGTCCCAGTGTGACCAGGTACTCGCGGTGGGTCATGCCTTCGGTGGCGTCGTAGGAGGGGAAGTGCAGTTTGCCGAACTCGAACTCCACATTGCAGCGCTCGGCAATCTCGTTGGTGATATCGACGGCACCGGGATAGTCCCGGAAGATCACGTCCATCTCCTCGCGGCTCTTGAGGTAGAACTCGTCGGTACGGTAGCGCATGTGTTTGGGGTCACTCAGGACGGTCTGGGTCTGCAGGCAGAGCAGTACCTCGTGCGCGGCCGAGTCGGATTTCTGGAGGTAGTGGACATCGTTGGTCGCAACAAGCGGGAAGCCGGTTTGAGCAGAGAGCTCAGCCATGAACTTGTTGGCCACACGCTGTTCCGGGATGCCGTGGTCCTGGATCTCGATGTAGAAATTTTCGCGCCCGAGGATGTCGCCATAGGCGTTGGCCTTGGCGATGGCTCCGGCAAGATCCTCTTCGGCCAGCCGTGAGGTGACTTCGCCCTTGAGGCAGGCGGTCAGTCCGATCAGCCCCTCGTTGTACTTGGAAAGAATCTCCATATCGATTCGGGGCTTGTAGTAGAATCCCTCGAGGTGAGCGGCCGTGCAGAGCTTGACCAGGTTGTGGTAGCCAACCATGTCTTTGGCAAGCAGCACGAGGTGATGATTCCGGACCTTCTGCCCCTCGATCCGCCGATCGTGGCGGCTTCCGGGCGTGATGTAGAGCTCGCAGCCGATGATGGGCTTGATGCCCTTGTCGCGTGCGGCCTTGTAGAAATCGATGCAGCCGTACATGACGCCGTGGTCGGTTATGGCCACCGCCGGCATGTCATTCTCGGCCACGGAATCCATCAGGCGCTTAACGTGACAGGCTCCGTCGAGAAGGCTGAACGCGGTGTGCAGATGAAGATGGACGAAGGGCTTTTTCTTACTCACAAGACCGCTATCTTACGAGGTCAACTGAGGAATCGAAAGCACTTTTGGGAAACGAGAGGAATTAGCCGGAAAACGGACGCAAAGAACACGGAGAATGGCCGTTCAGTGCCGTACGGCGGCGGGATCGGTTCCACTAGTTCGGCGCGGTATCACGACCTCGAACGTGGTGCCATGGCCGATCTGGCTGCGGACGCGAATCGTGATGTCCAGGTTATCGGCAATCCGCTTTACGATGGCCAGTCCGAGGCCCGTCGACAGCTCGTTATGCTGGGACGCTTCGCGGGTGCGGTAGTACTCATCGAAGATGTTGGGAAGGGCATCCTCCCGGATCCCGATGCCCTGGTCGGCGATCACCACGGTCGTGGACCGGTCTTCGCCAACGGCGATGGTGATTCCCACAGTGCCACCGTCATGTGAGTAGAAAATGGCGTTTGAGACCAGGTTACCTATGAGTGTCGTCAGGTGTTCGGGCGAGCTGTAGACGGCGCCCTGGTTGCCGGTCGTGGCGACGGTGATTCCCCGGTGTTCGGCTTTGTCATTCACCTCTTTGACCACGCTCGCCACAAGTACCGGAATCTCCACACGTTCGATTGTAATGCTGTGGGCCTGCTCCTGCGACTTGATGGCGCCAAGGATCAGGATGTCCTTGATCCGCTCGCGCAGGGCTGCCGATCGCGTCTCGATGCGTTCGATGATGTCCCGTACAGGCTCCGATAGGTGGTCCCAATGCAGCGTGCGCAGAAGCAGGGTGTTGCTTTCGATCCCGGAGAAGGGCGCCTTGAGGTCATGCGTGGTTCGCAGCACCTGCCGGTTGTTCTCCTCCTCGGCAAAGGTCAAACGGTGATTTGCCTCGGCCAACTGCCGGTCACGCCTACGGAGCGCCTGGGCGATGAACGCGACGAGATACCAGACCGCCAGCCAGAAGACGATCGCCGAGAGGGCGAGGTAACAAGGTTGCTGGGGGCGGGAGGGGCGTTGACGAGCATGTTGCAGGGATCGAGCACCCCCATGAGCTCGAGCGCCACCACCGAAAGAAATAGCAGGCTGCTCAGAAGGGTCACCAGAAGACTGTAGGGTGGGGCGAAGAAGATGCAGGCCAGCACAATGTGGAAAATATAGGCCAGGCTGACAAACGTGGTCAGGCTCCCTGATAGGTGTACCAGTACGGTCAATACCGCCAAATCGAGTAGGATCTGCAGCCACAGGTTCAAAAGGAGCTTCTTGCGTGGGGTCGCCTCTGTGTACCGGCGCAGAACCAGGATGTAGAACAGGTTCGTAACAGCCAGTACTTCGGCCATCATGAGCAAAGGGAAACCGGGCAGGCATACACCCACTACCGCGCAGAGCTTCGGCCAGGCGCCCTGAATCAGCGCGGCTATACTGAAAGCGGCAATGATCGCCCAGCGAATGAGCGTGAACCAACGGGCATTGCGCAGCAGGTCGCTCGTCTCAAGTCCAGCCCATCCTGTTGGTGCTGCCGGTAGCGCATCATGTTGTCCCTTGAGCTCAAAAACTGCCATGTCGGGCATGATGGCTTGGAACACGAATGCAGAACAAGGACAAATCGCACCCATAGTCGAAACACCTCACTGCATGAGGGCATTCTCTTCCGTTTGAGACCAGTGTAGGTGGGGTATACAGGGGACGCAAACAGCAAAGAAGACAGAAAGGAGCTTATTTAGAACAAAACAGAAAAGGCCATGAAAAAGGGGAGTCTAGCCGATGAGATCGAGAACTGTTGTGTCGGCCAGAAGCTGCTGAAAACGCTGGTCCAACCTGCGCACAGCACGCCGGATTGTACAGGAGGAAGACCGGTTGCAGTCCTGACCGGGCACGAGGCAGGCGACAATGGCATTGGGGCCGACAACGACCTCGGTAAGTTCGCTGAGCTGCAGCCGACCCAAGTCGCGAATAACTTGGTATCCCCCGTACTTTCCCTGCACGGAACGTACGATCTCTGCATGTTTCATGCGCTGGAGTGCCTTGGAGACGACGTCAAAGGGAATATCCAGCCTGTTGCACAGCACTCGTGCTGCAAAAAGCTCGCCTGGTGACCCCGCATTCATTTCCCCGAGCACCATCAGAGCGTACTCGAGCTGCTTTGGCATCGTTAACATGCATAACGTATACCATGCCTCTGCAGGGAATGCAAGTTAAATAGGTGCGCACGGTGCTTATTGCGGCTCGCTGGGGACCACTCGCCCTGCCTCGCCCACAGCCAAGGTAGGGCGAGCTCTCCGAGCGAGCCGCGTCCCTCCGACCTCTGAGGTCCGACCTCTGGCTACCCCAGCCCCTCAACCATCAGCTTGCTTACAAGCTGCCCGAAGTGCGCCGGGTCCTTGATGGGGGAGCCCTCGGTCAGCAGAGCCTGGCTGTATAGCAGGTCGGCATAGTCACCCAACGCGCCAGACGCGTCGTCTGCTTCGACCATGGCGAGCAGCTTTGGCATGAGCGGGTGCTTGGAATTGAGCTCCAGGATCCGTTTCACCGGCGGGATATCCTGGTTCATCGCCTTCATGATCCGTTCCATGTTGGCGTTCATGCCCATCTCGTCCGCCACGAGGCAGCAGGCGGAATCGGTCAGGCGTGACGAGAGCCGTACTTCCTTGATCTCCTCGTCGAGGTGCTTCTGGATGCATTCGATTACGGGTCTGTAGGTCTCGGCATCGTTCTTCAGCGCCTCTTCCTTCTCGGCCTTCTCTTCGTCGCTATGAATGTCGATGTCGCCACGGTCGATGGCCTTCAACGTCTTGCCGTCGTACTCGGTCAGGCGCTGAACCACCCATTCGTCGATCGGATCGACAAAGAAGAGTACCTCGTAGTCCTTGTCCTTCAACGCCTCGAGGTGGGGGGAGGTCGATGCCTGCGCGAGATTGGCGGCGGCCAGGTAGTATATCTCTTTCTGGTCCTCGGGCATCCGGTCCACGTAGTCCTTCAGGGAGACGGGCTTGCCTTCCTCGCTCTTGGAGGACGCGAACAGCAGCAGCTCCTTCAGCTTGTCGTGGTTCTCGAAGTCCTGGTGTACGCCCTCCTTGAGAACAACGCCGAACTGCTCGTAGAAGGAGAGGAACTCCTCGGGCGTGCGCTCTTTCAGATCGGACAGCTCCTTGAGGATGCGCGTTACGAGGTTCTTGCGGATGCGGCGGATGACCACGTCGTCCTGCAGCATTTCGCGCGACACGTTGAGCGGAAGGTCGCTGCTGTCGACCACGCCCTTGAGAAAGCGCAGATAGGAAGGCAGCAGTTCCTCGCAGTCCTCGTTGATGAAGACGTTCTTCACATAGAGGTGTAGGCCGCGCTTGGCATCCGGCCAGAAGAGGTCCATGGGCGCTTGCGACGGGATGTAGAGCAGGGCTTGGAATTCGGACGTACCTTCGGCGCGGTAGTGGACCACCTTGAGCGGGTTCGTGTAGTCGTGGCTGACGTGTTTGTAGAATTCGTTGTACTCCTCTTCCGATACCTCGGACGGCGTCTTCTTCCAGATCGCCTTCATGGAGTTGAGGGTTTCTTCTTCCGTAGTCGTCACGTCCTCGTCACCCTCTTCTTCTCCCTTGGTGGTGCGGGTGACGTCCATAACGATGGGGTAGCTGATGTAGTCGGAGTACTCGCGCACGATGCGGCGGATCTCGTACTCCTGCATGAAGTTGTCCATGCCTTCACGCATGTGAAGAATGACGTCGGTGCCGCGCTCCTCCTTGTCGGCATCCTCAAGCGTGTAGCTGCCGGTGCCGGCAGAGGTCCACTTCACGGCCGACGCATCTGACCCGGCGCGCTTGGTGATGACGGTAACCTTATCGGCCACCATGAACGAGGCATAGAACCCGACGCCGAACTGGCCGATGAACTCGGCATTGGCGGTCTTCTTGTTCTTCTGCAGCTCCTCCAGGAAACGACGCGTACCGGAATTGGCGATGGTGCCGATGTTCGTTTCGAGTTCCTCGACGGTCATGCCAATGCCATTGTCGCTGATCGTAAGCGTCCCCGCCTCTTTGTCGGGCGTGATCTTGATCTTCCACTCCTGCGCCTTCTTGCCGAGGAGCTTCTTGTTGGTCAGGGCCTCGAACTGGACCCGGTCAACGGCGTCCGACGCGTTGGAGATGAGTTCGCGCAGGAATATCTCTTTCTTGGAATAGAGTGAATGCGTGACGAGATCCAGGAGCTGCTGGACGTCGGTTTTGAACTTACGTGATTTCTTAGCCATTTCTAGTTCCTTTCTGGATCGGAAAAGGGCGGATTAAAGCGGGAAAACGCAGAATATGTCAACGGGAAACAGGCGGAGTCATATGACGCCATATGGCGTTGAGATCGCTTCATACGTGAGCTATGCTGCCTGAACAGCCATGAAACTAACCACCATTGACAAGACGCCATTCGGTTCAGTCGTCCTCGCATGGCGTGAGTCCGACGGGCCGGTGATCACACACATACTCATTTCGTCGGAGAGTCGTTCGGCGAAACAGCGGGCAGCCGAACTGTATCCGGGAGCGAAGAACGCTGCGTGTAACGAGATCGATCTGCTTGCGGGTCGTCTCACTGCCTTTCTGGAAGGGCGTAACGTGAAGTTCTCTCTCGACCGCCTGGACCTCGACCGGTGCGGGCCTTTTCATCAGCGTGTCCTGCGCGCGACCCACGGGATACCACGAGGACAGGTGGCAACATACGGTGGACTCGCCGCGCACCTGGGGCAACCCGGGGGAGCGAGAGCCGCGGGGAATGCCATGGCTCGCAATCCGTTCCCGCTGATTGTTCCGTGCCATCGCGTTGTGAGAGCCGACCTGATGCTGGGGGCATACGGTGGCGGAGTCGAAATGAAACGGGGTCTGCTTGCGTTGGAGGGGATAGTTCCCGACGATCGCGGCAAGATCGCGCGGGCACAGGTCAAATTCGCGAGGTAAGAGGCTATGAACGCACTGGTTGCCCAGTCGGGCGGACCGTCACCGGTCATCAACGCGTCCCTGCAGGGCGTCATTGAGGGATGCCGGGCGTATCCGGAGCGTGTTCGGACGCTCTACGCGGCGTGGCATGGCATCGAAGGCGTTCTCAACGAGGAACTGATCGATCTCTACGCACAGGATCCCAACGAGATTGCGCTTCTGAAGCACACACCGGCATCCGGATCCATCGGAACCTGCCGCTACAAGCTCACGCCGGAGCAGGATGAGGACTTTGCGCGCATCATCGAGGTCTTCCGCGCACATGACATCGACTATTTCTTCTATATAGGCGGGAACGATTCGATGGATACCGCTCACAAGGTGTCCGACCTTGCCCACGCGGAAGGGCTGGACGTGATTTGCACCGGTGTCCCGAAGACCATCGATAACGACGTCGGCGATCCAGAGTTCAAGTTGCTCGACCACACTCCCGGCTACGGCAGCACAGCGCGCTACTGGGCCGGGATCATCCGCGACACGAACGAAGAGAATCGGGGGATGTCCCCGTCCGAGTCCGTTGCCGTCCTGCAGGCAATGGGGCGCAAGGCGGGCTATATCCCGGCCGCGGCCCGGCTGGCCGATCCGCAGCGCGAAATGCCCCTCCAGATTTACATGGCGGAGGCACACCACACGCTCGAATCGCTGCACGAGAACGTTAATCGGCAACTCCGCGAATCGGGGCGCTGCATCGTGGTAGTGAGCGAAGGCTTTGATGTCGGCAGCCTTGGTGAGGCCCATGACGGGTTTGGTCATATCGAGTACGGCGCCAGCAAGACATGTGCCGCTGCTGTTGTTGCGGGCTACTTGAACGATAACGGACTAGCCGTGCGAGGCAATGCAACCTGGCAGATGCCGGGCGTACTCCAGCGCTCCATGTCGGCACACCAGTCTCCGGTCGATCGCGACGAAGCGCTCGAAGTGGGACGTCACGCCGTTGAGGTCGCGATGGAGCAGGGCACCGGCTTCATGGCTTCGATTCTCCGCGCTCCGGGCGATGTCTACCGGGCGGAATACGGGCATGCGCCGCTTGAGCAGATCGCCAACTCGTTCCGACCGGTCCCGCAGGAGTGGATCACCTCGGACGGTCTGGACGTTACAGACGATTTTATCCGTTACGCCCAACCACTGATCGGGGAGGGGCCGACTGAGGTCGCCGAGCGCTTCGCGCGGATCGAGCCGCGCTTCGTCGATCGTTGCCTGGCCACCTATGTCCCCATGCGTTGCCGGACATGACTGTGCAGCAGAAGCAGAGAAGGAGGAAACAAGGATGAGCAAGCTGGAAGCAGGTGATAAGGCACCGGCGTTTGAGTTGGTGGATCAAAACGACGCGGCCGTTTCCTTGGCCGATTTCAAGGGAGAGCGGCTGCTGATTTACTTCTATCCCAAAGCGAGTACACCGGGCTGCACGGTGCAGTCGTGCGCGGTGAGCGAGGCGCAGCCGGCGTTTGCCAGGGCCGGGATCAAGACGGTAGGGATCAGTCCGGATAAGCCGGCTGCGCAGAAGAAGTTCGACGACAAGTATGGCCTTGGATTTCCTCTCCTCTGTGACACAGACCACACCGTTGCCGAGGCCTATGGCGTGTGGGGCGAGAAGTCGACGTATGGCAAGAAGTACATGGGCATCATTCGCTCCTCGTTCCTGGTGAGTGCTGACGGGAAGATCGAGAAGGCCTGGTACAAGGTGTCGCCCAAGGATACCGTGCCGAACGCCCTTGGCGCCTAGCGCGGCGGCAATAAGGAGCATATCGCAGAATCCATGACCGGGGTTGACATACCATATATATACTAGTACTTTATTGACATGTGGGAGATATATGAGCACCACTCTCTGGTCAGGAAACTATCGCGAATACCGGTGGAGGTGCTGAAACGGTACGAGAAGTGGAAAGACATTGTTGAGATTTCCGGTCCACCGGGGCTCAGGTTGATCAAGGGGTTCCACGACGAATCGCTCCGTGGCGAATGGCGGGGACATCGATCCTCAAGACTGGGCCTGAAATACAGGGCGATATACAGGATTGAGAACGACAAGTTCTACGTACGGGTGATTGACATCACAGCTCACGACTACAGGAAGAAATAGAATGAAGAACTATCGCAAAGCAAAGAAGACTGTTGATGTTTCGGTGGGGGAGTCGGTCAGGATCGTTCGAGAACTTCAGGGCCTGAGTCAGGCGCAACTGGCAGAGCTTACAGGTATTCCGCAGTCTACGATTTCAGGCATCGAGAACGACCGGATCAAAATTGGTGTGGAGCGAGCCAAGACACTCGCGCGTGCACTTAAGTGCCACCCCGCAGTACTGGTTTTCCCCGGCTGGGAGCTCAAAGAACAGAAAGCGGCCTGACGCCCCCGCCGGGTGTACGCTGTTCCGCCGCGGCCGAGACTCATCTCACACTCATCCTGGATCGCCCGCTACAACGGGGCCGCCAGCAGTCGGCAAAGGAGCATTGCGGACTACGGGTAGGCGCACTGCGGAGCTGACTGGCCCAGTGTCCTGTCTCAGAATCAAGCTCTCAAAATACGTAAGTCTCTGTCATTCCGAG
>CAYFPQ010000040.1:0-28198 GCA_964345005.1 uncultured Victivallales bacterium | reverse complement strand
GATGGCAAGCCCATCGACGCGAAAAATAACCTTCTTAGCTTAACACCTATGCCTCATAGGGCTCGCCTTCGCCGCGCTGGACCTCTTCCCAGCGCTCCATGATGAACGCATGGCTGTCATCCGGAATCACATTGATGAACGGCTGGTTGATGATCTCAGCGTGCGGCCAGCCAAGGATACGGTCTGCGGCCTCGTTCAGAAACTCGAAGTGTCCCTCGGCATCCACCACCATGATCCCGTCGTGGGACGTGCGAATGATGGTTTCGAGGTAGTGTGTCGTGTTCTCGATCTCGCGTTGTGCGGAAGCGCGCTCGGCGATCTCCTGCTCCAGCTTGAGGTTGGCCTCACGCAAGCCCTCGGTTCGCTCGCTCACGATGTTCTCGAGCTCCGCCTGGTAACTCCTCAGCGCTTCCTCCGCCTGTCGCCGCGCATCCACATCCATAAAAGAGAACACCAGTCCATTGACGTTGCCTTCTTCGTCCTGGTTGGCCGTGGCGGAGACGGCCACGAAGAACGATACACCGTCGCAGCGCCGGGCCTCGGCCTCGGCCTCCCACGTGGAGCCGCCCAGCACAGTAGCCATGATACGTTCCGCCTCTTCGGCCTGGGCAAAGACATCCCTGACATCGTCGCCCCTGATGCTTTCTGCGTCTTCGCATCCCCACATGTGAACAAAGGCGGGATTGACGTAACGAATGCTGCCATCCAGTGCCGCGATCACAATGCCTGTTCCGGCATTCTGAACCGCCGAATGCTCGACACGCAGGCGTTGCTGGACCTGCTTGCGCAGGCTGACATCACGCAGGAAGAAGCAGAGATACTCGCGACCACTCAGATGGAGCAGGTTGGCGGCGACCTCGGCCGGAAAGTCCTCTTCGCCTTCGCGTATCACGTATGCCTGCAACAGAACATGACGCTCGCACTCGACTGTGTCGCGAATCGTTCTGAGCAACTCCTCGTCGGCGCCCACCAGCAGTCCGAGCGCCGATTCACCCAGTAACTCCTCGCGGGACATCCCGACGAGTTGGTTGACCCGCTCGTTCATGTCGAGAATGGTCCCGTCAAGATCGGCAATGAGCGTGCCGTCGTAGAAACTCCGAAGCAGAGCCTGGAACTCCTGGCCTGCCAGTGGATTGTAGTCAGCAACGGGATCGCCGACCTCGGAACGGGGGCGAATCTTGATGGTGCGCGTTGGCGTTTTGCCCGGCGGCGGCCCCAGTTCATCGAGAGCCACATCGATCCGCATCGTGCGTCCCACTCTGGAATCTATCGCCACACACTACCTCCAGATACGATTCGTCATTCCCGTCGGGTTTAGTCTGTACCTATGCGACAGAACAGGCAAGGAAAATACAGGAACAATAGGCGCGGAATCCGCAGGTCAGAGGTCAGTGGGTAGCCCCGGCGGAAAGAGCTAGGCGCTGAGTTCACGGCTGCGATCGCACGCCGCCCGCAGCGTTGCCTCGACAAGCTCGCTCAGAGCAGGCGATGCGAGCTTCTCCATGCCCGCCTCCGTGGTGCCCTTCTCGGAGCAAACGGCCTTAACCAGTTCAGCCGGACTGATCGGCTGCTCGCTCAGAAGCTTTGCTGTGCCCAGCATGGTCTGAGTAGCAAGGGCGTCGGCGTCGGACGGAGCCAGACCCAGCCTCTCACCGGCCTCGATGACTTCTGCAAGGAAGTGGGCGAAGAAGGCAGGCCCCGAACCACTCACTGCCGTGACCGCATCGAACTGCGCTTCAGGAAGCTCCACCACCTTGCCGAAGCTGCCCAGCAGTGCCTCGACTATGCCGCGGTCGGTCGCCATTGCGTTTTCCGCCATGCAATAGGCGCTCATCCCCTCGCCTACGGTCGCCGGCAGGTTCGGCATCACACGTACGAGCCGTGCGGAGGAGAGCATCTCGGCAATGTCCGCCAGGCGCTTCCCCGCCAGAATAGAGACCACCAGGTGATCCACCGTGACAGCCGCGGAAATCTCGTCGACCACCTGGGCAAGGCCCTGTGGCTTGACAGCCAGGAAGATGACGTCACTCGAACCAACCAACTCAGCGTTCCCCGCACACACCTGTACGCCGTATTGATCGCGCAGAAGTGTGCAGCGCTCTTCACTGATGTCGCTCACCAACACGTCATCTGCGGCAACCGTGCCCGAGGACACGATTCCCCGGATGATCGCTTCGGCCATCTTACCCGCACCAATGAAACCTACACGCATACTATCCCCTGCCTATTCCAAGCGTAGACCCACTCCAAGTGAGTTTCTCGCGCAGCACCTTGAAGTAACTGTGCCCCGGTATCTGGATGAAACGAACATCCCTATCGCTGCGCCGGATCTTCACACAATCGCCCTGCTCAAGGGATTGCCCCACCTGGCCGTCCGCCGTAAGGAAAAGTCCTCCGCCCGTGTCGCCAACGGTCACCAGAATCTCACTGCCGTCGGGGACCACCAGGGGACGCGACGAGAGCGTGTGCGGACAGATGAGGCTAATGACAAACGCATTCACCGACGGACTGAGGATGGGACCTGCCGCGGCAAGCGAGTAGCCCGTGCTTCCCGCCGGCGTCGACACAATCAGGCCATCACACATGTAGGAGGTAACGTGATCGTCATCGACCGACAGGTCCAGTGTCACCACGCGCGGGGTGCCGCCGCGCAGGACGATATCGTTAAGGGCCCGGTAGTACCCTACCTCGCTACCGCGAGACAGGACAACCGCTTCGGCCACGGACCAACGATGCACATCCATATCGCCTGCCGCCAGGCTCTCAAGTGCATGATTCAGCCCCTCCTCTGCAATGCTGGTGAGAAAACCGAGACTACCGATGTTCACACCCATCACAGGCGTACCGTCGCCATCCAGTATACGCGCCGCGCGGAGCATTGTGCCGTCACCACCGCAGGCAACAATCGCGTCGGACCGCTCGACCAGCTGCTCTCGGCTGACGACCTCAACATCCTTGCTGAGCGCCGCTTCTTCGGCCTCGGCAATCAACGTCTGACCGAGCTTGCGCGTCTTCGACACGATCTGCTCCACCACGTCTTGCGCCCGTGGCTTCCGCGTATTAACGATCAACCCCAGCGTTTTCATACTGTCTTCTCCCCGTGCCACAGGGCAAGAAACTCGACGTTGCCAGCCGGACCGCGGATCGGCGACTGGCACACCCCGCGGCACTTCAAACCCAGCTCATCCTCACCGAAGGCGCGCACCTTGTCAACGACCTGCCGGCGAACCGCCTCATCCTTCACGACTCCGCCCTTGGCAACCTGGTCGCGCCCTGCCTCAAACTGCGGTTTTATCAGCGTCACCAACTGCCCGCCCTCGGCCATCACACCTATAGCCGCGGGAAGAATACGGGTCAACGAGATAAACGAGACGTCGATCACGACCAGTTCTGGAACGAAAGGCAAGTCGTCGGGGGTGAGATAGCGGGCGTTGAACTTGTCGATCACCGTGACGTGATCGCTCTGGCGCAGTTTCCAGTGGAGTTGCCCTTTGCCGACATCAACCGCTACGACCCTCGCTGCGCCATGCTGCAACAGGCAGTCCGTGAATCCGCCGGTGGAAGCCCCGATATCCAGGCAGTCCTTGCCCTCGGCGCTGACAGGGAAATGATCGAATGCGGCCTGGAGCTTCTCGCCGCCCCGGCTGACGAAGCGCTCCTGCTCCCTGATGACGATCTCGACATCGTCGGCAACCTGGTACCCCGCCTTGGTCACAGGCTGCCCGTTCACCAGCACCTGCCCCGCCATGACCAACCGCTGCCCCTTCTCGCGACTCTCAACGAGCCCGCGTTCGGCCAAGAGCTTATCCAGGCGAACCTTCGTGGACATCAGACAGGACCGTTTCCTTGTTCGTGGTTTCGCGGTTCTACAGAGCAGCACGGATCTTGTCCGTGATCGCTTCTACGGTCAGGCCGTGCGCTTCCATGAGTTCAGCGGGAGTGCCGTGCGGAACGAAAGTGTCGGGCCAACCAAAGGGGAGAGTGGTTCCGTCGAAGCTTGCGTTGCGCAACACTTCGGCGACGCCATCGCCAAAGCCGCCGGTCAAGACACCATTTTCGATGGTGACGATTACGCGGGCTTCTTCGGCCTGCTGTTCGAGCAACTCCTTGTCGAGCGGCTTGATGAAGCGTGGATTCGTAATGCCTGCATCGATGCCTTCCTCACGAAGCGCGTCGGCACATGCCTCGGCCAGCGGCAACATATCGCCCAACGCCCAGAACCAGACCGTTGCCTGTTGCGGCTTGCGCAGAACCTCCGCTTTGCCGATCTCGAGCGGTTCGAACCGATCGGGGACGGGGTGGCCGGGGCCCGTTCCGCGCGGGTAACGGATCACCGCAGGCTTCCCGCAGTCGAATGCTGTCTTGAGCATGTGACACAGCTCCGGTTCGTCCTTCGGCTGCATCATGACAAGGCCCGGAATGGGCCGCAACAGGGCGATATCGAACACCCCATGATGGGTTGGGCCGTCGTCCCCCACGATGCCGGCACGGTCGAGACAGAACACCACCGGCAGATTCTGGAGCGCTACATCGTGGAGGACACAGTCCACGGCGCGCTGCAGAAAGGTGGAGTAGACCGCGAATACAGGGCGCAAGCCTTCGGTCGCAAGACCGGCCGCGAACACAGCGGCGTGCTCCTCCGCGATTCCAACATCGAACAGGCGATCCGGAAACTGCTCCGCGAACCCCGCCAGCCCCGTGCCTGAACACATTCCGGCCGTGATGGCAACGATCCGCTCGTCCGCAGTTGCCAGGTGCTGGAGCGCGGTTCCGAACACAGTGGAATACTTGGCCGTTGTCGGCTCAGCGAGAGAGTCGCCCGTGTCGACATCGAAACAGGTCGCGCCATGCCATTTCTCGGGGTGCTCCTCGGCAAATGTGTAGCCCTTTCCCTTGCGCGTCGAGACGTGCAGGAGAAGGGGGCGGTCAGAGCCGCGGGCAATCTCGAGCGCATCCACCAAGGCATGGATGTCGTGGCCGTCAACCGGGCCAATGTAGCGCACGCCCAACTCCTCGAACACCACGCTGCGGAGAAAGAGGCCCTTGATGGACTCCTCAAGGCGGTAGTAGATCGCGCGCAACCAGCCAAGGTGAGCCCGCTGGGCCGCTTTCTCGATCGAGCGTTTCCAGCGATTGTAGCGAGGACTGGCCAGCAGACTGCCGAGATGGCGCGAAAGCGATCCGACGTTCTCCCCGATCGACATCTCGTTATCGTTGAGAACCACCACCAGACGCTTGGTCGTGGTCGCAATGTTGTTCAGTGCCTCGAGCGAAACACCACAGCTCGCAGCCGCGTCGCCCACAACCGCCACCACATGACTGTCCCCGCCCCGCCGATCACGTGCAACCGCCATACCCAGCGCCGCAGAGATTGCCGTCCCGGCGTGACCGGCTCCGAATACGTCATATTCACTCTCGGAGCGTCGCTGAAACCCCGAAATACCGTCGTACTGGCGTAGCGTGCAGAAACGATCCTTGCGACCGGTGAGTATCTTGTAGACATAGGATTGGTGGCCGGTATCCAGAACAATCTTGTCGCTCGGGGGGGCAAATGTGCGGAGAAGTGCCACGGTAAGCTCCACCACGCCGAGGTTGGCCGCCAAATGCCCACCCGTATGGCTGACCGTTTCTATGATCTCCTTGCGCAACTCTGCACAGAGCGTTTCCAGCTCTCCAAGGCTCAGGCCGTGCAGATCCCGCGGAACATCGACTCTCTCCAGAACAGATTCCATTTGAGCGGAACTATAACCCCTGGCAACACCTCCAGCAATGCAAATGGGGCTTTCTGAAGTACGCGTGTTCGGCTGTTCGCGCTTTCTCTACCCGATCGCGTCGTTCCCGCGCTCGCCGGTGCGAATTCGAACGCACTCGCCCAGATCGATGACGAAGATCTTGCCGTCGCCAATGGTGCCCGTACGGGCGCCGTTGATGATGGCTTCAATCGTCGGCTCGACGAAGTCGGCATTGACGGCAATCTCGAGACGAACCTTCTTGAGCAGGTTGACTTCGACATCCACGCCGCGATACGACTCGTGGTAACCGCGTTGCTGCCCGCAGCCAAGGGCATTGGTTACGGATATCTTGTAGACTTCCTTCTCGTACAGAGCCTGCTTCACCGGGGTCAGTCGCTCAGGCTGAATGTAAGCTACGATCAATTTCATTTCACTTCTCCTTGCGGGCGCCCGACATACGGCCGTGACACCCGCCACTTTGCGCTACATGTTGCTGAAGAACTGGAATCCGCTGTATGCTTCCATACCGTGCTCGCCAATATCGAGCCCCTTGAGTTCCTCTTCCGGACTAACGCGGATGCCGACGGTAAGCTTCAGCAAACCGAAGATCAGCAGGCCGGCCGGAAGACACACCGCCGCGTAGGCAAGCACGCCGATCAGTTGCGTCCCGAACGAAATCGTGTAGGCATCTGCCCCGGCCCCCACTACAGCGCCGTTGGCAAAGATACCTACGAAGAGCGTTCCCAGAACGCCACACACCAAGTGCACCGTCGTCGCACCCACGGGATCGTCCAATCGCAACCGGTCGAACGTAATAACCGAAATCACCGCTACCACGCCACAGATGAGACCTATCAGCACAGCCGACTGGATGGATACCACATCGGCACCAGCCGTGATGCCCACGAGACCGGCAAGGCATCCGTTCAGCACCATTGTAATATCGGGCTTCTTCTGGACGATCCAGGAGGTCACCATGGCACCGATGATCCCGGCAGCAGCAGCAAGCGATGTCGTGGTCAGCACGAACGAGACGGCCGAAGGATCCGCCGACAGCACCGACCCACCGTTGAACCCGAACCACCCAAGCCAGAGCAGGAATACGCCGATCGCCAAGAGCGGCATGCTGTGTCCCATGATCGGCCGCGACGTGCCACCGTTGACATACTTGCCGATTCTGGGGCCCAGCAGGATGATACCGGCCAGAGCCGCCCAACCTCCAACGGAGTGCACCAGCGTCGAACCGGCGAAATCGTGGAAGCCACGCTCGGCCAACCAACCACCGCCCCACTTCCAGGCACCGACAGCCGGGTAAACCAGCATGACGTAGATGGTTGAGAAGATAAGGAACGGCCCAAGCTTGATGCGCTCCGCGACCGCTCCCGATACGATGGTGGCCGCCGTTGCGGCGAACATGCCCTGGAACAGGAAGTCTGTCCAGTAGGTGTATCCTCCGCCCCCGTAGGTGAAGGGAGCGGCACCGGGGCCCGCCATGGTGGCATCGACACCTTCGGCCATCCCAACGCCAAATCCCGCAAACCCAAGCACCTTACCGAGAATCCAGCCATCGCCGGGGTACATCAGGTTAAAGCCCATCAGCACATAGGTCAGTAGACCTATCGCCACGATGGCCGTGTTCTTACACAGAATGTTTACCGTATTCTTTGCCCGGGTCAGCCCAGACTCCACTGTGGCGAACCCGAGGTGCATGATGAACACGAGGAAAGTGCTAACCATCATCCACGTGTTGTTGACCGCGAACATCTCGGCACTGACCGGAGACTCCTCCTGTGCCATTGCCGTACCCGCAAACAGCACAACCAGTGCGGTTAGAGGCAACCCGCGCCTCCACATCGATTTCTGTATCATCCTACCCTCGCTCTCTCTTTCCTCGACTGAGGACTTGCCTACTGCCATCTCTCGGCAGCAACTACTTCGATGCTCAGGGCACAATGCACGAGGCGTGCCACACTACTCCGCTTTAGCCTGCCAGCATTGTATATCTACCTAGTAATAAACGATTTACTACACCAACATATAATTACAATCATGAATGATTTATCCATACACAGACAAACTTGTTGCATATATCGGTGCATTATGACAGAAATGTATTTTCTTGAATCAGCGGAAAACTGCAAGAGATGAGAGGCGGAGCCATGACTGAGGAAACAGAGAGTAGCAACCGCGCAGAGCTTGAACTGAGCGTTCTCTACCGAATCTCGCAACATATGGCTCAGCAACATGATGTGTCATCGCTGCTCAACGATGTACTCGACATCCTGGAGTCGGACATCGGCGTCACGCGGGCAGCTTTGGCACTGCGTCGCCCTGATAGCGACATGTTCGCCATTGAAGCCGCCCGCGGGATGACAGCCGAGGAGCAGCGGCGAGGACAGTACGGACTCGGGGAAGGCATTACCGGTCGGGTTGCTCAAAGCGCCGAACCCGCGTTGGTGCCGGACATCTCCCAGGATCCGAATTTCCTGAACCGCACACGGTCCCGCCAAGGCGAGAAGACAGCGTTCCTTTGTATCCCCGTCATCCATCAGCGCGTGGTCATCGGAACGATGAGCATCGACCGTCCCAGCGGCGACATGCCCGACCTACAGCATGATCTCCACTTTCTCAAGCTCGTAGGCGACATGTTGGCGGAGGGTGTCTCACGAATCCGCGAGGAGATCGAGGAACGCGAGGGCCTTATCGCCGAGAACAGACTCCTCCGCCAGCAGCTCGGCGACCGCTATCACCCGAGCAACATGGTGGGCAACTGCAGCAGCATGCGCCAGGTCTATGACCAGATTGCACAGGTAGCCGATAGCACCGCCACCGTCCTGGTCCGCGGCGAATCCGGCACAGGCAAGGAACTCGTCGCGCGCGCGATCCACTACAGCAGCTCACGCCGGAACAACGCCTTCGTCGGCGTCAACTGTGCAGCGCTTCCCGAGAACCTGATCGAGAGCGAACTGTTCGGCCACGAGAAGGGCTCTTTCACGGGTGCCGCCCATCAGCGCAAGGGGCGCTTCGAGCTCGCCAACGGCGGCACATTGTTTTTGGACGAGATTGGTGACATTGCACCGTCGGTGCAGGTTCGCCTCTTGCGCGCCCTACAGGAGCGCACGATCGAGCGTGTGGGTGGTAGCGAAACTATTCCGGTAAACGTCCGCATCGTAACGGCCACCAGCCGCGACCTTGAGAAAGACATCGCCGAGGGAAGCTTCCGTGAAGACCTCTACTATCGCCTGAACGTCTTCCCTATCCATATCCCCGCGCTCCGGAACCGCCGCTCGGACGTCATGTTGTTGGCCGACAGTTTTGTGCAGAAATACAACGAAGCCTATGGCAAGCAGATTCGTCGCATCTCTACTGCCGCGATCAACATGATGATGGTCTACCACTGGCCAGGCAACGTGCGCGAGCTGGAAAACTGTATTGAGCGCGCTGTGTTGACCAGCCAGGACGATGTCATTCACGGTTACAGCCTGCCGCCTTCACTTCAGACAGCCGATCAGACCAACACGGCCCTGATTCCGCGCGATGGGGCCAGCCTGAAGGAGATGCTCGACTCGTACGAACGCGAGATCATCATCGATGCCCTCAAGAAGCACCGCGGGAACGCGGCGGCGGCCGCACGGGAGTTGCAGACGACCCAGCGCGTCATGAACTACGCCATCAAACGGCTACAGATAGTCCCGGCGAAGTACAGGGGGTAACTCATGTAAACGGCTCGCTGGGACAGCTCGCCCTACCATGGGCGTGTCCGCACCGGACGCAAGGGCGAGCTGTCTCCAGCGAGCCGCAGAACAACCACAGCTATGAAGAACCACACCATCATCGTTGACGGCTACAACGTGATCTATCGCGTGCCCCGCTTCAAGGCCCAGCTCGACCGCAGTCTCCAGTCGGGCCGTGAAGCGTTGCTGCGTTTCTGTAGCGAATGGAAGGCGCGGCGGCGCGATGTTGACCGTTTCTACGTGGTCTTTGACGGTGACTCATCGGTCCAGGACGGCGACGTAACAGCCTCAGCGCCGGGTGTGCGAGCGCTCTACAGCAAGACCGGGGAGACTGCTGACCGACGCATCCGGCTGATGCTCGACCAGGCAGAGCGGAACCAGGAGATCACCGTCGTATCCGACGACAACGAGGTGCGAGACAGTGCCCGCGTTAACCACATGCGCTCCATCAGCGTCCTGGAATTCGCTAGAACTGGAGGCGACCGCGCGACTGAGACACAAGCATCGCCCTCCGAGACAGAGAAGCCGCTGCCGCCGGCAGCCCGAAAAGCAATCACAGATGAACTGCGAAACCTGTGGAGCGGCTGATCAGAAGCTCCTCACCTGCTCCATCAGCGCATCCAGCGCTTCGGACTCGGCGACAGTCCTGACGTGCTGGCCCTTGAGGTAGAGCGCGAACTTCTCTTTTCCTCCGGCAAGGGCGATATCGGCCTCACGCGCTTCGCCGGGACCGTTTACCATGCATCCCATAACCGCCACCAGTGGGCGGGCCGCATTGGGATTCTGCACGTAGTACTCGTCGAGAGCCGACTCCACGCGGCCCGCGAGCTCCATCACGTTGACCTCGACTCGACCGCACGTCGGACACGAGATCACGCTTGCACCAGGTTCACGCAGATCGAGAGCCCTCAGCAATTCCAACGCAACGCGTACTTCGCGCGCAGGCGTGTCGGTCAATGAGATCCGGATCGTGTCGCCGATCCCCTCCTCAAGCAGTATGCCCAGTGCTACGCTTGAGCGAACGGTACCGGCCATAAACGTCCCTGCCTCGGTCACACCGAGGTGCAGCGGGTAGTCGGTACGCTCTGACAGCAGACGGTACGCCGCAACCGTCCGTGCCACATCCGAAGCCTTAACCGATATCTTGATCTCGTGATAGTCGCACGCTTCAAGCAGTTGCACATGCCGCATCGCGCTTTCCACCAGCGCCTCGGCCGTTGCGCCGCCGAACGCGGCCAGCAGATCCTTTTCCAAAGAGCCTGCATTGACACCTATGCGGATTGGCGCCATGCGTTCGCGCGCTGCCTCCACCACGGCACGAACGTTATCGTCCCCGCCAATGTTGCCGGGGTTGATCCTCATGCCATCGACCCCCCCGGCCAGCGCAGCCAGGGCAAGGCGATGGTCAAAGTGGATATCGGCGATGAGCGGAATGGGCGACTGCTTCCTGATTTCGCCCAAGGCCAACGCGGCGGCCTCGTCCACGACCGCAAGGCGTACAATGTCGCAGCCCAGTGCGGCTACCTCGTTGATCTGCCTGACCGTCGCGTCGACGTCGCGCGTATCGGTCTTGGTCATGGTCTGCACGCTGACCGGAGCGTCGCCTCCAACGGGGACGGCGCCAACGTGGATCTGGCGCGTGGTTCGCCTGTTTTCGAGTAGATGGGGACCTTCCATGAGTGAAGGATGATGTTTGTTTTCTCCGTTGCCGCCTGCTTCCGCGGCGGTGCCACAATATTTCTTCCTGCTCATAGTTGTATCCCCATCCCTCTCAGAACCGGGCAAGCGGATTTCCCATACATCCGGCTCCTCGGTTAATGTTCAGCATGCCTCCGCTCTACGATATGGGTTCAGGTCTTTGCGGATCGTCACAACCGGCCAGTCCAGAAGGCCCAAGGCCTGAGTGAACTGGTCCCATGTATATGCCCTGCGCTGGCTCTTGCGGTTGAGCCATTTGTACAGTATGTGCGTTGCGCGATAGACATAGTTGCTGCACCATTGTGCGTTGTCCGTTATGGCGTAGTAATTCAGGTGGCCGATCACTCGGATACGGGCCGCCCTGATCATCTCTCCTTTTGTCAGTACCGGTCGGGATTTCTTCGCCCAGCCCTTGAACTTGCTCAAGCTTTGCCCGAACTTCTTGCTGCTCGTACGTCGCTTGACCTTGAAGTGGCCTTTCTTGGTTTTCCCGCAGTAGTGCGTGAACCCCAGAAAGGTGAACTCCTTGGGCTTCGTGCCGCGTTTCCGCGCTTTCTCTCGGGCGAAACGCCCGAACTCGATACAGTGCGTCTTGTCTTCGGCCAGTTTCAGCCCGAACTTGTCGAGCCGATCTCCCAGCTCCTGACGAAACCTCGTTGCATCGGCTTTGTACTGAAAGCAGGCCAGAAAGTCGTCGGCGAAGCGAAAGTAGTACGCCTCGCCTTGGCTCTGCTTGTGCACCCGCAGCCGGAACCAGAGGTCCAACACGTAGTGCAGGTAGATGTTCGACAGCAGCGGCGAGAGGATGGAGCCCTGCGGCGTTCCTTCCTCGGTCGCCCGCACCAGGCCGTCCTCCATGATGCCGCTTTTGAGCATCCGGATTATCAGCCTGATCACGCGCTCATCCCCGATTCGGTGCCGCAGAAACTTGACCATCCAATCCCAACTCACCTTATCGAAGAAGCTCTGTACATCCGCCTCTACGATATAGCTGACTTTCTTCTGCTGGATGGTTCGCCCGAGGGCATCCAAGCACTTATGCTGGTGGCTCCCCGGTCGGTATCCATAGCTGCTGTCCTCGAATACAGGCTCGTAGATCGGTTCGAGCGTTCGCTTGGTCGCCAGTTCAACGATTTTGTCTTCAAAATTGCTGATGCCCAACGGCCTCCCTTTCGCGCTCCCCGGCTTCGGGATGTAACTTCGACGTTTCGGTCCCGGACGGTATCCCATCCGTTTCAGTCGCGCCGACAGGTCCTGAAGGTTGACTTCGAGGTTCTTCCCGTATTCTTCTTTCGTTACGCCATCCACACCGACGGCCTTGTCGGCCTTTAGTGCATCGTAGCAGGCTCGCAGGTTATCCACATCGCTGATGTGGTGGTACAGACTGGTGAATACCAGTTCCGGTTCCCTGCGCGCCTTCTCGCCTATCCGTGTCAGGTCTGTTGCCATCGTTTGTCCACTCTTTGCATAGCGTCGTTGTTTCCCCTGTCACGGCCCATTAACCGTAGGAACCTTCGCTCGGCGGGGGTTAGCCGCTTCATCGCTAGACCATTGCGGTTCACCGGTTCCCATCACTCGCGACGCGGCCGTTCCCTGTCCTCCGTTTAGCATTGGTCAGGGTACTCGGGTACTTCCATTGCGGCTGATTCCCCAAGAGCCCTTGCTCGTCGCTCGCCTGGTTACTTGCCTGTCGTTGTGCGGCTCGATGCTGTCTTAGACTCCGGGG
The DNA here is from genome assembly GCA_964345005.1 of uncultured Victivallales bacterium. GTDB lineage: Bacteria > Verrucomicrobiota > Kiritimatiellia > UBA8416 > JABMPJ01 > JABMPJ01. The sequence continues at coordinate 15,308 of CAYFPQ010000040.1, read as the reverse complement.
TGGTGGCGACAGGCTCGTCTGTAACACCTGTGCCCTGTGGCCTGCGCCCGAAATGAAGGGATCGGCCCAGTCCCAAAATACAGAATTCTCGGAGCTATGTGTCAGATTCAGGGCTACACCCTTCACCTCGCTGCACTCGCTACTTTTCCTTTCGTCCTTGCGGATTCAGTCATTTCACTACCGGGCGGTTGACTACTCCTTACCCGGAGAGGCTTCCGCGCCTACGGCACGTTCCTCTTCAACCGGCAACCATTGCCAGGTTGCCCATCTCTATTCGTCCGTATTGGCTTTCGCCGGTGCCATTTCCGCCTTCTCGCTTCTTTCGGGGAACAGCTTCCTGACGTGACTCCCAAGTGAAGTAAAGCGGTCGAAATCACGAACGCTGAGAATCACCATTGTAAAGATCAGGAGCACCGCAAAGACGTTGACCAGCGCATTAACGAGTCTCGGCGGGGGCGGCCTCCGAAAGACAATTTCCCAAAGCGCGAAAACGATGTGGCCGCCATCGAGTACGGGGATCGGCAGAAGGTTGAGGATGGCCAGATTCACATTCAAGAGGCAGGTGAACGACACGGCCAACATAATGCTGGCCTTTACCATTGCCCAGTAACTGACGATGATCGCAACAGGTCCACCGATGGCTTGCGCCGCTCGCTTCGAATCGGACGGCGTTGTCAGAGCTCTAAGAACCCGGAAGATCATTGAGGCATGGTTGCGAAGCTGCTTGGAGGGAAGCGGGCGGATGATCGTGCCGCACTCGACCGCCATCCTGTTGAACTCAATCCCTATCAGCGCTCTCTTGGTCTCGATATCAAGAAGCGGAGTTACAGAAAGATCCACCAGCTCGGTTCCGTGATCCGTCGTCCGCCTGACAACGATCGGGGTCACCTGTCCCTGGTGCTTGCCGACCAGATCGATCAGATGGCCCCGGCTCAGTAACGACACACCGGCAAACTCTGTTATCAGATCGCCCGGGAGAACGCCCCCCGCTTCAGCGCTTGATCCCTTGATCACGCGGAGTACCTGGCACAAGTTACACCCTGTTACACCCTCGACCATGCGGATACCCACGGCCCCTTTGACAGTAGGCAGTGAGATTTCGCGCGAAGAGGACTCGCCGGGAGTGATAACCTCGAGGTCGACGCTCTCTTCCAGTGCTATCTGCTCTTGAGTCTTGCGCCAGCTCTCCACTGGGGTCCCGTTAACAGCCAGAACCTTGTCTCCCAGGCGCAGTCCTTCGACGTAAGCAACCGACTCGGAGTCAACGAAGCCAACCACAGGCGAGACTTCCGACGGCCCGGCCGGGATGCCGATCCAGTAGACCAGCCAAGCGATGAGAATCGCGAGAAGAACGTTCCCAAGGGGGCCAGCCGCCGACACAATAATTTTGCGCCAGGCAGCAATCGGAGGCAGATCGGGACGCCGCTCCTTGTCTTCGCCCCTCTCCTCGTCATTGCCTTGGATACGGCTCATGCCGGTGGGATCGAGCTGAGGCAGGGCCACATAGCCGCCGAACGGGATCCAGCCGATCTTGTAACGGACACCATTGACCTTCTTTTCCCAGATCGAGGGACCGAACCCGATCGAGAACACTTCGACCGTCAGGCCCAACCAACGAGCGGTCAGGTAGTGGCCGAGCTCATGGATGAAGATCGTGACGCCGAACAGCAGCACCAGGATTGGCGCAATCCAGAAAGAATCGAACAGGGCTAGCATACCGTCTCCTCGCGGGCAAACTTTCGCGCCCATTGATCGGCGGCCATAATGGCATCCAGATCGGGATCGTCAATCCGCTTATGGTCGGATAGAGCAGATTCGACGACCCTCCATATCCCTGAGAAGCGGATATCACCGGCCAGGAACCGCTCCACGGCCACCTCGTTGGCGGCGTTTAGCACGGCCGTGGCGGTTCCCCCCGCTTCGCCTGCCGCTACGGCAAGATCGAGACAGGGAAACCGTTTCCGATCGGGCAACTCGAACGTCAGTCCAGCCAGTTCCGCAAGGTTAAGAGGAGGAAGCCCCCCCTCGCACCTGTCCGGCCATGTCAGGGCATATTGGATCGCGAAGCGCATGTCCGGCCGGGTCATGTGCGCCACACTGTTGCCGTCTTCGAATTCGACCAAAGCATGAACGATGCTCTGCGGATGAACGAGCACATCCAAACGGCTGAAAGCAATACCAAAGAACCAGTGCGCCTCGATCAGTTCGAGGCCCTTGTTCATCAGGGTTGCGGAATCGATTGTGACCTTGGGCCCCATGTTCCACGTCGGGTGCGCCAGCGCTTCGTCCACAGTCACCGCATCGAGGTCGACATCGTATCGGTCTCTCAACGGTCCGCCTGATGCCGTCAAGATCATCCGTTGTACCCCTGCTCCATCAACACCGTGACCGGCTAGACACTGGAAGAGACCGCTGTGCTCGCTGTCGACCGGCAAGAGGCGGGCGCCGGTACGCTCGCATATCTGCATGACGCGCTGACCGGCTCCAACAAGGACTTCCTTAGTGGCCAGCGCAACGTCGGTCCCCCGCTCCACCGCGGCGAGGACGGGTGGCAGGCCGGCCAGGCCCACTACCGAACAGAGCACGATATCGGCTTCGGCCAAAGTCGCCAGATCAACCAGTCCACCGGGTCCGGCATGCAGCGTGACACCGTCAGGAATGGAGGATGCACAGCTTTCGGCCGCTTCAACGTCACCCACGGCCACATGCGCGACGCCAAGCTCACGTGCTTGCTCGAAGAGCCGGTCGGTATTGCGTTGTGCGGCAATGGCGACAATGCGCAGGTGGTCCGGCAGAGCCTTCGCCACACGGAGGGCGTTCTCACCGATCGAGCCGGTGCTTCCCAGAACCACGACGTTCTTCATGAGAGGATAAACCTTGCGTAGAAGTAGAGGACGGGAGCGCCGAACAGCAGGCTATCAAGTACGTCAAGCAGTCCGCCCATGCCGGGCACCGCGGCGCCGGAGTCCTTCGAGCCCGATGCACGTTTGAGAAGCGACTCGAACATATCGCCCGCCGTGCCGACGAGCGAGAGCAACAGGCCAAGAATGACGGCGTCCGACATCCGGACCTGTAGAACGCCGAACGAGCCACGCGTCGCGTACACAAAGGTCAGGCTGCCAATCATGGCGCAGATTACGCCACCCACGAGCCCTTCCCATGTCTTACGGGGTGAGAGACGCGGGAACAACTTGTGCTTGCCAATAGCCGATCCTACGAAGAAGGCGCCGATGTCCGCACTCTTGACCACAACCACCAGATAAAAGACGAGCTGCCGGCCCGTTGTTCCTACGCCCATGTCGTGTCCAGCGTGCTCCCATGTATAGACAAGGCGGGTGAAGTAGTTGAAGAGATACGGCACATACAGGATGCCGAGCAAGGTGCATGCTATGGTCGCCAGCGGCTGGGTGTTGTCGCGCTGCGGAAACTGCCGGAAGAACACCAGGATCATCCCAAGACAGAGCACGAAATGCTCCCATGTCAGGGCGTCTGTGGCCCGATCCGCGGAGAGACCCATCGTAAAATAGGTCGCGGTCACCATGGCGGCCCCGATAAGAATGCCGAGCCAACGGAACACCGGGATACCGGGTAGATTAAGCAGGCGGTACAGCTCAAGCTGAGCCATGGCGCTGATCGCGACGAGTAGCACCCAGCCACCGATGGCAGGCAGATGGTTTGCTGCCAGGATGAGCAAAGCGGCGATGAGCGTACCGCTCATGATGCGGTGGACCAGGACGTGCCGCTTGTCGGAAACCGGTTTATGCGTCATCCCACTCCCCCAAAACGCCGCTGCCGGCGCGCGTAGGCCGCCAGTGCCTTTCCGAACTCATCGTCACGGAAGTCGGGCCAGAGGACATCCGTCACATACAGTTCGGTGTAGGAAAGCTGCCAGAGAAGGAAGTTGCTGAGCCTCATCTCGCCGCTGGTGCGAATCAGCAGATCCGGATCGGGAACGTCGGGAAGATAAAGGTGGTCGGCAATGGTCTGTTCGTCGATCACGTCCGGACTGAGGTGCCCGGCCTTAACCTCCGAGGCTATCGACCGTGTGGCATCTACGAGTTCGGCCCGGCCACCGTAGCTGAGTGCCAGGATCAGCGTGCCGTTCTCGTAGGTCTCGGTCTCGCGCACGACACGATCCAGCTCTTTCCGCACAGCATCGGGCAGGTCGGCGATACGGCCGGTCACGCGAAGCCGAACACGGTCGTCATGAAGCTCCTGCGCACGATCGCGCAGGAACGTTCGCAAGAGCTTCATGAGCCCGTTGATCTCCGCCTTGGGGCGCGACCAGTTCTCCACGCTGAATGCGTACAGCGTGAGATAGTCGATCCCTGCGTCGCGGCAGCACCGGATGGCGGTACGGACGGACTCGGCCCCCTGCTCGTGCCCCTTCAGCCGGGGCAGTCCTCGCTGCTTGGCCCACCGCCCGTTGCCATCCATGATGATGGCCACGTGCCGAGGAACCTGGGCTGTCCGCTCCGTATCACTCATACACTACATTCCAACACGCAGTGTGCTCTTACGTTGGGGGCCGACGGAGAGGATTCCGAGCTTAACGCCCGTCAACTCGACCAGACGTTCTACATAGTTCTTGGCGGCCCGCGGGAGATCCTCGTACTTCGTCACCTCGGAGGTCGGCGTCAGCCACCCCGGCATCTCTTCGTAGACCGGTGTGCACTTCTCGAGTATGCGAATGTTGCCCGGCACGCTATCGTAGCGCTCTCCATCGCACTCGTATGCCACGCAGATCTTGATAGTCTCGACCTTGTCGAGCACATCGAGCTTCGTCATGGCCCACACATCAAACCCATTGATCATGGCCGTGTAGCGCGCAAGGACGGCATCAAACCAACCGCAGCGTCGTGGCCGGCCCGTTGTGGCACCGAACTCGTTACCTTCACGGGCGAGCAGTTCACCGATTTCATCGGTCAGCTCTGTTGTAAAGGGCCCTTCGCCAACGCGGGTCGTATAGGCCTTGATAACACCCAGCACGCGGTCAATCGATGTCCAGCATTGTCCCTTGGGCGCCCTCGAACAGAATCGACTTGCCATCACGCACAGCCTGTCCCATGAACGGAATCGAGTCGCCGATGAACGGGCCGATCACACGGGCCGCTTCGCAGGCACCCGTGATAAGCTTGGCGGCATCGAGTGGCTCAGCCCCCATGGCTTCCAGTACACGATTCACCTCGTCCATTCTCTCGGTTAGAAGCTGCGGAAATGAGGGATCAAGCAGGTCGCCCATGCGCAACCCAACGCGCGACATCTTGTCGCCGTAGGCCGGACCGATGCCACGTTTGGTCGTACCGATCTTCTTGTCTTTGCGGCAGGCCGCCTCACGACTGGCATCCAGTGCGCCGTGGTAGGGAAAAACGATGTGCGCCCGATCGCTGATCAGCAGACGGTCACCAATCTCTATGCCTCGTTCACGCAGTTCGTTTAGCTCACCAGCCAGAGCCGCGGGGTCGACCACCACGCCATTGCCGATTACGCACTGCTTGCCTTCGTGCAGCATGCCGGACGGCAGAAGGTGCAGGACATACTTCTCATCGCCAACCTTGACGGTATGTCCGGCGTTGTTGCCGCCCTGATAGCGGACAACAATATCCACTTCCGGCGTCAACACGTCGATAATCTTGCCTTTGCCTTCATCACCCCACTGGGCGCCCACGAGTACGGTATTCGCCATTAGATAGCCTCCAGAACGGATTTCACCACGTAATCTTGCATTTCTTCAGTCAATTCAGGGTATACGGGAAGAGCCAGGACCTCTCTCGTAGCCTTCTCTGCAATCGGGAACGCGCCCTCCTCGTAACCCAGCCCCGCGAAACACTCCTGCATATGAAGACAGAGCGGATAGTAGATATCGTTTCCGATCTGCTTCTCCGTGATGTGGGCTTTGACCGCATCACGGTTCGGCACGCGAATAATGAACTGGTTGAAGATGTGTGGCTGCTCGACGCCCGAATCCGCATACACCATCGCGGGGGTCTGCACATCGGTTCCTTCAAAGGCAGCAGTGTAGTAGGCGGCATTCTTGCGCCGGCCGGCGTGCCATTCATCCAGGTAGCGCAGCTTGATCGAAAGCACGGCTGCCTGAATGGCATCGAGGCGGAAATTCCCGCCAACCATCTTGTGGTAGTAGCGAGGGTTCATGCCATGGTTGCGCAGTTGGCTGATCTTCTCGGCCAACGCTTCGTCCTGCGTCGTAACCAGTCCGCCATCGCCGAATCCTCCCAGGTTCTTCGACGGGAAGAAGCTGAAACAACCGGTGGTTCCCATTGATCCCGCGCGCCGAGGACCCTCGGAAGACGCGTACTCCGACCCGATGGCCTGGGCGCCGTCTTCGATCACAGCCAGGTCATGTGTCTTGGCAAGGGCCATGATCGGATCCATCGCGGCACACTGCCCGTAGAGGTGTACCGGAATGATCGCCCGCGGGGTCAGTCCGGCAAAACGCTCCGGCCAGTTAGCCAACAGCGTCTCAATAGCAGCCGGATCGATATTGAAGGTTACCGGATCGATATCGACAAAGACCGGTGTGGCGCCGACACGCTCGATTGCACCCACGGTGGCGAAAAAGGTATACGGCGTTGTGATGACGGCATCGCCCGGTCCTATATCGAGTGCCATCAGCGAGATGATCAACGCATCCGAGCCCGACGACACGCCGATGGCAGCCTTGGTCCCACAATAGGCGGCGGTCTCTTTCTCGAAAGCCACAACTTTGGGGCCGAGTATGAAGTACTGCGCGTCGCACACCTCATCGATAGCCGATCGGATCTCCTCACGCAAAGTCGCGTACTGCGCCTTCAGGTCAAGCATTGGCACCCGCATCTCTCTATCTCCTATCTAAGATCCAACACTTTGTGCAGCTGCACCTGCAACCGCACCGGCAACGCATCCATCAGCAGCCACTCCGCCAGCTCCGAAGGGTCAAGCTGCTCCCAAGCAGGACTGAACAAGACCGACGAACAGCGTGCCGGAAGATCGTGCTCTTGCACGAAATCGGCGGCCCACTTGTAGTCGCGCCGGTCACACAGAACGAACTTAACTTCGTCATGGGGCCTAAGACGGGCGATATTGTCCTCGTCGAACATGCCTTCCATGCCACTGCCGGGCGTCTTCACGTCCACGACGGCGATAACGCCATCGGGAATCCGAGAAATGTCGCACGTTCCGTTTGTTTCGACAAGAACAGTCTTCTCGCAGGCCGCATGAATGGCCTTGGCAAGCGCCTCGAACCCGTCTTGGTACAGCGGCTCGCCTCCTGTCACCTCGATCAGCGGTGCCCGGCTGGCGCGACATGCTGAGACCACGGCGTCAACTGTCATGGGGTCACCGTCCATGCGTGCAGCCGGGGTGTCGCAGTAGTCGCAATCCAGGTTGCAGCCCGCCAAACGAACAAAGAAGCAGGGCAGGCCCGCATACGTGGACTCCCCCTGGATGGACTCGAACAACTCCGCTACCCTCACGTGAGACATGCGCGTATTATGCCGTCTCCATGCCCCAGAACGAGTCAATAATGAAGGCAACGCGGTGCCTGCACCAGGCTACGCCGTCGAACAGGCAGCGCCCACGATTTGCAGCGCATTCTGCCATGACCCCCAGAACCGCCGCGCATAGGCCGGAAGCGATGGTTCCGTTCGGTATATGAAAGCCGTGCTCAGATGAAGGACTCTCGCCTTGGCTTCACATATACGGTCCAGCGTGTACTCTGCACTGGGAATGGACTCCCAGTGTGGAAACACAAGTCGAGGCATGGAGGCGTTGACTCCTTTTCGCTTGCCGGGCCGTGCGCGAACGGTCTCGGCAATCGCCTCGGCGCCCGGGAACAGCTTCTCGTACTCAACGGGCTGCATACCGTGCCTGGATCGAACATGGGACTCGAGACGCAACAGCTTCTCGCCACCCGCCAAGAAGGTTCGTGGCACCCCAGAAGAGTGACGTGTCAGTATTCTCTATATGGCCAGCCGCGCCCCTGAGAGCAGAGGCAAACATGGGCAGGCCTGCCCGATGCCGTTTCAGAATCGCCTCAAGAACCGCTTCGCTTGTCCATTTGCGGTCGCTATCAACAGGATCTGGTCTTTGCATGCTTATCGTCCTCATGGTGCGGTGTCAACGAGAGGGGAGAGCACCTACGGCTCACCGGCAATGACAAGGTCGGAACAAGAGGATATCAGAGAAGTCTCTATCCCAAGAAACATCGAGCCCTCACCCACCACACACCGGTTCGCTGCAGAATTGGAGTCCATCAAGGCGCAGCATAGCCTGAGTCCGACTCGCTGAATTCACTGTCGATGTAATAGATAGAATTGGAGTAGTCTCGCCGGTACGCACGCACCCAGTAGTAATACGTCGATGACACAGTCACATCTGTATCCATCAACGATGTATTGGTCGTCACGCCTACCAAGTGGGCATCCCGTCTTGAAGAGCTCTCACTCCGATACACATCATAGCTGCCAGCATTCGTCACACTAGACCAAGACAGTGCAATCTGATTACTGTATGTGCCGTCAGACGCCACTGCGTTTGTTGGCGTCTCAAGTTGTGATCTATCTCCCACAACATAGATCGATTGCTCGGCCAGCCGAACATACTCGTCGCCGTTGTCCAACTGCCCGTTAACTCCGACATCTATACGCCAACTTCGGTTGGAAGTCTGAGTGTTGGTGAATACCCCCCCGTATACACCATCACCGGACCTTCCGTCAGAGTGCAATCCATCGTCATACACATCAATGCTCCAACCCTCGCTGTAGAATGCGTTGGTAGCAACTACGTCAACATTCGTTGCGTCCGTACCGGCATGGAGCAAGATCGGAACATTCGCGTTTGTTGCGTATTGAAGACGGTCAAAATAAAGCTCCGTACCAACGGCAGTATCACCATAGACAAATGCGGCATAGGTATCTCCTGTCGATCCGCCACTTACCTTCATCTTCCAGCAACCATTGGTCGGTACTGCGATGACATAGGCTGCGCTGCCATCTATTTGATGATAGACAATACCGGGCGTTGATGTGACCGTCGTTGAAGTAATCTCTTGGCCCCCAGGCGTCTCCAGAACCAAGTCAGGAAGTGTTGCATCACAGTCGCTGCTCACGCGGAGCGTTGCACTCTTAAGAGCACGGTCCAGAAGCACGGCATGTACATTGGTACCCGCAGCTACTGTTCCCTCTGTCCCCATGATGGCGACATGATTATCTATCACCAGCGACCCGATGGGCGTGGGAGATCCGAGAAAGACCCCTTGGCGTCTCTGACTGATCCATGAAAGAAAGTCATCATCAGTAGTTCCATGCTCGGCCAACGTATGGACTCGTGTACGAAGAGACATTGTATCAATAAAGTTCTCAGGGATGAGTTTCTCGTCACCAGCATCTGTAGCAAGGAGAATAGCGTGTTCGTCCCCAAGATACCCACGACTATCAAGTTGATCCTGCGCTGCTGCAAGCCCAGCATCAATATCTGTACCTCCCCATTCATCGACCTCGATGTTGCATGCTATCTCTTTTGCCGTTTCCTTTGCCTGCTCATCCGTAACTCCTTGGAGAGGAAGATCAACAATGCCGTACGACTTGAAGGACACCACCCCAACCAGGTCATCTTTGAGCAAACAGTCCACCATCCTTCCTGTGAACCGCTTCATGGCAGTGATGTAAGATCCAGGTATACTGCCCGAGATGTCAAAAACAGGTACAATGTCCAGGGGAGATCGATTGAGGCAGTGGTATTCCGACTCATGCGCTCCGATGTCGACCGTCACACCTTGGTTACGCGCCCGGTACCCCAAATCGCGATGATGAGAGAGGGATAATTCATTACCCATGTCTATGCACGGTGAGTTCGTAGCCAGTCGATAATCACCACTCGTGGCAGCCACAAAGAGAGGTGCCTGACTAGTATTTCCAACCCCTGGCAGTGCTGGTGTTGTACAACTGTACGTCAGCGAGGCAGCACTACTGTTCGACGAGGTATTGTAATAAACAATGCTGTTCAAGCCAGTACATTCGGAAATACCACCGCCTACAGTGGCAATATTGCTCACAACTGTGCAGTTCTCGACGAACGCACCCGATGCACCACCCCCAAGATCAGCAGTATTCGAGTAGAACAAACAGCTGTGACATTCACCCGAAAAGACACCGCCACCACTAGCTGCGGTGTTGCTCACCACGATACAGGACTCCAACATGCCGCCCGGAGCACACCAAGCTCCACCCCCATCTGTATCAAGAGTATCACCCGTCAACTGCGTATGGCCGTTCACAAGTGTAAACCCGACGAGACTAGCACCGCTGCCAACATAGACACATCTAACAGCGTTGGAACCACGTGGCCCCGCACCGACAATGCTGGTAACTTCCGCGCCGTTGACACTAACCACTGTTATCTGTTGCGTAACGGCAACTCGGCACGGCGCGCCACCAACATCAACTATGCCTGATTCATAGATCCCATTTGTCACCAGCACCATAACGTTGCTGCTTGCTGCCTCATCAATCGCGGCCTGAATGCTGGCAGCAGCCGTATCCCAAGTTGTATACGGCGCAACCGCATTGGTACTTGATGCGCTTACACAGTGAACCACGAACTCGTGCGAGCCAATATCAACCTGTGATCCCATCACTCTAGGCATGCCAAAGAGATCGATGCCATCAAGCATCCAACTCTCGTTCTGACCCGCGTTCCGACACGGGGATGAACATGAGATCCTGTAATCCGAATCCACGAACTCAGGATTGTCATCAAATGTGTCCCCCATCACATACGGCCAATCCTCTATAGCGCAATGGGATGGATACTCCGCACCAAATCCCTGTGTCACTTGGTCAGGTGCATTACCCCATACAATGCAGTTCTCCAATGTGGTCCTGCTGCTTCGATCAACACCGCCCTCCCCATAGTCACCAATGTTGTCAGCAATGGTGCAGTTTTCTATGGTCGCCGAAGCACTGCCAGATACGTGTGTGTAGATGCCTGCCGTCCTAACAGCAGAGTTCTTGGTCACTCGACAATTCCTGATGATGACATCCCGGTCAGAGTCGTCCAGATTGATCGCCCCTCCCTCATAGCCCGCTGAGTTGCCGTCAAATACGCATCTGTCAACAAGTACAGTACCTGAGCCTCCCCCTCTGACGCACAAGGCACCCCCACGAGAATTGGCGCTGTTTGTTGTGAATGAGCAGGTCTCTATCGTGAGTGAATCTCCCGGAGAATAGATCGCGCCTCCATACTGCGTCGCGCTGTTGCCTGAGAAGGTGCAGCTGTAGATCTCCGGCGATGACGAGGGATATGCGCCAACAGCACCACCATAGGGCGCGGAGTTTGTAAGGAAAGCGCAGTTCATGATGATTGGCGCGGAGTAGTAGCAGGATATCGCACCTCCATTACCAGAGTTGACGTATCCATTCTTGAAACAGAACCCCCTGATGACAGAGTTCGTCGTCTCGTATGAATGGAAGTAGAAAGCACGTCCGGAAGACTCGCAATCAATGATGGTCTTGTCCGCTCCTTCAACCCCGAGGAGCAGAATGTCCTTGCCGGAAAAATCCATGGCTCGGTTCACAGACCCAGTGTATGTGCCCGGCTGAACGACAACCCGCTCTCCGGTTACGACGGAGGATATCCCCTTGCTAATAGATCTATACTCGTTGGTGTAGCTTCCATCACCAGTGCTGTCATTGCCGTTCACCCCGTCGACATAGACCACGCCGCTTGGATGTGAGTTCGGGTCGGTCGGATCAGAGGGAGGACTACCGCCATTCTCGTATTCTTCCAAGTTCGTGAAGCCGTCCAGATCAGGGTCATCATCCGCGTCGGACGCATCGCTCTTGTCCAAACCGTTAATCTCCTCCCAGTCGTCAGACATGCCGTCAGAATCCGTATCCACGAATCCTGCCGTCGGGTCTGTACCGTTTTCGTATTCCAGTATATTGCTGACTTTGTCGCTGTCCTCGTCATCCGATGGCTCTTCGCTCAAGTCAGTGAAATAAGCTATCTCCCACCAATCGCCCATACCATCTCCCGTGCCACCATTATCCGTGTCCGGATCGGTGAGCGCAATATCCACACCGACGTGATCCCCGGCCAAGGCCATGGACGCAGAACTGTAGATTCCGGTGGCTTCGTATGTACCCACCAGACCGTTGGCATCGCTGTCACGCCACGCCTTGACCCATACCTCGTTTGTGGGAATCCAGCCGATCAGATAGGCACCGGTGTTTGCGATGCTGTCGCTGAAGTTCGTACTCCAACTGCTTGCGTTGGTTACGGCCACCACGTAGATCGTGCCGGTCTGCCCGCCGCCGCCATGCTGGGTAGTGTACGAAACGGCTCCGGCGATGCTGGCGGGGTCGTTGGGATCCAGCGGGTTGGTGCCGAGTTCGATTTCTCCATCGACGTAACCGTCGTTGTCACGATCCACGCCTTCGACAACGTTGCTATAGATAGAGGTTGAGCAGTAGCCGTCATAGCCGTCGACGTAACCGTCGTCATCTGTGTCGTAATCGGACGGGTCGGTGTTTTCGACCCGCTCGGCGGCATTCGTCAGGCCGTCGGAGTCGGGATCTCCGCTGGGTGTCTCGTCCAGGTCGGAGAAATAGAGAACCTCCCACCAGTCGACAAGGCCATCGCTGTCCTCGTCTTTGTCCCCGATGGTAATATTGATGCCGGTGAGGTCGTTCGTCACCAGTTGCGAGCTGTTGGAGTAGATGCCCCACGGCTCGCCGTACTCCTTGGCATTATCCCAGTCGCAATCACGATAGGCTTTGAACCAATAGCTGGTGGCGTTGGCCACTTTGTCATTCGTATAAGCGCCGGGCTCGGGAACGTGGACCATGGGGCCAATCCAGGAGTCTGAGGTAGTGACCGCGATCATACGCACCGGCCCAGTGAGGCTTCCGGTATAGCTGATCGTTCCTGATACAGACACAGGGAAGGAATTGGAGTTGTTGGTAGAGGTATGAGAAGCACACACCTCAAAGCCATCGCTGTAACCGTCACTGTCGCTGTCGATATCGGCATTCCATGCGCGATAGAAACGGAAGGGAATGGGATTCGTGCTTTCCCAATCGGTCCATTCGATCCAGTTCGTCGAGGTGTCGACGTTGGTGCTTCCTGCGTAGTCCCACCAGAAATCGATGAGCGCGTTTCCGCCGTCGGCGGTGAATATCTCAAGCGTGTTCGTAAAATCGTCGGGATAGGCGATGGTGAGCTCTATCGCGTCGTTCGTACGTTCGCAGGCGACGATCTTGATATTCGTCACGCTGGGGCCGCTGTAACTGCGCATCATCCCTCCGCCTTCAGGGCTCTGGAGGGCAAGCGCCTTCTTGGTCTTGGGCTCTGGCGTTGTCGTGGCGAGGGCTGCGGCAATGGTCTGAGCACCAGCCTCATCTACAAGTTCCATCTCGGTTGCTATTCTGCTGGGATCGTAGAGGGATCGCATCAGGTCGGTGCGATACCAGAAGGGATAGCGTTCGTAGAACAGCCAGAGGGGATCGTATCCAAAGGGCGGCCAGTCCGAGGCAACGAGTGTGGGCTTCACAGAACCCGTGGCATAGATTTCGCGAACGCGGGTCAGGGGGTTCTCTTTCACGCGGATCGGCCAAGCGGTATAGGAGCGTCCGCCTCGTACACGCGTTACGGGGACCAGTTTCTCAAGGAAGGAGTTGCTGAATTTCTCAGTTTTGATGAGACGCGAGCGATTCGGGCCGACATGCAGCACAAACTCAGGATCGGGTGGCGCGATGGGGAGCATGGTGCAGACATCCCATTCCCACTCGTCGACGATGTCTTGAGTTGAGCGTATAGCCGTATGCTCAAAACTCGACATGACAGCGGCGTACCGCTGCGTATCGAACTCGGCATCCGAGACCGAATTGCCCGTTAGCGATTGCGCGATCAGCGCCCCGCACCCGGTCACCAACAAGATCGCCACCAACAACCTCACCCACCAGCTTCTCGCTACCTTCATCATCGCACGCCTCCCGTTTTGTTGGTGGTCCCAACAAAGAAAAAGGGAGCCACCACCTACACCACAGAACACATCTGAGAGCCCTACCACGGGCCACCGACGAAGTCCTGCGTATCGGTGGCGCCCCCAAAGGAGCGCCCCCTCAACGCAAGTACTCATCGGTGTTGCCGAAGGTCTTCCCTCGGGTGGTAGTTTCTCAGATGGTACTTCGCGCTAGCGAAGCAAATCAGTTTTCAGTTTCGGCACGACTCTGCACTCGTCAGCGAACGAGTACAAGAACTTTTTTGCGGCCTTTTTCGTTCTTGCCTCTTGCTTCCTGCTCTTCTTGGCTTGCGCTGCACTAAACAGAAATGATAAGCAACGACAGGAGAGGAGCAGAGCAACACATGCATCAAACAGACAACCAGAGACACGGCTTCACTTTGATCGAGTTGCTTGTGACAATTGCCATTCTCATCCTGCTTATGGGTCTACTACTTCCCGCTCTGTGGAGCGCAAGGCAGGCAGCCCTACGAAGACAGGCGCACACCGAAGCACTACAGGTCGAGACCAGTTGGAAAGCTTATTTCAGCGACTATCGAAAGCTTCCCGGGGGCTACTCACAGATAGATGAACAGGCCGTCCTTATGCTCCGAGGTGATTCAGGACAGCCGGACAATCCCAATCGCCTCTGCTATCTGGAGTTCTCGGACAATACCGCAGCCGGGTTTCTGGACCCGTGGGGCACCCCTTACCAAGTTGCTCTCGATTCAGCAGGGGCCAACCAAGTCATGGCAGGTAACCACGGAACGCTCTACCGCCATGTAGCTGTGTGGTCCCTCGGCCCCAATGGTGTCGACGATGGCAATAGCTCGAGCGGCGACGATATCGTAAGTTGGGGACATTGATTCTGCGGAAAGCTCACTCCCTCATCATATTCAGTCTCATGGTGCCAACATGCACTCGTCATCCGACAAGCGCAAGATCTTCCTGTGGAGTTGAGCGAATCCTACAACTTCGTCAAGCCAGTTAACGGATACACCGTGATGGTGACAGGGCTGCCGTGTCCATCGACATCTTCCAGTTCAATTGTTGCAGCCTGACCTGCATGAGCAGCCCCCTGGGGCTGAAACAAAATGGGTGCAGGCAACGACGAGAAACGAACACCGGTCGGCAGATGGCCCAAAGCCCCGACTTGCACTTGTTGAACACGGTTGGTCACAAAATATCCGGAAGCATCGGCGCTCTCAAAGAAATGAAGTTCAATAGGTTGCCCCTGCAAGATGGCCTGCTGACGACTATTGCCGCAAAATCCGGTTGGATGCTCTGCAACCGTTTCCCGATAAGTCTT
>CAYFPQ010000039.1:848-28300 GCA_964345005.1 uncultured Victivallales bacterium | reverse complement strand
TTCGAAGACCTGATCCGCCGTCTGTTGCGGGGTCATCCCCATCTTCGGCTTGATGATGTGGAGCGTGAGCGGCCTGTCTTGAACCCCCAGAAGATCCCGCATGCCATCGATCCCGAACTTCGGGCCCTTGAAGTTTTTGACCATGTTTTCCGGAAGGACCACGTCGAGAAGACGGATGTTCTTCGAATAAGCAAAGCAGTTTCCTGCGATGGAAAGCCTTGGTGTACGCCTCGTCGGTGGGTATCTCGTAATAGCCGACCACCTTGCCGGTCAGCGCCAGGCGCAGGTCTTCGGTATCTTCGTGGGTCTTCTCCCAGCTTCCCGTCGACCCTTCGATCGTCATCGCTTCCACCAGCTTGAAGTGATCGATGAAGTCGACCCCGGACAGGGTATCCTTCATATAATAGGTGGCGATGATGTGATCTTTCATATCGATCGAATCGATCGCGTTCTCGAAGATAATGGGATCATGAATGCGCTGCATTTGATGCTCCTTTGTTTTGCGTGAATGTAACAGTTGTTTCTCTATGCAAGCCCTTAGAGTAATATTCCTTACATACCGTGTCAACGAGGTTTTTCCTCTATGGCAGAAAAAGAAGTGTCGAGTGTCAGCTTAATCACGCCACCACCTTCGGCGAAACCGTAGGCTGCGTACTCCTTGTCGAGCGCCGTAGAGCAGTCGGGCCGTTCACCTCGTAAAACGGCCTCCATCCGTTCGCGATGTGTCATAAGGGCAATGATCAGCACCATGCCGAGCGCGTCGATCCGGGGGCGGTAGGGGCGGTAGGGGTCGCCCCGCGCCTACACTGGCAGGGCCAAGGTACCCGAGTGGCTTGAGCCCGGTCCGGTGCTGGCACAGTGCGGTCGCGCGACGAGAGAGCAACAGCGACAGTACCGCGCTTTCGTGGAGAACAGCCTGACGGAGGAGGACGATGAACTACTGCCTCTCCTGCGGGGGCGTGGCCTTGCGATAGGGGATGAGAGCTTTGTGGACGATATCCGTTCCCGGACGATAGAACTGATCGGGCGATACAAGAAGCAGGAGGACCTCAACCTGCGCCATGTCAGAACACATGTGAATCCAGATCAGGTGTTGGCAGAGGCCGGTGAGGTGATGGGGGTGGAACCGGAGGCGTTCAAGGTTCGTCGCCGCAATTCGGTCCTGCGTGGCGTGGCGTCGCGAATGCTCTGCAAGTACGCAGGCCTTACACAGCGAGACGTAGCGAAGGTGTTGGGCATGAGCAGCGGCGCAGCGGTAAGCAGCCAACTACAGAAGCTGTCTGTGTTGCTGTCAGACGACCGCAAGTTGAGACGTCAAGTGGCCGAGATCGAGTCCCGCCTGGATCCACCGAGAAAAGCATGAAGAAACCGCTAAAGCGTAAATTGAGGACCCCACGCTCCAGGCTCGGACGCTCGACAACAAGATCGACCTCTGCACCATCTTTCGTTCGCAAGTATGAAAAGAGGAAAGAG
The DNA here is from genome assembly GCA_964345005.1 of uncultured Victivallales bacterium. Lineage (GTDB taxonomy): Bacteria > Verrucomicrobiota > Kiritimatiellia > UBA8416 > JABMPJ01 > JABMPJ01. The sequence continues at coordinate 26,827 of CAYFPQ010000039.1, read as the reverse complement.
CTGCGGTCGGTGGTTACTCGTACAGGCCTGTTGATCATGGTGCATATATGCACGACATATATGGAGCACGGTCAACAAGAAACTGTCACCCCCTGCGAATACGGATGATCCCGGCTGCGCCACCGCAGACGAGCGCCATTCCCCCTATCCGCATGGGCGTCAGGGGTTCATGCAGCCAGATCCAGCCCGCAAGCCCGGCGATGACAGGCATAAGCAGACAGCCCAATCGCACGAACCAGACTGGAATAGTTCGTAAGGCAGTGTTGTAGCAGGCAAAGAAAACGCCAGACAAAAGCCCCAACAGCAAAAGCTTGGGGCGAGCGAGGAAATAAAACACCGGTTTGATGCCATCATCACCGACAATGACAAAGCCAATCAGAAAGGCCATCGCGTTGAGCACTGTGTTGAGAAACCCCACCAGCAACGGGCTTGCCTCCCGCGTGGCTATCTTAATGATATAGCCGTTCAGTGCTATCAGAAGCGCGCTAAGCAGGAGCAGGGAAAGTGCACGATAGTCCACATCCAACGGATGAAACAGGAAACCTGTCATTACCGTTATCCCCAGCACCATAACCGGCGCAAAAAACCACGCGGCACGATCCACGCGTTCACGAAAAACCAGAGAGGACAGCACAAGCGAAAAGAACACATCGGTCTTATGGAGCGTGGCCACATTAACCGCGTTCGTCAGTCGTATCGCAATGAGCGTACACCCATTGAGCACGACACCCAGAATGCCGATCAACACCATGAGCGCGTAGGTTTTTGGAGACGGCTCAAGGAAAACGCGTGATCCCTTGCGAAGCAGCAGGACAACCCCGACCAACAGCGAACCAACAGAGAACATCACCGCGCCGGTGCCCAGAACCCCAAACTCCGCGGTGGCCCGCTTCATGACGGGATACTCCAATCCCCACGCCAGAACGGCCAACCACAGGGCAAGCTGAGCTTTCACGCTACGCTCCCAGCAATTGTCGCATGGTTCCGCCGAAAATCAGCTCTCGGGTAGCATCGTCGACACCAAGCTCATCGTAGATGGCCCGATCCTCGTCGAGAATCTGCCGGATCTTTGTGTAATGCACATCGGTCCCGAAGACGACCTTCTCCAACGCGCCCGGCCACCAGAGATAGCGGTCCAACCCGGTCGCCTTAAGTCGTTCACGCCAGCCGCCCGGCTCGCCGGTGATGTCGACATAGACATTGGTTCGCATCCGGGCCATCTCGGCGGCATCCATGTTGTGATTCACACCCAGATGCGCGAGGATCACCTTAAGCTCCGGAAACTCACGTGTAATCGGTTCAACCTGCATCGGCTGCATGTTCCACGATGACACCATCGAGCCGCGCCCTTCCGCACTCGGCATCACGAGTCCGGTGTGAAACAGCACCGGCATGTTGTGTTCAAGGGCCCGCTCCCATAGCGGATAGTAAGCCGGATCGCGGTAGGGCTCGAACGGCGAGGTTACCTTCAGAATCCGAAACCCCTGCTCGGCACCCCAATCGACCACGTCGGCCTCGTCCACGCCGGGCCGCACATAGACAGCACCGATTATGCGATCCGGGTGTGACTGCATCGCCCGACGCACCGCATCATTATCCTGCATCCCAAACAGCGGTCCCAGACCACTTACACAAACCTGGGCAATGCCAGCCTCGTCCATGGCCTTCAAGAGACCGTCAAGATAGCCATCTTCATCCATCAAGTGCGCATGGGCGTCGATGATGCTCATGATGACTTCCCGTCTGCCCCGCAGGCAACGATCAGCTGCTTCATATCATCCTTCAGTCGATCCTTAACTTCCTGCATGATTCGCCACGGATGCCACAGGTGCTCCATCGTATCGGTCAGTTCATTGAAATACTTGATATAGTTGAAGCGGAACGGTTCACCAAAATTGATCTTGGCCATTCCCGCTTTGGACAGTTTCGTGAGATCTTCCGGTCCGATACCACAGGTTCCATGCTGAACCAGCGGCACAGAAACAGCCTCACGCAATTGACCCAGCAAATCGTAATCAATCGCCGTCTGCTCCTCGTAAACGCCATGCGTGGTACCAACCGATACGGCCAGCAAGTCCACATCCACGGCCTCAGCAAACTGAACCGCCTCTTCGATGGTGGTCTTGGCTGGCGGGATGGTCGGTCGCTGCTGAACCGGTATTCGGCCAATCAGTTTCTCTTTCCTGGGCTCATTACCTTTGACGTAGCCAATCTCAGCCTCAACCGAAACACCCAACGTTCTGGCGGTCTTGAGGACCTCCTGAGTTTTGCGGATATTGTCCGCTATCGGATCGTGCGAGGCATCGAACATCACGGACGTGAATCCCGCCTTCATGGCTCGCACAACCGAGTCATAACTGTGCCCATGGTCAACCTGCAAGGCCACCGGCACCGAAATGTCCAGCTGGTCACAAAGGAATTGTGCCTGGTTCACAAAGTACTCGAACCCACGATAATCGGTATTGGGCTCATAGACTTGTACAATCACGGGCGCCTGCAATTCCTGCGCCGCTTCCAGCGCCGCCCGCGTGATATCGTACGTTCCGCCGTTCGAGTTCAACGCCGGCACCGCATATCCCCCTGCCCTCGCCGCATCCACCAGAGGTTTCGCACTTACGAAATTCATCACTCACTCCTATGCTAATCTCGGAAACTCTCAACAAAACTGAGAACGTTTGGCACCCGGGTTCTTAATTTCACTACGTCGTTCGTAAATTTCTAATGACGAAACACCCAAATCCGAATGAAGCCTTAAGCCCAAAACTCGAATCAAATACGGCCCAACATCGTCTTAGTCATTGGGAATTCGGTATTCCTTCGTGCTTCAGTCTTCGCTCTTCGAGCTACGCCCCGACATGTGGGTACTTAGCCATTCGTCATTGAAAGCGTCTCACGCTTCCTCTCCCGTCGCCTGCGCCGTATTTACCATCGGCACGTCTGCGGCCAACCGCGTCATCGTGACCTCGAAGTTCGAATGCTCCTGCAAGAGCGATCCCGGAAACTCCTGCGTAACAGGCCCCAGCAAGGCACGACGCCATAGACCGGCATGCCAATTCCGCATGAAAGTCAGATGAAACTTCCTGCTCTTGAGCATTTCGTACATGCCGACAGTCACGGCACGCGCCGGCAGGATCTCCAGGTTGCCGTTCGTCCCGCCCATGCCCATTTGCGCAACCGACATCGGACAGGTCGTTAGTTTACGGGTCTTGCAGTTCCTGAAACTCTGCAGGTCATCGGGTTCCCCCAACATGGCCGGAGGATCGTTGAAGGCCACGTGCCCCGTGATGCCGAAGCCGGCCCAGCAGATGTCCGCACCACCGATATCATCAATCAATTGCGTCACCAGCTCCGGCGTATCCGGATCGGGGAACACGATATTCTCGGGTAGCGGTCGTTTGTCATCGGGAAGCTTGGAGAAGAACGTCTCCTCCATGAATCGCCGGAAGCTCAGAGGATGCGTGGTTGGGATGAACCGATCGTCATCATCCAGATACTCATCCATATTGATCGTGCGCAGGTTGCGGCATGACAGGCCCCGGCGTATAACCTCGTCGGCAAAATACCCGTAGTCCAGCGGCCCAACCGGAGCGATGACCGTCAGCAACTCCCCTGCCGCCTCTTTTTTGGCCAAGAGATCGGCAAATTCCGCCGCCACACGGCGATTCAACGCCTCGGTATCGTCCACCACCGTAATCTTGTCACGCAGTTCCGCGGACAAGTCCTCGACTCGCTTCTCGTATATCGACATCACGTATTTCCCTTCCTATGTTGTCAGGTAATTCACCAGAAATGCGTCGGCTGCGCGCAGGGCGGCCCCAATACTCGTTTTCCCGTCGAGAGGATCGCCAAACAGCACCTCGGGCATCGGGAGGGCAAGCAGGTCGAGTTCGGCCCTGAGTTCCTCACGCAAAGCGGGCCCCACCGTGTCCTCATGGTCGTTGTAGACCCCGTTGACGATCACCAACGGGGAATGGACAATCTTGATAAGATTGGCCAATCCCATTCCGAGGTATTTGCCACGTTTGCACAGTTCGGCCTGAAGCGCCTTGTCACCCCGGTCGGAATACTCATCGAACGTCCGTCCCGAGCAGTAGGCATCCAAACACCCGCGGCGCCCGCAGATGCACTCACGTCCGTCCATGTCAATCGTGGTGTGCCCCAATTCACCGCTGAACAGCCCGTCCCCCATCAGAAACGCGTCATTGGCAAACAGAACCGCTCCGATGCCGTAGCGTACCAGCAGAGAGACGAACGCCGGGGCGTCCTTGGCCATTCCAAGGCGCCGCTCGTACTCCGCAATGCAGAGTGTGTTGTTGGCTGCCGCAAGAGGAAACCCCAGCTTCTGCAGCTCGGGGCCAATGCTGAAATCCGCCCGGCGGCCGGGCGGCAGGTACGCCTGAATCTTCATCTCGTCGGTCTTCAGGACGCCCGGCACTCCCACCCCAAGCCCCACAACCTTTTGTCGGTCAACTCCCGAACGGCGGACAACGTCGTCGATCAGCTCCAGCCAGGTACGGACCGTCCGCTTCATTGGCCATGACGGACTGACGGCACGCTTGCCGCGCGCCAACACCTGACAGCTGCAGTCCAATACACAAGCCCGAACAGCCAGGCCATGGAAGTCGGCGCCGACGAAGTACCCCATGTCCGGGCGTACGTGTAACGAGGTCGTCTTTCTTCCTCGCCCGCCTTCGGATGCTTGCTTCGCCCCCTCCACAATCAACCCGGTCTCGATCAGCTTGTCCACCAGTCGCGACACCGATGCCTTGCTGCGCTGCAAACGATCCCCGAGATCCTTCCGCGACTGGACCGGAAACCGCACCATCGATGCAAGAACTTCTGCCTGAGGTATTCCTGTACGTGCCATATCCGCCTTTATTAGTTGATTACGAAACTAAACTATTCGTAGCGAGACCTTCTGTCAACCGCATTTGACGACAGCCGCCTCGAAATCCATTCTCGGGAAAATGGCCACTTGACCGGGACAAACACACCTGATACGCTCCTTTTCTTTAATTCGTTAATTTCCTAACGACAAGGCTAATGAAAGGGGTCCATGAATGAAGTCATACTTCCTCAGTGACCAGAACCTGTCCGCATTCGTGGAAGGTCTGATGAGCAAGTATCCCGTCGTCGCGCCGGTTGCGAAGCGAACGCGTTTCGTGTTCGACAAGCTGGTGGACGTCAATGAACTGCGACTCGATTATGATACCACCATTCTTCCGCCGAAGAAGGTGTTATTCCCTGCTAAGCAGGACCTCATCCACTTCGACGCGGATGGGTTCAGCTCGGCAATCGATCCGCAGGAGCAGGTGTTGCTCGGGGTTCACCCGCACGACATCAAGGGTATCGCGATGTCCGACATTTTCTACTCGGACCGCCAGTTCGACAACAACTACATGGCCAACCGCAACGCCACGATCATCATCGGTGCGAGCGTGCAGAACCACTACAAGCATGCGTTCTTCGGCACGATGAATGCCGATCGCGAGCTGACCGGTCACGACATGTTCATGACCAAGGTCGAGGGCGGCTACGTGGTCGACGCAGTGAGCGAGAAGGGCGAGAGCCTGATCGCGCTGGGTAGCTTCGATGCTGCCAGTGAAGCGCAGGTTGCCGAGGCAGCCAACGTCAACAAGAAGGCCGAGGAAGACTGCCCCGAGAAGCTCAACGGCACCGCCGCGGAGATCCGCGAGAAGGTCCGCAACAGCTTCAATTCCCCGGTGTGGGACGAATGCGCGGAGAAGTGCTTCTCCTGCGGTAGCTGCAACATCGTCTGCTGCACCTGCTACTGCTTCGACGTGCAGGACGAGTGGAACGTGGACGGCGCCTCCGGCACCCGTTTCCGTCTCTGGGATGCCTGCCTCACCAACGAGTTCTCCGAAGTCACCTCCCCAGGCGGCTCCGAGAACTTCCGCGAAGAGCGCGGCGAGCGCTATCGTCATCGTTTCATGCGCAAGGCGGCCTATCTGAACGATCAGTTGGGCGGTCCCGCCTGCACCGGCTGCGGACGCTGCTCAGGCGCCTGCACGGCTGACATCGCTAACCCGGCAACGGTGATCAACAAGGTATTGGAGCAATAAGATGGCCTGTACATGCAACAATAACGACGAAAGCATCTTCCTTCCGCAGGTCGCAGAGATCGTCGACGCACAGATGATCACGTCCACGGAAAAGCACTTCAAACTCAAGCTGCAGAACGGCGACCGGTTCAACTACGAGCCGGGACAGATCGTCGAAGCCGGCCTGTTCGGCTACGGCGAAGTGCCGCTGGGCTTGGCCAGTTCCCCCACCAACGGCGAGAGCTTCGATCTGGTGGTGCGCGTGCTGGGTAAGGTTACCAAAGCGCTCGGCGAACTCGACGCAGGCGACGCCATGACAATCCGTGGTCCGCTGGGCAATGGCTTCCCGGTCGACGAGTTCAAGGGTCAGGATGTCCTGATCGTAGCTGGCGGTATCGGCCTCTGTCCGGTCCGGAGCATGATCGAGTACATCCTGCACCACCGCGAGGACTTCGGCAAGTTCACGCTGTTCTTCGGCGCCAAGACGCCGCACGACCTGCTGTTCGAAGAAGATCTCGAACAGTGGCGCTGTGACACCTGCATGAACTACATGGAAACGGTGGACACTCCTGACGCTGCCTGGAAAGGCAACGTGGGTGTAATCACCACTCTGTTCGAAAAGACCGAGGAGATCACCCCGGAAACGAAGGTGATCATTTGCGGTCCCCCGATCATGTACAAGTTCGTTATCTCCGAGCTCGACAAGATCGGCGTACCGCGCTCGAACATCTTCGTAGACCTCGAGCGCCGCATGAAGTGCGGCGTCGGCAAGTGCGGTCACTGCCAGATCAACGACAAGTACGTCTGCATGGATGGACCGGTCTTCCGCTACTCGGAAATCGAAACTCTTGAGGAGGCTATATAATGGCTAAGGTCAAATGTGCATGGTTTGACTTCGCGTGCTGCGAGGGCTGCCAAATCGAACTGACGAACTTCGGCGAGCCCTTCGTCGAGTTGCTCGAGCACGTGGACCCGGTAGAATTCCGGGAAGCGATGAGCGAGAAGACCACCGAACCCATCGATGTGGCTTTCATCGAGGGCTCCTTTACACGAGAAGCCGATCGTCGGCGTCTCGAGGAGATCCGCGAGCGGGCATCCATCGTTGTGGCCTACGGCTCCTGCGCCACCTCCGCTGGCGTCAACGCCATGAAGAACCATACCGACGACTATGCCGAGGCGGTCTACGGTGAGGACGCCAAGCGCCCCCACCTCAACTCGCAGAAGGCGCTGCCGGTATCGGCCGCAATCAAGGTGGACTACGAAATCAGGGGATGCCCCATTGATAAGGACGAGTTCATCCGCGTTGTGGAACAGCTTGTTCACGGAACCACCAAGGTGTACATCCCTTCCTACCCGGTCTGCGTGGAGTGCAAGCGCCGCGAGACGGTTTGCCGCTACGACGACGGCGACCATTGTCTGGGCCCGGTCGCCCAGGCCGGGTGTGGCGCGCCCTGTCCCGCAGACGGCATTCCCTGCGAAGCCTGCCGCGGCATGGTGGACACCCCCAACGAGGCGGCCATGGAACTGGTGTTGAAAGAGAACGGCAACCTCCCGGAACGGTGGGCCAAGGACAAGTCCCGCATGTTTACGGCTAACTTCAGAGGTGACGCATAATGGCTACACAGAACGCAAACATCAATGTTCATCATCTCACCCGTGTTGAAGGACACGGCAACATCGTTGTCAACGTGTCCGACGGCACGATCGAGAAGTGTGAGTGGCAGGTTCCCGAGGCACCCCGTTTCTTCGAAGCGATGGTGCGCGGCCGCCACTACAGTGAAGTCGCCCGCATCACGAGCCGCATCTGCGGTATCTGCTCGGTCGGACACACGTTGGCCTCGCTGAAGGCCTCCGAATCCGCCCTGGGCATCGAGATCTCGGAGCAGACCGACCTGCTGCGCCGCGTGCTGAAGCATGCGGAGAACTTCGATTCGCACATTCTGCACGTCTACTTCCTCGTGGCACCCGATCTTCTCGGGGCCCCGTCGGTCTTCCCGCTCGTGCCTACGCACACAGACGTCGTGAAGCGTGCCCTGCGGATGAAGCGCCTCGGCCATGAGTGGGGTAGCTGCATCGGCGGACGCACCACACATCCGACCCGCGCAGTCGTTGGCGGATTCGCCTCCCTGCCCGGCGCGGCCCGTAACGTCCGCGAAGCGGAAGATAACCTGCGCGAGCTGAAGGACAAGCTCCTCGGCGCCGTGCCGGACGCCGTTGCGACGTTCGAGCTGCTCGGCGAGCTGGCAGGTGGTATTCCCGACTTCACGCGTGAGACCGAGTACGTCGGCCTCGTCGACGACAAGGAGTACGGACTCTACGATGGCCAGGTCGGCTGTGTCATGCCTGACGGCTCACGTGAGCTGATCGATGTGCAGGACTACCGCTCCGTCACCAACGAGTATATGACGGATCAGTCCACGGCCAAGTTTGCCAAGCACAACCTCGGCAGCTACATGGCCGGTGCGCTCGCCCGCATCAACCTGAACTACGAGATGCTGCATCCCGAGGCCAAAAAGCTGGCCGAAGGACTCGGCTTCAAGACGCTTTGCTTCAACCCCTACATGAACAGCGTTGCGCAGTTCGTCGAGGCGGTGCACAGCGTCTACATGAGCGTTGGCTACATTGACGAGCTGCTGACCAAGGGGCTCAAGGACGAGAAGCCGGTCGAACCCACCAAGTTCGCCCAGGGCGCAGGCGCCACCGAAGTGCCGCGCGGCATCCTCTTCCACGAGTACGCCTACGACCAGGACGGGTTCTGCACGATGGGCAACTGCATCATCCCGACCAATCAGAACCACGGCAACATCCAGCTCGATTTCGAGAAGCTGGTGCCGGAACTCCTGGCCATGGATAAGACCCAACAGGAAATGGAGCTCCTGCTCGAGATGCTCGTACGGGCCTACGACCCCTGCATCTCCTGCTCAACCCATTACCTGGACGTTACGTTCAAGAAGTAAGCGGCTTGACCCGATTACACCGAAGGCGCCGGCCGCAAGGTCGGCGCTTTCTTTTTCTCTGAATGGGGAGTATGTAACCGCAAGAGAACACAGGAAACGCAAAGAGGCGCAATGAAATATCTCTTGGGTTTGGGTAACTATGCGATGGGCGATGACAGCGTGGGGCTGCGCATCGTGGAGCACATTGCTGAACAGGGTCTCGATGAGGGATTCGAGGCCGTTGAGGTCGGCAATAACGGCATGCTCGTGCTGACCTACTTCCAGGAAGAGACGGAATTGCTGCTGGTCGTCGATGCCGTGCAGTTCGGCGGCGAACCCGGTGACTTCACTGTTTTCAGCCCGGACGAGGTAGATACGCAAAAAGTCACCGGTGGCATTTCCACGCACGAAGGCGATATTCTAAAGCTGATCGAACTGGCCAAACAGATCGACCAACCCATCCCCCCCATCAAGATCCTCGCCATCCAGCCCGCTTCCATGGACGTCGACCAGGGACTGTCGCCGGAGTTGGAGATGAAGTTTCAAGGCTATGTTATGGCTGCATTGCATGAGATGCGGGGAGAGTAGGTACAACGTTCAACAACCGAAAGGCGCCTAGATAACGGCTCTTTGTTCTCGTAATCGCAATCATAATCGTAATCATAATCCCTTCTGGCACCGATTACGATTAGGAGCACGATTACGATTAGGATATCGGGACATGTCGCTGCCAACGTCATTCCTCCCTGAAACATATGACCAACGCTCACAGATACACCTACGAGATACGCGGCACGATCCAGGGTGTCGGGTTCCGGCCAGCTTTGTATCGACTGGCGACTCAGCTCCATCTCGGGGGCTCGGTCCAGAACCGCACCAACACGGTGCATCTTGTGCTGGAGGGTCCCTCCAAGACCGTTGAGCTGTTCCTCGAACAGCTCCCCGGCGCCCTCCCCCCGCATGCTGTTATCGATGAGTTGAAAGCGGTGTCTCGCGAACCACTCGAAGGCAGCCCCGCGCCGTTCGAGATCATTGCGAGCGATGAGTCGGGCGAGAAGCAGGTTCAAATCCCCGCCGACCTTGCCATGTGTCCCGCTTGCCGCAAAGAGATATTCGATTCCACCGCCCATCGTTACCGCTACCCGTTCACCACCTGCACCAATTGCGGTCCCCGCTACACGGTCGTCAACAACATGCCATACGACCGGCAGCGTACGACCCTTGAGAAGTTCCCTCTCTGCCCCATCTGCGAGAAGGAGTACACCGATCCGACCGACCGGCGGTTCCATGCCGAGACCGTAGCCTGCCAGGACTGCGGTCCGGCGCTTCAACTCATCCAGGTCGACGGCGCGGTTATTGCCGGCGACCCCATTGCCGGGACGCGCCGGCTGCTGGCTGATGGACAGATCGTAGCCGTAAGAGGCGTAGGCGGATTCCTCCTCGCTGCCGACGCCACGAACCGCCAGGCTCTGCAGCGGCTCCGTGCACGCAAAGCCCGTCCGCACAAGCCGTTCGCCGTCATGGCCCCTTCGCTCGACATCATCCGACGCTACTGCCGCGTCTCAGATACCGAAGCGGCGATGCTGACGTCACCTGAGGCACCGATCGTTATCCTCGACGTTCTCGAAAAGCACTACGGACCGGACGCCCCCCTCCCCCTCGACCTCCTGACGCCAGACACACGCACGCTTGGAGTCATGCTGCCAACATCGCCGCTACACGCGCTTCTGGCCGAACCCACGGGCGAAGACTCGACCGCACCGTTCGATCTGCTCGTCATGACCAGCGGCAACCGGCGCGGTGAGCCGATCGCGATCGCCAACGACGAGGCCGGTGAACGGTTGGTGGACATTGTGGACGCGTTTCTCTTACATGACCGTGAGATCAACTTACGTTGCGACGACTCGCTTTGCATCGAGCAACCCTCCGGCCCGCAGGTATGGCGACGTGCCCGCGGCTATGCTCCGCGTGCCCTTCCCCTGCCGCGTCCAGTAGCACAGCCTGTGCTCGCGATGGGTGCGGAGCTGAAGAATGCCGTTGCACTGGGATATGGCGAACAGCTTGTACTTTCGCCGCACATTGGCGACCTCGAGACACCCGAAGCACTGGATGGACTTGAGGAGGCCGTTCGGGTCTTTCCTGATTTCCTCCAGCGCACCCCCGAGAGAATCGCCGTCGACCTGCATCCCGACATGCACGCCACCCGGCTTGGCCGTCGCCTCGCAGATGAGCGAGGTCTGCCCGTCACGGAAGTGCAACACCACTATGCACATGGTCTGGCCTGTCTTGGTGAGCATGGTTTGACCGAGGGATTGGCGCTTGTCTTTGACGGCACCGGCTACGGTCCGGACAGCACCATCTGGGGCGCCGAGTTGCTGGATATTGGCCCTGATGGGTTCAAACGCCTGGCCACGTTTGCGCCAGTGCCACTGCCGGGTGGCGATCAGGCTGTTCTGCATCCTGTGCGCCAGTTGCTCGCACGCTGGATAAGTGCCGGTGTGCCGATCACGCCGGACTTACAGGAGCGGCTTGGCGAAGACGACGAAACTCTGGATGCCTGGACGCTACAAACCACACGCGGTCTCAACGCTCCTTCCTCCCATGCTGCCGGACGCGTCTTCGATGCTTTCTCCGCTGCACTGGGGGTGAGTCGACAGGCCGTCACGTATGAAGGACAGGCCGCGATCCGACTCGAGGCCGTCGCGCACACCTATTCCGGCGACACACCTGAACCGCTGCCGTTCGAGGCCAGGGAGCAGGATGGGCTGTTATTGATCGACTGGGCGCCCACCTTCATCCAGTGCGCTCGCAGAGCTATTCCGCAGTATGAGACCGCCGGGACGGCCATGGCCTTCCACCACTCGCTTGCTCTCGCCGCGGGCCGAATGGTAGAATACGCGTTTTCGTTGAGTGAGAAACGAACCGTCGCCCTGAGTGGTGGCGTATTCATGAACCGGATACTGAACCGTGAGGTGCCAGAGACGCTGGAAGCCATGGGCGCCAACGTCCTGATCCACCAGGAGATCCCCCCCAACGACGGGGGCATCGCCGCCGGACAGGTGATGGCGTGTGCTGGGGGAGAATAGAAATATGTGTTTAGCGGTACCAATGCAGATTAAGGAGATTCCGGCGCCGCATCGGGGGATCTGCGATCTTGATGGGAGCACCCAGGAAGTCGACATCTCGCTGATCGAAGAGCCGCAAGTGGGTGACTTTGTCATCATCCACGCCGGCTTCGCGATTGAGCGCCTTGACCCCGAGGAAGCTGATACGCGTTTAGAGCTTTTCGAAGAACTGGCAACACACAAAGCGGCAATGGCTTAACGAAAGACACTCATCGCGCAAAGGCGCGAAGGCGCAAAGAACTCAGTTCTCCCTCTCTTGGCGTCTTGGCGTCTCTGCGCGAGATCACCTCTGACAAGGAAGCTATGAAATACATCGATGGTTTTCGTAATCCCGGCGCCGCCGCAGCCTTGAGGGAGGATATCCAAGCGCTTGCCGCCAAGCTGCCAAAGTCTGACCGCACCCCCCTTCGCCAAGGCTACGGGGGGCAGGCCAACATCATGGAGATTTGCGGCAGCCACACCATGGCGATAGCGCGTTATGGCATTCGCGACATCGTGCCTGAGCCGGTCAAGCTGATCAGTGGTCCGGGCTGTCCGGTCTGCGTGACCGATGCCGGTTACATCGATGCAGCCATCGAACTTGTGCGGCGCGGCATTATGGTCGTTACCTTCGGCGACATGCTCAACGTGCCCGGTTCGGAGACATCCCTTGCCGCGGTAAGATCGGAAGGCTGCCAGATCGAGGTCTGCTACTCCCCGCTCCGCGCTTTGGAGCTGGCGAAGGAGATGCCGGAGAAGGAGATCGTATTCCTCGCCATCGGCTTCGAGACAACTGTCGCCCCCTCCATCGCCATCATCGACCAGGCGATTGAGCAGGGCCTTGAGAATCTCTCCATACTCGTCGCGTTCAAGCTTGTACCTCCCGCGCTCGCCGCGTTGGGGGCCGATCCCGAACTACAGATCGATGCGCTCCTCTGTCCCGCCCACGTCAGCGCCATCATCGGCGCGGATGCCTACAAACCGTTCGTCGGCGAAGGTGGGGTCCCCTGCGTGATTGCCGGATTCGAGCCGCTCGACATCCTGCTCGGACTCAAGGGCATCCTGACTCAGCTCGTTGATGGCGTAGCGGAAATCGACAACCAGTACTCGCGCGTCGTTACAGCCGAGGGAAACTCCAGAGCCCAAGCCCTGATGAACAAGTATCTCGAGCCCGCCGACGTCTCCTGGCGTGGCATCGGTGTGATCCCACTGAGTGGACTCGCCCTGAAAGAGGAATGGGCCCACTACGACGCCGAGAAGCGCCACGACATCGAAATTCAGGTCGGAAGAATGAATCCCGCCTGCCGCTGCGGCGAGGTTATCAAGGGAATCGCCAGCCCGTTCGACTGCCCCATGTTCGGCGAGACCTGCACTCCCAACCACCCCTTCGGTCCCTGCATGGTCAGCTCCGAAGGCTCCTGCGCCGCGTACTACAAGTACTCGAGGTAGACCGGAGGCGGCGCCATTCCTTATTGCTTAAGGCCCGTCCGACGGGACCGTCTCCCTCTCATGGTCTGCTGGTAAGATCAGGGCCACGACGGCCGTTGAAAGCGGAACGCAGGCGTTTGTCCGATGAACTGCGCGTGCGGCGCACTGCCGAAGGCGTGATGCGGTCGGTCACAGCACGACGCGCCTTGCGACTTCGCTTCCACTCGTCCCATCTCCATGAGGTCTTGAGCCTATCCGGCGAGTTCACGCTGCACCTCCTCGCGAAGCTCATCAAGCTCTACACTTACATTGAATTCCGGCAAGGCGGCGAGTCGATTGACCTCCTCCCAATCCACCGATGTCTCTCCAGAAACACATGCGGCAAGCAATGCCATGATGTCTTGGGCTCGGCGGAGGGGAATCCGGGCCAGGTCGCGGCGACAGAAGTCGATATCCCCCGACATGTAGGCGCCTTCTGTGTAGAACTCCACCGCGGAACCGCCCACGACAACCAGGTTGCACCCGGCCTCGGCGAACAGACGGGTCACAAGGCCGGCCAGCTTGAGTCCCTTCTCAAGCAGGTCGGCCGTTGCCTCAATATCCTTCAATGCTGCCTGCGTCGCATCCATACCGGGAGATTATCAAGTGCGCATGCCCCTGCCCAGCCGGAAGATATCGCGAACGCGTACGCCCGAGAGAACCAGCTCTCCGCCCCCTGCATGGTAAGCTCCAAAGGCTCCTGCGCCGCGTACTACAAGCATTCGAGGGAGACCGGAGACCGGAAGTCGGAGGTCAGAGGACGGGAGACTGAAATGCGCCCTTTCTCTGCTACCACATCGTGCGTACGTGCGTGTAGTTCTGGAGATCCCCATCCTTAGTGATCACTGTGGCGTTTTCCTCCCTTGCCGTAGCAGCGATGATTTGATCGGCAGGATCGCCATGGAACGGTTCCGGCAGGGAGGTCGACCGATAGGCGATTGCAGGAGTCAATGGAACGAGCCGAAGCTTCGGCATCGCCAGCGCCTCGGACATCCACTCCTCGGGACTGCATGAGATACCAAGGCGACCCTTCTCAAGAAGCTTGCTGAACTCCCAGGGCGAGATCGCAGAGAGAAGCAGTTCCTCGTATCGCCGGGGAGTGGACAGCAGTGTCCGGACCTTGGGTGAGAGCTTCTTCGGCTGCATGTTCCACCAGATCCACGTGTGAGTATCGAGAAGATACTTCACTTACAGGCGTCCCACATCTCTTCGCCCAGTGGCGAAACGATGTCTTCTTCAAACACCAGGGCATCCGCGAGTTTACCGGGACGAGGTTTGTCCGGGCTGAAAGGAATGACCTCGGCCAGAGGTTTTCCGCGCTTCGTGACCACAACATGCTCCCTGGTCTCAGCGACTTCGCTCAGTACCTGCAATGCATGCGCCTTGAAATCGGTAACGGCCAGTGCCTTCATGACTTCTCTCCCATTCACAATCAGAGTAGTCATTCTAAATGGTCATGTCAACACACATCTCGACTACCCCATGTTCGGCGAGACCTGCACCCCCAAGTGGCGGTCAGAGTCCATGGAACTTATGTCCTGACGAACTCCAGCAATGGTTGGTAGTCGTGCAGGTCCGCAGCATGGAGCGCAGCGATGTATTGGTGGCGCGCGTCGCCCTGGTTTGACAGGTTCTCACTACCCCAAGTGAACCGCGGACATCCAATGACGTACTCAAGCAGAGCATCGGTCATCAGGCGGGCGTGACGACCGTTGCCGTTTGGGAAGGGGTGAATGGACACAAGTCGATGATGGAACCAGACACCTATCTCGTCGGGTGTTTCCTCCTGCAGACCCATCCGCAGGCGCGTGTCATCGAACAGATTCCTCAAGCTCGCCGAGATCTGGTACCACGGGCCGCCGATGTTCTTGTCGCTATGCCTGAACTCGCCCGCCCACTTCCAGACATTCCCAAACATGCGCCTGTGAAGTTCCCTGGCTAAGGCTCGTTCAGGATGTCGGTGGGCTTCTTCCTGGCAAGCCAAGCCATCGCTTCGACGATGTTGTCCTGTTCCCATCGGTCAAGTTCGCCACGTGTGGTGATGTGCGTCAGCAGCAAACCCTCAGCTTCGTCAGCATCAAGCGGAGTGGCCCCTTCAGGATAATCAAACTCATTCATGCTCGTTCCACAGATCGGACGGCATGGAATCCACAATCTCATCAGCCATTTCAGCGAAGACTCTTCCCTGCTCTTCCTCGCTCAGTGCCTGATCCTCCAGCGCCATCGTCTGTGATGCCCGCGCAAAACGGCCTGCTGCGACCTGCTGTGCCCTGGCTCGGACGGTCTCTTCCAGGCTCGTCTTGGGTACGAATCCGAAGACGAACACACAGTCAAGGCCTTCTGCTACCCGCCGCATGGTCTTGATTGTGGCAGAACCATCCAGCTCCTGCTTCTCGACATCAGAAGCTCTCTGCTTTGAGACCCCCATGCGCTCAGCCAGCTGCCGGCCGCTCATCCCCAGTGCAGTCCTGATGGCCCGGATCCACCCCTTGGGCGGAACAGGCGTGTTGACAAGGGACCCGAATCTCGCCAGGGAGGCCTGTAGCTGCTCCCTAACTAGTTTTCGCTTGTCTGCTCTCATGCGTCGACCTCCTATGTCAATATATATATTGACACACACATCACTCGTCAATACATATATTGACGTTAGTTCTGATTGTGTCAATATATATATTGACTATCAGGTCTACCGCGGAATCTCTATCGACATATGGCCAGTTGTGCCAGCCCAGTCGGCGATGCCGCTTTTGACTACGCGCTCAAGGTCAGGAAACCTGGCGGAAAGCTCGGCGGGCGAGAGATCGGTCGCGAGGACGGTGCCGTTCTCGGAAGTGACCGTGTAGAGAGGGCCGGCGGCACCCGTCCGAATGGTGATAACCTTGTCGCGGGTCTTCAGGTGGCCAACGACAGGTTCGGCAGACTCTGTTTCCGTGGAAGGTGACGCAGGCGCGATGGGACCCGTGCTAGAAGGATCAGCGGACCTCTTTCTGACAACGATCCCGTCGTCTGTGACGATTCTCTCTCCATCAGCCAACTTGACAACAAGATTCAGCGCCTGAAGGAGAGACATGTCCTCCGCGTAGAAATTGACGAGTGGCATTCGGCCCCCAGCAAAGGACCGGCCGTTCAGACAGATGTTCACGCCCTTCTGACCGGCTGGTGAAGAACGATCGAAATCTATGCTGGCCATGTGCAGGAAATCGATCACGTCATGGATGTTGGCGCACATGAAATCCATCTCCGGAATGATGATCCCGTGCATCTTGCGCTCCAGGAACGTGAGCTTGTCGACGTCAACTCCATCCTGGCTGGCCTTGTAGCTTCGGTCCTTCTTCGATCTGTTCGATCCCAGCATTTCGCGCAGTTTCTCTGTATCCGGCTGAATACTCCTGGCCCCATACTTGACCGACCAGGCAATCTTGCCGCCTGCTTTGGGATCCTCCGGTTCCTTGCGCAGGTAGAGCACGTAGGACTTCCCCTTCTCATATGAAGGGTCTTCCGTCGGGTTCCAGAGCCTCATCCGCACGCGAATGGAGTCCTCTTCCATGGACGCCCCCACCAACACCTCGCGCACCGCGACCTCGAGTGAGTAGATGACGCTCGTCTCCTCCCTGCCCACACGTTCGACAGACAGGATCTCACCGGCAACGGCACGATGGGCACTGCGAAGCGCGTGTATCTCCTTGGGAGCACAGGCGAATAGAGATGGCGGCAGGAACGCGTTCAGGACCAGCAACAGCAGAATAGCAACAAGCTTCTTCATTCTTGGCGTTGACTATAGGCCCCGGAAGCCCAGCCGTCGAGGGATTCCCGCGTTTCCGGCACCGTCCGTCCAGGTTTACGGGTTTGGCCCCGTGTCCCCCAAGCCGACAATCGCGCGATCGATCAGCTCCTTTGAATCCTCGCCGTCACCCTCACACACCGCCATGCCAATGCGAACCGGTAGCAGGCCCTGCTCGTCGCCGGCTGCGCCAATCCTCGCATTCACAGACTCCTGCATGCGCCGGGCAACAATGCCTGCCTCTTTCTCACCCGTCTCCAGAAGCAGAACCAGCAATTCCCCACCACCAAGGTGGCCCACGAGATCCACGCGTCTGACACTGGCCGCCACGAGGTGGCCCGTTTCACGAAGCAACCCATCAACCGTGGCCTCTTCATGCCACTCCTTTCGCTCCCCTTTCTCCGACTATAGAGTCCGGAATTCCGGTCGTCGAGGCGTTGTTGCGTCTTTACCTGTTTCATCTGTTCATACCGATCACAATTCGCGTATTATTCCTTGTTTACCCCCGTAAAGGGGAAGGTACGACGGTGAGGATGGATATGGCTGACGATCGGATTTTGCTGGCGCATGGTGGCGGGGGACAACTCTCGCGCGAGTTGATTGACGGGGAGATTGTGTCGCGGTTTGGAGCGGGACCACTGGAGGGACTCCCGGACGGCGCAACGGTTCCGGTTGAAGGCGACCAGGTGGTGTTCACGACGGACAGCTTTGTCGTGCAACCGATCGAGTTCCCCGGCGGCAACATCGGCGACCTGGCCGTACACGGCACGGTGAATGACCTGGCGGTGTGCGGAGCGACGCCCCGCTGGCTCTCGCTGGCACTGATCCTGGAAGAAGGCGTTGAACTGGACCTGTTACGGCGTGTCCTCGACAGCATCAAGACGGCGGCCGATGACAGCGGCGTCGTGGTGGCAACAGGCGACACGAAGGTGGTGGCACGCGGGCAGTGCGACGGCATGTTCATCAACACCGCCGGCATCGGCGACCGTCTGCCGGGATTTGAGCTGTCACCCAAAAACCTGCAGGCAGGCGATCACGTGCTGGTGAGTGGACCGATTGCAGACCACGGCTTTGCGGTGCTGGCCTCGCGCGAGAATATCCACATCCAGAACGGCCCACAAAGTGACAGTGCTCCGGTCCATCGATTGGTCCAGGCAGCGGTTGACCACGCCGGGGAGGTACGCTTCATGCGCGACCCCACACGCGGCGGCCTGGCTTCGGTACTCAACGAGATGGTGGAAGACGCCGAAGTCGGTATTCAGATTCAAGAAGAGAGCATCCCGATCTCGGCCGGTGCCCACGCCGTTAGCGAGCTGCTTGGATTGGATCCGTTGCACGTGGCGTCAGAGGGCAGGCTCCTGATGGTGTGCGGCCCTGATGCCGCGCCGGAAATCCTTGAAGCATGGCAGACCATGCCGGAGGGCGATGGCGCGAAGGATATCGGAACGGTCACAGCCGAAGCCGGACGCGTGGTGTTGGAAACGTTAATGGGCGGGCACCGACTGGTGGATGTGCCTCGTGGGGAACTGCTGCCGAGGATCTGCTAGTGCATGAGCTATCGATAGCACAGTCGATCATGGAACGGGTCGAGGCGATCCGGACCGAGCACAACGCGCCAGGCATTGCCTCCGTGCAATTGCAGGTCGGGACGCTTTCGGGCGTGGACCCGTATGCGTTGGAACTGGCTTTTGAGGTGGCGGTGGAAGGCACGCTCTATGCCGATACGCAGTGGCACATCGAGAGTATACCGGCCAGCGTGGACTGTCGAAACTGCGGGAAGACCACCACGCCCGATGGCCCCTTCCCGATCTGCGTGAACTGTGATTCAACGGATATCGCGATTGTGTCCGGACGAGAACTGATGATAGAGACGATTGAAGTAGAAAGAGACGAGGAGAATGCCAATGTGTGACGAATGCGGATGTGGCGAGGTAGGCCACACACATACACACGATCACGACCACGCGCATGGACACAGCCACGACCATTCCCATGGTCGTGCGCACGATCATACTCACAGCCACGACGAGAAGCTGGTGCTCTCCGTGCGCGAAAAGGTCCTCTCGCGCAACGAGGAACTCGCTACGCGCAACCGTGCCTGGCTGGCAGAGCGCGGCGTCACGGCCATCAACCTGATCTCGGCGCCGGGAACCGGCAAGACCTACCTGCTGGAGCGCACACTCGAACGGTTGCAGGGCAGGATCGGCTGTGCCGTGATTACCGGCGACCAGCAGACGGATAACGATGCCAAGCGCCTTGAGGGTAAGGGCGCACCAGTGCGCCAAATCGAAACGCAGAGCGCATGTCACCTGGAGGCCCAGCGCGTGGGTGACCTCTTTGAAGAGGTCATCGGCGACGACACTAAGCTCCTTTTTATTGAGAATGTCGGCAACCTGGTCTGTCCGACCGCGTTCGACCTCGGCGAGCACTTCAAGGTTGCACTGCTGTCGGTGACTGAGGGCGAAGACAAGCCAGTCAAGTACCCCTCGCTCTTCTCGCTGGCTCCGGTAGCGGTGGTAACGAAGACAGACCTACTCCCACATCTCGACTTCAACATGGAAGCGTGTCGCGAGAACCTCCGCAAGATCCACCCCGGCATGTTCGTTTTCGAGTTGAGCGCCAAGGCCGGTGACGGCATGGATGAGTGGATCGAATACCTTGAGAAACTCTGTTGAGTTGTGAGTTCTGTGCTGCGAGTTCTCAGAATCGGAACACCACTTTGATTCGCAGGTGTGCCCTGCGGTTCCGCCACCCTTGGTGTCGTTGGTGGTTTACCAATAGCCAACTCAGAACTCTCAGTCCAGAACTCTATCTACCCATCAGAGCGTGGGTGAGCTCTTGAAGGCTGGCGGTGATCTGGGCGTCGGTGACGGCGATGTCATCAGGAACATTCACAAGAACCGGCGATAGGTTGAACAGTCCTTTCACCCCGGCTTCGACCAACAGATCGGCCACTTCCTGGGCGGCTGATGCCGGCACCGCAATTACCCCGATATCGATACGGTGTTTTCGCACGAGCTCCGGAACGTGGTGCATGCGGTGCACCTCGAGGTCGCCGAGTTTCAGTCCGGTCTTGAACACGTCCGCATCGCACACCGCACGGATGAAAAAACCACGCCGCTTGAACTCCTGGTGAAGTGCAAGGGCTCGCCCGAGGTTACCGGCACCCACGATGAGCATGTTCCAGACCTTATCTGCACCCAGCGCGCGTGCCAGGGCGACCTCCAGTCCTTCGGTCTCATACCCTCGCTTCGAAACGCCTGCGAAATCGAGATACGAGAGGTCTTGCCGTACGGTCGAGCTGGTAAGTCCAAGCGCATCGGCAATCTCCGTGGAGCTCACCCACTCGACCTCATCGGCGCGCATGCCCTGAACGGTAGCGTAGTAGTGCGTAAACCGCTTCAGAACAGCCGGAGGAACAGTCTTGTTATCATTCGTCATAAGTTTAACGATAGCAGCCGGAGTTCAACCAGGCAAGGAGAGAGCTTGGCAACGCAGAAGCGCGCCGGACTATCCTGTCACTTCACAAAGAGCAGGTAGGCGGTGCCTTCGCGCTCGATGCCGTCGATCTCGGCTTTGAGGTGGATCGGGGCTTCGGTCCTGCGTCCTACGCGGATGCCGCTATCCTTGAGGAGGTAGGCGCCCAGTCCAAGTCCGATCAAGAGGAAGAACGCCGCCACGGCGAGTGCCAGGGGAGGCACGACAACGTAGCGACGGCGACTGTCGAAGAACTCGGAGTCGGCCTGCATCTTGACCCGCTCAAGCGAGAGCTTTTCCCGTTCATGGGAAAGCCTTTCCCGTTCGAGTGCAATCTTCTCGCGTTCGAGCTCAAGCTCGACCTTCATGTATTCCTCGGGCGACACGCGTGCGATCTTCTCGTCCTGTGGGATGTCTTCGCTCATGGCTGCTCCCCTTCCCTGTTCGACGCCACTCTACCACTCGAGACCCGAGGATATCAACCGCGTTTGGAAACAGGGCGGCAAAGAGATCGCCGCGGGGCGAGTGGCGGGTGGCGGAAGTAGGCCGCTCTGGACATCACGCATCGTGACAGGCATACTTTGCCGCCATGAGCACCCCGAAGAAGACCATCATTTTTCTCGGCGACGGCATGGCCGATGAGCCGATTGAAAGTCTTGAAAACCGGACCCCGCTGCAGGCTGCTCGGACTCCTGCGATGGATTCGATTGCGCGCGAGGGACAGAGCGGCACACTCCTGACCCTGCCAGAGGGATTCCCAACAAGCAGCGACGTGGCCAACATGTCGGTCCTTGGCTGCGAGTTGAAGACCGACTACTGCGGGCGCGGTGCACTGGAGGCCGCCGGTCGCGGCATTCCGCTGGGCCCCGATGATGTTGCGTTCCGCGTCAACCTGACCACCACTGATGATGGAATTCTCCGCGATTTCTCCGGCGGTCACATCGACCCCGCACCGGCGGCACAGCTCATCGACCTTCTCAACGAGGCATTTGCTACGCCGACCGTCCGCTTCCACAGTGGTGTGAGCTACCGGAACATCTTGATCCTTTCCGGCCCGGAGTACTCCCCGGACGTCGCCACCGATAAACCGGATGACAATCATGGCAACCCGGTGAGCGAACATCTGCCGAAGGCCAGGGCGCCTGAAGCTGAGTCCACTGCCGCTCTGTTGCGTCGCTTGATTGCGGAGGCCCCTGCCGTACTGCAGAACAGCGGCGTCGTGGCGAAGCTGATCGCTGAAGGCCATCCCCCTGCTAACGGCATCTGGCCGTGGAGCGGCGGCCGTGCGGGCGCTATCCGGTCGCTCAAAGACAAGTACGGTATTACCAGCGCCGTGATCTCGGCCGTGGACGTTATCACCGGTCTTGGCGTCTGTCTTGGCATGACCCCCATCCCGGTTGAGGGCGCCACTGGATACATTGACACCAACTATGAGGGCAAGGCGGATGCGGCGATCGAAGCCATCCGCTCGCATGACCTGGTGTACTTGCATGTTGAGGCGATCGACGAGGTATCGCACGCGCAGGATCTGGACCTTAAGATTTCGGCCATCGAGGACTTTGATCGGCGGGTGGTAGAACGCGTGCTGAACGGTATCGACAATGACGTCCGCACCGTTGTACTTCCTGACCATCCGGTTCCGATTCGGATCGGCAAGCACACGCGCATCCCCGTGCCGGTCGCGATCCATGATCCGGAAGCAGAACCCGATAACGTGCTCACGTTCGACGAGTCCGCCTGCCTTGACGGAGGGTTGGACCACATGCGCGGCCCGGACTTGATGGCGCACCTTTTCGGGGCGGCTAACTAGACCCCTCGAGAGGGGGTTTGGAGCCGAGAAGTACTGCAACAGGAAGGTAGGGCGAGCCGTCCCCGGCGAGCCGCGAGCAAGGAATGCGCATGTTTCGAGCATGAGATGCCGACAGGCTCGAACAGCACACCATGCGCCTCCGCTTGCGCCCGGCTCGCCGGGACGGCTCGCCCTACCAGCCCTTTCTGAACAGACTCGAGCTAGTCCAGCGGGAGGATACCTCCATCGGAGAGATGGAGGACGCGATCGCATCTTTCGGCCACACGCTGGTTGTGCGTAACCATCACCAGTGCGTGACCCTCGTTGCGCGTCAGCGACAGGAGCAGGTCCAGAACGCGGTTGCCTGTCTCATCGTCCAGATTTCCGGTCGGTTCGTCGGCCAGCACGAGACGTGGTGCGTTCATGAGCGCGCGGGCCAATGCCGCACGCTGCTGCTCCCCTCCGGACAGTTCCATCGGAAGATGCCGCGAGCGATCAGCCAGCCCGACGGCTCCAAGCAGCTCCCTCGCCCGCCCACGGGCACGGCCGGCACGGTGAAACCAGTCGGGCAACGCCATAGCGGGAAGCACGACATTCTCCAACAGGTCCATCTCCGGCATGAGATGGTAGGACTGAAACACGAACCCGATATCCGTAGCGCGCAACCGGGTGCGACGCCCCCGGTTCATTCCGTAGATATCGTTACCGGACACAGCAACGGTTCCCTCGTCAGGACGGTCGAGTCCTCCCAAAATGTGGAGCAGTGTGCTCTTGCCGGCACCGCTTGCGCCAACGATGGCCACGCTCTCGCCGTCCTCGACCGTCAACCGGGCCCCACGCAACACCTCGATGGTTGCCTTGCCCAGGTGGTAGGTCTTGCTCAGATTATTGGCTTTCAACAACATGACTTCCGCTAATCAAAGGCTGCTTTCAACACTCAATATCAACAAGGAACATCCAACTTCCAAGTGGAGAGGCTTCCCTCTCTCCCTCAACTTCCCCACATCCCCGGTCACCCCCGGTCTGCCCCTACCCTCAGCGGAGGCCAAGGGGTAGGAGTCGCGCTCCTTGGCGGCCCGGTATTCCGGGACGGCCGGGCGCGAGCCCCACCTCTTGGCCGGAGCTACTCTTGTCGTAGCGCCTGCACCGGATCGAGCCGCGCAGCCCGGTACGCCGGCAAGATGCTGGAGAGTGTACAGAACACCATGACAAAGGCGGCAATATTCACGATCTCCCGCGGCGACGTGCTCCAGGGAATCTCGCTCAGCCCATAGATCGCCTTGGGAAACACCTCAACGTCAATCGACGTAAGCGCGGCCACAATATTGCCCAGGTTATTCAAGACCAGCAGGCCCGCGCCGATGCCACCCACTATTCCGACCAGACACTGGATCCAGCCCAGCCAGACGAATGCACTCATAATCTTGAAAGAGGAGAATCCCAGCGCCTTCAGCACACCGATCTCACCGGTCTTCTGTACGGTAATTACGATCAACGTGTTCGTGACGCAGAAGATAGCGACAATTGTGATGAAGACCAGAAGCACGAACATCATCGCCTTCTCGTGTCGCAGCGCATCGAAAAGCAGGCTGTCGACCTCTTGCCAGGTGCGGATGCTGTAGGCAGGTCCAAGCTTCTCGCGCACGAGCGAGGCGTAGTCGGCGAAACGGAATGCATCATCGGTCATTACGTAGATACCGTGAGCGCCGCTGTCCATCCCCACGAGGTCACGCGCGACACCCAGCGAGGTGAAAACAAACCCGGAATCGAAGTCGCGCATGCCCATGTCGAAGATACCGGAGACCACAAGCTCCTCGGGCAGGTACATCTCGTCCATCGACACGACATTCATCGGGCTGTAGAGGAGCACCGTATCGCCAACTCGGACTCCCATACTTCCGGCGAGGTCGATGCCCAGGACGATGCTGTCGTCGTCGAGCGAGAATGAACCCCGGTACATGTGATCGGCCACGCGGCTGATCCGCCCTACCCGCTCCGACGGCACGCCCAGCACCACCGGCGCCATTAGACGTCCTTCATACTGAAGCAAGACGCGCGTCTGAACGTTGGGTGCCGCGCCGGTAACACCATCTATCTCTTCGATCTCCTGGCAGAGGCGCTCTTCCTCCTCCAAAGGCCCGTACATACTGGAAACGATCAGATGAGGCTTGAAGCTCAGGATCTTCTGGCGCCACATATTGTCGAAACCGGTCATGACCGAGAGCACGATCACGAGGATTGCAACGCCAAGCAACACCCCAACCACCGAGATGACCGTCACAACCGAAGTAAAGCTGCGCTTGGGACGCAGGTACTTCAGCGCGAGAAAGAATGAAAACGGTAGGCGCATGGGCGGGTTCAAGGTTCAGGGTTCAAGGTTCAGGGTTCAAGGTTCAGGGTTCAAGGCTACAGGATTAAGAGAGTTCAAGACGCGGATCTGATCCCGAACCATGCATCCTGTATCTTGAGTCCTGAATCCTGCATCTTGCTCCCTGAATCTTGCATCTTGCTTCCTGCATCAATCCTTCTGTTTGAGTTGCGGAAAGAGAATGACGTCGCGGATGGCCTCGGCACCGGATAGGATCATCATAAGGCGGTCGATCCCGACGCCCATACCGCCCGCGGGCGGCATGCCGTGTTCGAGTGCTGTCACAAAGTCACGATCGATCTTCTCCTCGTCTTCGCCTGCCTGCTCCATGAAACGGCGACGCTGTTCGATGGGGTCGTTCATCTCGGTATAGGCCGGAGCCACTTCCTGGCCACGGATCACCAGCTCGAAGACATCCACGAGCGACGGGTCGTCCGGGCACGCCTTGGCCAGTGGAACCAGTTGGGCGGGCAAGCGCGTAACGAACGTGGGCTGCTGCAAGGCCGGCTCGATCAGCTTCTCGTAGACCTCATGCGTCACAAGCAGCATGTCCCACCCGGGGTCGATGTCGAGGCCGGCGGCTTCTGCCTTGGCACGCGCATCGTCGAGTGAAAGATCGAACCAGCCGTCGCCCATCTTCTCGCGAATCAGTTCATGATATGTGGCTTCGCGCCATGGCGGCGTCAGGTCGAGCGCCGTGTCGCCCTCCCCCACGGTCAGCGCACCGAAAACGGTTTCGGCCATGTGAACGATCATGCCCTGGATCAACTCGCGCATCCCGTTGACGTCCGAGAACGCCTCGTATATCTCCAACATGGTGAACTCGGGGTTGTGCGTGCGGTCGAGTCCTTCGTTCCTGAAGTTGCGGTTCAGCTCGAACACCTTGTCGAACCCGCCCACGAGCAGCCGCTTCAGGTAGAGTTCAGGGGCGATACGAAGGTACACATCGGAGCCCAGTGCACCGTAGTGTGTCACGAACGGCTTGGCAGCGGCGC
>CAYFPQ010000039.1:0-838 GCA_964345005.1 uncultured Victivallales bacterium | reverse complement strand
TGGTTTTGCTGCAGCTCCGCCAGGGATAGTATGCAGCATCGGGGTTTCCACTTCGATGAAACCACGGTCAGCCAGGTACTGCCGAATCTCGCGGATCATGGCGGAACGCTTGTTGAAGAGCTCGCGCACCTCGGGATTGCCCACGAGATCGAGGTAGCGCTGACGGTAGCGCATCTCAACGTCTTTCAATCCGTGCCACTTCTCGGGCGGCGGAAGGATCGCCTTGGAGAGCAGCGTCCACTTCGACACCTTGATGGTCGGCTCGCCGGTCCGTGTCGTGAACTGCTCACCTTCGACACCAATCTGGTCCCCCAGATCCAAGAGCTTGAACGCTTTGAATGCCTCTGCGCCTATCTCCTTCTTATGGACATATACCTGAAAACGATCCGTGCCATCGCGCAGGTCTGCAAAAATGCTCTTGCCCATATCGCGGATGGTAGACAGGCGGGCAGCGGCAGTGACGGCACGTCCTTCCTCGAACCCCTCGCGCAGTTCAGCCAGGGAACCGGTACGCTTGAAGGCGTTGCCGTACGGCGGATACCCCATCTCCCGCAACGCATCCAGATTAACCAGGCGCTGCTCACGATATTCATTCCCGGACTGTGCTTCGCTCATCGCTTCTCTCCCTGCTCCCTCTCACGATCAAGCGCCACATACTAGCGGCTTGACGCTGAAAAGGAAATACCCAAACACGGGTTCCCCAGCACGACTCATCAGCGAAATACCCCGATAAAGCCCGTGTTTTCATGGGGAATCTCCCTATGCGCGTTTTGCAATGTTTTTCGTGGGTGGCTGATTGACTCAAGTACCCCCCATATGTAGTGTACCCGTGAAATGA
>CAYFPQ010000038.1:0-28422 GCA_964345005.1 uncultured Victivallales bacterium | reverse complement strand
TTTCACAGGGACACTACATATGGGGGGTACTTGAGTCAATCAGCCACCCACGTTTACCTATGACAAGCTCAATCGCCTGCTCACGAAGACCTATCCCAACAACATCACTCAGACCAACGCTTTCGATGATGCAGGCCGTATGACCAATCTATCATATACAAGGTCGGCCAGCGATCCTCTCATTGCGCTCACGTATGCCTATGACAGAAACGGGAACAAGACCGATGCCACGGAAATGGGCACGTTGGACTGGCCGCTACCCGCGCGGATTGACGAATCCGCCAGCTACACCGCAGCAAACCGTCTGATTGAACGGGAGGATGCGCTCAACCCCTCCAACATCTGGACGTACAGCTACGATCCGAGCGGCAATATGACCAACGTGGTCGGGGGCGGACAGAGCCACTCGTTCGTCTACGACGAAGACAACCGTGTTCTGCGCGTGGACTGGGACAGTGGCATCACTTCAAAGACGATCGAGAACCGCCTCGATGCGATCGGAAGGCGTGTGGCCAAGACAGTGGATGGTGTCGAGACGCGCTACGTCCTCGATCTGTCTCTCGGCATGGAGACTACGCTCTGCGACACGGATGCTGGAGGCAGTATTGTGAACTGGTATGTACATGGCCCTGATGGCCTGGCATATAGAGCTGACGGCACGAATGGTCTGCTGTGCTACCACGCAGATCCTCAGGCGAGCATTGTCGCAACGACAGACGCGTCGACAAATGTGCTGAGTCAGTATGCCTACACTCCCTATGGCCGGAGCCTGCCCGATAGCACAGTCGACAGCAATCCGTACAGATTTGTCGGCTCTCTCGGCGTTATGGAGGATCTCCCCGATCTGTATTTCATGCGAGCACGCTACTACTGTGCTGAAGCAGGCGTATTTCTCTCGACTGACCCTGTTAAGCCAATTGGGCCTGGGTGGCAGCCTGTGGCCTATGGATATGCAGGCGGGAACCCCTATACATACGTCGACCCCAAAGGGGAACTGTTCGGATACGCTTTCTTCATGTATGAAGTAGCGAACTCCTATAAGAAGATCCATGAGGGCTCTTTCGATGCGATTGATGCTGGTATGCTGCTGCTGTCTGCAGCAGGCGCGGTCGCAGATGCCGTTCTTGATGTGGCAACCTTGGGGCAGAAGACTTGGCTTGAAGCGGCAGGCATTGCTCTCTTCTCGGGTGGCATTGCTCTGGACCTTGCGCACGACAAAGGACTGCCTGGACTGCTGATTGATGATTCCTCTTCTGGTGGTGTGGGCACCGATTCCGGTGATCAAGTTCAGACCCAACAGCTCCAACAAGAGGACTCTCACCAATCCCATGGTGGCGGAGATACCGGCGGAGGTAGTGATTCATCATCCGGTGGATACACGTACTCTCAGACCGGCCCCATAACTGCGGGAGATGTGATTGCCTACACAACTGCCGCAGGATACGACCATGCGCGGACCGCCGCTATTGCCAATAACATCGCGATCTTCAACAGTATGCATAGCCGTGACGAAGAAGGGACGTTTCACACCATTGATGGCCATAGTGACACCGACAGCGGCTCGACCTCTGACAATGGCTCCTCGGCATCCCAGGGCGGCGGCTCCTCCTCAGGTGGGGGCCATGCAAGTGGCTCTGGCGGTGGTGGTTCGAGTGGCAGTTCCGGTGGTAGTAGCTCCGGTGGTAGTTCGAGTGGCGGCAGTTCCGGCGGAGGCGGTGGCTCCTCCTCCGGCGGTGGTAGTTCCGGCGGCGGCAGCTCTGGGGGTGGGTCTGGGGGCAGCTCAGGCGGCGGTGGTGGCTCGGGTGGTTCCAGTGGCGGAGGTGGCGGTGGAGGATTCGCGCCGATTCTTCCCCTGGCGCTGATCGCTGGACTACGATTCCTGCGAGGCAAGCAGTCAAGGAAGGGCTGGTCTCACTTGACCAAGTTCATGTCATTGGCTGTCTTCTCTCTCTTGGTTGTTGATCCCTGTCTTGCCTGGCATGCTCCGCAGGCCTACTACAAGTTTGACGGGAATGCGGAAGACTCCTCTGGGAATCAGGTCACGTTGTCTCTCCACGGGGCTCCTCTGCCTCAGTTTGTCACGGGCAAAGTCTGGCAAGGGGTCGACATTGAGACCGGGGCAGGAAACTACCTCAGCGGTTCTGGCTTCAGTGGGGCGGAAACACTGCGAACAGTAGATCTCTGGGTGAAGTTCGAGACCCTCACGGACAGTTACCCATTCCAGCTTACCGACGGATCAGATGACAACAACCTATACCTCCACATGGGGGCCACGGGTACTCTCTCGCTCGTTCTCAGAACGGGTGGTGCGCAACGCTGGATCGTCCAGTTTGCAGGGATGACCGTCGATACCTGGTATCACGTCGTGGGCACGTGGGGTGTGGGTGGCGCGAAGCTGTATGTTGACGGGGCTCTGAAGGATACACATAGCAGCGAGTACGTGCCTGGTGGCACGATGACCAGTCTGCACGTCGGCAGTGACTACAACGGGGCGAACCGCATTGACGGTGTAGTCGACAATCTCGCCTTCTTCGGTGTCCAGTACATCCTTGAGGACGTTGTGCTGTCGTACGATAGCGGAAGTGGGCGCGCATTCACCTGGCCAGGAGGAGAGGGGTTCGGTCCTCTGGCGTACTACAGACTTGAGGCCAACGGGAATGACAGTTCGGGTGGGCGATTCCATCTGACGCCGCACGGGACACCGGCCTACGTTGCAGCGAAGGTGGAGAACGGCGCTGACCTGGAGCAGAGCGAGGGGGACTACTTCTCACACGACTCCTTCTCCAAAGCAGCAGAGGTCCGCACGGTTGACGTATGGTTCCGCCCGGAGTCGCTGAGCGGGAACACCTACATTCTCCGTCTGGACGATGGCGCCAACGACAACGCCATGTCTCTAGCGTACCTTGCCAGCGGCCGTTTTCAGTTCCATATCCGACTTGCGAACTCGCCCCGTTTCACCGTTCAGTCGTCGGTCTGCGCCATTGGGCAGTGGTACCATGTTGTTGCGGTGTGCGGTGCGGGCGGCGCGAAACTCTATGTGAACGGTTCGCCCGATGGGGACGACCCGGGAACCGACGTTCCGGTCTCCGGCATGGCGAACATCTACGTGGGGGCCAATGGTGCTGGTGGAGTTGAGCGCATCGATGGAGTAATCGACAACCTGGCGCTCTTTGACAGTGGGTATGATCAAACAGATGTGACTGCGTCGTACAACGGTGGTGCTGGCAAGGAGTTCCCTTCCTCCTGGAACTGGCCGCTCGTGTACTACCGGTGCGATGTCGACTACGCCGACAGCTCCGATGGTGGTTTTGACTTGTCTCCCGTGAGTGGTCCGGCTTTTGTGCCGGGACTGCGCGGCCAAGCCATTGACTTGGAGAGAAGTGATTCCGACTGGCTGACAAACGACAACTTCACTGCTGCGGCCGATGTCAGAACAATCGACCTCTGGATGAAGCCTGAGAGTGTTGGCATTTCCGGATCTCTGGTGAGCATTTCGGACGGGACGGACAACAACTTCCTCGATGTTCTCTACGCAGACAGCGGGCAGGTCAATTTCAAGCTCAAGAGGAATGGCTCGATCCAGTGGGAAGGCCATTCATCGGCAATGCCAATTGGAATGTGGCATCATGTTGTAGCCGTCTGTGGCACGGGAGGAGCGAAGCTGTTCGTTGACGGCGAGTTGGAGTGGAGCACATCGTCAAGTAACTGTGCCGTATCTTCAATGAGCAAGCTTGCCGTTGGTGGCCGGAGCACTGGACTGCCTCTCTACGACGGCCTTCTCGACAACATCGGCATGTTTGGCCAGTCCTACACTGGTTTGGATGTGACCAACTCATACAATGCGGGCAATGGGATTGACTTTCTAGAAGAGGACACAGCGCCCGCGTTAGCCGGTACTGTAACCTACTCCGGCTTGCAAGGCGGGATCATCAGGGTCGTTGCTGCTACGGCAAGCAATTCGTGGGCTTCGGGGTGGGTCAGACACCTGTCTGCTCCCGGCGACTACAGCTTCAGCAACCTCCCCTTGGGTAATGAGTATTGGATTCGTGCGTATCGCGATCTCAACGGCAATCTTTCCAACGATTGGTGGGAAGCAGAAGGCGAGTACGCGGGCAATCCGATCCTGCTCTCCAATGGCCTTGCGAACATCGATGTGGCGCTATCAGATCTGCCCGACTATGACACTGACACAATGGCTACCTGGTATGAAGCCTTCTACGGACTGAATCCTTCAAACGACTTGGATGCCGGTTTCAACCCGGATGGGGATAGCCTGATCAATCTCAACGAGTGGCAAGGGCTGACGAACCCAACCAACGTGGACTCAGATGCCGATGGGTTAGTGGATGGTCATAGCTGGGCTGTCTCGACGAATGTTTATCCGGAGGGCGTAAATGCCAACGGGGATGGCTTTGTCGATGGGGAGGACACCATTGGAACGGAAGCCACTGAATGGGATACTGATGGAGATGGGATGGGCGACGGCTGGGAGATCCGACATGGGTTTGACCCTCTGAACGGTCTGAGGATGGGCGACGGGCGTGACGGCGTCCTTACTGTGTCTGCGGGGTCCACCAGCTATGTCGACACGGTCAGAACCACTGTGGCGGGCACGAATCTCGCGGGTGCAAGCGTTCTCAGCCTGGCGAGTACCCAGAACCTGAGTGCGGGAGATGCTATTCTGCTACACATCACACAAGATCCAGAAACGAATCCGGTCAGCTGCGTGGCGGGGGTGCACGAGATGGTCCGCATAGAGAGCGTTCAGAGCAATGCTGTGACCCTCATGACTCCGCTCTCAGCCAGCTACACAGAGGCACCAGACAGACGTATTCAGGCGATAAGAGCGCCACAGTATAGCTCTGCAAGCATCAACGGTATCGTTTCGTGTCAGGAATGGAACGGAACGAATGGCGGTGTGGTCACGTTTGTCACGTCTGGCGACTGCGCCATAGGTGCGGGCGGGGCGATCAGTGCTTCCGCCCTGGGATACAGAGGCGGCGACGGCCTGCCAGGAGACATCTCCAATCAGCGAGGATATCCAGGCGAAGGAACGTCGAGCGACAACACCCAGACGGCTACAGATATCAATCCCTTGGTGTACGGAGGCGGGGGTGCTGGATACGGTGCCGAATCCGCCGGTGGAGGCGGGGGGTATGGCTCGTCTGGCGCTGACGGAGTGCATCCTCAGAGTCACCCGTACTGTGGGCTTGGTGCTGATACCTTCGGAATGACAACGCTTGAGCGTGTCCACTTTGGTGGCGGTGGTGGTTCAGGGGCGCACAATCACGGCCGCGTGGGCGTTGGCGGCGGTAGCGGTGGCGGCCTGGTGTTGATTGGGGCAGACTCCATGACAGGCAGCGGAGACATACGGTGTTCCGGCGAGGTGGGCTCCGCTGGTGTCTATGCTCATGATGGATCAAGTGGAGCCGGAGGCGGCGGTGGCGCTGGCGGCTCTATCTACCTGGTCGGTGCAGTGGGTGCCGGTCTAACAATTGAAGCGACCGGCGGCCTGGGAGGGGCACGCGATCCAGCCGGAACGGGTCGTGATGGAGGAACCGGCGGCGTGGGCCGGATTCGCTTTGACCTTCCCGCGGGCGCTAGCGCACCTCCTTCAACTCCTGCCGTGGGCTACATCGGCAGCGTATCCTCAAGTCCTCTGTTCGCTGCCTTCAGGCTTGGTGAAAGCGTCGCGGATGCCGATGGTGATGGTGTCTCGAATCGCGAGGAGTATGAAGCAGGCACACATCCCCACCTGGCTGACACAGATGGAGATGGGATGGATGATCGCTGGGAGCTTGACAACGGGACAGACCCCCTTGTTGCCGATGCCGATGGGGACGCCGATATGGATGGTCTCAGCAATATGCAGGAGCACACCATAGGAACGCGTGCCGATGTCGCCGATACGGATGGTGACGGACGAAGTGACTACGCCGAGTACGCCATCGATGGCACGAATCCTTCAGCAGAGGACACGGACGGTGACGGCATGGACGATGGATACGAAATCGCACACGGCATGAATCCTCTGGTCAACGATGCCCATGATGACCAAGACTTCGATTTTGTCTCGAACATCGACGAGTACAGCAACTCGCTCAGCGCGAGCTCATGGCAAACGCATCCCGGGACCAACGACTATGCATTCCTGAACTCCGGGCTGCGTAGACAGAAGAACTACTATGACAAGATCGATCGTCTGATAGGCGTGCGTTACTCGAAAGGTATGTCGATCGGCTACGTGTACGATGGAAACGGCAATATCCTCCGGCAGACATACCTCGGCCTGGATGATGATGCAGACGGTCTTATGGACCTGTGGGAACTGTGGAACGGTCTAGACTGGACAAGTGGGGCCGGGCAAGACGGTCCGGATGGAGACGGTGATGGAGACGGTTGGTCGAACTACCAGGAATCACAAGCGAATAGCCATCCGACCAATGCCGTAAGCGTTCCTGATATCATGGGCTCCATCGGCGTCACGGCTGCTGTCTTTCAGTGTGCCTTTACCCCATCCAACTTCGTTTTCGGTTCCGGACAGCTCAATGGCGAGGGGGGCGACGAGATAGTTGTTGGTGCCGACGGAGTACCTGGTGCCGAGACGAACTCGATTCTGATCCTGACAGAATCCTCTTCAGGCTGGACTACACAGGTTGTTGAGATTGGTTCGTACGGTGTTACCTCGATTGATATCGGCCAACCCTCAAACACAGCTTCGGCCGCCATATACTTGGGACTCCGTGATGCCGCTGATACGAATGTCGTAATGCAAGTGAAGTCTGTCTCCAACTCTTGGGAGAAGACAATGATTGCACAGTCGGCTACAAACGGATCGCCCTCTGTCGGGTATGTACTGGGTGTGCGCGATGAGGACGTCATTGCCCAACTCGACCAAGATGGACATCCATCGCAGTGCCTGTTCAGTCTTGTGCAGTCGAATAATCACTGGACAGTCGAGAATGTTGATACCAACGGTTCTGACCATGGAGGCGGAGCGTTCGACGGTCTGGGACTCTTCGTGCGAAGGGCGGGCTCCAACCGCGTAGCCGTGACGGACTTGGCTGGCAAGGCTGTCACGAGCACGAACGGGCTGATGGCCTGGTACGAGTTCACCGGGAATGCGAATGATTCTGGCCAGAACTCTCACACCGGCATCGTTGACGGGGCTATTCTAACGACTGACCGTCTGGATCGAGAGGATCAGGCGTACTCATTCGGCGGGAATGATTGGATCAACTGCGGGTCACATGCCGACTTCCAGATGGCCGATGCGTTCACCGTGGCTGCGTGGATTCGCCCGGCAGCGCCATCAGGCACTCAGCCTTTCTGCATCGTGACGAAATGCGGCGAATATGAGATCCAGAGATTGCTTGGGAGAAGCATCAAGTACCACGTCAAGACTTCAACGCTGGGTTGGGTCGGTGTCGATACAGGTTACTCTGCCCCCGACGACGAATGGACGCACCTAGTGTGGACTTTCGCATCTGATGGATCGCGACTGTATGTAAATGGTGAGCTCGAGTTTGAGGGTTCCGGCGGCGGGACCATTCAGGATGAGCGTCCTGATGCAAACGACCTCGTCATTGGTGGTCGGGAAACGGATATCCAGTACTTTAAGGGAAAGATCGACGAGGTTCTGATCTATGACCGCGCCTTAAGCAGCAACGAGGTGAGCCAGTTGCCTGGCGCGACAACATCAACAGGGGTGTTTGACGACGCACTTTCTGAGAGCACGCATTTCATGGGGCATCAGTCGTTGACCTGTGGAGAGTCTGCTCTGTCTGACTACACGATCTTCTCGATGTTCGTCGAAGACATGGACGGTTCTCTATCAGTAACCCCCGATGACAGCTTGGTTGTTGCCGCGCACATGCATGGAGTCGCCACTTGGGAACCGCATAGCGTTTCCAAGCTGCCGTTGCTCTCTCGCGAGCCGACGGCGCATTGCGCGCTTGCACTCGCGGACTACACGAACGGTATGACTCGGACACTGTTCACGGGCGAGCCAGATGGGACTGTTAGCTCTTGGATGTTGGGTACAGGAACACTGGCGAGGACCGTCTTTTCGAGGCACTATGGTGGTACGCTGTGGCACCAGCTTGGTGCCTGCGATGTGTCCGCTCCCGGGGAGGCCTTGGTCGGTATGTCCATCGCCCCTGACTCACCTTCGAGTTGCGCTATCATCATATGGGAGCCCGAGAAGAAGATTGCACAGCCAACCGAGGTATCGGAAACGCCACCCCAGACAAGGATCATGCCGACGCCAAGCTCAGGCGGGGAATACTGTCGAGTAGATGTGCGGATCTGGGACGCCGAGGGCAACAAGTCGTTGCCTGTCCTCCAGTATCAGGTTGCCTCAACTTCAGCATGGGCTGATGCCGCAGTGCTGACACTTGACGGGGCAGCTTACAGCTTGGCCATGAGCGGTGTTGCCGCCGCACAGACAGGCACCACGCACCTGCTGGTATGGAATGCAGAATCAGACCTTGGGATGGGTTTCTCGAACAACGTCTCCCTGCGTGCCAGGTCCGTGGATGTTTCCGGTTGGGGGCCATGGTCTGAGACTGCCCTCTATGAAGTCGATACCACCGTCAGCTCCGACAACGACGGACTGGATGATGAATGGGAAGTTGAGCACGGCCTTGATCCTACCAGTGCAGAGGGAGACGACGGGCCAGATGGTGATCCCGATCACGATGGCATGACCAATGCCGAGGAGTGGGGGGCTGACACCCATCCGATGGACGGTCAGTCGTTCTTCGCCATCACGGGCGCGCTCTCCACGAACGGCGGGGTTGTGATTCACTGGCAAGGCGGCGAATGGGCCACCCAGTTGCTGCAGCATTCGGTAAACTTGAACGGCACGGGAGAGATCTGGCGAACCATCCACACGAATGAGCCAAAGACCCCGGTCAACGATTCACATCCCCATATGGATGCGACGAATTCGGCCAGTTTCTACCGCCTGAAGGCACTACGGTAGGGATACATCGACAGAGTCAGTGGTGGCGCATCCCCGAGGTGTGCCGCAGGCAGTTGCGATGCGCAGATCGATTCCTGATCAGTGCATGAGCGCACCGCGAAGCCGATTCAGGGAGCTTCTCAGGATGCCGACGCTGTCGATCCGGGAGAGCACGAGACTTGCCCGTGACTTCGGATGTTCATGAAGCGACCGGATCCGTTGCGGACAAACCCGTCGCCCAAGACAGCCAGCGAGTAATTCGCCCTGCGGCGAATATAGCTCTGCATCTCCACGTCTTCGCGCTTGTCCTTAACTCGTTTCTTCTTCGTGGGCATGTTCTTATCCGTCGTATCCCCGTGTGTCTTTCTGTCGCTTTGCCGCTACCCACTCGGGACATCGACTATGCGAACCGTACCGAACAACGCCACCTCTGTCAACGCCCGCACTCCCGAAACGTTTCGGCCAGCGATAGGTTGACGAGATAGCCCACAAGTTCGTTTTTCCAGAGGTTCACGTCACTGACAATGAAGGTGTCTGGATTGTCCGTGTCCAGCGAGAGCACGCCAAGCATGACCTTGTGGCTGTCTTCCCGCCGGTAGACAGGAATCTGGATGGCTGATTCCAGCCCCCGCTTCTTGCCCTTCTGTTGTCCGTCAAAGTACTCCCAAGAGCCGCGGCGAAACGCCTCGCGCACCGAGGGCGTCACGATAACATCGCCGGCAGCGAAGGCCCGGCATACCATGAATTCGGTTCGATCGGCGCGCACAGACCGCGGTGGGGTCTTTGTCGTATCCTGTGGATGGTAGCGCCCAGTCATCTTCAGCCAGGTCTTCTGCCCTCTCTTGGTTGCTGTCCAATATGATACACGAAACTCCTGCGAGCTGTACATCACTCTAAGGTAATTATACAGCGCTCTGACCGTGAGGTCAGTGAGTTCTCGAGACGACACCAAGACCTTGCGGCGATTCTTGTGATTGCGGCGAACACACTCCAACAATCCGAGTGTGATTGTGTTCCGCGCGACCTTGTTGTGTTGCTGGCTTACTACCTGGGCGTGAAGGTAGTTCCAGTCCCTCTCTGTTACCGTCTTGAAGTCCCAACCTACGGCCAAGGCTTCGCTCACGTGTTTTGGGACAGGCGGCTCTTTCAGTCGGTAGAGAGTAGTCCGGAGTGATCCGGCCGTGATAAGGCCCCGGTCCTCGAACTTCCTCTTGCGCGCTGCGGGAAGCACATTGCGCAGTTCATGTGTGATGAATATGTGATTTGCGTTGGGAGAGAATTTCTTCTCGAACTTCAGGAAGTCGTCGAAGTCCTTCGGGTCAGCAGAGTCGAGATCCGCATCGCTCGTTAGATAGACCTCTCCTCGATGCAGGGCAATCCTGATCTTGCGTTCGAAAGTGTCGACACCCACGGCCTTTGCGCTCTGGGCGTTCAGGTTCCCCAGTCGGGTCAACAGTTCGGTCGCAGCTTCGATCGCGCGACCAGTCTTGGTGTCGCTCTTGAAAAAGGCAAAGCCTCCATCCCCGGCCCATTGACGTAGTACGCCGCCATGCTTGACGCAGGTCCCCTGGAAGAAGATCTTCATCAACTGAGCACACTGACTCTTCTCCTGGGCGTTGACTCCAAGGGCAGAATAGAGTTTCCTTGAATTCGCAGTGTCGATATGAAGTATCTCGACTTGCGTCAACGCTCCCCCGATCGGATGTTTCCTGCGTGGCATTTCGTAGCCTATCCTGCTGTACTTCCCGTCGCGGTAGGCGTGTTCTTTGGAGAAACACGTGCACCAAGCGAACGCATCATGGTTTGGAATATACATAACATTGTAAGGATCACAAAGCAAAACACGCTGAGTTGCTTTTTCCCGCCAACGGCGGGATTGACGGCGCGGATCGCCGGAGTGTGTTGTCTGCTGCTGAAAAGATGCGCCGTCGTCGCCGAAGGCTATGGCGCACAGGGCCTGTGGTGGGGAGCCTGTGGAAGACACCGAAAATCCGTCAGGACGTTGCCCGAGGCGTGATATAGACCATCCTCAGCTTGAACTGACCGGCGTCCGGGGAGCACTCAGCATCGTAAATTGTTCGACCATACTTCAAGGATGCCCGCCAGTTTGAATTCTTGTCCGTTCCTCAGGCGGATCTCGCCCATTCGGCGAAAAATTCTGACTGGCGGAGAAGGGGGGATTCGAACCCCCGGTACCCCCTTAGGAGTACAATGGATTAGCAATCCACCGCTTTAAACCACTCAGCCACCTCTCCGTACTTCAATGATATCTTGATCTCTGAGCCAACGATAGCCTGATCGACTCTTCAGGAATCTCTCACGCTTTAGCGCTTCAGTCTTTGTGTCAAAGTCCTCGCTATAATGCGCCACCCAAGGTCGCTTTCCCTTGGTGCTGCGCACCGCCCCTCTGTTGTGTTGCTTCAGCCGCCTGTCCAGATCCTTACAACTACCCTTGTAGTAGCTGCCATCCTGTTCGCTTCTTAGTATGTACGCAGTGTACATGCAATCGCTTTTCGCGTCGGTCCCGCCGAAGGCGGGACCAAGCGACCACTTGGTTCCGCTCTGCGGAACCGACGTGGAAACCACTCAGCCACCTCTCCTCAGTTGTCAGTGCTCAGTCTGTCCAGGATGCCGGGAACGGTCTACATGGCAGACGTATTGAGCGCGGGTACGGTACGCGATGGGGTTGGTTCTGCGCAAGCGAATTCGGCCCTATCTGCGGGGTATATGCGAGCCGCCATCGACGTAGATGATCTGGCCCGTGACGAAACTGCTGCGGACCAGGAAGAGCACGGCCTCGGCGATGTCGTCCGGCTTTCCCGTGGACTGCAGCGGCACGCCGGCCGCAAGCTCTTCCAAGAGCCCCTCGCGCGATCCCTCGGGGGGCAGGATCGGCCCCGGCGCCACGGCATTGACGCGAATCATCGGAGCCAACTCCAGTGCGAGCATGGTTGTCTGGTCGGCGAGCATCCGTTTGCTCTCGCAATAGGCTCCGTAAGCGGAGTCGTAACGAGAAACGCGGGTATCCAGAAGATTGATGATCACTCCGGACCGCCCTGATTCTGCCAGGCAACGCGATAGCTCGAGTGGCGTGGTTGCGTGCAACTGAATGTTAGCCTGCAGCTCGGTTTCGCTGCACGCCGCGAGAGTACCGGGGCGGAAGATCGATGCGTTATTGATCAGTATGTCAATCGGCCCTAACTCCGATGTCGCGCGGTCATACAGATCGGTAGCCGTGCCCGGTGCCGCGAGATCTGTCTGCACGGCCACGGCCTTGACGCCCTTCGCCCGCGCTTCATCCGTCGTGGCTTCAGCTTCGGCCTGTGATGTGTGGTAATGCACCACCACATTCGCGCCTGCCTCCGCGAGTGCCAGCACCATGGCGCGTCCCAAGCGCTTTGCGCCCCCGGTCACGAGGGCTGTCTGTCCATTAATCGATTGCACGCATTCCTCTATAGTACTGAATCAGGGCGTTTGTCGATGAATCGTGCGCAAGTGCGGGCATTTCGTCGGCTTCAAGTTCGGGCAGGATTTTGGCCGCGAGTTCTTTGCCCAGCTGAACGCCCCACTGATCGAACGAGTTGACGTTCCAGACCGCGCCCTGCACAAAGACCTTGTTTTCGTAGAGCGCCACGAGTGCGCCCAGCGTGCGCGGCGTCAACGTCTCGGCCAGGAGCGTGTTGGTGGGGCGGTTGCCTTCGAATGTCTTGTGTGTGACCAGTTCCTCCGGAGC
Source organism: uncultured Victivallales bacterium (assembly GCA_964345005.1). Taxonomy (GTDB): domain Bacteria; phylum Verrucomicrobiota; class Kiritimatiellia; order UBA8416; family JABMPJ01; genus JABMPJ01. Next base: position 15,724 of record CAYFPQ010000038.1, on the reverse strand, counting down.
GCCTTCGGCCACAACCTGTTCGGGTGTCTTTCCGAATGCCAGCGCTTCGGTCTGGGCAAAGAAATTGGCCATGAGCTTGTCGTGGTGATCGCCGAACGGATTGTGCGACTTACAGAATCCGATGAAGTCGGCCGGGATCAGCTTGGTGCCCTGGTGGATGAGCTGGTAGAAGGCATGCTGTCCGTTTGTGCCCGGCTCGCCCCAGATGATTGGGCCGGTCTGGTGATCGACGACGTCGCCCTCGCGGTTGACCCGCTTCCCGTTGCTCTCCATGTCGAGCTGCTGCAGGTGTGCGGCCAGACGGTGCAGGTACTGGTCATACGGCAGCACGGCATGACTGTCGGCGCCGAGGAAGTTATTGTACCAGATGCCGAGAAGGCCCAGTAGCATTGGCATGTTTCTCTCCATCGGCGCTTCGGCGAAGTGGCGGTCCATGGTATGGGCGCCATCAAGCAGCTCTCCGAAGTTATCCGGACCCAATGCCACTATCAGTGGCAGGCCGATGGCCGACCAGAGCGAGTAACGGCCGCCGACCCACTCCCAGAACTCGAACATGTTCACGGTGTCGATCCCGAACGCCGCTACGGCTTCGGCATTTGTCGAGACGGCAACGCAGTGCTTCGCAATGGCGGTTTCGTCCGTAAGTGTTTCCAGCAGCCAGGCGCGCGCGGAATGCGCGTTGGTCATAGTCTCCTGCGTTGTGAACGTCTTGGAGGCGATGATGAACAGCGTCTCGGCCGGGTCGAGATCGCGTGTCGACTCGGCGAAGTGGGTTCCGTCCACGTTGGACACGAAGCGAACCGTCAGGTTTCGGTCGCTGAACGACTTCAGTGCCTCATAGACCATAGCCGGGCCGAGATCGGAGCCGCCAATGCCGATGTTGACGATGTTGCGGATGGGTTTGCCCGTGTGACCGGTCCAGTCACCCGAACGGATCGCCCGGCTGAACGTTGCCATGCGGTCCAGCACACTCAGCACGCCGGGCATTACGTCCTCGCCATCGACGGAGATGGGGTTGCCGGACCTGTTACGCAGGGCGGTGTGCAGAACGGCACGGTCTTCGGTGATGTTGATGCGCTCGCCGCTCAGCATGCGGTCGCGCAGTCCTTCGACATCGCATGCGCCGGCCAGCGCCATGAGCGCCTGCATGACGTCGTCCGTTACCCGGTTCTTCGAGTAGTCCAATCGCCAGCCACAGGCATCGACGGTCATTTGCTCGGACCGTCGTGCATCTGCTGCGAAGAAGTCCCGCATGTGCTTTTGACCATCGCTATCGGCCAACTTCTCCAGTGCTTTCCATTCAGCCCGTTCGTTCAGCTTCATTTCCGCTTCTCTCCATTCTTCTCAAACTCAGAACCTGGAACCGTGAACTCAGAACTCTACCTCTCCACGTCCACTTCCGCGTGCTCGTCCCGCTGATGCTTGGCGTAGGGTGGGGGACTGATCAGAACATCATCATCTCCGTCGTCAAACCGTGGCGGTGGTTCTGGCGGCTGCTGGAACAGATTCCAGAACGGGCCCGCCTGATCACCACGCCGCGCCGCCTCCTCCATTTGCACCACCCGGTATTCGCGTCCGGCGGCGCTGTAGATAAAGAAGCCAATGGCCACGAGTATCCAACTCCGCGGTTCGTGAAGGAAACCGTAGAGAACAAACAGCACGGCTAAGATCTTCCCGAGCCGAGCCGCAATGAAAGTCGCGCGAAGGCGGCCCGCCCTGGGAGTCAGTAAAGCTCGAAACACCCGCCCCCCATCCATCGGGAAGGATGGCAGCAGGTTGAAACCGGCCAATCCCCAATTGATGATCCCGAGGATGTAGACGATCATACCGAGATAGGAGAGGCCAACTCGTGCGAGTAACTGGCCACCGAAGTAGCCAAGTGCGCCCATCAGCACACTGACAGCCGGGCCAGCCAGAGCCATCAGCGTCTCATCAAGCGGCTTCCGCGGGATGCTCTGCATCTGCGCGGCGCCGCCCAAGAACATGAGCGTTATCTCCCGTACGCGGCAACCTTTGCGGATTGCCACAAAAGAGTGACCCAACTCATGCAATGCCACGCTCACGAACAATCCAAGGGCAATAGAAACACGGAAGAGCAGCGTCCCCGGAATCAACAGCAGTATGATCAGCCACGAGATGTGGATCTTGATCGGTATCCCCCACACCGTCGCTATTCTGTATCCACTTCTAAACATGGCAAGCTTCGCTGAAATACCCAATGACGAAACACCCAAGTACCCAGGGAAATCCAAAATCCCAAGTCTGCAAAGGTGTCCAGTGCATTTGACTGTTTGTTATTTGTTTAAGCCGTCTGCTTGAACCGTTCCGATTCAAGAGGTCTCCTCCGACATCGGACTACCGATCTCCGACCTCTGAGATGCCCACTGGGCCTGGCGGGCGATGCCCATCATGATCTTTACATCATCGACCGTATGGACGCCGCGTCCCATGATCCGGCGCAGGCCCATCATCATGTGGTCGGCCTTGTCCTGCTCCATGAATCCAACATCCAGCATCATCTCTCGCCACAGCTCAAACATACGCTCACGTAGTTTGGACGGCGCTTCGCCGGTCTTCTCTTCGGGGCTCTCGTAGGTGTCTGTGGCGACAAACAGCTCGTAGCAGCAGATCATGACCGACTGGGCAAGGTTGATCGATGTGGCCTCGTCGGTGGTTGGAATCTGGACGATGTGTGTGCAGAGGGCCAGCTCATCGTTGGACAGTCCCTTGTCTTCCCGACCAAACACCAGCGCGACCTTGCCTGTTTCGCAGGCCTCCAGGATGGTAGGCGCCCATCCGCGCGGGGTCTTGGCATGCTGGCGGTAGAGCCCGCGCCGCGCAGAGGTGCCGATCACGAGGCCACAATCGGCGATCGCTTCGGCCAGCGTGTCGAACGTCTGCCGCGCACGGAGGAGCGGTTCGGCGTGCGTAGCCATCATGCGCGCCTCAAGCATGTTGAGCGGACGCGGGTCGGCTATCGCTAGGTCGTTCAGCCCCATGTTGCGCATCGCACGAGACACCGCACCCACGTTGCCGCCGTAGAGCGGTCCCACGAGCACAATCCGTATGTTTTCGAGATTCATCGACACTTCTTCCGTGAAATTTGGATCATAACCGATCCCGAGTAGCTGCGTCACCACAGGATTTACCGGGATTCCGGCCCGCTCGGAGAGCGGGCCCTACCCGGCACATTGCTTTTCCGGAGTCAAGGTAGGGCCCGCTCTCCGAGCGGGCCGCTATTCGTGCTCCACCAGTTGACCCTCACTTCAACCAAAATGCCCGATAGACACCCGGCTCTCCGTTTGCTTTACTCGTTCCATTATGACTTCAGGAGAGGTACAGGACGTACTTATCGAGGCGGGGGCGCTGCTTGAGGGACACTTCGAGCTGCGGTCGGGACTGCATAGCAACAGGTTTTTTCAGTGCGCCAATGTGCTGCGCTATCCGCAAATGGCGGCCCAGCTCTGTGACGCGCTGGTGGCCGCGATGGCTCAGAAGCTGGGAGACGAGGCGTTGGAGGTCGATGGCGTCATCGCACCCGCTCTCGGTGGAATCGTGGTGGGGCACGAGGTCGCGCGCGCGGTGGCCGAGAAGACGGGGCGTCGGGAGCTGAAATCCATCTTTGCCGAGAAGGAAGAGGGCAAACTTGTCCTGCGGCGCTTCACGATCAACCCGGGCGAACGCTACATCGTGGCGGAGGACGTCGTTACCCGCGGTGGCCGGGTGCAGGAGACCGTTGACATCGTCACCGGTGCAGGCGCCGAAGTGACTGCTATCGGTCTGTTGGTCAATCGCAGCGGCGGCAAGGCATCGTTCGGCTTGCCCATGGTAAGTCTTCTGGAGATCGAGCCGATCATCTGGGAGCCCAAACACTGCCCGCTCTGCGAAGAAGGGCAGGACTTGGTCCATCCGGGATCGTGAAGAGAGAGTGTGTGAAGGTGAGTGTGTGAGTAAGGGAGCACGCGAGTATGCCGACGAGTGACACTGCACCCCCCGATACACGTAGCACGCCCTGCCTCCTCATCCTGTTCTCCGTCTTCACCGCTCTTATCCTTACCGCGCTCAACCTCTGGTTTGGTTATCTCAATCAGGACGATGGGTGGTATCTCTATTCGGCACGCCAGATTCTCCAGGCCCGTTATCCATTCATTCACTTCGCCAGCACGCAGGGACCGGTTATGTCGTTTGCCTATGCGGCGCTGTGGGGACCGCTGCAGGGGATGGGGCTGGTGGGGGGACGGCTGGTTACTGCGCTTCTCGGGTGGCTGACAGCGGGCCTCGCCGCCGCACTGGCCTGGCGTTTGCGTGGCGGTGATCGCGCCAGCCGTGGTGTGGCGGCTTTTACCGCCTTTACGCTCATCGGCGTAAACATCTATCAGTCCTATTTCACCACTGTCATCAAGACCTATGCGTTTGGCGGGGCGTTGCTGACGGGAGGGTTCCTCGCCCTGACGGCGGGTCGTTCGTCGCGATTCAAGCAGCGGTTCTGGACGGCTGTTGCCGGTGCTCTGATGGCGTTGGCAGCCGGTACACGCATTTCGCTTGTCATGGTCCTGCCGGTCGTCTTCCTCTGGATGGCCTTCCTGCATTACCGTAACGGTCGCGAAACTTACCCGTGGTCATTTGCGGGAGGGGCGGCGGTCACCATCGCAGTGGTTTTCGGGCCCTTCCTGTATGCGGCCCCCGAGTCTTTCTTCTTCGGTATGGTTCAGTATCACGCCGGACGCGAAGCCGGTAGCTTGGCAGCGCTGTTTGCCTACAAGGTCGCATTCATCCTTCGCACGGTGGGTGCCTATCTTGTGCCGTCGGCTCTCCTACTGCTGGCCGCCTTGAAGCACCGGGCCGGTCACAGGCCCGAAAGCGGTCCCGCGCGCTCGCTGCTGTTGGCGCCAGTGGTGCTCTCCGTTGTGGTAGTCACCGGTGTTCATTTCTTGGCGCCGTTTCCCTATGACGATTACCAGGCCATCATCTTTCCCTTGTTCGCCGCTGTTGTCGGTGTCAGCATTACCGGGATGTTGGAGCGCAACGCCTCCCGCCTCCTATTGGTGCTGCTTTGCGCAATGACGGCATTCGCCTCGCCGCGTCTGCAGGCGTTGTTTGCGGCACCACGTGACCGCATCTGGTGGCCGATACGCACCGAATCTCCCGTCGCTCAGCTTCGGACGGTGGCCCGGGACCTGCGGGCAGAAGCCGGAACGGACGCCACGCTGTTGACGCAAGACATCTACCTGGCCGTGGAGGCTGGACTGTCCGTGCCGGAGGGAATGGAGATGGGCCCCTTCTGCTATTGCCCGGACATGTCCACCGAACGAGCGGAGACTTGCCATGTTCTCAACCGCGAGATGTTCACGGCATTGCTGGCCACCACAGACGCCCCTGTAGCGGCGTTCAGCGAGTATGGCCTGAGCATTGCATCGCCAGCCGTACAGCCGATCCCCGACGACGAGGCCGCGCGCTTGCAGGCGCTCCTCGAATCGCGCTACACGCGCACTGCCACGATTCCTGCCTTCGGCCAAGCCCAGACCACTCTTCGCCTCTACAGACGGAAGTGACCTCTCCCTGAGCTTGACCCACGAGGCGTCTTGAGCTAAAGCTCTGTTCGCAGTTTGGAGGACGCGAGAGATGGCAGAGGTAACACGGGCGCAGGCGTCGCACGCCGCTCAGACATTGTACAACAAAGGTTTCAGCGCTTTCGAGCGGGGCAACCTGGATCAGGCCATCGACATGCTGCAACGTTGTGTCGAAGAGGAACCCGGGTTTTTGCAGGCTCGGAAGTTCCTGCGGGCCGCCGAGATCGGCCGCTTCAAGCAAACCAAGCATGGCATGATCGCCCGCAAGATGATGGCCGCCAAAGCCATGCCGGCTCTGGGCGCCGCCCAAGTGCTGCTTAACTCAGGTAAGATCGATAAGGCGCTGATCGCTTTTGACAAGCTGCTCCAGGACGATCCCCTCAACCCGAAGTATGCGCTACCGTTCGCCAAGGCCGCTTCGGCCGCCGACATTCCCGAGGCCGGTGTTCAGACACTAGAGATCATTCGCGAGCACCATCCGGATGACGCCGATCTGTTCGAGTCGCTCGGCAGGCTCTACACGGAAATCGGTCAGGTCAAGGAAGCACGCGTGTGCTTCGAGCGGCTGGTTGCGCTGCGTCCGAAGGATGCCGACGCTGTCAAACTGCTCAAGGACGCGTCTGCACGGGAGAGTATCGACGGTGATGGTTGGCAGCAGACCGCGGACGAAGAGGGTGGCTCTTTCCGCAACATGATCCGCGACGAGGATGAAGCCGCCCGCCTGGAGAAGGAAGGCAAGGCGGTCAAGAGCGGCGCCGATGCCGATGCGCTGATCGCCGACCTCGTCGGGAAGATCGAGAACGAGCCCGAGAACGTCAACTACTACCGTGCGTTGGCCCGTCTCTATGCCCAGAACCGTCAGTTTGAAGAGGGCGCCGCCACATTGACCAAGGCTATCGAGATGAACCCCGGCGACCCCGAGCTCGACAACACGCTGAGCCAGATGCGCATGCAGCAGTTCGACTACGAGATCGAAGAACTCGAAAAGGCCGGCGATGCGGATGCCCTCGCGGCCAAGCAGCACGAGCGGATGGCGTTCGAGTTCGAGGATGTCCAGGAAAAGGTGGAGCGTTACCCGAACGATCTCGATGTGCGTTTTCGCTGGGGAGAACTGCTTCACCAGAACGACTACTTCAACGAGGCCATCCAGCAGTTCCAGCTTTCGCAGCGTAGCCCTAAGCTCCGCGTGCGTTCACTCTACTACATGGGGGTCTGCTTCAGGGCCAAGGGTCAGCTCGATATGGCCAGTGACCAGTTGGAGTCCGCCAATGGCGAGCTGACCACCATGGACAGTACGAAGAAGGACGTCTGCTACGAACTGGGATCGATCTACGAGGAACTGGGCAACAAGGACAAGGCGGTCGAGCACTACAAGCTGATCTACCAGTCAGACATCAGCTACAAAGACGTTGCCCAGAAGATCGAATCGCTCTACGGCTGATTCGACGGCTACTTCTTTGGCGGGGTGGGCCACTCACCTTCGACCGCGCGCTCGACGATGTTGAGCGTATCGCGCGGAAAGTCGCTGCGTAACATCCACTTGATGAAGCTCGGCTCGTTCTCGATCACGTAGCGCAGCGACGTGCCCTTCTTTTTGCCGAAGTTGAGCACCACCTCGTTGTTAGCCCACTTCAGCCGCCCCGTGCGATCGACCCAGTCCGGCTGGATTCGGCTGCAGATGTCATGTAGTGCCGCCACGTCGTGCGGCAGGTCGCCGTAGCGCTCGAGCTGCCCCTCAAGGACACGGATGGTGGCCATCACGTCGGCTTCGGCACTATGTGCATTCTCGAAGTCCAGCTCGCCGCAGTAGAAACGCAGTGCCGCGGACAGATCGCGAGGCTCGCGCTTGTGATAGATGGTCTGTGCGTCCACGATCCGGCGTTCGTCGATTTCAAAGGCGTACCCGGCCCGCAGGAATTCTTCAGCCAGCAGGGGAACATCAAAGCGGTTCAGGTTGTAGCCTGCCAGGTCACAACCCGCCAGGAAGTCGTGGTAGTGCTGGGCGCGGTCAACAAATGTCGGGCAGTTCGCCACGTCTTCGTCCTTGATGCCGTGGATCGCTGTTGTCTCGGGAGGGATGGGAACGGTCGGGTTGATCCGTTCGTCGAGGGTTTCGTACGTTCCGTCCGGCCGCACCTTCACAATCGCGATCTCGACGATGCGATCCGCGCGGATGTTGATCCCGGTGGTTTCGAGGTCAAAGAAGGCCAATGGCCGTTCGAGCGAAAGGTTGGATAGGAGCTTGCGAGTCATGGGGGGCACTATAGTGGCTTGGTGTGGGGCATTCAATATCCAACACTAGACAATGAATGTTGACTAGGTACCCCTCCTCGCCGACCATTCCCTCATGTCAGCCACGGCGCACCAGTTGGACCTGTTCGAGGGCAGCACCTGCCTTGACCCGCAGTCACTCCTCGATCGCCTCAACGCCGTCACGCGTCGGCGCGTGACACTGCGTCTGACCGACAACCGTGTGTCGATGGCGTGGATCGATTTTTCGAAGCGGGGCGCCATACGTGTATCACTCGACGAGCAATACCTCTGGGCGCCGTCCGCTGTGATCGACGCGCTCTGCGCCTACATTGCTACGCAACGCAAGGAGGATTGGCAGGCTGTGGCGGACTTCGCCCGCCAGGTTCCGGAACGGCCACGGACCGTTACGCCGCCCCGGTTGAGGAGCAAAGGCAAGGTCTACGATCTCAAGGTGTTGCGCGACGAAGTGAACCGCGATTGCTTCGGTGGGGCGGTAAAGTGCCGTATCGGGTGGGGGCGCGATGGGGTGCCACGCCGCCGCAAGCGTCGCAGCATCCGCTTTGGTTCCTGGCATGCCCCGACGCGAACCGTTCGCATCCATCCGGCCCTTGATTCCAAGGCGGTGCCACGCGAGTTCGTGTGCTACATCATCTTTCACGAGATGCTTCATGTCGTGGTTCCGAGCGAGAAGCGGAGTGGGCGGGTAGTCCATCACACCGCCGAGTTTCGTGCCCTGGAGGGCCGATACCCCGGTTTCGAGGAGATGAAACGACTCGGCACGAAGTTGCTTCACAAGCTGTCTTCCGTCAGATGATCCACCGCGTCATTTCTTGTCGGAACCGATAGACCGTACTGCTATACTCCGCGCCAATTGAGCCCTTTGATATGAGTAGGACCGAACCTCAACCGAGTCGCCGCCCACGGCTGTCGTCAATGCCATTAGCCGTTGTGCTGATGGCGGTGGCTGTTGTGCTGATGCTGGTTGGCGTCCTGCCCGTGCGCGGGGGTGGGCAGGAGGCGGTTCTGCGTTCGCCCGTACTCTTCTTCGTGTTGGCGCTTCTGGGTGTGTCCACCATCGCCTGCACGTTTCGGCGTAAACTCAGCCTGCGAAACGTTGGCTACCACCTGACGCATGCCAGCGCAGTGGTCATCATGATCGGTGCGATGATCGGCGCCGCTTTCGAGAAGAAGTTCGATGTGCAGGTTGATCTGGGCGAAGCGCCGATTCACAGCGTGCGAATGATGGATGGCGCGCCGGTCGAGCTCGGATTCGGTCTCGCCGTGGAGTCCTTCCATGTCGACAAGTACGCGCCCAACCTGTTCGTGGTCAAGGGCGACACCATCGTTGGCGAGCACCGTCTCGTGCCTGGCGTCGAGATTGGGATGGGGGAGGCCTTGGTCAAGGTTGCGAGCGTTGTGCCGCATGCCGATATCCGTGACGTCCAGCTTGATGGCGTGCCGGAACTGATCGTTGGCGATCCTGCCGATCCGCTGGCCCGGATCCCGACGGACGGTTCGGCGCCGGATAATGTCAACCTTCCCGACGGGGCGTCACTTTTCATTGCCCGCACCTACAACAACCTGCCTGTTATGCGCATGGGACACTCGTTTCGTGAGACGGCCTACCCGGTTCGGCCCGGTCTTATCCTGCACGTCGTGGCCAGCAACCGGATGGCTATCCTATCGCTGGCCGCCGGCGAAGAGGCCGAAATGCTCTCCCCATCAAATCCCGCACAGGCACCCGACCTTCCACCCCTGCATTACCGTTTTCCTGCGGTGACCGGTTTCGGTGTGGAGTCATCCGACGATCCAGGCCTCTCTTATGCTGCGGAACTGGTATTCGAAGACGGTGGCCGTACATGGCTCACCGAGGCTGGCGGCAGTCTGGGTGCTGCCGCGCAGCGAGGCGAATACCAAGCCGTGCTCGATCGGGCGGCCGACAAGCGCTACGAGGCTGGCCTGGTTCTCGATATGGATGGCGACGTCATACGCCGTCGCCTGGTTATCAACAAGCCGGTCGATGCGGCCGGCTGGCGGCTCTACCTCAATTCGTACGACTCCCAGGCGATGCGCCACGTCACCCTCACGCTACGGCGTGACCCCGGCGACCGCATGGTCGTGTCCGGCATCCTCGGTCTGATGATCGGCACGGCACTCATCTTCTTTATCCGGAGGCAGCCAGCATCATGAAAGCTCTCCTCGGCATAGCCCTGATCCTGCATGCGCTGGCGCTGTTGCTCCGCTTCCTGCGCAGGCCTCGCCTGGGGTTCATTTCTTTCCTCGTAGCGTCGCACATCTGCTTTGTGGTTGTGGCCCACGACTGGGCCGCGGCTGGACAGCCGCCCTTATCGAGCATGCACCATGTGATGGTGGTCCTGGGCGGTTGCGCGCTGCCCGCCTATGCCGTGCTCGTATGGGGGAGGGGGCTGAAATGGATGACGCCTGCCTTCCCGCTGGCAGGGGCCATTCCCCTTGTCATGGCATTGATCTTCAGGCGCAACGAGGCGTGGCTTCTGGCCCCGGCTTTGCAGTCGCCCTGGTTCGTGCCGCACGTGATTGCCTATATGATCTCCTATTCGCTGGCGCTGATAGCCTTCCTGCTGCTCGTGGCCGGATTTGTGCGCAAGAGCTTCGGTGACGGCTCGTTCGATGCAGACAGACTCGAAACCGGCAGCTACGAGATTCTCTCGATATCCTTCCCTCTGATGACATTTGGAATGCTTTCCGGGGCGCTCTGGGCCAACCAGATATGGGGTGACTACTGGTCGTGGGATGCTAAAGAAACGTGGTCACTGATCACGTGGTTTCTCTACCTATCGTACTTCCACTGCCGCAAACACGGTCGACTGCGCAAGCACGCCAATCTTGCCCACGCGTTGGCCTTTCTTGCCATGCTTACCACCTTTCTTCTCGTGAATCTCCTTCCCAAACTGGCGAGCAAGCTTCACAGCTACGTTTAGTGCAACCGACGGATTGCGTCCCTGTCGCCGCTGTGATACAATCCACACGTTCTTTCGGGGGAGGCTGTATGGATAGACGCTTGGTGTTTCGTGGTGAGGACGGCAAAGTGGCCGCCTTTCCTGTGGGAAAACCCTCCACCTCGATCGGTCGATCCGCCGACAACCTTGTGCGGCTGGAAGACCGGCAGGTGTCCAAACACCACGCCTCCATTCGGTGCGACGACGAGGGTTGCCATATCGAGGATCTTGGAAGCCATAACGGCGTATTCGTGAATGGACAGCGTGTCACAATCATCCGTGTCGAGCACGGTGATAAGATAGCGATCGGACCCTACAGCTTTACGTTCCAGTCCGTTGACCCCGGTACACCGTTCCCCAGTCCGAAGAATGGCAAGCCCAAGCCCAGGCGTAAGACTTCTCTTCTTGGCCTTTTCAGGAACCGTCGCGCCGAAGAGACTCTCGGAACCAACTGATGATGCGCGTCGGCTACTATCAGTTCTGTCCGGAGTTCGGTGATGTAGCCGGGAACCTGGCGCAAGTTGAGCAAGCGCTCGATGGCGCAGACGCGGATCTCATCGTGCTGCCGGAGTTGGCTTTTACGGGGTACCTGTTTGAGGATCGCGAGGAACTCGACTCTCTTGCGGAGATGTCCCTGGATTCTCGAACGGTCAGTGCCCTGACCGATCTGTGCCGCCGCAACGACTTCCATCTCGTTACCGGTTTTGCGGAGCGTTGTGATGGAAAGCTCTACAACAGCGCGCTGGTGGTCGGCCCCAACGGTTTGGAACACACCTACCGCAAGTTGCACCTGTTCAGTGCAGAGAAGGAGTGTTTCGATCCCGGCGATAAGCCACCTGCCGTCGTTACAATCCGAGGCGTACGGATCGGCGTCATGATCTGTTTCGACTGGATCTTCCCCGAGACGGCACGTTCACTCGCCCTGCAGGGCGCGGATGTGATCTGCCATCCCGCCAACCTGGTGCTCACGTACTGCCAGGATGCGATGGTAACGCGCTGTCTCGAGAACGGCCTCTTCGCCATTACAGCTAACCGAACCGGCAAGGATACCCGCCCCCACGGAGAGATAACCTTCACCGGTCAGAGTCAGGTCATGAGCCCGAAGGGCGAACGCCTCGCCTCCTCGTCGGCCGATGAGGAAGTTCTTGTCATTCACGAAGTCGACCCCGCCACGGCTCGCACCAAGACCATAGCCGGCAACAACGACCTCATCGACGACCGTCGTCCGGAACTCTACCGGTTGGATTAGGTCCCGACATTTCACCACTCGTGGCGAAATGTCCGGGCTAATCACTTGACGCTGTTGCCTTCAACAAGAGATATTGCGAAACAGGTTTAATGCGGGGGAATGCGAGATGGATGGTGCGATTGCGGCATGGCGTGAGGTGCTTGGTTCTGACGCGGTGATTGCGGATGCGGAGGGGTTGCAGACGTACACGGGATCGCTGTGCGCGTCCGGGCGCGAGGTGCCCTGCGTGCTTCTGCCCGAGAGCGCGGACGCCGTGCGCGAGATTGTCCGCATCGCTAACGAGTTCAAGGTTCCCCTCTACCCGATCAGCTGCGGCGCCCAATGGGGAATGGGGTCGCGCCTGCCCGTCAAAGACGGCGCAGTGATCGTTGAACTGTCGAAGATGAACCGCATTCTCGAGATCAACGAGGAGTACCACTACGCTGTGGTCGAACCCGGGGTCACGCAAGGGCAACTCATTGACCATATCAGGCAAAACGGTCTCAAGCTCATGCTCAACGTGACGGGTTCCACTTCCACCACAAGCCTGATCGGCAATGCCTTGGACCGTGGGGTGGGGTATTTTGACTCCCGCGCAGACGGTATCTCGAACATGACCGTTGTGCTGGGCAGTGGACAGACCATACAGACCGGGTTTGGCCATTTTGCCAATGCCAAGACGGCCAATCTTTATCCGCACGGAATCGGCCCCTCGCTGGATGGGCTCTTTCCGCAGGGGAACTTCGGTATCGTCGTTTCGGCATGCATCGATCTCATGCCTGCACCCGAATGCTGCATGACCGCCGTGGTGCGAATTGATTCGGAGGAGAAGCTCGGCCCGGTGATTGACGGCATGATCGAGCTGCGCAAGAACGGGATCTTCCACACCATCGCGCACGTTGGCAACCGCGAGCGGTCCTATATTCTGTTGGCCCCGATGCTTTACCAGATCTTGATGCGCGAAGGCGGCGAACCGGGCCCCGAGTTGCGGCAGAAGGCCATCGCGATGCTGGAGGAAGCCGGGTTCGGGCCCTGGAGTGCCGGAGTCGGAATCCTGGGAACACGCCAACAGCTCAAGTATGCGCGCAGGGAGATCCGGCGTACGTTCCGCGGCATCGCTAAGACGACTTTCCTGGATGACGCTTTCATCAGCAAGGCGAAAGCAGTATCGGACCTGCTTTCGTTCATTCCCTTCGTGCGCAAGCAGCGCCTGCTGTTGGACGCCGTTGAACCGAGCTATGGTTTTACGCAGGGACAGACCACCGACACCTGCATAAACACGATCTACTGGCCGACCGGCGACTTTGAAAATCTGGACTCGCTCGAACCGACGCTGAGCAACAGCGGGCTCATGTTCTGCCTCCCGATTCTGCCGGCCTCCGGAAAGGAAGTACGCGCCATGGCTACGGACATCCGCGAGACCTTTTCGCGTCATGGTTTCGAGGCGGCCATTACGGTCAACCTCATGAAGGACAAGGCGATGGAAGGCGTTGTTAGTCTGGCCTTCGACAAGCGCGACCCGGAACGCGTCGAGGCCGCGCGCGCGTGTATCCAGGAAATGGAGGCGCGCTACATGGAACAGGGGTATCCCATGTACCGGGTCGGGATCGATTCGATGCATCACATCGTGAAAGAGGACGATCCCTTCTGGCAGACGGTTCGCGACCTCAAGCAGGTCTTGGACCCCAACCACATTATTGCCCCGGGACGGTACAACCTGGTCTAGCGTGGCCAGTTATCCAGCGCAGCCTCCTTGGCTGCGTTCAACTAACTTCAGGTGGGGCATGTGCGCTTTCCGCGGGGAACGTGCGGTTCACCCAAGCCTATGGTCTGGTTGTTCTCCGCTAATCCCGTTCGCCACTCTATTCGTAGTGTGTCCACATCCGGATGATCTTGATCGTCTTGATGTCATCCATGACTTGGTAGACGAGGCGATGCTGGATGTTGATCCGGCGTGAACATGCACCGGCCAAGTCGCCCACCAGCCTCTCGAATGGTGGTGGGCTCTGGTATGGGTTCTTGCTGAGTATCTTGAGAAGTTCCTCCGCTTGGGGCTTCAGCCCCGAGCGGGAGAGCTTCTTGGCATCTCGTTTCGCCTGTGTTGTGTAGACCAGCGACCAATTCACCAGTCGAGCTCCGTTGCGCACTTCTCGACCGGAATCTTGAGTCCCTTGCGGATCGAGTCACGCATGCCGGGAATGCTCGTAAGGTAGAGCGTCTCCTGCACAGCGTTCCAGTCATCCTCGGAGACGAGGACGGCGGAGTGCCGCTTGCCGACAATCTGAATGGGCTCGTGCGAGTCGGCAACGTCGTCAAGTAGAGTATAGAGTTGTTTGCGGGCCTCTGTTGCAGTCATGGTTGTCATGTCACACCTCCAATACGTACGATATAGCGTACGTCATGAAGCGGGTCTCGTCAATCATCTTTCTTGGCGAACGTGTGCCTCTCGGTTTGCTCAGTCGCGCTTGCGCGAATGAGCAATACGAGAGCAGGCTGTCTCTGCGGGCGGCTGCCCATGGATCTTGGTGTGGTTGTAGATGAACGCGATGTACTGTCCCTGTTTTGCCGTGAAGTTCATCTCATCTTCTCAAACAGAACGCTACCGCCAACGGGTGCCTTTAGGCGTACCGTTCAGAGGTTTGGCCCGCCTCCTTTGTCACCAGAGATTGAGAGCAAAACCGACGGCTTTGCTGACGGCGCTCATGTGTGTCGGAGAAAGGCGAGTAATCAAGGCGCCGATCTTGCCTTTTGATAGCGTCTGTATGTGGTCGCAATTGATGGCGCAGTCACGGCGCATGCCGTCATGCTTTGACAAGAACACCTCGCTTGGGATATCTCTCACCGTCGTCGTGATTGGTGCAACGGTGACTTCACCAAGATACTTGAGAATTGAGTCTCGCGTGAGGACCAAAACCGGACGTTTCTTGTCAGGTGGGGCAAACTTGTACCACCGGATTTCTCCGCGCTTCACTCGTCACCCCATGCCTGTTCATCTTCCCACACGCTGAACTCAGCCTTATTGACGGGCTGAATCTCGTACCCCTGGTGATGCTGGCGCTCAAGTTGGGATATCTTGAGTCGCGCTAGCGCGGCACGAAGTGCATCGCGTGTGAACGCGGATCGAGTGGTGTGTGTCTTCTCAACTACACGATCTACGGATCGCACCAGGCTCTCGTCGAGTGTCATCTGAACGGTTCTCATTGCACCCTCCTGTCAAGCATGTGGATGTCTATAGCTATAATCGTCCACATGGGCCTTGATGTCAACATTCACTTTCCCAGGTCACTTTCCCAGGGCCAACGCTTGGTTGAGCGGCGGCTGTAAGCCGTACGCTCCAACCGGTTCGCTCAGGCTATCTTTAGGGTGAGGCGTTTGCCGATGGCCTCAGCAAACTTCTCAAGCGTGGACAGCCTGATGTCTTCCGCATGGTTCTCGATACGGGAGATTGCCGACTTCTTCGTATGTAGGCGTTCGGCTCGATCAGAGTACTTCACCATTCGTCTCGATTGTGGCTTCTACGGCTTTCAGCATCTTGTCCCCTCGACATCATAATGCGCGCTGCTTGGGTGTTCTTCAATCTTCATCTCCGCACCGAACGCCGCAAATCAGCGGCGCGCCCCAGCGCGTACGCTGGATTTGTCTTGTTGTGTGCCGGGCAAGCCCGGCTGCTTGCTGGTGCGCTCCGCGAGCGTACC
>CAYFPQ010000037.1:2915-28579 GCA_964345005.1 uncultured Victivallales bacterium | reverse complement strand
AAGACTTATCGGGAAACGGTTGCAGAGCATCCAACCGGATTTTGCGGCAATAGTGACCAAGCAGCGTCATCTGGTGTTCCGAGGGAAGTCCCGGAACGTTCTGGAGTTGGCGCAGAGCTGCCGCATGAGTTTCCACGAACAGCTCGTCCGAGAGACCGAGGAGGGCGAGAAGACCTACCAGATCAGCTTTGGGTTCCGACGTGTGAAACTGCCGGGCAAGAAGCAGCAACTCTACCTTGTGGTCGTTAAGGGCTTCGGCAAGGAGCCGCTGATGCTGCTGACCAACGTGGAGGTAAAGAAGTCCCGCAAGTCGCTTTGGTTCATCGTCGAGGGGTACCTGTCTCGCTGGCTGGTCGAGGACGCGATCCGCTTCATCAAGCAGAGCTATCATCTAGAAGACATTCGAGTGCTGTCCTATCAGCGCCTACAAAACATGATGGCCCTGGTACTGGCGGCGGTGTACTTCTCGTCGGTATGGCTGGGCAATACGCTCAAGCTTCAGGTGCTATCCAATCACGTGATCAAAGCGGCGAAGCGCTTCTACGGTGTGACCGAGTTCTGCTACTACGCGCTGGCTGACGGAATCGCGGTTCTCTTGTCCCGCATCCCTGCATCCTGCAACCTGCATCAGAAACCACCCGGCAACTCCGCTCAGACGCTCCTGCCGGGCTTCACCTGAAAACTGGGGTAAGTCCACTGTTCTCATGGCTTGATTCCCCCCGGCGGTGGCAATATGATCGGAGCTACTGCTATGTCTGCTGCTATTCCGATCAAGAGTATCATCAAGCGCGACGGTACGGTTGTACGTTATCGTAGAGACCGTATCGAGTCGGCGATCTTCAAAGCGACCAACGCAATCGGGAAACCCAACCGCAAAATGGCCAAGGCCATGGCGGTCAAGGTTGAAGAAGCCCTGATCGCCACCTATCAGGGCGATGCCTTACCCTCGGTTGAGGACATTCAGGATGTCGTCGAGAACATCTTGATGGTCAGCAATTACACCGACGTGGCCCGCGACTATATCATCTACCGTCATCAGCGCGCCATGGCGCGCGCGGCCCGTGCCTATGCGTTCGAGGTAACCGATAACGTTCCCTACAAGAAGATCTACGAAGTCCTGCGATGGAACATGGATCATCAGTGCGACTCGGTTTCATCGCTCAATTGCATCATCGCGCGCAAGCAGCTTCCGGACCTGATCGCCGCCACCGATCGCCGCTACGCCGACGAAGCTCATGCCGCCGCCGTACGAATCATCGAGGATCTTGCCGACATTCGCATCGTCATCATCGCCGGTCCATCGTCCTCCGGCAAGACGACGACCATGAAGAAAATCGGCGAGAAACTAGGCACTGCCGGTGTGAGCTTCAAAGCCATCAACATCGATCACTACTTCTTCGACCTTGATCAGCATCCGCGCGACGAGTTCGGAGATTACGACTACGAGACGCCCCAGGCGTTGGACTTGAAGCTGATCAACGATCACCTGTGTCAGCTTCTCGATGGCAAGACCATTAAGACGCCGAGCTACAGCTTCAAGACCGGCCTGCGTACTCTCGATGTACATCCATTCGAGCTGGGCAAGAACGAGTTGCTGCTGATCGACTCATTGCATGGCCTGTACGACCAGATGTCGAGTGACGTGCCGGACGAGCACAAGTTCAAGGTCTACATCGAGACCCTGGGGCAGATTCGAGGCGACGACGGCACCTTCATGCGCTGGGCCGATAATCGAATGTTAAGACGTATGATTCGGGACAAGCAGTTCCGTCACCTGCAGCCGATGGACACGCTGACACATTGGCACTACGTCCGGCGCAGCGAACTTCGGCACATCATCCCGTTCATCAAGAATGCCGACTGCATCGTCAACAGTGCCTTGCCCTACGAGCTTCCATTCCTGAAGAACCGTCTGTTCCGCTACATTGCAGCAGCGACCGGTCGCTTCCCTGACGACCCCCGCCGACTGGACGCCCACATCCGGGCCAATCGTGTCCACGACCTACTCAAGCCCCTACGCGGCGTGCGTGATGCGTCCGCCATCCCCGGCGATTCGCTGCTGCGCGAGTTCATTGGTGGAAGTACGTATGGGTATTGACGGAGGTCGGAAGCCGGAAGTCGGAGGCCGGAGGGAAAGCGAGAGTGTTGAAGCGGTAAGGTAGGGCGAGCCGTCCCGGCGAGCCGCGAGCTTGGATGGGTACATGTTTGGGCTGAGGAAGCGCAAGGCGCTGAACGGCCTCTTGTCATGTGCGGTTCCCAGTGCGCGGCTCGCTGGGGACAGCTCGCCCTACCCGCAATCTGCGGGCAGTCTCTTCCCTCAGATCCGCTCGAGCGTCTTGAGGCCGAGGAGGTCTAGGCCTTGCTTCAGGACTCCGGCAACAATGCCGCACAGCCGCACGCGGCTTTCGCGGATGCCCTCGGGCGCTTTCAGGAATGGCACGTTCTGATAGAAGGAGCTGTAGATCTGCGCCAGGTCGTAGAGGTAGTCCGTCAACATGTTGGGCTTGTACAGGTGGGCCGCGCGGGTAACGACTGCTCCGAACCGCATCAGTTGAAGCGCCAGCGTACGCTCGACAGTCTCATCCAGGCGCAGGTGCTGGTCCTCCGGTGCACCTTCCGGAAACCGTTTGGCGTACTTGTCGCGAACGCTGGCGATGCGAGCATAGGCGTATTGCAGGTAAGGTCCGGAGTTACCATCCAGCGCTAAGGCCTTATCCCACGTGAATGTAACGAGGCTCTGTGGGTTCTGGCTAAGGTCTGCATACTTGACCGCGCCAACGCCTACGGCGGCGGCCACGGCGAGGCGTTCTTCCTCGGGCATATCGGGAGACGATGACTCGATGATGGCAAGGGCACGGCTCTCTGCTTCGTCCAGCAGTGCATCCAGTTTGATCACGTTGCCATCGCGGGTCGAGAAGGTAGCCTCCGGCAGGCGCATCAGTCCAAACCAGATGTGATCGAGCCCCACCTCGTACCCGAGACGCCGGCAGACAGCGAAGACTTGCTTGAAGTGAAGCTGCTGGCGCTCATCGGTCACGTAGATGATCCGTTCAGGCTTGAACTCCTCCACCCGCGCTGCAACGGTCGCCAGGTCGGACGTAGCATAGTTGAAGCCCCCATCACTTTTTCGCACGATGCAAACGGGCAGCTTCTCTTCTTCTAGGAAGACCACCGTGGCGCCCTCGCTCTCGACGGCCAGACCCTTCTCTTCGAGGGTCTCTACGGTTCCTGCGAGCTTGTCGCGGTAGTAGCTCTCGCCGTGTACGATGTCGTAATGAACGCCGAGCCGTGCGTAGATGCGGTCCAGCTCCTCCAGGCTAAGCCGCATGAACATCTCCCACAGCGCTAAATTATCCTTGTCGCCGGTCTGTAGCTTGACCAACTCGCTTCGGCACTGATCAAGCCACTCCGCGTCTTCGCGGGTCTTCTCGTAGCTGAGCACGTAAACCCGTTCCAACTCCTCCAGGGGCGTGGTCTGCATGGCGGCTTCGTCACCGAAATGACGATAGCCCATGATGGTGATGCCGAACTGTGTTCCCCAGTCGCCGAGGTGGTTGTCGGCAATCACCTGGTAGCCGAGGAAGCGGTGCATGCGGTCGAGTACCGACCCGATATTGTGCGAGCGCAGGTGGCCAATGTGCAGTGGCTTGGTCATGTTGGGTGACCCGTAATCCATGACTACGGTCTTTCCCTTCCCTGAACACGGTGCGCCGAAATGGGGGTCCGCTGCCATCCGCTCGACATGACGCGCCAGCCATTCGGTGTCGAGGTATAGATTGAGAAAGCCAGGACCGGCTACTTCGAGTTTGGCCAGACAGTCCGGGCGGTCCGTCACGGCGGCCACGGTTTCGGCGATAGCGCGCGGCGATTGGCGGAGCGACTTCGCTAACCCCATGGCAGCATTGCATTGGTAGTCGCCAAACTCCGGATTCGAGGTCTCGACCACTGAGATATCCGCGAAGTCGCTCTCTACATCCGGAAAACAGCTCCGGAACGCTTCCCGGATCCAGCCCGAGAGTACGTCCGCGGGTGACTCGATTAATCCTGCTTCTTCCGCTGTCATGCCGCCTGCGTATACCGGAAGTAGGTGTGGAATGCACGTTGAAAAAGGGCTCGGGAGGGAATCTCGCGCAGAGACGCGAAGACGCCAAGGAGGGGATTCTCTCCGGCTCCGTGCCTTTGCGATGTATCTTAATGCCGGTAGTCGGCAACGTGTCTCTGTGGTTTTCTCCAAAAGAGTGTTGGCATGGCGAGGGGAATAGAAGACTCTATTCAGTGTGAAAGCGCGCAAACCACGCATCTATACCCGTGATGAGCATAGCGTATCCCGGCGGGACATCGACCCTGACGCCATTAAGGTGCTCTATCGTCTGCACCGAAGTGGCCATATCGCCTACCTGGTTGGGGGCGGTGTACGCGATCTGCTTCTTGGACGTAAGCCGAAGGACTTTGACATCTCGACCGATGCGCATCCGAACCGGATCAAGCGGCTGTTCCGAAACGCCTTCCTGATCGGGCGACGCTTTCGGCTGGCACACATCAAGTTCGGGCAGAAGGTCATCGAGACCAGTACCTTTCGCCGTGAACCCGAGGTGGATACGCGGGAGGAGGGCGAGTTCTTTCATAAGCATGACAACACCTTTGGCACACCCCTGGAGGACGCTTACCGGCGCGACTTCACCGTCAACGCTCTCTTCTACAATATCGCCGACTACACCGTGATCGACTATGTCGGCGGTTTGCGCGACCTCGAAAAGGGTGTCATACGTTGCATCGGCAATCCTGACCTTCGTTTTAAGGAGGACCCGATTCGCATGCTGCGAGCCGTGCGGTTTGCGGCACGCATGGGGTTTACCGTTGAGCCGCGAACCTGGCGTGCACTCCGCCGCAATGCTCCCGAGGTCATGAAGTCGGCACCACCACGCCTGCTGGAAGAGGTATACCGTTTCTTCGGTTACCGATCCGGCGCGGCATCGTTCGATCTGCTGGCCCAGTCCCAGATGATGGCGCAGCTCTTCCCCGAGCTCGTTGCGTTTCTCAAGGCACGTCGTGGTCGCCAAGCCGAATTCGAGGCCATGCTGGAGGCATTGGATGCGTTTGGTGACGACTATGCGCCCCCGAAACCCGAGCTGATCTTCGCTGCTCTGCTTCACGGCATGTTCGAGGTGCGCCAGGCAGAACACCTCGAGCGGGGCGAGCATCCCAGGCACGAAGTCATTCGTGAACTCATCGAGCCCCTCATGCCGCGCCTGCGTATTCCGCGGCGGGTGACCGACCGGCTTGTGCGTATCATCGATGCTCAGCGACGCTTCGACGAAGCGCCCGGCAAACGGCGTTTCTCCCGCAAACGGTTCATGGCGCAGGAGACCTTCTTCGATTCGCTGGATCTCTTTGCCATCCGTACGGCAGCTGGCCTGGGCGACGCTGATTCGCTCAAGGATTGGCGGAAGTGGGTTAAGAAGGACCCGCCGCCGGAACACCCGGAACGTCCGCCGCGACGAAGACGAGGAGGTAGGCAGAAGAGGAGCGGTTCCGTGCCCAAGAGCCGCAAAGGCGGTACCAAGGGCAGCTAGTCCTGTAGGCCGAGGATCCGCTCGATAATCCCGGTCGACGAGCGTCCCTTGACCTCCGGGGCGAGAACCACCTTGCCGCCGTTCTTCTCAACGATCTCGCGCCCACACACCCAGTCGGCACGGTCACCGCCCTTAATAAGGATGTCCGGCACGAGCTCCCTGATCAGTTGTTCCACGTGCAGCTCGTCAAATATCACCACGTAATCCACTGCCTCGAGTGAAGCGACCATGAGGGCGCGCTCACCCTCTTCGACGATCGGACGATTCTCTCCCTTGAGCTCCCGCACAGACCGGTCGGAGTTCAGGCCCACGACAAGCAGGTCGCCCTGTTCGCGTGCAACCGCCAGGTAGTTGGCGTGTCCCACATGGAGCACATCGAAACACCCGTTCGTGAAGGCGACACGTCTGCCGTCCGCCTTCCATTCGGCACGCAGGGCCACGATTCTCTCGCGGGAAACGATTTTGGTTTCCGGGTTGCGCATGGGAGAGATGATAGGAGGTGCAAGATGCAGGATGCAAGGTGCAAGATGCAGGATGCAAGATGCAGGATGCAAGGTGCAGGATGCAAGGTGCAAGATGCAGGATGCATCGTGGATTGCGGCTCGCTGGGGACAGCTCGCCCTACCTTGCCGTGGGTCTATCTGGTTTGAGTGTAGGGTAGGGCGAGCTCTCCGAGCGAGCCGTGTCTGTTGCGTCTTCACGCTATAGCCTGGCATTGCCTTGTGGATCAGCGCTGTGTATAAAGGAATTGCGCGATAGCCCCCGGGAGACACTGATGTATCTCGATTTCTTTGGTCTTGAAGAATATCCGTTCAACGTAACGAGCGATCCGAGCTTTCTATATCTCAGCGAACAACACAGGGAGGCGTTGGCGTACCTCCAGTACGGGATCGAGGCTCGGAAGGGTTTTCTTGAGATTACCGGCGAAATCGGTGCGGGCAAGACAACGGTCTGCAAAGCGCTGCTGGGCAAACTGGATGGGTCATATCGTACGGCTTTTATTCTGCATTCCGATCTTTCCGAGTTGCAGCTCATCGAGGCCATCCTTGAGGATTTCGGTCTGACGGCGCCGCGCCGCAGTAAGATCGCGATGGTACGCGAACTAAACCGATTCCTTCTCGAGGAGCTGAAACACCACACCAATGTTGTGCTGATCCTCGATGAAGCCCAGACGCTAAAGGTCAAGACGCTGGAAACCGTTCGCTTGCTTTCGAACCTCGAGACGGACAAAGAGAAGCTGATGCAGATCATATTGGTCGGGCAACCTGAGTTGCGCAGGAAGCTGGCGTCGCCCAAACTGACGCAACTCCGGCAGCGCATTGGGGTTCGCTATCACATCAACTCGTTACCGGCAACCGAGGTGGAGAAGTATATTCACCATCGCCTGCGCGTGGCTGGATGCCGCACCGGGATCGAGTTCGGCGACGGATGCTACCAGCGCATCCATCATTATTCGGGCGGAGTACCCCGTCTGATCAACCTGTTATGCGACCGCGCCCTGCTGGCATCATTCGTGAGGGGGCGCCACACTATTGAACTGGACGTGATTGAACGTAGTGTCAGCGAGATCGAGGGTGAAGGAGCATGAGTATTATCAGTGATGCGTTGAAAAAGGTGGAAGGCAACTCTGCTGCACCGTCGAAGAAGAAGCAGGAGGGTGCACAGGTTGAGGTGATGAGAGCTTCCTCGCCGCCATCCTCGCCGCCCCTTTTCTCGGTCTGGTCGATCGTTCTGTCGACCATCATGGTGTTGACCGCCGCCATCCTGCTGTTCGTGACTTGGTACACGAATCGAGCTCGTCAAGGAGAGTCCGTCGCCACGACCGATCCGATTGCCTCTCCCGTGAAGGTAACGCCCGTGTCCGAAATCGAGATGCCCGCCGAGGCGACGGCTTCCGTCCCTGAGCCTGTCGCTGAGCCGGTGCCGGAACCTGCCCCTGAGCCGGAACCCGTGACGAAGCGTGAGGTGAAGCCGGCGGAGCCTGTGCCCGAACCAAAGCCGCTGTCCGCAACACGACCTCCCGCTGAACCGAAGCCGGAGAAAGCGCTACCCACGGCAGCGCCAGCCGCGAAAACACCACCGCAGCCTGCCGAGAAGCCTGTGTTGCCTGCCCTCGATAGCCCGCAAGGTGACGAGGTGACGCCGCGGAAAGTCGAGGTCAGGAAACGCGACGAACTGGTCTTAACAGGCGTCGTCTACACGCCGCGCGTTCGCATGGCACACATCAACGGTAAGATCCTGCCCGAGGGAGCTGAAATCGAGGGCTACCGGATTGTGACCGTCTCGCGGGAGAGCGTACGCCTGAGCAAGGACGACAAGTTCTACATCCTGCGTCTGAAGAGGTAACGGCTGTCCGCGTGACACGACACTAGATGTGCCCGGTTTCGGCAAGCTGGACCGCGAGCTGGGCGAGCTCGGTGACGTCGCGTACTTCGAGTTTGTGCCCCATGCTGCGCCGATAGCCATCGAGTGTCTTCACGCTGACATTGATATCTGCTGCGATCTCCTTGCGGCTCTTTCCGTTGCCAATGGCCTGCAACACCTGCAACTCACGGTCGGTTAGCTTGGAGAGTTGAGCTGTGGAGTGGGGGGGTACCCCTTCGACTCCTTGGTCCAGTGCTTCTCTTGCCAAGCCTTTCCGCACGTGGATTCCACCATCACGCACCGTTCGTATGGCCGCGATAATAGTGGCTGCGGGCTCCTGCTTCATGACGTAACCGCGGGCTCCGGCACGAATAGCGCGCTCGGCGAAAAGGTGGTCGTCGTACATCGAGAACAGGAGAGTCGGAAAACGCCTGTCTTGGACGAGTAGAGCGCGCACCAGGTCGAGACCGCTCTGTTCCCCCAGCCGGAGATCGATGACGGCCATGTCAGGCTTCAGTTTGTTGTACTGGCGCATGGCCTCAGCTATTGTGGTGGCCGTTCCACACACCTCCATGTCGTCCTCGGCGTCGATGATCATGCAGACACCCCGCGTGGCGACCGGGTGATCGTCCACTACCAGAATTCGTGTTTTTCCGTTCTGCGTCTTCATGGCTCCTGCCTCCGCGTCAGTTTCGCTGCTGTCAGCCTATGGCTGTTCGCGAGACTGGGCAAGGCTGAATTCGCAACCGCAGTAGTCTTGGCGATACAGGTTGTATTCGCGGCTGAGTTCCAGGCTGCGCCGGAACCCATCCTGCTTCTTCAGGTCGACATCCAGGAAGGGCCCGAGGTCTTGACCGACGCGGAAGATGGTCAGGCTATCCTTGTGTGGGCTGATCGAGAGTGTCGTCGTGTAGAGGTCGAATCCGTTGTCCCGGGCATAGGTGGCCGCATGCGAGAGGCTGAAGGCAAAGCAGCGCTCGCAGCGAGCGCCGCCTTCGGGTTCGTTTTCGTAGCCCTTAACACATTCGAGCCAGTCGGCGTGGTCGTAGGAGTCTACCACAAATGGGATCTGCATCTCCTTGGCAAGACGCTCGGCCTCGCCCAGCCGCCGCCAGTATTCCGGCTCGGGTGCGATGTTTGAGTTGGAGAAGAACCCGGTGACGTCGTACTTCTCTCGCAGCCGCTCGATCGAAGCGGTCGAGCACGGGGCGCAGCATATGTGCAAAAGCAGGCGTTTCTTCTCGGCTGGCGATGGTTCTGTGGGGTCCATGTCTTCTCTTATGGGAGATTAGGGCGGTGCCGGTCCAGAGTATTCTGACTGCGTCGCGGCTCGCTGGGGACAGCTCGCCCTACCTTGCTTTAGGTTTGTCTGAATCGAGTGTCAGGTAGGGCGAGCTCTCCGAGCGAGCCGAACTTACTTGGCCGGCTTACGCGCCTGCTGCTATATATAGGCGGAAAACGACGAGGATGAGTGAACGTATGAGCAACTTGCGGTGGAATCTTTTGTTGATTGGAGCGCTGGCCGTGCTGGCTGGGGGGTGCGGCAAGCCCGAGCCGGAAGCCGCTCCGGAGCCCTATGAAGCAGACTTGGTCAACGCCGTTGCGCACTTGGAGCGAGGTGAAACGGCGGATGCGCTTGCACTGTTGCAGACCGTGGTGGAACATGCCCCCTCCAATGCCATCGCGCAGCTCAACCTGGGCGTGGCGCGTGAACAGGCCGGCCTTCTGCCGGAAGCGGTCGACGCCTATGTCGAGGCAGCCGCCCTGAATACGGACGATGCGCGTCCGCTCGAGTTGGCCGCACGGCTTTTCATGCAGGTAGATGACTGGGACGGTGCGCGCCGGATGCTCGATCAGGCCAACCGGCGCGAGGAATACTCGCCACGCATCCTCACAACCATGGGTGTGGTTGAGTACCGGGCCGGCAACCTTGACATGGCCGAGGCATTCTTCGGCGAGGCCCTCGAAGCCGATGCCGCGTATAGCAGCGCTCTCTACAATGCCGCCGTCTTGCAGCGCGACGGCCGCAAAGACCTCGAGCGCGCAGTCGGCTTCTTTGAAGCCTACCTCGAATGCGCTGTGGAGGATGATCCGCGTTTGGCCGCCATCCGTGAGTTCGTTGCATCGCATCGGTCCACACCGGAATCGCCCGCTCCAGACCCCGAGCCGCCTGCCCCCCATAGCCCAAAGGGCGACGAGGAAAGCCCCGCCGCCGCGGCTGAACCCGTCGATAACTCGGCCAACCGCCTGTGGACACGCGCCCTGAACGCACATCACCAGGGAGACACGGCGCGTGCTATGGAACTCTACAAGGCCGCGCTGGAGCTCGACCCGGAGATTTTCGGCGCTTGGCACAACCTCGGGCTGGCCGCCCGGACCGAAGGCGAGCTGGCGGTGGCCGGGAAGGCATTCGACAGGGCGCTTGCACTGCGTCCCGACAGCACCGATTCGCGTTTCATGCTGGCAGTGGTCAAGCACGAGGAAGGTGACGATGACATGGCGGTCCAGTTTCTGGATAACCTGCTAACCATTCAGCCGCGTCACATCAAGGCCAACTACCTGTTGGCCGTAATCTACGCGAACGCCGGCAGGCGCGGGATGGCGCGGACGCATTTCGAGCATGTACTGCGGCTCGATGGTACGGGTGAGTTCGGGCAACAAGCCAGCGACTGGCTCAAAGCCAACGAGCGGGAGTCGCCTCCCAAGCCGACGCGATAGGAGGAACACAATGCTCAACCTGGTGGATATCGTTGCGCTGCTCTTCGTGCTGGTACACGTTGTGTTGAGTTGGCGGCGCGGGCTCTCCGAGGAGATTGGCCGTGTAGTGGGCGCCGTGGTGGCGTTCTGGATCGGTTTGCGCTACCACGACGCGGTGGCAGGCTGGATGGCGGACCATACGCGCATGGAAGGCGAGCCGGCGCGTGTCGTCGCTTACGTTGGGGTTGTCCTGCTCATCATTCTTGCTTCGCTCATACTCAGTCTCGTCGCAAGCAAGCTGATCGAACTGGCCATCCCCGAGGGAGTCGACAAGGTGGGCGGAGGCGTGGCTGGCCTGGTCAAAGGCAGCTTCTATGTTGTGATGATCTTTCTCGCCATGAACCTGTGGCCGCACGAGTACTTGAACCGCCACTTCGGTGAAGCGTCGCTGATCGGTTCGGTAGTGGTGCAATGGATTCCTGCCGTCCGGGAGCAGATCGAAGAAAAGAGCGTAGCCGAACGGGTTCGTGAAACGGTTGAGGAATCCCGCGAGAAGGTTGAGGAAGTTCTCGAACGTAAGGAAGCAAAGAAGAAGACGAGCAAGATCAGGAAGTGGTTTTCGAGGGAGGAGTAGCTAATTCGTGAACTTTGCCGTGAACTACATCGAATAACTAATCCGTCTCCTTTGCCGAGAACTACTCCGGATTAGTTCTCGGCAAAGTTCACGGAGTAGTTCTGAAGGTCGGATTGGTTCTCGGCAAAGTTCACGAGGTAGTTGCAGTTCACTGTCTAATTGAAAAGTAAACGATGGCTGGACTTGTACCCAAACGTACGCTTGAAGAGATTCGTTTTCGCAACGATATCGTCGAGATCATCGGTGGCGTCTTAACGCTGAAGCGAGCAGGCGGTACGTTCAAGGCTCTCTGTCCATTCCACAAGGAGAAGACCCCCTCCTTCGTCGTCAATGCCCAGCGTCAGATCTATCATTGCTTCGGCTGCGGCAAAGGGGGCGACGTCTTCTCCTTCCTGCAGGAGCATGAGGGCGTCGATTTCATGACTGCCGTTCGGATGCTGGCCGATCGCGCCGGAATTCATCTCGAGTTCGAGGAAGGCGACCCCGGAAAGCGATCCGAGAAGGACGCCCTATTCAAAATCCATACCGACATCGCGGAGTTCTTTACCCGCTGTCTTGAACAGATGAAGGGCGCCCAGCACGCCCGCGACTATCTCCAGAAGCGTGGTCTTGAAGGCGATATCGCCAAGACCTTCGGTGTCGGCTATTCCCCAAGCCGCTGGGACGGCACGATTCAGTGGGCTCACAAGCACAAGATATCGCTTGAGCTGATGGAGACAGCCGGGCTGATTCTGCGGCGCGACCCGGACGATGTATCGGCCGGCTACTACGACCGTTTCCGCGACCGGCTCATGTTTCCGATCTGCGACATCCAGGGCCGCGTGATCGGGTTCAGCGGAAGGGCGTTGAGCGACGACGTGCGCGGCGCAAAGTACATCAACAGTCCCGAGACACCGCTCTTCCGCAAGAGCCGCGTGCTCTACGCGCTCGATAAGGGCCGCCGCGCGATGGTCGACAAGCGCGAGGCCGTGATCTGTGAGGGGCAGATCGATGTCATCCGCTGCCACCAGGCCGGCTTCACAACGGCGGTCGCTTCTCAAGGCACGGCTTTCACGGAAGATCACGCCAACGTTCTTCGCCGATATGTCGATGGCGTGGTGATCGTGTTCGACCCCGATACGGCTGGCGAAAATGCGGCCATCAAGACCGCCGGTATTTTCCTTTCGGCGGGCCTCGGCGTACGCGTGGCCGAGCTTCCGAAAGGCGAGGATCCTGACAGCTTCATCGCCAAGGAGGGGGGCGAGGCATTCGGCGCGATCCTTGATGCCGGACTCTCTGTTGTGGACTTCCAGGTCGGTGTGCTCTCGCGGCGCGAAGACCTTTCGACGGATGTAGGTGTCATGCGCGCGGCACGCGACGTGTTGCAGACGATCCTACGTAGTCCCAATTCCGTACAGCAGGCCCGCTTGATACAGGCTGCGGCCCAGAATCTGAATCTACCGGTAGCCGCGCTGCAGGATGAGCTACGTCACCTTGTTCGCCGCCAGCGGCGTCCGTTGCACGAGGAAGAAGCGGGGGAGGCGCCCGCGGAGAATACCGCACCGCCCGCCTTCGAAATGGCGCTCTGCGAACATCTCGTGCAGGCAGATCGGCGCCCTGGGGTGGCGGAGCTGGTAGCGCGTTATCTTCCCTTGTCCATGGTGCAGGACACCCGCTGCCAGGCGGTCGTGGGGGCCGCGCTGAAAGCCGCACGAGAGGAGATACCTGTCCAGGACCTGCTCCGGGGAAGCGAGACCGAGGTCGAGGGCTTGGAGGCCTTCGCCGCCGGTTTGCTTGTGTTGAGTTCGAAAGTGCGGTCGGACGAAGTATCACCTGAGACGGCTGTCCAGGATCTCATCCTGCGCTTGTGGCGACGTCGTCTCATGGCCGAGCGCGACACGATCCAGCGTGGATCGCAACAGACCGCCGAAGACATCCAGCGTATGTCGCAGATTACCCTCGACCTTAACTCTCTCAAGCGATGGGAGACGGGGGTGGACGTGATCGAGATTGAGATGGAAGCGTAGCGGAAAGTCGTTAGCTGTTCTGCTGCTTTACCTCTCGTGCCTGCAACGGGTAGCGGATCTTCATATCTCCGTTGAGCATGACTTCCACCCAGTAGGTGCCGGGGGTCTCGAACTTGACGTTGAGGAATATCTCCACGCTTGTGGCCGTCGCCATGTTGTGCGGGAGGCGGATGGGCACTTGTTTGCCCTGGCTGATCACCGTGACGCCATCGGTACCAATGACACGGCTTTCCTGTGTGAACTCGCCCTGGCCGCAGCACCAGCGATTGACCAGGCAGAGCTTCTGAAAGACGGCGGGATATTTGGGTACCCCCAGCCCGTCGAAGAGACCGATCAGGATGAACTTCCCGTTTCGCTCCTGCCGCACATCGTCACACATCAAGCTCGACTGCAGGTCGGGCAGCATATCGTTCTCAGTCATCGGCAACCTCTCCTCCCCATTCCAACATCCGATCACGGATGAAGTTGACCACCGTCTCGTGCGCGTCCTTGCTTTTGAACGGCGGCATGATTGGTGGCGCAAACCGGAAGTGTATGGGTTGCGTGCGGTCCAGTGGTCCGAAATCGCGCATCAGTTTGCCCACACGCATGAAGTCGGTCTTGAGCGCAATCGGTATCACCGGCACGCCTGCACGCTCCGCCAACTTAACGCCGAGTGTGTTGAACTCCTTCGGAACAAAGACGGATGAACGGGTGGCCTGTGGAAAGACGATGATGGATTGACCGGCCTTGAGCAGTTCAACCCCGCGTGTGAGCACGAGCTTCAGGTCGGCGCGGGGATCTTCCCGGGTGACGGCAATAGGGTGGGTCGCCGACAGGAGCGTCCCGAAGACCGGGTAGGCGAGCAGCGCTTTCTTCAGGATGTAGTTCAGCGGGCCGCGTGCCATCCCAACGCTGGGCAGGAAGAACGTCTCGAGCATGCCCATGTGGTTGGCAACGTACACCGCAGCCCCGTCCATTCTTAGAGCAGGTCCCATGCCGGTGATATCCACCTTGCCTCCCGCGGCCTCCATGATCTGCAGCAAGTCCTCCGACTCGCGCCGCCACTGGGCGTCATTGTGCTGCCCGCGCCTGGCCACCCGCGCGCCCGCGACGATGACACGGATCACCTGCCAATAGACCCATGCATCCCATCGTCCCAGGAGCCGGCTTAAGCCGATCCGGCGTCCCTCTTCCGGTGTGTGGTAACTGCCACTTGTGCAAAGGGACCGGATGATCTCAGAGTCGGCGTGCTCGCGGGGAATGGGTGCAATAGTGGTTGTGCTGCTGTCCATGAGGTGGTTTACGTCCTATTATTAGTTACACGAGGTCACAGGCATCGACCGGCATCCAGTGGGCATCCTCGCCATCCCACTTCACGTTGCAGCCGATGGGGTTGGTGAGCGGGTTCTGCACCGGCCGGTCGGCCAGGACATCTTCGAGTGCGTTGTCGAGGTCGTTGACCGTGGCCTGTTCCCCGTTGCGTGGGTTGTCGATTCCGCGGCCCGTATAGACCAGCTTGCGATCCTTGTCGAACACGTAGAAGTGCGGCGTGCGCAACGCGCCATAGTCACGTGCCACGTTCTGTGACTCGTCGTAGGCATAGACCCACGGGAACTGGTGCTGATTCATGCGCTCGACCATATGGTCGAAACTGTCCTCCGCGTACGTGCTGACGCTGTTCGAGTTAATCCCTACAAACGCTACGCCGCGGTCCTTGAACTTGTCGGCCGTGGCGCGTGTGTTCTCGTCGGATCCGATCACGTAGGGGCAGTGATTGCAGGTGAAGAACACGACCAGCACGTCCGCACCCGCGAAATCGGCGAGGCCGTAGGTCTTGCCATCTGTTGCCGGTAGCGAGAAATCCGGCGCCTGTTCTCCCAACTGAAGCGTAAAGGCCATGGTGGTCCTCCTTGTTTTCGTGCTGCCACGCAGTATTCCACCGTTGCAGATCGCTGTCACTATGGAAAGAACGGGAAGAACCACGGAGGCACGAAGACACGGAGGAGAAGGAAGAGGAGGGGAGCCCCGAAAAACCGTCTACATGGGGGCTTGACGGTTTGGGGCGGAGGGGCATAGAGTAGCGGTTGCCCTTTACATTGTGGTCTTGTGAAGAGTGGGCTTCAACCCACTCTTTTGCATGTTTAGGATCAGTGAAAAGTGAATATTGAGCGGGGCTTGGCGGTCCCGATGGAAAGAGACGGGTCATGAATAACGAGCTTCAGGCGATTCTCAACTACATGGAAAAGGAACGCGGTCTTGACCGCGAAGTCCTTATTCAGGCGGTCGAATACGCGCTGCAGTCTGCTTCGCGCAAGAATCTGGCGCAGAACAAGGATGTGCGCATTGCGATCGATCGTGAGACCTACGACATCAAGGCCTTTGCCAAGAAACTGGTCGTGGAAGATGTTTCCCATCCGGACGAGGAGATTCTCCAGGGCGACGCACTCAACGTCGACCCCGCTGCCGAGTTGGGTGAGTTCATCGAGGTAGAGGTCACGCCGCGCAACTTCGGGCGTATCGCTGCCCAGACCGCCAAACAAGCCATCATCCAGCGCATTCGCGCAGCCGAAAAGGAAGTGGTCTTTGATGAATACAAGGACCGCGTCGGCGATATCGTGAGCGGTTCCGTACGTCAGTTCATCCGTAGCGACATCCTGGTTGATCTTGGCCGTGCAGAGGCCATTCTCCCGGCTAACGAGCGTGTCCCGACCGAGGAGTACCAGATCGGCGACCGGATCCGCGCCTACGTGTTGGATGTGCGCAGCGAGTCGGCTGGCCCCGGTGTTGTGCTGACGCGTAGCCATCCGAATTTCGTACGCACCCTTTTCGAGTTGGAAGTGTCCGAGATCGGAGACGGCATCGTTGAGATCAAGGGCATTGCCCGTGAGCCCGGGTACCGCACCAAGATCGCCGTGCTTTCGCACGACGAGAAGGTCGATCCTGTTGGCGCATGTGTAGGCATGCGCGGGATGCGTGTTAAAAACATCGTGCGTGAGCTTTCCGGCGAGAAGATCGACATCATTCGCTGGAGCGACGACACCCGCACCTACGTAGCCAATGCGCTCTCGCCGGCCAAACTGGCCAAGGTGGCAATCGACGAGGACGATCTGGACCTCGTCCATGTTGTGGCAGATGCAGACCAGCTTTCGCTGGCGATTGGCAAGCGCGGACAGAATGTGCGTCTTACCGCCAAGCTGCTCGGCAAGAAGGTCGATATTCAGAAGGACGAACAGGAAGCCGACTTCGAGAAGCAGCTTGCGGAGGCCGTGGAAGCTCTTGCCGCCGTTGACGGGATTGGTGCTGAGAATGCACAGACACTTGTTACCGGCGGATTCCTGACCGTGGATGGTATTCTTGCCGCTGCCGTGGCTGACATCGCCGAGACGACCGGTCTTGACCCAGAAGTTGCGCAGACGATCCATGACGCGGCCTCGAACATGAAACCAGTCAGCGAAACCACGGCGGAAGTCGCCAGCGAGGGTGCTGACGAAGCTCCGGTCGAAGAGGACGCCGCCCCGGAGGAGGTCGAAGCTACTGAGGAGCCCGCGGCTGAAACCGAAGCGGAAGCTGAAGAAGAACCCACGGCAGACGAGACGGATGAGGAAGAAGATAAGGCATGAAGGTTTTCCAGATAGCCAAAGAGCTTGGCGTGACCAGCAAAGAGGTGCTGGCCAAGCTGCATGAAATGGGCGTAGAGGCCAAGAACCAGGTGGCGGTCGTCGATGACGACATGCTGGCAGTTCTTCGCGGCGAGGCGCTTCCGCCTCCGAAACCGGAAGTCGGAGGTCGGAAGTCGGAGGCCGGAAGTCCCGCCTCTGCCAAGGCCACGGCCGACAAGCGGAAACCGGAGGCGGCCAAGGAAGCTGCTGCGCCATCGCCGAAAGCCAAGCCCAAGGCGAAGGCTAAGGAGAAAGAGCCCGCGGCCGCTCCCCTGCCTGCCGCCAAGCCCACTGCCCCGCCGCCGGAACCGGCCGCGCCCTCGGGGCCGCAGGCTGAGGTCGTGGATGGCAACGTGCTCCGCCTGCGCGGGCCGATCATCGTCAAGAGCCTGGCCGAGTTGCTGGACATCAAGCCGAACATCATCATCGCCGAGCTGATGAAGATGAACATCCTGGCGGCCATCAACCAGAGCATTGACGTCAACATCATCCGCAAGATCGCGGAAAAGCGCGGCTTCACGGTACAGGTTGAGAAGCGCGGTCCGCGTCCCAGCATCGAGAACAAGCTGGAAGAGCGGCCCGAGGACGAAGACCAGCCCGAGGACATGATGCCTCGCCCGCCGGTCGTGACTTTCCTCGGTCACGTCGATCATGGCAAGACCTCCCTACTCGACCAGGTCCGCAACACCAAGGTGGCGGCCGGGGAGTCGGGCGGCATCACGCAGCACATTGGCGCCTATACGATCGAGCTGAGCGGAAAACAGATTACGTTCCTCGATACGCCGGGCCACGCGGCTTTCACGGCGATGCGGGCGCGCGGCGCCAACCTGACGGATGTGGCTGTTATCATCATCGCGGCTGACGACGGGATCATGCCGCAGACGAGAGAGGCCATTAAGCACGTACAGGCCGCGGGTGTGGCCATGATGATTGCCATCAACAAGATCGATATGCCAACCGCGGACGTTCAGCGGGTCATGACGCAGCTCCAGACTGAAGGACTTACTCCGGAAGAGTGGGGCGGTGAAGTCATCACCTGTCCGGTCAGCGCCGAAACGGGTGATGGGATCGACCACCTGCTTGAAATGATTCTGCTGCAGGCCGATATTCTCGAACTGAAGGCGAACCCGAGTCGCGAAGGCTACGTGATCGAAGCGCAGCTTGAGCCGGGCATGGGGCCAACCGCCAACGTGCTCGTGAAGCGCGGTTCGCTCAGCGTTGGAGACATCGTGCTGTGCGGGCAGTATTGCGGCAAGGTCCGCGCACTGCTCAACGATCACGGTGCCAAGATCAAATCTGCCGGACCATCGACCCCGGTCAAGTGCCTCGGACTGCCGGGAGTGCCGGGCGCCGGCGATCATTTCCAGGTTTACGCCAACCAGAAGGCCGCCATGGCGCTTGCCGCCGAAGAAGCCGCCAAGTTGAGGCAGGAGAGCCTCTTTACGCCGGTGAAGACCTCGCTCGACTCGCTATTCGACCAGATCGAGGAAGGCGAGAAGCTCGAGCTGAAAGTTGTGCTCAAGGCCGACACCCAGGGATCGGTCGAAGCGATTGCGTCTTCGCTGGAGGAGATCGAGAGCGATAAGGTTGTTCTGAATATCATCCTCAGTGGCACCGGCAATGTGACCGGAAACGACGTCATGCTGGCAAGCGCCTCGAATGCCATCATAATTGCTTTCCACGTTGGCAAAGAGACGGGCGTTGACTCCACCGCGAAGCACGAAGGTGTTGAGATCCGTTTGCACCAGGTGATCTACGAGCTGATCGACGAAGTGCGCGATGCCATGACAGGTCTGTTGAAGCCGGTCGTCCAGGAGGATGTCCGTGGTCAGGCTGAGGTCCGTAAGGTCTTCGTCGTCGGCAAACGCAACAAGGTGGCGGGCTGCCTTGTTGTAAAGGGCAATGTGCGGCCCAGCTATCGCGCGCGCGTCAGGCGTGGCGAGGAAGTCCTGAGCCAGGGCCGTATCGAGTCGCTTAAGCACTTCCAGGACGAGGTATCCGAAGTGCGCGAAGCACAGGAATGCGGCATCCGTCTCGAGAAGAACATGGACTTCGAAGAAGGCGACGTGCTGGAGTTTTACGAACTGACAGAGGTAGCGCAGACTCTCTGACCAGGGCGTATTCGTTTGTCTGTGCGTAGTTCCCGGTGCGATATCGTCGAGTAAACAAAGAAGTGATCACTGATCGCGTTCATACCGGCCGCAGGCCGCCACATAGCCCTGACTTCACATGACTGCTGACCGCATGACTCGAGTCAATGAGCTCCTGAAGCGCGAGATTGCCACCGCGCTCTTTCGACTACTTGCGCCCGAAGAGCGGGTCGACACGGCCGCGGTTACGGTGACGCACGTCATCACCAGTCGCAATCTACGCCACGCACGCGTGCTGATTTCCATCCTGGGGCATGAGAATGAGCGCGGGTCGATCATGGAGCAAGTTCGGGATCACCGCAGTCAAATCCAGCAGTGGATTAACCGCAACGTGAAGCTCAAGTATACCCCCAGGCTCGACTTCGAGCTGGATACATCCGTTGAGCAGGGCGATCACGTGCTGGAAATTCTTCAGGCAATGGAAGATGAACATTTGGTTCCGCGGTATGACCCGGATGAAGAATCGGAACCCATAAACGAAGAAAGCCCTGACGATGAGTCACCCGAAGTTCAAGGCAACCGATAAACGATACAATGCGCCAGCGCCGCCGCGCGATCCTTCCTCGCTGGATGGCATTCTGCTGGTCGACAAGCCGGCTGGTCCCACATCGCACGATATAGTCGATGCCATCCGCAAGCGGTTCGGCATCCGCAAGGTTGGGCATGGTGGAACGCTCGATCCACAGGCCACCGGCCTGCTGGTGATTCTCCTGGGGAAGGGCACGAAACTCTCGAACTACTTCATGAGTGGCGACAAGGCCTACGAGGGCACGATGACGCTTGGTGCCGAAACCAATACCCAGGACGCCGATGGCGAGGTGACGCGTCAGGGCGACTGCTCCGGTGTTACGCAGGAACAGGCTGCCGAGGTCATGCGCCGCTACATCGGCGACATGATGCAGACGCCGCCCATGGTGTCGGCCGTGAAGGTCAAGGGCGTGCCACTCTATAAGAGCGCGCGCAAAGGGAAAGAAGTCGAGCGCGAGGCGCGGCTGATCCACATCTACCGTTTTGACATCCTGAATTTCAAGCTGCCCGAGATCACATTCAAGGTTGACTGCACCAAAGGCACCTACGTGCGCACGCTCTGCGCGGATGTGGGCACCGACCTCGGCTGTGGGGCTCACCTGTCCGCGCTGCGCCGTACGGGCGCCGGCAAGTTGAAGCTCGAAGATGCTACCCCTTTCGGTGCCGTCATGGAGATGGAAGAACCCGAGTTGAAGAAGGTTGTGCTGCCGCTCTCGCGTTTCGCATCCGGTGGAACCGGGTCGTAGAGGCTGTTCGAGGGCGACCTCCAGACGGCGAAGCAGGAGACAGGATACAAGATGCAAGATGCAGGATACAAGATGCAAGATGCAGGATACATGATGGCGATCCTCGCTGCCCCCTGCATCCTGCCCCCTGCATCCTGTCCCCTGCATCCTGCATCCTGTCCCCTGCATCCTGCATCCTGTCCCCTGCATCCTGCATCCTCTCCCCCGTCATGATCACCGTAACCGAAATGCATGCGTTGCGCCGCAAGCGGCGTCCGATCGTGTTGGCGGCTGGGTTCTTCGATGGACTGCATCTTGGGCATCTCAAGGTAATCAATCGTAGTCTCGAGGCCGCGGAGGCCATCCACGGAAAGGCGTGGGTCCTCACGCTCGATAAACACCCGCTACGCGTGCTCGGCCATCACAAGGCACCGCGTCTGTTGACCTCCAATCGTCACCGCCTGGCTCTCCTGCGGGGGATGGGCGTCGAGGGGTGCCTGCTGCTGCCGTTCAACAAGACGCTGTCAAAGACTCCGCCGGATCGCTTCATCCGGCAGCTCAAGGAGTCCATTCCGTGCCTGGCAGACATACACGTGGGACGCAACTGGCATTTTGGGGAGGCCGGAAGCGGCGATGTCACGCTATTGCGCCAGCTTGGACGTGAGCTGGGCGTCAAGGTCTCTGTGGCAGCACCGGTTGTACGTGGCGGCGCGCCCGTATCGAGCACGCGGGTGCGTGCGGCGGTGAAGGCGGGAGATCTCCGCGGTGCGGCCACCTTGCTGGGACGGCCGTTCAGCATTCTCGGTACCGTCAAGAGCGGGCGGCGCATCGGGCGCAAGCTCGGGTTCCCCACGGCCAACCTCGATCCTCACAACGAAGTGCTCCCGCCGACCGGAATATACGTTGTGGCGGCGGAGATCGAGCACACGCAGTATGATGCCGTGCTCTACTATGGCAAGCGGCCGACCTTTGACGACATGCGCGGACAGCCGCGCGGGCTGGAGCTGCACGTGCCGGGACTGGATGCAGATCTCTACGGACGCGATATCGAGGTCAGCTTTATCAAACGCATCCGCGGAGACCGTCGCTTCAGCAACCTGGAAACACTGAAAAGGCAGATCGCACGCGATATAGAGCTGTTGAAAAAGGGCGCCTTGTGATATGCTCCCGTGTGGTGGAAAAAAGCGCGAAAGAATGGCTTTACACCCGACAGGACACCGTACTATAGTCCGTGCCCGTTAGAAGAAAAGCAGTACAGAAAAGAGAAGAGGAAGAAGTTCGGCGTATGAGCCAGATCGACAAAGCCGCTATTCAGGAGAAGTTCCAGCGTCACGAAGGTGACACCGGTTCTTCCGATGTTCAGATTGCGATCCTGACCAGCAAAATCTCGTTGCTCACCGAGCACCTGAAGTCGCACAAGAAGGATCATAGCTCGCGCTACGGACTGATCAAGATGGTCAGTCAGCGTAGGCGCTTGCTTGACTATCTGAAGTCGCACAATAGCGAGCGGTACCAGTCGCTCATCAAGGAGCTGGGTATCCGCCGGTAGTCTCTCACTACCGGACTCCTGCACCCCGCTGGGGCGGGGTTCACCGACTCACCTGAGGTACACGCGAGAGGTCTCTTTCGCATGTCGGGCTTCGCACAAGAAAGGAAAGACCATGAAGAACATCCAATCCGTCTCCGTCGACCTTGGCGGGGGCAAGACCCTTACCATCGAAACCGGCCGTATGGCCCATCAGGCCGCAGGCGCGGTCACCGTTCGCCTGGCAGATACGATTCTGTTCTCTGCCGTTACCTGTAGCAACGAGCCGCGTGAAGGCATCGATTACTTCCCGCTTCAGGTTGAGTACCGCGAGAAGTTCTACGCCGCCGGTCGTTTTCCGGGTGGCTTCTTCAAGCGCGAGGCGCGTCCGGCGGAAAAGGAGATTCTGACCTCCCGTCTGACCGACCGACCGATTCGTCCGCTCTTCCCGAAGGGCTATCACAACGACGTGCAGATCAACAACATGCTGCTCTCCGCGGACGGCATTAACGATTCAGATATGCTCAGCATCGTCGCATCCAGCGCCGCGCTGACGATCTCCGAGATTCCGTTCATGGGGCCCGTCGCCGGCGTCCGGGTCTGTCGCGTCGATGGCGAGTTCGTGATTAATCCAACCCACGATGAGTGCGACCGAAGCGATTTCGACCTGGTCTACTGCGGCAAGCGCGATGTCCCGATGATGATTGAAGGCGACGCCCAGGAAGTCAGTGAGGCCGACATCGTGGCGGCCATGAAGTTCGGGCAGGAAGTCTGCGACAAGATCATCGATGCCCAGCTTGAGCTCCGCAAGAAGCTTGGATTGCCTGACAAGGTCATCGAAGAGGATTCCGCCGAGACCGAGCTGCTTACCGCTGCCCGCGAGCTGGCCGGCGACGAGCTGAAGGTTGCCCTTGGGATTGCCGACAAGATCGAGCGGCAGAACAAGGTGCACGACATTCAGGCTGCGCTGAAAGAGAAGATGATCGAGAAGTTCGAGGAGATGAGCGACGAGGAATTCCGGTCGACCTTCGACGACTTCGAGATCGAGACCGTACGCGACCTCGCCTTGAAGGAAGGGAAACGCATCGACGGGCGAGCATTCGACCAGTTGCGGCCGCTCGATGGCGAAGTGTCGCTGCTGCCCCGTACGCACGGGTCGGCCCTCTTCTCGCGCGGCGAGACCCAGGCCCTGGGTATCCTTACCCTCGGCACCAAGTCAGATATCCAGCGCATGGACGCGGTCACCGGTGGTGTGGACTCGAAGAACTTCATGGTCCACTACAAC
This sequence comes from uncultured Victivallales bacterium, assembly GCA_964345005.1. GTDB lineage: Bacteria > Verrucomicrobiota > Kiritimatiellia > UBA8416 > JABMPJ01 > JABMPJ01. The sequence continues at coordinate 5,451 of CAYFPQ010000037.1, read as the reverse complement.
TTCCCGCCGTACAGCGTGGGCGAGGCTGGTCGCCTCGGTTTCACCGGTCGGCGTGAGATCGGGCACGGTGCCCTTGCCGAGAAGTCATTGCGGCCCGTGCTGCCGGACGACTACCCGTATACGATTCGCCTTGTCTCCGACATCATGGGCTCGAACGGGTCCTCCTCGATGGCAAGTGTCTGCGTCGGAACGTTGACGATGATGGATGCCGGTGTCCCGATCAAACGCCCCGTGGCGGGTATCTCGATCGGGCTGTTCTCGGATGGCGACGACGCCAAGCTCGTGACCGATATCATCGGTACCGAGGACCACTGCGGCGACATGGACTTCAAGGTGGCCGGAACACGTGAAGGCATCACGGGCTTCCAGGTCGATATGAAGATTCACGGACTGCGCTGGGACCTCGTGGAAGGCGCTTTCGAGCAGGCACGAAAGACTCGCCTCGAACTGATCGACTTCATGGAAGGCGTCATTCCCGAGCCGCGTGAAGAAATGAGCGAGCATGCCCCGCGTATCTCGCAGGTAACCATCCCCGTCGACAAGATCGGCGAGCTGATCGGTCCGGGCGGAAAGAACATCCGCCGCATCACGGAGCTGACCGGTGCGCAGATCGATATCGAGGAAGACGGTACCGTCAGTATCTTCGCGACGAATGCCGAAGCCATGGAGCAGGCCGTCAAGGAGGTCGAGATGGTGACCGCGGAGGCCGAGGTCGGGCGCATCTACGATGGCCGTGTCACAGGCGTGAAGGAGTTCGGCGCGTTCGTCGAGATCTTCCCCGGAACCGATGGCCTGGTGCATATCAGTGAGCTGGCTGACTTCCGCGTCGGCAGCGTCGAGGATATCTGCAAGCTGGGCGACCAGATGTGGGTTAAATGCATCGGCGTGGATGACCGCGGCCGTATCAAACTCAGCCGCAAGGAAGCCATGCGGGATATGGACCAGCAGGGATCGAGCGAGGGCTAATGACCCGGTTCAGACAGGCGGTAGCACTGGCAGGGCTGACAGCCCTTGAGGTACTGCGCCAGCCTGTCTGTCTGCTTCTGGTTCTGCTTTCGATCACGCTTACGGCGCTGCTTCCGTTCCTGATCCTTCATCGCTTCGGCGAGGATGGAAAGCTGGTACGGGACAGCGCCTTCGCGTTGCACGCCGTGTTCGGGATTATCGTGGCCGGCTATGCTTCGACCACCGCATTGTCACGTGAGATCCGGAGCGGCACTGCCTCCGCGGCCTTGAGCAAACCGGTCGGTCGCGACCTCTTCTTCCTCGCCAAGTTCGCAGGCGTTGTCGGCGTGGTGGCCGTGTTCTCGCTCTGTTCCGGACTCGCGACATTACTGGTTGAGCGCGTTGGCGAGAAGTTCGTGACAGCTGGCGGAGGCGTGGGCTACGTGACCGATCGGCAGACCGGAGCATTTCTTCTGCTGGCGATCGTGGCGTCCTGCGTGATTGGAGCGATTGCCAACTACAGGCGGCAGCGCCCTTTCGGATCGATCACGATCACCGTGCTCCTGGGCGGTCTTGTCGTTTGCATCCTGGTAGCCGCCTGCTTCGAGCGTACCGGTGAGTGGGGGCCCTTTGCCACTCGACTGGATTGGCGACTGGTTCCGGTCAGCCTGTTGATTACTGCCGCTCTGGTGGTGATGTCTGCACTGGCGATTACACTCTCGACCGTGGTTGGCACGGTTCCCACGCTTACGGTTTGCAGCGTGGTGTTTGCACTTGGCTTGATGAGTGACCATCTCTTCGGGCGTCATGCGGCTGACTCCCTCTGGGCACGGGCGCTCTACTCGATTCTTCCCAATTGGCAGCACTTCTGGGTATGCGATCAGCTGAATGCCGGTGGACAAGTGAGCGTGATGTACGTCGCCATCGCATCCCTGTATGCTACCGTGTACGCCGCTGCCCTGCTCTGCCTCGGGGTTGTGGTCTTCCGTCAGAGGGATGTATGAATGAACGGCTCGCTGGGGACAGCTCGCCCTACCTTTCCTGCCTCACCGAGCGCAAGGTAGGGCGAGCCGTCCCGGCGAGCCGGAGGAATGAACAAGACTATGGATCAGAGAACAGACAACACCGTGCTGGAGGTCGTTCAGCTCACGAAGGTGTTTCGTGATTTCTGGCGGCGCCCGCGCGTTACGGCGGTGGACAGGCTCGACCTCTCCGTTAAACGCGGCGAGATCGTCGGTCTGCTTGGCCCCAACGGTTCCGGCAAGAGCACGACCATCAAGATGCTGCTTGGCCTGCTGCATCCCACTGCGGGCAGCATTCGTATCCTCGGTGGGCGGCCCGCTAATGTAGCCGTACGCAGACGGATCGGCTATTTGCCCGAGGACTCCCATCTCTATCGTTATCTCACGCCCCGCGAAACGCTACTGTTCTATGGGCGGATCTTCGACCTGTCAGCTTCCGAACGGAAGAAGCGGACCGACGAGCTCATCGAGATGATCGGTCTTGGCGCGGCAGCCGACCGTGCCGTGGGTGAGTTCTCCAAGGGCATGGCCCGCCGCCTCGGTCTTGCCCAGGCTTTGCTCAACGCCCC
>CAYFPQ010000037.1:0-2905 GCA_964345005.1 uncultured Victivallales bacterium | reverse complement strand
GCGAGTGCAGCTGGCCGCCGCCCTCATCCACAACCCGGACCTGCTCATCCTCGATGAGCCGACCTCCGGCCTTGATCCCATGGGATGCCGTCAGGTGAAAGAACTGCTGCAGGCCCTGGCCGAACAGGGCACGACTATTCTTCTCACGTCGCATTTGCTGGCAGACGTCGAACACGTCTGCGACCGCGTGGTTATTATGTACAACGGTCGACCGCGTGCCGCCGGCACGTTAAGCAGTCTGCTGGAGAGCCAGGAGCGTATGACTCTGAATGTACCGACCCTCGACGCCGCGGCGACGCGCCGCCTCTTGGATACGTTGCGCAAAGAGGTAGGGTGCGATGCCGACGTCTCCCGGCCCTCGATGAACTTGGAGGAGTTCTTCGTGAATGTCGTGCGCGAGGCAAAGGAATCCGATACGGACACGGTGGCCGACGAAACCAGAATGGCGGCGTTCTTACAGAAGTGACGGGAGGCTGAAGGTGCGGAACCGCATTCTTGGTATAGCCACGCTTATGATACGACAGGCGGTACGCTCGCGCTTCGTAGTCTGCCTGTTTGTGCTCATGCTCTCCCTGCTGGCCGGGTTCGCGTTGACGGTCAAGGGCGACGGCACGGCCGCTGGGCGTCTGCAGGTCCTGCTTTCGTACGCCACGGGTGCGGTTGGTACCGTACTGGGTGCGGCGACACTGTGGCTGGCGTGCGGGTCGTTTTCCGCCGAGATCGAGAATCGGCGTCTGCATCTTGTGTTGGTCAAACCCATACGAAACGTCGAACTGTGGCTTGGCAAGTGGCTTGGCATCGTTGCCGTTGCTATGCTGATGCTGGCTGTTGCCGGCCTGTTTCTCGCCGCCGCTGCACAGGTGGCGTTGCGGCGTACCGTCCCCGAGAGTCCGGACGGTCTCGCGGTCCGTCAGCGAATCCTTGTGGCTCGGCATGTGGCTGAATCCCAGCGCGTGACGGGGGAGACCGGTGAGGCGCGCTGGCAACTGCAATGTCCCGTTGCGGTCCGTCCTGCCCCGGCTGTTGCCACGCTGCAGTTCCGGTTTGTTTCGCCGCTACGTGACCAACCGCCGGTTAAGGCGCACTGGGCGGTGCTGGGGACGGACGGCACGAGGCGCTTTGCAGTCGACAGCATCGCCAATATGGACGGTGTCAATCGGCTGCGCATCCCGGTTGACGCCCTGGTGCCCGGCGAGCCCATTCTGCTCAGCTTCCGAATCCACGAGGGCGAAGACGATATGCCACGGTACGTTACTTTCCACCCGGATCATCCTGTCGAGTTGCTGATTCCTGTTGGTGGGTTCGGTGGCAACCTGGTCCGTACACTGCTGCTGATGTTTTGCCGCGTGGCGTTGCTGGCCGCGCTGGGCGTGACCGTTGGCACCGTCTTCACGTTTCCGGTTGCTGTATTCGTGTCAACGTCGATGGTCATGGCAACGCTCTTCACGCAGTTCTTCGTGTTTTCTACAACGGTGCGCGAATCAGGGGGGGAGCATCATCACGGCCACGAACAGGAAACGCCCGCCTGGGTGGAATGGGTGGGTGACCACCTGGCGCATGGCATGCGCTTCGTTGTGGCGCCCGTTCTACGGTATCGCGTTCGGGGCCGGCTATCCGAGGGTGTTTCTGTGGCATGGTCCGAAGTGTACGAGGCGGCCGGAATGATGGTCTTTATCTATGGTGGCGTTCTGTGTGCCCTGGCCTGCGGAACGCTTCGTCGACGTGAAATAGCATTGCCTGTCTAGATATGAAGTCGTGGCGAAAAAGAACCGGAATACCAGTCTTGGCGGCATCGGTGCTGCTGCTGGTCTTGGCCGGTGTGTTCCACAAGCCACTGCTCGAGTCGCGTCGCCGAACATTGCCGGAAACAGACGCACAGGCAGGGGCGCCCCCTGTTGTCCTGTTCACGACCGTCGTACTCGGCGGTTTCCGCGGCATCATCGCCGATGCGCTCTGGCTCCGTGCCTCATATCTTCAGGATGAAGGGCGCTATCTTGAGCTTGTGCAACTTGCCGATTGGGTAACCAAGCTCGAGCCTCACACGACGGATGTGTGGGCTTTCCATGCCTGGAACATGGCTTACAACGTGAGCGTGATGATGCCCGTGGCCGAAGACCGCTGGCGCTGGGTCCAGCAGGGCATCCGGCTGTTGCGAGACGAAGGGCTGCGCTATAACCCCACCGATCCACGCATCTACCACGAGCTGGGCTGGATATTTCAGCACAAGCTGGGCGGCGATTCCGACCGTCTGCACGCCTACTACAAGAAACAATGGAGCGACTACGTGGCCGAGCGGCTCGGACCCGAAGGCCGGGCCAACTACGACGTTCTTGCCCTCGATCCCGTTCTACGCGACCGCATTCGAGATGAGCTGGGTATCGAGGTCGAACGGATGCAGATTGTCGATGCAATCTACGGACCGCTGGACTGGCGGGTTCCGCAGTCACACGCTGTCTACTGGGCCTATCTCGGGCTCGAGATGGCCGGGCACGAGGGGTTCATCTCGTGCAGCCGTATGATCTACCAGTCGATGGCCGAGATGTTCCTCTGGGGCAAGATAAGTTGGGACGACAAGGGCGGGTTGGTTATGGAAGCGGACACACGCCTGATGCCACGCGTGTTCCGCGCGTACGAGGAGGCCCTGTCACGCTACGACGACCCCGCCCTCGATGAAGCCTACATCAACTTCCTGGTCGGTGGCACACTGGTCATGGCCGAACAGGGCGACAGTCGCCGTTCCCGCCGCTGCTTCGAGCATCTCCACGAGCGCTATCCCAACTCGGTCACAGAGCAGGGCTATGCGGCCTTCATCGCTGGTTATGGGGTGGAACGATGAACAGATGGGAAGATCACGGTAGTGCTATAGAGTGGGTCAAGCATCTGGAGCACAAATAGTTGCGAATAT
>CAYFPQ010000036.1:0-28873 GCA_964345005.1 uncultured Victivallales bacterium | reverse complement strand
AGTGTGCCCGCGAAAACCGCTGAGCCTCACCACCGGGTTCACAGGGCGCTTACGGCGTCCAAGCTATACAACGCTCATAGTCCGGCACGGTCTGCGAATCGAACTGAGCCACCAGATAGTCGCTCTCGTTCGTTACGACGGCATCGCAGTACATGCAGTCCCAGTCGCCGACGAGGCCGTCATTCCACGTATCCGTCTCATCGATCGCATCGGCAGCATGGCAGACCGCGGCCAGCAGCATGACCGCCGCCGCCCACCTCAACATTACTATGCGCTTTTCTCTCATCGTTCTACGGCAGTGTTGCCTGCCAGTTGAAATTCGTTCCTGTCGCGGGACCATTCGTTGCCACGTGGTGGCGATAGTAATAGGCCCGGCAAGGCTCGAGGGATAGCTCACCGTAAGTCTTCGTGACGGAATCCCACCACATATTGTCAGGCCCTGGCCCGGCGCCGTCGTTGACCAGCCAGATGTAATACCACCCATCGTCCCAGTACCAGATCTGGTCGCCGCGTTGAGAGTGGGTTCCCTGCGTATCGCTACGGCTGCCGCCATAGGCTCCGGCCGACACGAAACCGAACGGGTTGGCGGTCGCCCCGGACGTCGACTTCGAAACACTGTACGGCCACCCGAAGATCTGCGCATCCCACCCCACCGACATGTTGTTTGTCGTGATCGATATGGCGGAGATGTTGTTCGTGCGTGTTACGCCGACGAATACCATGTTGGTGCGCGGCGCGGCATTGTTCGAGCGGAGGACCCAGAACCCTTCGCCCGGTGTCACCACGCGCGACGACTGGCCACTGCCATCCCACCACTCGGCTTCACCGGAGCCGTTTGTCACGAGTGTATATGTCTTGAAGCTCAGCCCATCGTCGAACTGGATCTGGTCGGCGCCCGGCTCATTGTGTTGGTTACCCGCCTTCAGCCCGCGCGAGATTTGCAGCCCCAGCGTGGAGTCGAGCGCATTGCTTCCATACACGTAATCCACCGGAACTGTTACGAGATAGCGCTTGTCCTGTTGACGCGGCTGTACATGCATCGCCCATTCACGGGTATTCGTGTAGGACTTCCCTTCGTACGTCACACTGATCTCGTAGAAGCGTGTACCGGTTTCTATAACCGCATTCGTATCTGTGTAAACATTGGTTGCAGACAGAGACCCGTTACGGTAGCCCTGCGAACTCTTTGCACCACCATACGTGTCAGAGGATCGGACATGGAAAGCCCGCGTTTGGCTGGCGGCGACGCCCGCGTAGCCGCCCGGCTCAATGAACCCGCCCCCCTCGAACGTGATGTCGACGTTATTGCCTGTCTCGTTCGCAAGGTCCATCGTGACAAACTGGAGCAAGGAGTTGGTGTTGTCAGGGTCGGTTCCTGAAATGTACTCCTCCTCGTCCAGTACACCATCACCGTCCTTGTCGCCCGTGCCGTCAGGGGTCAACGACTCAAGATGGGACATCTCCCATCCATCGTCCATGTCGTCGTTGTCGCTATCGGACGGGACAACAAAGGTCACCGTATTCGTTCCGAGCGTGCGGTCGTCGATGCGATGTTCGTCGTTGTCGGCAACCACCACGCGCGCGGTCCACGTACCGGACATTGCGTACGCGCCGCTCATTCCGGACGGTGACTGGTGCGAGAGGTCTCCGGCGGAGGCCTTAGCCCCGCCGTCGCCGAACGACAAGCTGTCAAAGGCGTTGGTCAGCCGTGCTACTCCCAGCGGATCGATCAGCACAACGTAAGGCTGAATATCGTTACCCGTGACCACGGCACCGTTCGTGTTAACGCCACTCGTCACATCCTGAACAAGCCCCGTGATCGACCACGTCCCGGCTACCAGGTCGCTGGCGAGGTTGGTGCCTGAGCCACTCGTGTCGCCTTTGACAGCCAACACGGAGATCACAGGCGCCACCGCATCGTTGTCTGTCACGGTGAACTGAATCAGCTGGTTTGTCGTGACCGTACGGTCATATGGAACTCGATCGCCATACCCGCCACCGAAATCCTTCGTGTCCGCGTACGTGCCCCGATCGTTGTCGTTGTCCTCGGCGCTCACGGTCAGGTAGTAGAGATCGTGAAAATGGCTGTTGGTGATCGAGAAAGCGTTGTAGTAGAGCGTTGTGACGGGCGAGTCGCCGTTGTTGCCGCCGAAGTTCGTGAACACCGTGTCGAAACCATACGTATTCTCGCTATTGAGCATAGTGTTTGTCGTGTAGAGATCCCAGTTGGGGATAACGCGTCCGTTCTCGGACCCGATGTTAGTCTGGTTACTGATGACCGAGTTCGTCAGGAACACGCCGCTCGGGTCGGTCCACTTTACTACGATGTCCAGATAGTCGTTCGTGTTGAACAAGTCGGCATCCGTGATGTTCGTCTGTGTCGCGCCCGGTGTATAGGTCGTTCCGATGTAGACCAGCAAAGCTACAGGACCGTCCGGATCCTCATCCGCCACACCCGTGGTGAACGTGTTGGTGAAACTCGACGACAGCATGCCGGAGAGGTCACGCGCCCGCACCCGCCAATACCACGTTCCGGCGCTGAAGCCTTCCGTCACGATATGGAAACGGTCATCGTGAGGCCGGTTCACGCGCTGCGCTATGGTTGCGTTTTCACCGTTGAACGTGCTGTTCGAGCTTATCTCGATCAGGTAGCTCGTGACCTCATCATCGGCATCGGTTGACGCCGGCCAGGTGAACGACACCGCCTTGTCGGCTTCGAATGCGCTATTGTTGGTCGGGGAGACTACCCACTGATCGGTCGACGATAAATCGGGTGCCGTCGGCAGGGCGTTGGTTCCCAGACCGTCAGCGTCAAAGCGAACGTCAAAGAAGAAGTCAATATCGCCATCGCTGATATCCTCGCTCCACGCACCGTAGTTAGCCAAGTTGCCATCATTGGCGCCATACGGAGGAATCGAGATGGCATCCACCGCATCGCAGGTGTTGAAGCCATAGGTTGTATCGGCATCGTTGTTGTATGACGTACTGTTCGTGTTGTGGAACGTCGCGACCGTGAAGCGGGCCGTCACCGTGCCGCTCACGTTGATATCACTGCGCGCGACCGACCATTCGATGGCGTTCGTCGTGTCCGGTGCGAAGTACAGCGTCGCGTCTCCGTGAGTGGGCGGCGCATACCAGCTCGACCCGTCATCGGCATGCAGCTCGATGCGCTGGCCGACCGTGTCGACGTTGTGCAGCGTCATCTGCCGCTCGGAATAGTGAACCGCTGCCGTTCCGCCTGGATAGTACTCATCTCCCAACAGCGTACCCGAATCGTCGGCAAGCCAGTTCATTCCACTGTCACCGGCGTTCTGGTCAACATCCACCCCAACCGCGATGTAGGGGTAGGCCACGTTCGACAGCTTCTGGAGTTTCACATAGAAATAGACATTCGTGGTATCGGCCCTGACACGGAACTCGTGGAGGTCGCTGTTCTCCTCCTGCCCAAACGGCGGATCCTCGCGCTGTTCGAACTCCTTGTCGCGCCAGATGAACTCGTTGGCGTTGATCGTTGCCGAATTCACGACTGCCGGCAGCGTACCTATCCACTCATCCATTACGCCGTCAATCTTCCCGGCGCCCGTCAGAGTCGTTGCATAGACACCCGGCGAGTAGTAGCCGTAGTTCTCCGAGTAGAAGCCGTAGTGATACGTGGTTTGCGGCAGTAATCCGCTGTCCGACGCCGAGCTGCCGCCACCGGGCGCGTAGACGACCTCGCTGCCGTCGCCGAATACATGTCCGACCGTGTAGACCTGCCCGTTGGGCGGTGCACTGGGATTGGCACCGGCACGCCGGACCACCATCACGTTGTAGCCGTTGGCCTGGGTCCACGAGACCGACGCGCTGCTGGGGCCGGTCGCCGAGGCAGACTGGGCTGTCGGACTCGGGATGTTCGTGACTGTGATCTGCAGCACAGAGTTCGTCGGCTGCGCCGACATATTCACGAGCACAGAGCTGTTCGTCGTGTAGAAGAAGTTCGAGCTCCCGTACCAGACCTCCATCGCCCAGTACCACGTACCGGTCGAAGTAAATTGTGGCGACTGCGCTGTCGTGTCGGCGGACCCGTAACCGATCGCGTTGGTCGGCCCGGCGACGTAGCCACTTGTCAGGTCGCCGCTGTTGTACTTGATCCGAATCTGAGAATTCGTCCTGAACAGCTCGTTATAGACCGTGTCCGTCACGGCCCCCAGTGTCACGTTAGTGCTGCCCAACACAAGCGAGGTCGGGTTCGAGGCCGCAACACGGTCCTTGGACTGCGGGAAGTCGGTGCCTATCACTTCAAAGGTCACGTCACTGGTGCCTATCTCATGATCGGCGGCACCATAGTCACTATCGTTGTCCGCAACGACGACGCGCGCAGTCCAGGTGCCGGTCGGCGCCACGAGCATCGTGCCCAATGCCGCGTTCGAAACCGCTGAAGCCGATGTTGCTTCGCCATCGCCGAAAGAGAACGTGAAGCTGTTCGTCAGCTTTGGCGTACCCGTCGGGTCATACAAGACGAAGTATGGTGAGTTGTCCGGCTGCGTGGTTGAACTGCCATTGACGTTGACGCCGCTGTCTGCATCATGCACAAGCCCCGTGATGGACCAGCCCGACCCGCTCACAAGCTCGGACACCGTAACAGTGGAAACGCCCTCGCTGCCCCAGACCACGAAGTCGCTCATCACCGGGTCGACTGTGTCGTCATCAACAACCGTAAACGTGATATTCGATCCGTTCTGCAGTAGCGTCGAATCGATCGTCGATACCTCCTGCGAGCTGATCGCGCTCCAGCGACAGGTGTAGACACCCAACCCGCTTATCTCACCGATCGCCGTGTAGCTGGCGTTCGATCCCCGCAAGGTCAGACCGTCGCCAACATGCGTGAACGCCGAGAACACCTGATCGGTTACGATCTGCGTACCGCTGACGTCGAAGATATCGAAGTTCGGAGCAAAGAACGGCGACGTCGTGTTGGTCGAGATCCCGTCCATGCTGCGGAAGTCCATCACGACACTGAACGTACCGCCCGTCACCTGGTTATCGTACACATCCGCACCGGCGTTGACTGTGTAGCTGGTGGCCACGGGGGCATCATGCTCAGTAAGTCTGAGGTACTGAACAATCGCGCCGTCGTTCGTGATGTTGTTACCGCTCTGATCGGCCAGCAACTCGATGTAGATACCGTCACTGTAAAGTTCCGCACCCGTCTTATTGGTCGACCACACGTCGGCGAACGCATCGCTGGAAGCGAGGTTACGTATGTTGTAGTGCTTGTTGGTATCCATACCCAGGAGGGGCCAGGCCGGCTGCAGGTCGTACGTGGCAGAAGCCGAGACATGACCGCTACCATGCGGCAGCAGCAGGGCAAAGGCCAACACCACGTCGTTGCTGCGCGGTGAACCGTTTGCGGTTTCGTACTTTGCGACCGCGAGAATATCGGGATGGTCACCGCCCCCACTGCCGGATGTCCGACTCAGGAAGTAGCGGTTGCGGCTCTGCAGCGCCGGGCTGTTCAGTCGCGCCCAATTCACACGTCCATACCACTGGTCGAGCCCGCCTGAACTCGGGGGGGCATTGGTCCAGACCGTCAACTGATTCCACTGCTTGAAGTGGGGCACGTACTTGCCGAAGTTCTCTTCGTGGGCCGTCTTGAATCCGTCGTAGTGCGAGTAGGCCGGGTTCGAGTTGTAGTTCTGAATGCCCTTCTCCTGGCCGTAGAAGATCATGGGCACACCATCGACCGAGGACACAGCGCCGTAACGGGAAGCCGTGATCCACGCATCGTTATCCGGCAGCACCTCGTCGTGGGATGTCAGGTTCAGCAGGATGGTGCCCCCGTTGTAGGCGTTTCTGCGATCCTCAAGGGCGCTCCGCAAGTCCCATGAATCGTTGATATGCGACTGAGTGAAGTTGAACACCAGGCTCTCGTTTAGAATGTCGAAGTGGCGGTTGGAGCGATAACCGGGATTGCCGCCATCGAGTGTTTCGGCCATGAAGACGAAGTTCCACTTCTTGGACCGCGTCCGGTTGATAATGTACTCCCACGCCTGGGGCGGCAGGCCCTGGCCGAAATCGCAGCGCAAACCGTCAATGCCCTTGTCGTCCTCCGCCTGCACGAAACTGTTCGTCCCCGCGTGACCGGTCTTGTCCAGCCAGAACTCTGCGTAGTAGGCAAAGAACTTCCAGAGGTCCATCTGGTTGGTCGACATGCTGTCGTAATCGTAGACGTCCCCTTCGTTCAGATAATCTCCGTTGTTCTCCGGGTTGTGCCGCACCAGGGCCGAGTAGTCGCCAAAGAAGAAGTCCGCGGTATCGTTCCACTTTCCGAAGTCCCCACGGTCAGGGGCTGTTGCGAAGTTATTGTCGCTCGAGCTGTTGTAGTAGGTCGCCTCCTGTCCATAGTCCGTCAAGAGTGAGTAGAACTCCGGACGCACCACACCAATCCGGTTCGTTGCCGTGCCGGTATAGCCCAGGTCGACACCGCCCTGCCCCATCTCCGCGTCCCACGACGAGTGGTTAAAGACGCCGTCGAGCATCACGTTGACCGTGCCCACCGAACCGGTGTAGCTGTCGCACGTGGCCACAAAGTTGGTGAACTCCGTCATAGCGCCCGCCGCCGTGTTGTTGCTGCCCATGTATGGCGTCACGGCAAAGTAGTCGCGTGTCGAGTAAGGGCTGCCCGGCGTGTACGCATCGCCCCGCTCATTCGCATTGGGGTGGATCGGCTGGAACCAGAGACAGTTCGCCTGCAGGAAATTGAGATAGTCGAGATTGAAGTGGTCATAGCCATCACCATCCCCGTCCGCCGATCCCAGCAGGTCCACGAACGTACTGCGGCCCGCCTCGGTGTTGTCGGTCGCCTCGACCGTCAGCGTGTTCAACTCGTACATCGTGAGTTCATGGACTTTCTTGGGTGACACCACGATCGCGTGATCGCGTCTGCCTGCGGCGGTGTCCGTGTACCAGTGGAAGTTGGTGTGTGCCATGCCGTTGGTCTGGTAACGAGCCGTCAGCCGATAGGCTCCGCAACGGCTGACCGTACCGGTCCAGGCATACTCGCCCCCGCCAATGCTCGTCATCGTGTAGGCACGGAAGTACGACCCCGTGTCGCTCACGCCAATCAGGTTGCCGTTGGGCGGCTTGATACCGTCCGCATAGCCGTCGGACGTGATATAGGCATTAGTGTAGTCCACGTCCACATAGTCGCGACGGTCCAGGTTGCTGAACACCTCGACATTTGTAACACTGGCCGCATTCGGCTTGAAGGTAACGACGACCTGCTCCGTGTCATTCGCAATTTCGTCGATAAACAGCTTCGTGGTCGTATAGTCGGCATTCAGCGTGCCAACCGTCAAGATGGGGCCGTTCGTGTCCACGCCCAAGGCAAAACTGAACGTCTGGTCATCCGTGCCGGCCTGGTAATCGGCGAACCGCTCAATGCCCTCGGTCGTTTTCCACGCGCCGATCTTGTACTTAACCGTCGTGTACTCCGGCAAGTTCGTCAGCGAGCCGACCCACCACATCGCGTCGCCGTCCGGATAACTGTCTCCCTCCATGTGGCTGAACGCCATCGTGGCAACCTTCGTGGAGGCATTGCTGGCGGCCCCGTAGCCACCGTCGGGTGTCACGCCGTTCGTGGTGTAGTAGATCGAGGCGTAGTCAACCCACTTGTTCGACCCCACGCCCTCGGCATAGCCGATCTTGACCCAGCAGTCGACCGAGCTGCTGCTCTGTTGTACGCGATTGTCGGCGTGGAACATGTAAGCGGCCGACGAGACCGTCTCGCCAGAATAGGTAAACGAGAACGGGTTGCTTTGCGCCTGTGATTCCAGCGCATAGGTCTTGCTGCTGACTCCGCTGTTGGTCGTACCGATGTACGTATCATCGTGGTCGCTGTAACTGACCTTCAGGTAGTACTCGACCGCACTGCCTGAAGCATAGGTATCGCCGGCGATGTTGCCGACCCAGTACTTGTTATTGCCGTTCTGCGTGTCAAAGGATAGCGCTGACGAGCTCCAGCCGCCTCCACCGGAAATGCGGTGATACAATGTGCCGCCCGTCTGGTTGCCCGTGTTGCCGGCGCCCTGGAACTGGTTTCCGTTGTAGAAGTAGACCGTTTCGTTCGTAGCCGGGGAGGCCGTCGGGTTGCGCATCGTCACCGAAGGCGGCTCGGCGTTCGTGGGAATGTGCCACGCGTTACCAAGATCGGTGCCGGTCGTCTCGTTGGTCTGAACGCCACTCGAATAGTAACTGAAGTTGGTCGAATAGAGCTTGTAGTAGTAAGTCGTATCTGGCTGCAGGCCGGTATCTGTGTGTGGCGACGAACCAATGTAGATTACGTCGTCGCCACCGATGGTACTGCTCGTGGTATAAGTCACTCCGCCCGTGGGCGAATCGAACGACGCATCCGTCGAACGAACAATCATCACCGGGTAGCCCGCCGTCGTCCATGACAGGTCGATCTGCGAGCTCCACTCGCTCGAGTTCGTCACCGCCGTGACGGCCGTCGGGTTGGCAATCGCCGTTACATCATAGGACACCGTAACGGTCTTGGCCCCATTCGTCTGGTTGCCGGTCAGCGTATTGGTTGCCGTGTGAGACCAGATCGCAGTCGCCTGCACAACCGTTGCCGTGTGAACCTGTGAGGCGGCTTCACCGAGACTCCCGTTGGTCGGCAGCACGGTCAACCACCCCGATCCCGAACCATACGTGATCGCGTTCGTGTAGAGCATCGTGCCCGCACCAATGTTGGTGACAGCGAACGTCTGGGCAGCGGGCGTATCACCGAGCGTCGCATTGAACGAGAGTGAGGCCGGCCCCACCCCCATGCTCGGTTCGCCCGCGGCAGGCGGGTTGAAATTAAGGACGATATCATGCGTTCCATTCGTTCCCACGCTGAAGCTTCCGCCGCCCAACGGGGGGCCGAAACTGTCCGTGTCTACACTGAACTTGTTGGCGGCGAACCCGCTGATCGCCCCACCCTCGATGATGACCCATGCGTAGGTGTTAGTGTTCGTGAAGCCGGTGGCACCACTATCGTCGAGAGCGATAACGAACGGGTTTCCCGAAGTCGCACTCACTGTCAGTGTGCCGCTGCCGCCCGCAAGCAGGTCCCAGCCCGTTCCCTTAACGCCATCGGCATCCGTCATCTCGACAACATTCGAACCGCCGGCAGCAAGTGTCATGGCGGTCATCGTCAGCGTACCGACATCACTCGCCGCCGTTCCCGCTGCAACGATAGCGTTGTCGCTCACGGTCAACGCACCGATCGACCCCTCGCCGCGCAACACCGCCCCTCCGGATACACTGACGGCAGAACTGGTGTTTGTGCCACTGTAGAGTAACGTTCCGGCACTGACAGTCGTCGCGCCACTGAATGTGTTGACCCCGGACAGCGTCAGCCGGTCACTCCCCTTCTTGGTCATTCCGACTGACCCACCGATACTGCCACTCATGGTGACGTTGCCGTTGCTGGTAATGATATCGTGCGTGCCGCCAGCCAACGTCACCGCGCCGGAGAGCGTCAGGGATCCGGAGCCCGGGTTCTCGAAATCCACGCCGCGGTTGATCGTCCAGGGACCGGAGTATGTGACGGCCCCACTGCCATTGTTCCTGATATAAACGCCATACGTGCCCGGCTGGTCATTAACAGCCACGGCGTTCGTGATCGTCGGCGAGCCCGAATTGACGTCCACTGTTGCCGGCCTCGCAAAGCCGGCAGCCGGACCGACCTCAAGAGTTCCCGTACCCAGCGCATCTGCGTGTGCAATCTCCAACGTGCCGCCATCGAAATACACGCCACCCGAGAAACTGTTGTCCGCTGAGAGGCGGAACGTACCGTCCGCCTCGTCGTCCAGCCAGAGAGAGCCTTGGCCTGAAACCACACCGGTCAACTCCAACGTGCCTCCTGTTGCCTGGTACAGCCGCAGGTTGTTGACGCTGTCATTGTGCGTGATCGATCCGGAAACCGTATTGGTGCCGGATGTCGCCGTACTCGCAATGGTCCGCTGAGCTGTCGCAGCATCCACGATGGTGATGGCATTTGTAACCGTCTTTCCGCCGTTAGTGTCGTTGATCTGGAGTTCCGATGTATCGGCTTCCGACGTCTTGCCGATCTCGACGGTTCCACTACCCATTGTACCGGTCGCATCAACGGCCAGAACACCTTCTTCGATGTACGTCCCACCGCTATACGTGTTCGTTGCGGTCAGTGTCAGTGTGTGCGATCCAAATTTGTAGAGTTTGTTAGTTCTGACCGTACTCGTGCTGGCCGCGTCCAACCCGTCGGTTATCAGACCCGGTGTAACGGCTGTGCTGCCGCCAAAGTGAAGCGCCCCAGTGTCCTCTACGGTTGTCGTCTGTTTCCAATAGGCATTCTGGTTGCCACTGCCGTCATAGTCATCGTTGTAGTAGATTGAGTATCCATCGACCAAATCGCTGGCGCCCGGTGAGTTCAGCATCGGAAGGTTGTAATACCAGGATCCACCCTTGATCCGAACATTGAAGGTGGATGACGACGTGATCTCGAACTCGACCGCGTTGTCATCATCCGCCGGAGCCGAACCGCTGTCCTGGCTCCCGCCACTGTAGTAAGCGTACCAGTTCCCGTATGACGAGAGAGTCTCTACGTAGCCACGGGTGTTACTGTGCCGATCGGCCCACGAGCTCGTATTCGCCCCATCATTGAGCGATATGCCCAACACTCCGTACGGTGAGTCGCCATTGACAGTGATCGTGAACTCATCACCTATCTGCAGAGCCCTGTCGGTCCCGCTTCCCGGGGAGACATTGCCGGCCGTCTTGAACTTACGCCAGGCGACCACCTTCTTGTTGCCGGAGTTGGCCCACATCCCCATCTCGGCACCGCCGTTGTTGAAGATGTCGCCGCCATCGGTGTGCTTGGTGTAATAGGAGGTCTGCTGGGTATAGGTCACCGAGGTGGCATCTGCCGACACGGACAGAAATCCGAACAGGCAGACGCCTAGCCACACAAGACTTCGTCGCCATGCCAATCTGAGGCCTTCGCTATTACCTACCAGTTCCACCACTAGACACCGTTGGCCGACCAATGCGAGTGCGACAGGAAGTGGCTTTGCTGAGCGACAGGACGGGGGCGATACAACCCACCATCCTGCCTGCCATCTCGTCGCAAGACCGCACAGCAGGCGGTTACCAACGAGGTTTCACCAGGCATTCCGGTGAATTGCCTTCTGTATATACGGGCTCAATGCTCGACCCACCGAGCCATATGCCCTACAGCTATTTACCCCAACTGCAACTAGTGTACACTGACGGGCCTAATCAGTCAATATACGACCTATTGCCTATTCGGAGCGGGATCGACGCGACAAGTATACGCTGGTTGACGCAATGGTTGACTGTTCCAACATGAGAGTATAGTGCTACTATTCGAAACGATATTCAGTGAACTTGCTGTCGTGCGTGTCTAAGGCAGAGTGGTTCACACCTGAAATCTGAAACCTGCGAGCCGAGGGAGAGTACATGGCTTATCTGCTTGGGATTGATATTGGAAGTTCGTCCGTAAAGGCATCGCTGCTGGACGTGGATTCGGGGGGGTGCGCGGGAAGCGCGTTCTATCCCGAAACCGAGCTGAGGATCGACTCGCCCGAACCGGGCTTCGCGGAACAGGATCCACAGACCTGGTACGATTGCGCGCGCGACGCGACGCGGTGCGTGATGGAACAGACCGGTGCAGGGCCTGGCGACGTCAAGGCCATTGGCATAGCCTACCAAATGCACGGCCTCGTCTGCGTGGACCAGGACCAGCATGTCCTCCGCCCTGCCATCATCTGGTGCGACAGCCGCGCCGTTTCGTATGGCGATAGCGCGATGGAGGCGATCGGCGCCGAGAAATGTCTCGACCATCTCATGAACTCCCCCGGCAACTTCACTGCCAGCAAATTGGCCTGGGTGAAGGAGCATCAGCCGGGTATCTATGCTCAGATCGACAAGATCATGCTGCCGGGCGATTGGCTGGCCATGAGACTGACCGGTGACGCGCGCACCACGGCATCCGGCCTCTCCGAAGGTATTCTCTGGGATTTCAAGGCCGAGGGTCCGGCTGGATTCCTGCTCGATCACTTCGGGTTCGATGCGGACCTCCTGTGCGATACGGTCCCAACCTTCGGTATCGAGGGAGAACTGACCGAGGCGGCCGCTGCCGACTTCGGGTTACAGACGGGAACCCCCGTGGCCTACCGCGGAGGCGACCAGCCGAACAACGCGCTTTCTCTCAACGTGCTGAACCCGGGCGAGATCGCGGCTACGGCGGGTACCTCCGGAGTGGTCTATGGTGTAACATCGCTCAAACAGTACGACCCACAGTCACGCGTCAACACGTTCGTCCATGTCAATCATAGGGCTGACGATCCGCGCCTCGGCGTACTGCTCTGCATCAACGGTACCGGCATTCTCAATGCGTGGACCAAACGCCTACTCGGCGACATCTCGTACACGGAGATGAACAAGATGGCAGCGTCAATTGCGGTTGGGAGCGATGGTGTCAGCGTCCTGCCGTTTGGGAACGGCGCCGAACGGATGCTCGGCAACCGCAACATCGGCGCGCAGATTGGCGGACTCGATTTTAACCGGCACGATCGCGCCCAGATCTGCCGGGCCGTACAGGAAGGCATCGTCTTCTCGTTCCAGAACGGCATGGACGCCATGAGAGAGACAGGCATCGAACTCAAGACTATCCGCGCCGGCTTCGCCAACATGTTCATGAGCGATGTCTTCTGCGGCACGCTCGCCGGAATCAGCGGCGCGACGATTGAGCTCTACGAAACCGACGGCTCACTCGGTGCCGCCCGTGGCGCCGGCATCGGCGCCGGCGTCTATGCCTCGTTCGAGGAAGCTTTCGCCTCGTTGGAGCGCCGCAAAGTCATCGAGCCAGCTCCAGGCGACTACGCCACGGCATACGGGGTGTGGAAGGAGCATCTGGAAAGGGCTCTGAAGTAATCAACGAAGAAAGATCAAGAGACAACTGAACATCCAGCAACCAACGCGAAATGTCCAAGTGCAAGCAGATGGTGAATGGGGTGACTACAGGCGAGCCATTCGCTCTACTCGCTCACTTGGGAGTTGGGAGTTCCTTGGATGTTGGATGTTGATGTACATTGACCACGTCATCCATTAAGTGCGGCATTGCGGGCTGGTCCTACAAAGACTGGGACGGCTACGTCTACCCGCCCGGGGTCAAAGACAAGCTGCGCTACGTGGCGGAGTACATGGACGTGGTGGAGGTCAACAGCACCTTCTACCGTCCCCCCTCCCCGCGCATGGCCAGGAGCTGGGCAGAACGTACGGACGACCTTGCCACCACGTTCACGGCGAAACTCAACCAGGAGGTCACGCATCGCGGCCGCGTGGATGCGCCAATGGTCAGCGCGTTTCACGACGGCTTAGCTCCACTCGTGGAGAGCAATCGGCTGTCACATCTGCTGGCACAGTTCCGCTACGACTTTGCTGACACGCCGGAAACGCGCGCACACCTGGAACGAATCTATGACGCCTTCGGCGATATCTCCACTCTGGCTCTGGAGCTACGCCACAACTCGTGGCAGGCACCGGATGCGCTGGATTTCCTGCGCGACATGCAGATCACGGTCGTGCACCTCGACTACCCCACCGCCAAGAACTCGTTCAACCTGCGCTACTGCGACATCGGTGAGCACGCCTACCTCAGACTCCACGGCCGAAACGCGAAGGCGTGGTTCAGCAGGGCGGGACGCGACGAGACCTATAACTACCTCTATAACAAGGACGAGATGTACCGCATTGCCGAGCGTGCCGCCAGGATCGCGACGATGTCCAAGTCCCTGACCCTCATCGCCAACAACCATTACCAGGGCAAAGAGTTCGTCAACGCCCTCGAAGCCCGCGCCAAACTCTCCGGCGGCAGGGTCGCCGTCCCCCCCACCCTCCTGGAACGCTACCCGCACCTGCAGGAGATTGCGGAGTGACCTGGAGAAGATCAGGATGCCAACGGTCGCGCATGATGAGAAGGCCACCGCCATCCGCTACGAGACCATGTGCGACGTCTACGATGGCATCATGCCGGTCAAGAAGGTCGGCCAGACCCACATCTGGTTCACGCCCTGGGATTTCCTGCTACTACGGCTACGTCCGGCGCGTCGGGTGAATCACTTGACTGTCGAGAAGCGCAAGACGGTGCGCCTGTTCGGGTGCCGACAGCCTGGCCGCGGCCTGCTGCCTCGCCTCTGAAACAAGACCCATGGACTCGCGCCACTCTTCACGGAGCAAGGCCTTGAACCGGGTAATGGACGAATGGGGCGGCAGCAATCGATCGTCGTGCTTGATGACTCCGACGGCATTCTCATAGTCCCACAGCAGGTCTATGTAATCGGCTCGGCGTTCCAGCGAGATCAATAGAGGCGGATACCCGCATTTCAGGAGTGGCAGGTTGGCAACCAGCCGGGCGATACGCCCGTTACCATCAAAGAACGGATGAATGCGCACGAAGCTCAGGTGCGCCCATGCGTATACATTGATGGCCTTGACGGGGGAAGAGGCCGACTGCAGTTTGCGGTTGAACTCCTTGATCCAGCGGGACATCAGCCGGGGTGTGTCAGCGGGAGAGGCATACTCCATGTAGAAAGGTCTGCCGTCACGAATGCCAGTCGTTCCGTTGTAGTCCCTTTTCCAACCACCTACTGGACGCATGGAGTCAATCGGGCTCTTCTGCATGACACACCGGTGCAGATCAAACAGATCGACCGCGGTTAACCTGCCCTTGTCAATCAGGTCGTAGATCAGCTCCACCGCCTTGGCATGACCGTAGGCCTCCTCGTGGTCCTTCAGTGGTTTGCCACTGATGGTCAGCCCCAGTTCCAAAACTTTTATCGTCTCGCCCAGCGTCAACGTATTGCCCTCGATGCCGGTCGAGTCATATGTCCAGATTGCCGTCAGCTGCCTGATCAGCGCATCACGGATATCAGCGGGGAGATTTTTAAAAAACAGGCCGGGCAGAGCTTCACGTTTCTCGCGCGTCTTAAGGAATGAGAATACGGCATTGTATGTTATGCCGAGACCATGTTCTTGGTTCAGGATTTCAGCTATTTTGCGTAGAGAAGTGCCCTGATTACGGAGATTCTGTATATCCTCAGCAAACGGGTCCAGCCTGGACGATCTCCCCTTCATGCATACAGACTGCACCATTCCGCACAGTGTGTCACGGTTATAATAGCGCTATATGGTACAGTTTTAAAGTGACATCCGTAGACCGCTGGGCGGCCTTGGAACCAGGAAGGGGCTCTAGAGCACGTTCTCGACCGCACCCACAATAGTGTCGAGGTCAACCAGGCGGCCGCGGCCCTGGTAGCCGCAGGCCAAGTCGCCTTCGCCCACTTCCAGGACGTTCACGCCACGCTCCTTGAGGATGGCGACGTTGGACTGCGTGGCGGGGTGATCCCACATCTTGACGTTCATCGCGGGTGCAATGACGATCGGGACCGTGCAGGAAAGCAATGTACAGGACAGGAGGTCATCCGAAAGCCCCCGTGCCGCCTTGGCCATCACGTTGGCCGTGCAAGGCGCTACCACAATGCAGTCGGCCCAGTCGGACAGCGCAATATGCGGAACCTGCTCAGGCTCCGGCTCGGGGAACATCTCGATCGCCACGGGCCGATTGCTGAGCGTGCGAAGCGTTAGCGGGCCAATGAACTTCGTGGCCGCCTCGGTCATGATGACGGAGACATCCCACTCACGCTTCTTCATGAGGCGAACCAACTCCGCCGCCTTGTAAGCCGCAATCGATCCGGTCACACCTAGAACCACATTGCTCATGACTCACCTCCCGCCTCTCGCACCACAATCTCTCGCAAATGTCGATACGCCTCGTCAAGATCGTCGTTGATGACAAGGTGCCGGTACTCCTCGGCCCGTTCCATCTCGGCGCCGGCGTTTCTGAGTCGTCCTTCGATGACCTCGGGCGTATCCTCGCCGCGCCCTTCCAACCGTTGGCGCAGGGCCTCGATCGATGGCGGACCGATGAAGATGTCGACCCAGTGACCCGCAAGCGGATCGTCCGGCCCCAGCGACTGCAGGACGTCCCGTACCTGTGCCGCGCCCTGCACATCAATATCCATCAACACCGGATGCCCGTCACGCATCGGATCTTCAACCGCGGCACGCAACGTTCCATAGCAGCACCCATGCACCACGGCGTGCTCAAGGAAGGCGCCCTCCTCAAGCTTCCCGGCAAACTCATCCGCGGAGAGAAAGCAGTAGTCCTCCCCGTCCACCTCTTCGCCACGTGGCGCCCTGGTCGTGCACGACACTGAGTAGGCGATCCCGGGAAACTCCGCCAGCAACCGCTCACACAGCGTCGTCTTCCCCGCCCCCGAAGGTGCGGATACTATGATCAGGATTGGCTGAATCTCTGACATTGATGAAATCTCTGCTTCTTTCGCGTTCTATGCGCTCTTTCTCGGTTACTTCCCTTGGCTACTCAACATTCTGAATCTGCTCTCTGACCGCCTCCAGTCCGGCCTTGAACTGGATCACGTGCCGCACCACAACGGTGTCGGACGCCTTGGAGCCGATTGTATTGATTTCCCGGAACATCTCCTGGCATAGAAAATCCATCGTCCGCCCCACCGGCTTGCTGTCGTGCACGAGCTTATCGAACTGCGCAAGATGGCTGTCCAACCGCACCAGCTCCTCCGTGATATCGGAGCGCTCGGCAAACAGGGCGAGATCCTTGATCAGAGCCGGGTCGTCCCGCTGCAATTCCACATCGGCTTCCTTCAATCGATCCACCAGCGCCTTGCGGTAGCGCTTCACGAGCAGCGGGGCACGTTTGGCAATCG
This sequence comes from uncultured Victivallales bacterium, assembly GCA_964345005.1. GTDB lineage: Bacteria > Verrucomicrobiota > Kiritimatiellia > UBA8416 > JABMPJ01 > JABMPJ01. Next base: position 12,041 of record CAYFPQ010000036.1, on the reverse strand, counting down.
CCTCCTTGTGGCGTTTCAGCCCTGCCAGCCGGCGCGCAACATCCTTCTCCAGCGCTGCGCCTTCACGTTGACGCATGGCGACCATTTCCTCGATGGCCTGCTGCAACGCTTTGCGCACCGAAGGCCACATGCGTGCCGGTTCATCCTGCCGTGCCTCGCACGAGAGCACGCCGGGCATCCGCGCGATGTCGGCTGCTGTCAGGTGGTCGTCCACGCCGAGCTTTTTCGCGCTCCGGCGAAGCCGACGCAGGTATTGCCCTGCCAGCTTCTCATCCACGCATGCCTGCGCCGCCTGTTCCCCCGCCATCGTGGCAATCCGCAGCACACCACTGATCTGTCCGCGTGAACAAGCCTTGTGGACCAGCCCGTGCACACGCGACTCCAACGACACCAATTGCCGCGGAAGATTCAACCGAACGTCAAGCTGCTTGCGGTTGACCGAACTCAGCTCAATCTCGACACGCAACCCTCCCACAGAGGACTCACCCCGTCCGTAGCCAGTCATACTTGTCAAACCCATGAGCTCTCCCTTCCTCTGCCCAACCACCCTTAACAGCACCCGATCCGTACCAACCAACGCCGCCTCGTCCCTGCCCCCAGCGAAGGCCAGCGTGAGGGGTTCGCAGGCCTTTCCATGCGGTCCAGTCGATTCCCTTCTCAAACTGCCCCCAGCGGAGGCCGTGGGGAGGGGTCGTCGCTCCTTGGCGGTTCGGTATTCCGAACCGGCCGGGCGACCGCCCCTCCCCACGGCCGGAGCGGCGCTATCCTTCGGATGCCTCTTTCTTCAAATACGCCTCAATAAACGGCTGAATCGCACCATCGAGGACCGCGTTCACATTCGAGGTCTCCTCATTCGTACGATGATCCTTCACCATGGTGTAGGGCTGCAACACATACGAGCGGATCTGGCTGCCCCAGGCGATCTCGCCCTTGTCGCCATAGAACTTTTCCATATCCTTGCGGGCTTGGTCGAGTTTCCATTCGTATACCCGCGCACGCAGCATCTTCATCGCCTTGGCGCGGTTCTTGTGCTGCGAACGCTCGGCCTGGCAGGCAACAACTATCCCGGTCGGTATGTGTGTGATGCGCACGGCGGAATCGGTCGTGTTGACGTGCTGTCCGCCTGCCCCGCTCGAACGATAGGTATCGACACGCAGATCCTCGTCGAGAATCTCCACCTCGATATCATCCGCTACTTCGGCAACGACATCCAGTGCGGCGAAACTCGTGTGGCGTCGCTTATTGGAGTCGAACGGACTGATCCGCACCAGCCGGTGCACCCCACGTTCCGCCTTCAAGTAGCCAAAGGCAAAATCGGCACTGATCAGAATCGTCGCGCTCTTGATACCCGCCTCGTCGCCGGGTGACAGTTCCAGAATCTCAACACCAAAACCGTTGCTCTCGCAGTAGTGCCGATACATACGCAGCAGCATCTCGGCCCAGTCACACGATTCGGTGCCGCCTGCCCCAGCGTGCAATGTCACGTAGGCATTGCTCCCGTCCAGTTCTCCACTGAGAAGCGACTGCATTTCGAGTCGCTCGAAGTCGGCTTCCGCCCCGTCCAAGCTAGCGGCTGCATCCTCAATGGCCTGGTTCTTCTGGGCTTCGTCCTCTTCCTGCTCGGCAAGTTCGATCAGGAGTTCGGCGTCTTCAAGCGCCGTGGAAACGGCGTCGAATGGCTTGAGAATGGCACGATAGCGGTTCGTCTCGTCAATGATCGTGCGGGCCTTGTCCGGATTATCCCAGAACCCCGGCTCCACGGCCTTGGCATCGAGTTCAGCAACCTTCTCGGTCAGCGCGGCAACGTCAAAGATACCCCCGCATCTCTTCGAGACGGGTTCTAAGGGATTCAAGGCGAGGCTTCAGTTCTTCAATCATTGCGTTTTCTCTCTCTTCTCCAAGCCATCACACCCGCCAGCAGCGCCATTGCAGCGGACGGAATGGCGAACGGCCAGTCCCCGAACCGGGTATAGAATGTCGGGGCCATGTCGTCCCCTGGCACGTCCACGGTTTCAGACCGGTAATCGATCCGGCCCCATTCGTTTCGTTTCAGAATTCCTCGTGAAGTCTCATCAATCTGACCTGTCCTGTCAATGAAGCAGGTCACACCGGTATTGGCGGCACGCACTGCCGGCACCCGGTTCTCGACACACCTGAATACACAATGGCTCATGTGCTGCACCGGCGCCGCAGAGCCGTCAAACCAAGCGTCGTTGGTCTGATTCACCAGCATGCGTGCCCCGTTGCGCACCACCTTGCGGGCCACACGCGCAAACACATCCTCAAAACAGATCAGCGAGGAAAAAGGAATGATCTCGTTCTTCGGGGCAGCTACCCGAAAGACGGTGCCGGTGTCACCTGCTCGGCAACTGAACCCGAGCGGCTCAAGACGCCGCACCCAGCGCCAGTGCTGATCCATCGGAAGGTACTCACCGAACGGCACCAGGTGCTGCTTGCGGTACACCTCGGATATCTCGCCTTCAGCATCATAGAGAAACGAGCTGTTATGAAGAACCCAGTCCCACGGCTGCGGATCCGGCAGATCGAACTGCCCCCCCACTTCCATGGCACCTACGAGCAAGGGCGTCGCCGTCTCACGCGCAAGTTGGCGGACAAACAGGTCGACCTCTGCATCGTGCGGGATGTAACCGGGCACGGCGGTTTCCGGCCACACAACCAAGTCAATCTGGGCATGAAGCGCCGATACGAGGTCCATCCGTTCCTCAAGGGACGCGTAGATCTCCTGCGCGTACTCATCCGGCCATTTCTTAAGCTGCGGGATGTTGGGTTGAATTGCCACAACGCGTATGGGCCGAAGTCCCTCCCCCGCGGACGCCCGCAAGGCGCGTACACGACGCACGCCACCGGTCCACACCACGGCCAAAAGCACCAGTACCACCATGAGTTCCACCTGGAACCGAACACGGCGGCCGCCAAGATAGACGCCCCCCACGCGCACCAGCGCAATCCCGGTGTTCACGGCCACGATGACAGCAGAAACCAATCCCACCCCACCCCATTCGGCCAACTGCAGGACCGGCAGGTTGCGATACTGGCTGATCCCCAGTCCGTTCCACGGGAACCCGGTGCCCACAACACCGCGCAGGTATTCGAACCCGACCCAGAGAATGGGCAGGATCACGACCAGGGGGAGCGTTCGCTCGAACGGAGTGTGCCGATCCTCGCGCGGCCGGGCATTCAAAACCGAAAACGCCCAGGACGTCGTGGCGGCAAACATGCCGCGAAACAGCCCAAGTGTGAGGGAGAGTCCAAGCCAAGCCAGGAGCGCGACCACGAAGGGACACCCCGTATAGCCCAGCCGCCACAACCAACTCAACGTGATCAGCCAGAAGAGCGCCCGGGCGAGACAGTACGGACCACCAGGATCAGCGGCACCAACGCCAGCCAAGCCGCTTGCGCCTCCCTAACGGGGGGAAACGCCGTCGCCAGAAGAATAGAGGAAAGAACGATGCCCGCGGCGCTGATTAAGTTGGTCTTCACTGTTTCACTCCAGCTGCCTTCAGCGTCTTCGTCCAAGACCCAAATTCACGTCGGGCTGCCGAGACCAGCGCAGCGTCCCGATGAGGCCCCCGGTTGACTGCCGTTGAACGCACCGACACTCCTTCACGACATCGACGGCGGAGTTCTTCTACGACTGCATGAGCATCGGGGTATACACGATAGCGTTTCTGTGCAATCTCACTAGGGTCAAACCCCGCGGCTACAAGAGAATCCTTCCACGAGCCAAACAGACGCTTGGCGGCACTATAGAGAGCATAATCTGCGTCAGGCGGGGAAACCACTGAAGCATGGTTGAGAGGTAGGCCGAGCCTTCTACGCTCTTGCATTCCAGCAAGCACTGCCTCTGCATCAGGATACACGTTTCGCCGAGACAGGACGATCTTGCCGGGGTCTTCTCCCGCGGCTCGCAATGCTCCATTCCAAGATCCGAATAGCCGCTTGGCCCATGTCATAAGAGTCACGTCGCGATGCTGCCCATGGGCAATCGCCGCGGCATTGAGGGGAACCCCTTTGTTCTTGCGGCGCTTGATCTCGGAGACCACGGCGTGCTGAGACCCATAACGCCCGAACGGCTGTCTGCGCCTTACATCGGCCGGGCCCAGTCCCGCCGCCATCAATGCCGCGTCCCAAGACCCAAATTCACGACGAGCCACTACATTCAGCCACATGTCACTGTGTGGTCCATGGGCAATGGCCCCGTGATTGAGGGGCAGTCCCGCTCTGTGACGCCGCCTTATCTCACTAGTCACCTCCACAGCATTCTCGTATAGCCCCATTCGCTGTCTGTGCTCCTCAGCGGGATCCACTCCTGCGGCTATGAGCGCCTCCCTCCAACTGCCAAAGATGCGTCTTCCCGCACTGTGCAAAGTTACACTGTGCTTCCCGGCCTCGCCCCCCAAGAGAGACGTGTAGTCGAGGGGCCTCCCGGATCTCCTTCTGCGACGGATCTCCTTGATGATCGTGGAGCGGTCGAAAAAGAGCGTTCTATTGCACAGTATGATGTCGTCCGGATCCAAGCCCAGGGCCAGGATTGCCTCTCGCCACGTTCCGCAGTACGTCGTGATCGATGCGACAAGAGCTGGTTCAGAGCTACGTATCGCCGCTTCGTTGAGTGGCTTCCCCTGCTGATGCAGGAACCAGAGCCTGTCGAGCATATACTCGCGTGACCACAGAGGCTCCCAGTGGTGAATACCTGATGGCAGGGATTCCCTGCGCGACTTCGTCTGCCTTGCTCGCAGTTCCTCACACGCAGCCGGGGCACCAGGAAATTCCGTCCAGTACTCTTCATACGAAATGTCGTGTCTCTGCCTCAAATGTGACCCCAGTGAGATCATCCGTTCGCCACATAGCTCACACTGAACATAAGGTTCAAGGTACGTACGAATGGTGCTGTAGGTAAGACCGGCGTCCTCAATGGCCTGTTTCCATCCCCAGAAGGGACTCACGGCGAAAGCGGACTCCAGCAACTCGGGATGATTGCGTTTGATTGCCGAGATGTTGAGGGGGTCATCAGCCTTATGCAGGCGACGGATTTCTCGAATCACATCCCGCCTCCCCAACGTCCCTTTTCGTCCAGCCTTGCTCATGCCGGGCACTCTATCCCACGGCAGCAAGGGGATTCAAGATGGGAAAAGCGGCTCACCGGTGGCGGTAGGGCTTGGACAAGAGGAAATCGGAAAAACTTCTACTCCCGAGAATCAAGCCCTCACCCACCACACACCGGTTCGCCGCAAAATCAAAGTGCATCAAGGCGCAGCATAACCCGAGTCCGACTCGCTGAATTCACTGTCGAGGTAGAAGATATAGCTGGAATAGTCCCTGCGATAGGCCCTGACCCAGTAATAATACGACTGCGAAGGCTCGACGTCCGTGTCACAGATAGAATTGTCTGCCGTTACCGCAATGAGCTCAGCCCCCCATCTGCTGTCGCTGTCGTTCCTGTATACATCATATAGCCCTGCGTTAGTCACGCTCGACCATGACACCATGACTTGCCCAGTGTATGACCCGCTTGTTGCCAAGACATTCGTTGGTGTGTCGAGCTGCGACCGACTGTTGGCCACGTATATCGATTGCTCTGTAACTCTCGCAAAACTGTCACCGTTCCCCAACTCTCCGTATACTTCAGCACCAATGCGCCACGCGGAATCACCAGCCGAAGAAGAGAATACCCCTCCATAAACACCGTCGTTGGTACCACCATCCCCGTGCAACCCATCATCATAAACAGGGACCACCGCAGATTCCTCATAGGCGAATACGTTAGTGGCCACAACGTGTACGTTCGTCGCATTCGTTGAAGTGTGGAGAATGATGGGAATATTCTCGTTAGCCGTGTATTGCAAACGATCAAAGTGCAGCTCTGCACCTATACACGTGTCACCATACGCAAACACTGCGTATTCTGCTCCGTTCGTACCGCCACTCACTTTCATCTCCCACAATCCGTTTGTAGGAGAAGTGATGAGATACGATGCACTGCTTCCATACTCGCTGTATACCACATCCGGCATGGATGTAGAGCTCGCCTCTGTGATGGACTGACCACCAGGCACCTCAAGCACTAGGGTCGGAGCAGGATCATCGCACCCACCGCTCACGCGCAATGTAAGATGGGAAATGGAGCGGTCAACCAACACATCATGGCTCTGAGTGCCAGAGGTTAACGTTCCGTTTGTACCCATAATACCATAGTAACGGTCAAGCGACATCACCCCAACGGGTGTCGGAGATGCAAGAAAGAACCCTCTGCGCCGTTGAGCACACCAAGACATGAAATCATGGTCCCAGCCAGAAAAAAGTGAGATTGTATCAACACGAGTATCATACGGGGCTTGATCCATATAATCCTCGGGGCGAAATTCCCCGTTATCAGAATCTGAGATCAGCACAACGGCGTGTGCATCATCAGCATGCCCTCTTGAATCAAGTTCGGCTTGGGAAACAGCAAGGGCGGCCGCAGTCTCATTCTGTGCAAATTCTTCGGCTCCACATGACGCGCTCCGAACATCGCCCTTCGTTGTCTCCTCGTCCAAATAGAGGAGGTTCGTCTCTACCTGGGGATTGTCACCGAAAGAGACAACTCCCGCCATATCTCCAACCTTAAGGCAATCGACCAGCCAACCCGCGTATTGTTTCATAGCCGACTCTTCGTCCACGGACATACTTCCAGAAGTATCCAGGGCTAGCATCAGATTGATGTATGCCGGGTGATTGGAAGGACCTAAACGGTGGTCTGACTCGTAGGCGCCCATATTGGCCCCGTACCCACGAACTCTAGGCAGGCCATCAAGATCCACCGCATCTACCATCCAGTTGGTCACTGTTCCAACATCTATGCAGACTGAGTTGGTGTCCAACCGGAAGTTGCCCTCGCCTGGAGAGGTGAACCCTGGTGCATCGTCAATATTCCCTACCCCTGTCACAAGTGGAGTGGAGCAGCTATAGAGCAAGGACGAGGAATGGACATTGGAGGCAGCATTGTAATAGACAATGCTGTTCAGAGCAGTGCATCCGCTTATGCCACCGCCTACTGTAGCAGAGTTACTCACCACTGTGCCGCTCTCAACAACCGCATCACAGACGCCTCCACCACTGGACGCTTGATTCAGAAGCAACAGACAACTCCGATTCGTTCCGCCATATACACCCCCACCAGAGTCAGTTGCGCTGTTGCCCTTGAGCATGCTTGTGAGCAGCAGACCACCGCATACGCCACCGCCTCGCGCAGCCAGGTTCGAGATGATCATGCAGTCTGCAACTCGAGCTCCAGGTTCGCACCATGCTCCACCACCGTCAGCATACAGCGAACTACCAGACGTGCGTGTGTGCCCATTTGTCAGTGTAAACCCGACCAGGCTTGCGCCCGCCCCTACATAAGCGCATCGCACAGCGTTCTCGCCGGATGGCCCTTCGCCTACAATAATTGTATGCTCTGCTCCGTTTACGCTGGAGACTCTCACGGGGCGCGTGACTGCCACACGACAGACAGCACCGGTGCCGACACTGACCAAACCTGTTGAATAGACGCCGTCTGCCACTATCACAACCGCATGGTCTTCTGCGACAGCATCTATTGCATCCTGGATGCGCACAGCAGCATTGGTCCATGCTGTGTAAGGGGCAACGGAATTCGTGCTGGTAACGTCAACGAAATGCACCGTGAGTTCATGCGCCCCGATATCGACAGCACCACCTGTCACGCGCTCTTGGCCATAAATGTCCTTCCCCGTTGCCATCCATGCATCATAGCCGCCGGCATCCATGCACGGCGAGAGATAGGCAATGGAGTAGTCCTCGTCCACAAATTGAGGATTCGTATTCTGTGTGTTGTTCGTTGTGTAATGCCATCCTTGGATGACACAGTATGAAGGATACTCACCTCCATAGGGCTGCGTCACCTGAGCCGGGGTGTTGCCCCATACAATACAGTTCTTCAGCGTCGTTCTTGAACCGCGATCAACACCTCCCTCCCCATAGTCACCAATGTTGTCAGCAATAGTACAACTCTCAATGGTTGCCGAAGCACTGCCCACGTGTGTGTAGATGCCTGCCGCCCAATCAGCAGAGTTTCGGGTGACGCGGCAATTCCTGATAATGACATCGCGAGCCGATTGGTATAGGTTGATACCCCCTCCCTCATAGCCCGCTGAATTGCCGTCAAACACACATCCATCAACAAGCACAGTACCTGAGCCTCCCCCTCTAACGCACAAGGCACCACCGCGAGAATTGGCACTGTTTGTTGTGAACAAGCAGTTCTCTACCGTGAGGGAATCCCCCGGCGAATAAAGCGCGCCTCCATACTGCGTCGCGCTGTTGCCTGAGAAGGTGCAGCTATAGATCTCCGGCGACGACGAGGGATATGCCCCAATAGCACCACCATAAGGCGCGGAGTTTGTGAGGAAAGCGCAGTTCATGATGATTGGTGCGGAGTAGTAGCAAGATATTGCACCTCCATTGCCGGAGTTGACGTATCCATTCTTGAAACAAAATCCTCTGATGACAGAGTTCGTGGTCTCGTATGAATGGAAGTAGAAAGCGCGTCCGGAAGACTCGCAATCAATGATTGTCTTGTCCGCTCCTTCAACCCCGAGGAGCAGGATATCCTTGCCGGAAAAATCCATGGCCCGGTTCACGGACCCGGTGTATGTGCCCGACTGAACGACAACCCGCTCTCCAGTTACGACGGAGGATATTCCCTTGCTAATGGATCTATACTCGTTCGTGTAGCTTCCATCACCAGTGCTATCATTACCGTTCACCGCGTCGACATAGACCACGCCGCTTGGATGTGAGTTCGGGTCGTTCGGGTCGGTGGGAGGACTGCCGCCATTCTCGTATTCTTCCACGTTCGTGAAGCCATCCAGGTCCGGGTCTTCATTCGCGTCGGAGGCATCGTTCTTGTCCAACCCGTTGATCTCCTCCCAATCGTCAGACATACCGTCCGAATCCGTATCCACAAATCCTGCCGTCGGATCCGTGCCGTTCTCGTATTCCAGTATGTTGCTGACTTTGTCGACGTCAGGATCCCCTGTCCCATTCCAATCTGAGAGAAATTCCCAGTATATCAGCTCCCACCAGTCCCCCATGCCATCAGAATCCGTGTCAGGATCGGTTAGCGTGACATCGATCCCAGTATGATCGCCCGCCAAGGCCATAGACGCAGAGCTGTAGGCTCCGGTAGCTTCGTATGTACCCACCAGTCCATTCGCGTCGCTGTCCCGCCACGCCTTGACCCATACCTCGTTCGTGGGAATCCAGCCAATCAGATAGGCCCCGGTGCTTGCGATGCTGTCGCTATAGTTCGTGCTCCAACTACTTGCGTTGGTCACGGCCACCACGTAGATCGTTCCGGTCTGCCCGCCGCCTCCATGCTGCGTGTCGTACGAGACCGTTCCCGCGATGCTGGCGGGATCATCGGCATCGAGCGGATTTGTGCCATCCTGCAACTCGGTTGGGTCGTCGTAGCCGTCTTCATCCGTGTCCGCCTTGAGCGGATCGGTTCCGTAATCGAATTCGCCATCGACATAACCATCGGCATCAAGATCGAGCCCCTCGACGACGTTGCTGTAGACGGAGGTCGAGCAGTGGCCATCGTAGCCATCGACAAGACCGTCATCGTCTGTGTCATAGTCGGACGGATCGGTATTCTCTACCCTTTCCGCACCGTTGGTAAGCCCGTCTGAGTCGGGATCTCCGCTGGGCGTTTCGTCGAGATCGCCGAAATACTGCATCTCCCACCAGTCGATGAGGCCGTCCTGGTCCTCGTCTTTGTCACCTATTGTGATGTTGATGCCGGTAAGATCGTTCGTCACAAGCTGGGAGCTGTTGGAGTAGATGCCCCAGGGCTCGCCGTACTCTTTCTCGTTGTCCCAGTCGCAGTCGCGGTAGGCTTTGAACCAGTAGCTGGTGCTGTTGGCGACGTGGTCGTTGGTGTACGCACCGGGCACAGGAATACGGGCCATGGGGCCTACCCATGAATTACTCACCGTTACCGCCAACATCCGGACTGGACCGGTGAGACTGCCGGTATATGAAATCGTTCCGGAAATGGACACCGGATACGATGTCGCGTCATTCGTCAACGTGTGCGAAACCAGCCGCTCGAAACCATCGCTGAAATCATCGTCATCGCTGTCGATGTCGGCGTTCCAGACATAATAAAAGCGGCAGGGAATGGGATTGGTGCTGTCATGGTCGGTCCATTCGACCCAGTTGGTGGATGTGTCGACGTTGGTGCTTCCTGCTGGCTTCCACCAGGAGTTGATGAGTGCGTTGCCGCCGTCGGCGGTGAAGATTTCGAGCGCATTGGTGTAATCGTCCGGGTAGGCGATGGTGAGCTCAATGACGTCGTTGGTGCGTTCGCAGGCAACGATCTTGATGTTGGTGACGCTGGGGCCGCTGTAGCTCATCATCATGATCGGCTCATCGAGGGCGATGCTCGGGGTGATGGTGGCCGCTGCCGCCGCAATGGCTTGAATTCCCGACTCCTCCACGAGGTCCATCTCGCAGATGATTCGCGCGGGTTCGTAGAGCGATCTCATAAAGTCGCTACCCTTTCCGAATGGGTAGCGCTCGTAATAAACCCAGAGGGGATCGTAGCCAAGAGGGGGCCAGACGGTCGCAATGAGCTTGGGTTTCGAGGATCCGGTGGCGTAGATGAGGCGCGAGCGTGTTATGGGGTCTTCCTGCACACGAATCGGATAGGCTGTGTATTCCCGGCCGTCAGCGGAGCGCGTTACGGGAGCAAGCTTATTAAGGGACGACTTCGTGAACGTGGCGGAGGCGAGGAGACGGGAGCGGTTATGGCCGGTGTGGAGCGGATAGTCGGGATCAGGTGGCGCGACAGGGAGCATGGTGTAGACGTCCCATTCCCATTCGTCGACGAGATCCTGAAGGCAGGTGACGGCGGATCGCTCATACAGAGAAAGGATACTGGCGTAACGCTTGGCATCGAACTCGACCTGTGAGATCGCTTCTTCCTCTGTGAGTGACGCGGCGATCAGCGCTCCGCACCCTGCCACAGCCAGAACCACTACCAACGCCCGCACCCACCAGCTTCTCGCTACCTGCATCATCGTATACCTCCCTCTTTGTTCTTGCGAAACCACTTTGCACCAAATCTCATTGCCAGAATGCCACAGACGAAAAGCACCGACGTGGACGGTTCGGGGACAACGGTGAACCTGACGTTGTCGAAGTTACCCTCAATGCCTGTAAGCCGTATCCCTTGAATGAGGCCTATTTGCTCCATATCCGCCTCATACGTCTGTAACGGAACGTCATTGACACCAAAAGTGAGCGAGTCGGTTAGACCTATGAACGTGACAGTGTTCCCCGTCCAATGTGTCGAGGTGGCATCAACAGATGCATGGGAGACATACTGACCGAGATCCAGTAGAGGCGTGATCTGATTCGCCGCGTAGTTCAGCCATAGCCCAACACTTGGTAAACTCCACCCTCCAAAACCCCAACTGCCGAATCCGCCGCCCGGGTAGTCGGGATGCTCCCCAATCACATGCACAAAGTTCGGATCGAACGCGCCACTGCCACCATCGTCCTCAAAATCCTCATGCAGAAAGATCGGCGAAGCACAGGCCGCAACACGAAACGCCAAGAGAACCACAACAACCAGCCAGCGACTCCATCTCATTCTCATATCGTGCCCATTCTCATGCTCCCCACAAAAAAAGAGGAGCCCGCCAATAGTCATCCCAACCAAACAACCCAACCACGGGCCCCAGGGAAGGTCCGACGTCTCGGCGGCACTCCCCAACGGAGTGCCCCTCAACGCGCGACCGCCTGGGTTGGACCCTGACAGGATCCAAACAGGAGAAATTCTCCTGCTGTGGTTGTTTGTTTGACGGTACTTCGCGCAAACGAAGCAAATCAGATGCTATTCAGTTTTCGGCGTGACTGTGCACTCGTCAGCGAGCGAGTGCAAGAACTTTTTGACTTTTTTGACGTTTTTTCTTCTTTGCTCTTCTTGTGTCGCGTCTCATTTTGAATGGGACTGG
>CAYFPQ010000035.1:0-29949 GCA_964345005.1 uncultured Victivallales bacterium | reverse complement strand
GGATATTGAGATTCCAAAGAGCGCAGATACCTTTTCGGACGACGTCTAGATCGTGTTGAAATCCGTAACTACAGATCAATTGACCTGGCGACGGTCGATTTTCCACCATCCTGCCGAATACTCGTCGGTGTCAATGAGAGCGGCAAGAGCAACATTCTTCAAGCTCTTTCGCTTCTCAGGCTGGATCGCAAGCCGACCAGGAAAGACGTGAGGAATCCAACAAGAGACGAGGATCCCCCAGCCACCTCCTATGTCGATTTCGAGTTCTCTCTGGACAAATCAGAACAGGAATCCCTGCTGCAAGGCCCTCTGGCTAATCTCGTCTGCCAAACCGACCCTCGCGCCAACGTAATCAAGGTTGGCTCCAAACGCATGAGTCTTCCAGACATTATCTCGGACCGCGCGAAGTGTTACTACCGCGTAGACATACCAACAGGCGAGAGAACATGGAACAGCTTCAGCGCTCCTGGCAAATGGTCACTCTTGGGGCAGATCAAGAAGGTTGCTGCCGGTATAGAAGCAGACACTGTCGTTAGCGTCAACGATACGACCATCCCTCTTGCTGAGTTCAGCTTTATCGACACAAAAGGAGTACGAGACGCTCCCACTGAGGCCATACAAGATACCGATCTTACTGACCTGTTGAGCCACATCAACACAGCCGTCAAAGATTTTGCCGAAGGCGCCAAACCCAATGCCCTGCTCTGGACATATGACGATAGGAACTTGCTCCCCCCAGCGATCGCGCGTGATCAGTTCGCCAGTCGGCCCAGATCCTGTGTCCCTCTGTTTAACATGTTCAAGTTTGCTGGCATCTCCGACATCTCCACCGCCATCAGTGAAGCAGAGGAAGTATCACGTAGCAGATTGGTCAACCTATTGAGCAGTGTTGCCGAAAAAACCACACGCCACTTCAGCCGTGTGTGGCCAGAGTACAAAGGCATTTCTTTCAGCTTGCTGCCCGATGGCGATAACATCATCTGCGGAATCCAGGATTCCACTAACCTGTATGATCTCTCAGATCGCAGTGATGGGTTCAAGAGGTTCGCGACATTCCTCCTCCTGATTTCGCTTCAGACTACGCGTGAAGCATTAAGCGACACCGTCATATTGATCGACGAACCCGAGATCAGCCTCCATCCGCCTAGCGCCGAAGCCCTCCGAGATGAGCTACTGCGTATGGCCAATAGCAATACCGTTGTCTTCAGTACGCATTCACCATTCATGGTAGATCGAAACAACATCCCTAGACACTACATCGTCTCGAAATCCAAAGAACAGACTGTGATCGAGATAGCCGACCAGGCACAAGTGAAGGGTGAAGAAGTCCTGTACCACGCACTCGGTTGGTCCATCTTCAACGCTCTTGAAGCCCGCAATCTTGTTTTCGAGGGATGGCGAGACAAGCGACTGTTTGACCTAGCACTCCAGAAGACATCTCTGGACACTGACATCAAACGGCGATTGGCCACTCTTGGACGCTGCCATGCTCGTGGGGCGAAAGACATCAAGACACTTGCCGGTTTGCTTGCTCTGGGAAGCCGGGAGTGCATAGCTATTAGCGACAATGACCGGCCCGCCAGAGAACAGCAGACGGAGTTTCAAAGGGAACGTCGACACGGCCACTGGCTTACCTACCAAGATGTTTGGCCGGAATGTCATGCCGTCACAGGCGAGGACTTCATCCACCAACGAGTCTTCCTTGACGCCGTCACCACCGCCGCAGGTGAACACACTGTGTTGGGGGCTTTTGGCACAGGAGATCTACCTGAGAACGAACCCCGCCTCCATTCGCTTGACACTTGGATGCGCCGCAAATCTGTCAGTGGACATGACAGAAAGGCAATCCTAGGCCGAGTCAAATCGTTGGTCTTTGACCAAGTGGGCCCCAAAGACATAGAGCCCACCTATCTGACCTTCCTCGAGAGACTGGACGCCCACCTGCACCCGCAATAGCGATTAGACGTTCGCGGGCGATCCTCCTTGTGGCCACCTCCGGACACACCTTCCCCTTCAAGCAATCCCTCCAGGCTGGGGTGCGGAGGGCCGCTACCGCGGCCCAACCGCACCCCGTCCTGGGGGAACCCTATTTCCGTGCCCCGGAATTCGCCCGACGTAATTACGTCGCAGACCTACGAGTCGCACGGTAACGCATTCCCCGCTCGCGCATGCGGCCTAGCCTGACCACGCTTTCTGAGTATCGGAGCATTGAGCCTTCATTGAACTGGCCGAACTCGTACGTATTCTTCGCGCACGTTTCATCATCAACCACGTAGCTGACTGCGTTACCATCAGCATCTACGGCACGGACTCGACAGGTGCCCTTAGGGTTTTCAAGGTCACCACTGTCGCCACAGAGACACGACCACTGGCGAATCGTCGCCATCCTCGCGCCTTTACCGCAGTCATGAAGGCCCCCGATGAGCAGATGAAAGTGACGATGCAGCGGGTCGATTCCTTCTTCGATCCGTAATGCCCACAGAAGTCGCGGGAAGTACAGCCTCTGTCTCCTGCATATCTGACGCATCAGTGCGAACGCCGCCTTTTGCAGCTTCACGTTACTCGCGCCCCGCTGTTTAACGGTACAAGAGATAAACCATTGCCAAGGCATGGTTCCCAATATCACTCTGTCAGCACCACCACTCATTGCTTCACCTTGTCTCATCTCCTCACCTCCCTCTCTTGTTTGTTAGCGACAGCACTTGCTGTCATCACCTTCCCGAAAGCTCAATTGATTCAGACGTATCACGGAGGAACCGCTCGATCTCCCAGACGGGATACAACGGACGACGGGTAGCGCGTGATGGACGCAGGAGTCCACGTTTCGCTAAACGGTCGACAGTGACCGCTGTTACGCCGATAGCTTCGGCGGCTTCAACTCTGGATAGTGCCAGCTTTGGCACCAGTCGATTTGATCTCTCTGTCGTTCTCATGCGGCCACTGTAGGCAACACGGACAGAGCGAAAAAGGGACAGGCAAGGCGGGTCAGTGTCCCTATTTCTTCTTAGGTCGGCCGCGAGGCGCGAGCTTGATCCCAAAACGCTTAGCTATGCCCTTGGTTCGAGTGGGATCATCGGGTTGCCCTATGAGCTTGTCCCCCAGCACCCGACACAGCCACCTGTGCACCTCGTTAATGGAGGACATCTTCTCCACTGCTCCCCAGTTGAACAGCAGCAGCCCGTACACTTTCGCCACACCAGGGAACGGTTCACTCACTACCGTTCCATTCTCGTCCAATGGTGGCTTTCTGATCGCCTTCGAATAGCTCTCGAAGAATTCAGCCTGCTCATCTAGTGAACGCTTCTGAATCCCTTGTAAACATTTCCCTACCAAGCGCTCTCTCTTTTCGAGTTCGCCCGCTGCTGCATCGCACATGGCTTCTATCTTCGGAGCAAGTTTCTCACCTTCTCTCGCTAGGCGATCATAACTCTTCTTGCTCAGCTTCCTCTTGAGTTCATCTTCGAGAAACTCCATTGCTTCCGCCACACGCTTGAACTGTGCGCACAAGCCATTCTCATCTTCCAAGAGCCACTTCTGGTGACCAACTAACGCACCAAGAAAGGAAACACCAGACTCTCCTGTCTTCGGCATTCTCACGGCCGGGTGCATCATCTTGCCTACCTCTCCACCCATCTTGTGCACCCACTCTGGCGCGTTCTCGGGAAACACCGACCCCAATTCCGTATCAATTGCTTCAAGTTCATTGAGTCGGTTTGCCGCCCAACGAGAGAAACCCTTTGGCCAACCGCTTCCACGAGTCTTTCCTTGCTTAATCATCCGTCACCGCCTCAAACGTCATCCGCTTTGCCATTGCCGCGCTGTGTTCGTCTCGCAGGTGGCCGTAGGTCTTGGCTACGAGTAAGCCGCCATCCTTGTGCCCCCCCGCCCGCTCGCTGCGAGTCTGGAGCTTATCTCTGCTCTGGAGGCATTGCTACAGAAAAGTTGAGCAGTAGTTGCCGCAGTGGTTACGGAGCCGTACTGAGATTCTCAAGAGGTATGATCGCGTCCTGCTCCAGGCGCAAGACTACAATGCGTAGCTGTTCGAGCGTAGGCGGCTGGGAGGCGAGAAGACCGTTCACGCATGTATGGAGAGCCTGATCGAGATCTGGCTCACTCGCCATAAGTTGGCGCAGACCGTTGCCCGCCCGGCGGGCAAAATCCCGCCAGTCTTGCGGGAAGCGTTGTTCAAGTGCATCTCGCCACACTCGAGGCCATTCGAGCAGTGCATCTTCGTTTCGCCCAATGGCGAGCCGTCCGATGGCCAATACGCGCCCCAGATCCTTGTTGCTACGCTTGATATCCATCCGGCCAGCGAAACCTGCTGTCATCGTATCAGGTTTGATCTCCGGATGTTCCAGTAAGTTTGCCAGGGCCATCATTTCCGGCCTCGCTATGCTGATCCCGAAATCTGTGGTGATCGGACTCACGTCAGTTAACGAGAGAAAACCAAAGCTACACAACCCGAAATGACCATGGCGAGTTGCCAGCCGAGACCAGTGTTGACCGCGATCATCCGGACTGTCGGGAACAGTAAGCAGTTCTATGAACCACTCGGAGTTCCCCGGTGGTGTCAGCCTGACAGCAGGTAGATTCCCGTCTGGTGTCGTCACTGTCCCGGGATGGGCGTGCTCTTCGGTCGGTCTGTAGCTCCAACCGGCATCCATCAACTCTTCGGCAATCTTGACTCCGGCATCGATTGCGGCGATGCGCGGAGACAGCAGGCAGTCTGCGTCCTTCGTTCGCACTGCCATTCCTCCGAGCTGTTCGCGATAGTAGTAGCCAACTGCCAGGCTACCGATGACGACCAGCTTGTCTCTACAGTTTTCCGGTACAGCTCCTGCGATCTCCGCAAGGACTTCGGCGGGCAGGATCGGTTTGAGTGTGTCTTCATTCATCGCCACTCAGTTCCCTCCCTTTTGATACCAGGAAATCCTGGAAGCTCCTGGCCTGCATATCCAGCCTCGCGGAGTACAGTTCAAGCAGGCACTCCACCGGATCGGCCCAAGGCCCGCCTGCGGCATCATGGTCAAAGAATGGCTCTTTGCGTCGTATGAAGTGGAGAGCAAGCTGCGCAGGGCGATGAATGTCGCGTGTTCTTTCGAGTGCAGGGTCCAGCTTTCTGACGAGATCGGTGTCAACTACCCTGGAGGGGCAATGGAGGCAAAGATCCAGACGCGGCGCGCCAACGATATCCAGATCCCGATAGTAGCGCTTTGCGCCAAGAACCCCTCCTATGCTCACGTCATGCCGCCCCTGACACTGAAGCCGTCGCAGTAACGATTCGGGTGATCGGGGTTGGCCTGAAGCATCAGTGTAGAGCACTGTGGACCGAACCCGCTTCATGTTGGCCAGCAGCCTCCCCCATTCCTGTTCAGGGAAGTACTTCAGAGACACACTGCGATCGGAATGCCTGAGAACCGACGGCCCAAGTCGTTCGAGTGCGTTGACCACCGTGCGGTAGTTGCAGCCCACGGTTTCTTCAATCCACTTGGATGTCATCGGGCCCTGCCCGGTGACCCACTGATGCAACATCACGAGGAACACCTCATCCTGCTTGCTTGCAGGGGCGAGACTGGTTGAGGATGTCTCTTCCTGTCGCAGGCCTCGCTCAAGAAGTTCCCTATCTTGCTCGTGGATTTCCATGGCCCCCGTCACTATGTCCTGGCCCTTCGCCACGACAAGATGCAGGCGGGCGCACAGATCAGGGCGAAGCGTGGCTTTGAAACGTTGCAGCGCCGATTCCAGGAACTCCTTGCTCAGGTCAGGATTCTGTAGCAGCAGGTAACCGCGAAGATCGTCCTTGTCACCAAGGATCATGGCAAGCGACACCAGCGCATCGCGAAGATCTCTCGCCGCTGGAAGACGGGTTTTCACCTCCACAATCGCATGTTTACTGCTCAAATCTGGCTGCTTGTGACTGGTAACAGAGTTCATAGCGACCTCCTGTCTTGCCCCGATACTCTCACTATTGAGTTGTACCTGCAACACAATTCTGCACCTGCAACACAATTCTGCACCTGCATGGCCACGTCAATACTCGAACGGGGCTCCGAGGTCGCTGACATCCTTCGGAGATAAGCCCAACCCATCCCGTTGCCGTATATCCTGCTAATCACCCTGTTTTCAATGGTTTGCTTCATTATCACCCCGTGTGTTCTGTAAGAAAAAGCAGCACCGTTTTCTTACAGATGCAAGCCCGCTCAGAAACAACCCCGCCGCCTCCGCAGCCCCGACCCTTCTATGTTCTTCTCCGCCTCCGCGATCCCGAATATCATCCTCTTCGCCATGGCCACGCGTGGAGCCGCATCCCAAGGGCAAACACTTTAGATGACACCTTGAGCGTGCAGTTGAGCATCTTTCGAGTGGCGATATCTACAGAAATCGCTACACTCCCCCAACATATCACACCCCGGTAGCTCAGTAGGACAGAGCAACGGATTCCTAATCCGTAGGTCGCGCGTTCGAGCCGCGCCCGGGGTACCACTCGCTTCGAAGCAGGGATGTCTGCCGGTCTGGAGCATATCTTCGCTTCGCTCGATCTGCTAGGCCTCGGCAGACATCCCTGCTTCTCCGCTTTCGGCATGTTGCGGTGGCTGGCGAGTCACAGATCTCTGGCCCCAGAGGCAAATTGGTGCGATTCCCGACTTGCACACGCGCCGGCAACACTCTAGAAGTGCCCTCATGAAAGCGATGAAACTTACTGGTATTGGTGCCATGGAGATGATGGAGGTGCCGGTTCCGGAGATTGTTAATGGCGATGATGTGCTGATCCGGATGCAGCGGGTCGGGGTGTGTGGGTCGGATGTCCACTACTATGCGACCGGACAGATTGGGTCCCAGGTGGTGAAGTATCCGTTTGCGGTCGGGCACGAAGGGGCCGGCGTGGTCGAGAAGGTCGGGCCGGACGTGACGAACGTGAAACCCGGCGACCGGATTGCCATCGAGCCGGCGGCATCGTGCGGAAAGTGCGACCAATGCACGAGTGGCCGCCCCCATACCTGCCGGAAGCTCCGCTTCCTGGGCACGCCGGGACAGGGCGAGGGCTGCCTTTCCGAGTTCATCGTCATGCCGGAGGCGTGCTGCTTCAAAGTGACGGACAATACATCTCTGGATGAGGCCGCGCTCTCCGAACCGCTTGCCATTGGTGTCTATGCTGTCAAGCTGTCGGTTCCCATGCAGGGGGCTAAGATCGGTATCCTGGGTTCCGGGTGCATCGGTCTGAGCGTTCTGCTGCCGGCCAAGACACAGGGCGCGGAAGCTGTCTATGTGACGGACAAGATCGATGCTCGGCTGGAGTTGGCCAAACGCGCCGGTGCGGTGTGGGGTGGCAACCCGGACACAGAGGATGTCGTTGCTGCGGTCAAGGAACAGGAGCCCGGCGGGTTGGACGTGGTATTCGAATGCTGCGGTGAGCAGGACGCACTCGACCAAGCCATCGAGATGCTCAAGCCGGGCGGCAAGTTGGTACTGGTCGGCATTCCACCTACGGCGGAGCGCGTGACATTCCTGATCGACAAGCTCCGGCGCCAGGAGATCTGCATCCAGAACATCCGCCGTCAGTGCCACTGCGTGCAGCCTGCACTCGATATGATTGACCGTGGCGATTTCGATGTCAACGTCATGGTCACCCACCGCTTCCCATTTGAGCAGACGCAGGCCGCATTCGACCTCGCCGCCTCCTACGAGGACGGGGTACTCAAAACGATGATCGACTTCGCCTAGCGACACCGTAGAGAGCGTTTCTCACCTTTTCTCTTGCTTTCGCATCACAAATGCGCATCATATCGCATCACTGCATTCAGTAGATCCATCAATGGGTGATGCGAATGGCGACATTTGAGGGTACAGGGGTAAGAAATCTTAAGTTGCGTGGTGATACATACTACTGGCGCCAACGAATTGACGGGGTTCAGTATTCGGAATCACTGCAGACAACAGATCGCGAAGAGGCGATAAGGCTGATGGCGGAGAGAAAGGCCGCAGCGAAGAGCGGCAGCGCTCCAAAGGAGAAGAAAATGGCCAAGGGAAAAGATATCAGCGGCGAATCGATCGATTACTGGCCGCAGCTCAAGGTTCTCGACTGCACAATCCGTGATGGGGGACTGATGAACAACCATCAGTTCACCGAGGATTTCGTAAGGGGTGTTCACCGCACGCTGGTGACCGCGGGGGTCGACTACATGGAGATCGGCTACAAGGCCGACCAGAAGCTCTTCAGTCCGGATGAATATGGAATCTGGAAGTCCTGTACGGAAGACAACATCAATCGTTTCTTCGGAGACGAAGATCCCGAAATCAAGATCAGCGTGATGGCCGATATAGGTCGTACCGACGAAAACGATATTCTCGAGGCCGATAAAAGCCTGATCGATATGATCCGGGTGGCCTGCTACATCCACCAGATTCCTGCTGCCATCGAAATGGCCCAAGCGGCAAAAGACAAGGGCTACGAAGTAACCATCAACCTGATGGCGACATCCACGGTTCCGGAGTTCGAACTGAACAAGGGACTGGAACTGCTCGGAAAATGCAAGGAACTGGACATCCTCTACCTCGTGGACAGTTTCGGTTCACTCTACTACGAGCAGATCGAGGATCTCATGCGCCGCTACCTGGGCGCCATGGAGCATGGTCAGCAGATAGGTATCCACGCCCATAACAACCAGCAGATGGCTTACGTGAACACGATCTGCTGTGCGATCAACGGCGCGACCATGCTCGACTCCACGATCGATGGGTTGGGGCGCGGGGCGGGCAACTGCCCAACCGAGCTGCTGCTCGGCTTCCTCCGCAACCCGAAATTCCACCAGCGCCCGATCATCGAAGCCGCCGAGAAGCTCACGCAACCGCTGCGCGAGACGGTTGACTGGGGCTACAGCATCCCCTACATGATCACCGGGCAGATGAATGAGCACCCACGCTCGGCGATGAAGGTCCGCGACGGAGATCAGAAGGACGCCTACACGGCGTTCTACGACGAGATCCATGACGACTAGCCAGCTTCGCTGGAATTCCTAATGACGAACTACCCAAGCACGAAAGAAGTCTAAAGCCAGAATACCGAACGGCCCTTGCATTAGCGTTCTTCAGGCTTCGGGTTTAGTTCTTCCTTGGGTACTTGGGTGTTCCGTCATTCGTCATGCCTCCTGTTTCGAGTACTCGCGGAATATGCGGACCGCCTTTTGTTGCACTGTACCGACGTGTCGGAGTAGAGTGCCGTCATGACTGCGACACCATTCATTCACGACGACTTTCTGCTTCAGTCGGATGAGGCACGTACGCTTTATCACGACTATGCCCGCGATCTGCCCATTATCGATTATCACTGCCACCTCCCCCCGGCGGAGGTAGCCGGGGACAGGCGTTTTGCCGATATGACCGAGGCCTGGCTCGCAGGCGACCACTATAAGTGGCGCGCCATGCGGAGCAACGGAGTGGACGAGCGTTACTGCACCGGCGATGCGCCGGCGCGCGAGAAGTTCGACCAGTGGGCGGCGACCATGCCGCATCTCCTGCGCAACCCGCTCTACCATTGGACCCAACTGGAGCTGGCGCGATTCTTCGGCATCACGGACCTGTTATCTCCGGTAACCGCCGACGCTATCTGGGAAGCCGGCAATGCACGACTGGCCGAACCAGAGTTCTCGGCACGTGGCTTGATGAAGATGTCGAACGTGGTGCTGGTCTGCACAACCGACGATCCGATTGACACGTTAGAGCATCACCAGGCAATCGCCGCCGACCCAGCCTTCGGCATCCAGGTGCTTCCGACCTGGCGTCCGGACAAGGGAATGGCGGTTGAAGTGGCCACGACGTTCAACGCGTGGGTGGATCAACTGGCTGCAGCCGCCGATGTTGAGATCAGCGACTTCTCATCCTATGTGGAAGCGCTGCGCAAACGACACGACTTCTTCCACTCGGTCGGATGCCGACTCTCGGACCACGGGATTGAGACCATCTACGCCGCCGACTACACAGACGCGGAGATCGCCGCCAGCTTCGAGAAGATCAGGGGGGGTACCGAGCTGGATGAGAACGAGGTACTCAAGTTCAAGTCGGCCATGCTCGTGCTCTTCGGCGAGATGGATGCAGAGAAGGACTGGACGCAGCAGTTTCACTACGGCGCGCTGCGCAACAACAACTCGGCCATGTTCGAGGCGAAAGGCCCGGATATCGGGTTCGACTCGATTGCGGACGTGGAAGTGGGGCGTCCGCTCTCTCGCCTCTTGGACCGGCTGAGCCGAAGCGGCAAGCTGGCACGTACGGTCCTCTACAACCTGAACCCGCGCGACAACGAGCTGCTGGCAACGATGTGCGGCAACTTCCAGGACGGCTCGATCCCCGGCAAGATCCAGCACGGCAGCGGGTGGTGGTTTCTGGACCAAATGGACGGAATGCTTCGCCAGATGGAGAGTCTGTCGCAGCTCGGGCTGCTGAGCCGCTTTGTCGGCATGCTTACGGACAGTCGCTCCTTCCTATCCTACACCCGGCACGAGTACTTCCGCCGCATTCTCTGTAACATGCTTGGTAGCGACATGGTAAACGGCCTGATCCCGAATGACATGGGGCTGGCGGGCGCCATGGTGGAGCGGATCAGCTACGGCAATGCCGCGACGTACTTCGGGTTCGACCTGCCGACGCTCCAAGGGTGCTGAAAACCGCCTCTGAACGGGATTTTTTCAATGAAAAGAACAGCCAAGATCAATCTGCTCGGGCGTGAATCGCCTGCGGAACAGACCATGGCGGCCTCGCCGCCAACGATGACGATGGGGCAACTCCATCGCAACTACCAGGCGATACTGGATACACGCGCGATCTACTACCCGGTCGCCTACCAGTTTCTGCAGAAACTGGGACAGGGCCGCCAGGGCGCCGTCTTCCTGGGACTGAGACAGGGAGCACGCGGCTGCATTACGAAACACGCGATCAAGGTGTTTGATCCATCGCTCTACCGCAGTCCGGAGGAATACTGGACCGATATGGGCCGTATTGCCTCGCAAATCTCACAGCTCCAGCGGCTCCAGAGCCCGAACATCGTCACACGTCACACGTACGAAGAGACTTATGGGATCGGCTACGTGCAGATGGAAGCGGTCGACGGGATCGATCTACGCACCTTCCTTTCCCGCAAGCACCTTGACCTTGCCATGGAGAAGAGCACGGCCGCCGAGATGGCGGAATTCACGCGTCTGTTATTTCGTCTGGAGGGCGACCGGATCAGCGTCCAGGCCGGACTGGTGCTCTACATCCTGCGTGGCGTGATGCGCGGACTGGAACGGCTGCACGAGATGAACTTCCTACACTCGGACGTGAAGCCTGCCAACATCATGTTTGACCGGCTGGGTTACGTGAAACTGATCGACTTTGGCCGCGCGGTTACCGCCGGCGAAGAGTTGAGCTTCCTGTTGGGCTCGCCGATGTATATGTCTATCGAGACGCATGAGCGGCGGCCCGGCGGCCCGGAGTCGGACCTCTTCAGTGTCGGCCTCGTGGCTTTGGAGATGCTGCGCGGGCGGCCCTTGGTCGACGACTCCAATCCAAGCGAGAAGGAGCTGCTGGCCGTTAAACACAACCTGGTTAAGAATCTGCCGAAGCTGCTCCCCAACGAGGTGCTGGAGAACAAGGACATGGTCTCAATGCTGCGGAAGCTATTGCATGCCGACACCGCCCAGCGCTACGCGGACGCCAAGGACGCCGATGCAGGCCACGAGGGACTTGAAAAGATCAGCAAGCGCCGCGTACAAGCAGGACAAAACACGGAATACGAAAGGGTCCTGTCTGACTACCTGGCCAAACTCGTGGATGTGCAGACCGACCGAATCGAGATGACGACCGAGGATACCGCGGTCAACAGCAGCCGGATTCTACGCTAGGCGACTACAGCTGCTTGATACGGATACCTTCTTTCTTCAGCAGGTGCACGAGTCCGTCTTTGCCGCAGAAGTGGCCCGCTCCGACCACGACCATGTGGACAGTACCCGAGTCAAGGTATGCCGTGATCTTGGGGACCCAGTTATAGTTGCGGTCAACCATGAGGGCCTTGTATACCTCAGGATACTCCTTGAAGCTCTTGAGCAGTGTCTCATCCATGGTCTCCAAGTCACCTTTGGACCATGCCTCAAGAATTGAATCCATTTCCTCGTCAATACTCGCGATGTCTTCGAGCGTCTGACGCACAAGGGCGTCCTGGTCGCCTTTGCCGATGGCATCGAACAGGCTCATCTGGTACTCGAGCGTTTCCAGTCCAACAACAGACTTCCCGTCTGCCTTGGCGCGATTGAAGAAATGCCAATCGATTCCATCGAAAGGACTGAACCCGAGGCCCTGGAGACGCATGGCCGTAATCGAAATGGCGAAGTACCACGGCTTGAACCCGTTGAACAGAGCGATGTTCAGCCCCATCTCCTCGACCTGCTTCTCGGCCTTCGCCCATGTTTCCTTCGAGAGTGAGTCCTGGAGCGTTGCCCCTCCCTCCAACATGCCTTTCTGCAGCATGGCCATCTGTTGCGCCGGATCCTGCGCGGCAGAGAGATCGGCCTCCAGCACGAGAACGGCGGAGTCTGTGTACGCGTTCTGAATCACGTCCGGAAGCGGGTAATGACTCTTCTTCAGAAGGTGGACGGAGCCCTGCAGGTAAATGTGGTTCGTCGCGTTGCTTACCTGCCAGAGACAGTGCGTGGCGCTGTCTGCACAGGCAGACCGGGGAACCATCGTGGCCAGTGCCGCGAGGGCACCGGCGACCAGACCAAGAAAGTACCTTCTCCGTATCATGATTTCTCCTGTGAAATCTCACCATAAGGGACAGGCGCTATCTTTGTGCTTTACGGGCATGGATGCAAATTGATTTGCGTCGGCGCATCAACTGGAGTCCAAACCATGGGCTAGTTCAGCGGCCCGCTCGGAGAGCGGGCCCTACCTGGCCGTTGGACTGGCCATATCCAGGGCGAGGTAGGGCCCGCGCTCCGGGCGGGCCGGACTATGCTAGCGGTAACGGCAGAACGATCGCTGTCGATCCACGGTCCTCAAACCACGCAATCTGCTCGTTCACCATATCCAATTTCAGACAACCTGCGGCGTCAGGCAGAGCCGACGTGTCGATGGATGCGGACAGTCTGACCGTGTCGCCCGGCGCAACGTCGTGCGGCAGGTCAACATGGAGAAGGTCGCGGTCAACCATCTCGTGTTGATGGGTCAACACCTGGACGCCAAGGCGGACAAAACCGCGTCCATGCGAGGGAAGACCGGGTTCGTCTTTCGGTTCGGCCAGCCAGAGCGTGTTGCCGCTGTTGGTGACCGACACCGTTAGCACGGCCGTCCCCTCGCCCCGCTGCTCGATCCCGTCAACCGTCAAGGTTGCCTGGAGCACATCGGGTATGCGCGTGTCCGGGGGCCGGGCTGGTTCGTCCGCGGTGACGGTCAATTCAGTGTGAAACGGCGTGCTGCCCATATCCTCGAACCAGGCAACGCCTTCCTGCACCAAGTCCACCTTCAATCCGTACTCGCCGGACGTGGCGGGCACCTTCGCCAGGCAGCTGATCTCGGCTGTTTCGCCCGGCATCACATCTTGCATGAGGATGCCGCGCGAGAAGTCGGGATCTTCACATGTCCCGTCAGGACGCATCAGCTTGACCCCAAGATTGACGTAGCCGCCCTCGCCCTGATTCAGAGGATCGCTCGCGAGGAAGCTCCCCCAGCTCATCCACGGCGCATCGCCACTGTTCCGAACAGTGGCTTTCAGCGTGATCATCTCGCGGTGAGCCACGGACTCGGGTGAATCGAAGGAGACGATCTCCCCAGCAACGATGCGCCCGTGCGCCGTTCCCCCGCCCTTCAGCAGGTAGCCACAGGGATGGTGGACGACACGGTCCATAAGGGCCTTGCGCCAACGCCAAAGCTCGATCGGGAGTCGCCAGCCGGCACGAGCCAGATGGCGCCAGCGATCGAGCGACACACTGATATTTGGGTCTAACGAGGGCACGATCACAAACTGCTCAAATCCGGCCTGCCGCGACCAGCCTGCAAGTTCATCGATAATGATATCCTTCTCGGTTACACCGTGTTCCTCCATCTCGCGCTTGGAGACTTCGGACTCGGCATGCCCTTCGCCGGGCTCCAGGAAAAGGAAGCGCCCCCCCTTCTTGAGAACACGGTGAATCTCGGCGAGCGCCGTGGGTATGTCCGGGATGTGATGCAGTGCATTGAGGCAATAAACGGCATCAAAGGTCTCATCCTCGAAGTCGAGTGCCTCGGCATCGCCCGTAACAAACTCCACCGACATCGGCGTCTCGGGAAAGGCGCGCTTGCATGCCGCCATGCGCTCCTGCCCCAGCTCCAGCATATCCGCGTTGATGTCCAGAGCGGTCACCTTGAAGCCCAGCCGTGCCATCCACTCGGTTGCCCAGCCGGAACCGCATCCCAGCTCAAGAACCCGGCTGTTCGGCATACAATCGGCATGGGCAAGAAGCAGGGCGAAATCCTGAATATAGTGGAGGTTGTTGTGATGACCACCCGCAGAGAGCGGCATGGTGGTTAACCAACGTCGCATGCTATCAACCTGCCCCTCAAGTCGCCTTCGCTCGTGTTCCTTCTTGTCCATTGGACCTGTCTATCAGAATGACCGTGTTGGTAGAAGAATAAAGGGCATGGGAGTGAGGCGGTTGACGGTTAGTGATTGATTTGGCTGGGCTGTACGGGCAGGGTACTGAGTACATGAGCGCAGATGACATAGCTGTACCAGCGGATATCGAGACGGCATCGAAAGGGTACGCGCAACGCTTTGCAGGCCCGGTTGGGGAGTGGATGCTGAAGAAGCAGTCCGACATCGTGCTGGAACTGCTCGCATCTCATCGCGGAGACACGGTCCTCGATGTAGGGGGCGGGCACGCGCAGCTTGCACGACCGCTTGCCGAGACGGGCTACGGCGTAACCGTTCATGGCAGCGCGCCGGAGTGCAGTACCCGGATACGAGACCTCGTGGACAATGGAACGTGCCGGTTCGTCTGCGCCCCAATGCTAGAGCTTCCGTTTGAGGACGGGTCATTCGACACAGTGCTCTGCTTCCGCCTGCTCACACACTGCGACGAGTGGCCAGCCCTAATAGGAGAGCTGTGCCGCGTGGCAAAACGTGCCGTCATCATCGACTACCCCACCGGCAAGAGCCTGAACGCTATCTCAGGGGGCCTGTTCTCCGCCAAGAAGAAGCTGGAAGGCAACACGCGCACCTGGCGCCTGTTCAGACCGCAAGAGCTTACGGATGCGTTTGCCGGACATGGCTTCGTCTGTCGGAACGAGCGCAAGCAGTTCTTTCTCCCCATGGTGCTCCACCGCGTCCTGCGCCGCCCGCCCGTCTCAGCCTTCCTTGAAGGCATCTGCCGCTGCCTGGGGATGACAAGGCTATGGGGATCGCCCGTGATCATGGAGGCGCTCCGAGACGGGTAGATGGCTTCGGTCGAGGTGAGGCCCTGTCGGCCGGCCGCGTGGAATACCACGCGCCAAGGACCGACTGGGCCTCACCTCGACCTCTGCATGGGATAGATTGCGGCCTGATCTGCCCTCAGCGGAGGAGCGGGTACGCTCTCGCAGGCCTATTATCGCGTAGCGATACTCCAGCCAAGAGAGCGTACCCGCTCCGGAGCCCCCGCGTCCCTCTTGCAGTGAGGGGTTATTTGCGCTACTGTCCCTGCGCTTTGTCACAGATGGGGTTGGATGGGAATGCCTGAACGTATATCAGTCTGTATCACCGCGGGTAACGAGGAGCGCAACATCCGGCGCTGCCTGGAAAGCGTGAAGTGGGCCAGCGAGATCATCGTGGTCGACAGCTTCAGCACGGACCGCACACCCGAGATATGCCGAGAGTACACCGACCTGGTCTACCAGCACCGCTGGCTCGGCTACATTGGGCAGAAAAACCTGATCAAGGACTTGGCATCGGGAAGCTGGATTCTCTTTATCGATGCGGACGAGGAGATCTCGCCCGAGCTGCGCCACGAGATTCTCGACGAGTTTCGATCGGGCCGGAACGAGCAGTACGATGGTTACGAGTTTCCGCGCATGGTGCGTCACCTGCACCGCTGGATCCGACATGGCGACTGGTATCCGGACACGAAGTTGCGCCTCTTCAACAAGAGCCGTGGCCGCTGCGGTGGGCGTGAGCCGCACGACCGCATCGAGGTAGACGGCAAGGTCAAGTACCTGAAGAACCCGATGTACCACTACACGTACACGGGCATAGAGGACCAGATCGACTCCATGAACAGGTTCTCCAGCATTACCGCCGCCGGGCAGTTCGAGGATGGCCGCCCAATCCGGATGCGTGACATGCTGACACGCCCGTTCTTGCGGTTCCTGCGAGGGTATTTTCTGAAGCGAGGTCTTCTGGATGGCATGCCCGGACTCATCGTAGCCATCAGCAATTCATACGGTGTTTTCGCCAAGTACGCCAAGCTGTGGGAATGGCACCTAAACCAGCGGCTCGGGCCCGATGAGCTGCTTCACGGGGGCGAGCTGAAACCGGCCGCAAACTATGACACCGACGGCGCGGCGGAGAAGGATGGCTGAGCATGGCTTCGCCTCTCACGCACATTACTGTGGGCTATTCTCTTTTTTGCATTGCGCGTCCCCACTTCCCCGAGCTGAAGGGCACATGCAGCAAATTCGTTCTCTTCTGCGGCGCTATGGGAGCGGCGGTCGCCGTGGATGTGGATGCCGTGTTGGGCATCCTCCACCATGACCTGGCTGGCTACCACAACCAGCAGTCCCATAGCCTCTTTGCAGCACTTGTTGTCGGAGCGGGAGTGGGACTGCTTGGACGCGTCCTAACCGGTCGGGGCCTGCGCCCCTGGCTGGTACTGGGCTTGATCGGCGCCCTGTCACATGTGCTGATCGACTTCTTAACGATAGGGCGCGGCGTACAGCTCCTGTGGCCATTCACAGACGCTCGCCTTTCGAGCCCGCTCCCATTCTTCTACGGTTTGCGCTGGTCAGAGGGAGTGTGGAGTGCAAGCCACCTGGTCACGCTGGCAAACGAGGTACCCATCGCGGCGGGTGTATTACTGTTGACTCACAGGAAAACCACCCGTCAGAACTCTGAGCGCATCCTCAAAGGCTAGTGCGATTTCCCAGTTCCCGGTCTCGTTGGGGTGCAGGCCATCCCACTGCAGCAGATCGTCTGCTTCCATTATGTATGGGTCTGCGTCGTTATCGAAACCGTCGAACAGGACTGACAGATCCACTGCGGTCACACCCTCTTCCGTCGCCATTGCACGGATGAAATGGCTGACATCCTGTGTGGCCGAATCGAAGATCCCGCGCGTGCGCGCCATGGGTGTCAGGGTAGCAATAACGGGAACCGTGCCGGCTGCTTTCGCAGCTAGAATCATCGCCCGCAGATCTTCCACGATGTCGTCCGCACCACGAAAATGCAGGATGTCGTTGGCTCCATATAGGATCAACAGGAATCCCGGCCTGTACTGGGCCAATACACGGTTGACTCGCGCCCGCCCTTCGTAGGCATGTTCGCCACTGATCCCCTCATTCACGACACCGGTACCCAGCAGACTGGCCAGCATCTCCGGGTAAGGCGTTACGTTGACACCCCAGGTAATGCTATCCCCCATCACCACAACGAGGTCGGGATCGTTCGCTCCGAAATCATGCGTAACAGCTATTGGGGGAGGCGCATCATCCGAGCCGTCATCGTCACAACCCGTCACCAAGACGGCAAGAACGACCAGACATGGAGTAAGGCCTATCTTCCTCCATAGAAACAGTAGTCTAGCCATCATGATTGCCACTCTCCTCAATGATGCGCTCGTACATATTCTGCATAGTTTCGACAGTCTTGCGACCATCGAAAACCCTGGAGAGCGCCCGGGCGGCCCGCTTCAGCCCGGTTCTTAGCACGTTGTCGGAGAGAACGCGCTGAAGCAACTCGCTCATGCGTGAGACGTCGCCAGGCTCGAACATCAGGGCCGTCTGACCATCGGCCAGGATCTCGCCCTGACCGTCAGCCGTGGAAGCCACTACAGCATTGCCAACCGCCAAAGCTTCATAGAGCGTGTTGGGTGTGCCTTCCATATGACTGGGGAATAGCTGGACGTCGAAACACTGGATGACCTGGCGGGCATCACGACGAAATCCGAGGAACTTCACCTGTCCGGCAAAGTCGTTGTCGGCGACCCACTGGTGCAAGGTGTCGGCATAGGCACCGTCGCCTACGATCCACAGCTGGATATTCGGTACCTGCGGCAGCAGTTGCTGCAACGCGTTAAACGCATCGATATGACCCTTGTGTGACTCGAGACGTCCCACAATGCCGACCACGTGAATATTGTCCGCCGCCCCCTGCTCCTCCCGCTCGGACTGCACCCAGGCCTGGTCCGCCTTCGGGACGTCCTCCATCAGAATACCGTTGTAGAGCACCTTGACAACGTCCGGCGCCATGTAACGCCCGTGGATGCAGAACTGTCGCGATGATTCGGAAACGGCAAAGGCGTACTTCGTGAACTTGCCGAGGAACCACTCCGCAGGGCGCTGGTAGAGCGGCACCTTCAACGTGTTGCACCGTTCGTGAACAATCACGGGGATCTTCAGGAGAAGCCCGGCCAGTCGGCCCCATGTGCAAGCGCCGTAGCCATGTGCATGAATGATGTCGACTTTCTCCCGGCGCAGAATCCGGATCAAGCGAACAAGATTCAGCGGCGAGAACTTCCCGGCATTGAGATAGAGAGGGGTCAGTCCACCCGCTTCCATCTGTTCCGCCGCGCGGTCGCGTCCCTTACGGCTACAAAGCAGGACGCGGAACCGGCTCGCGTCGAATGCCGGAATCCACCACTGGAAGCCCCGTGCCACACCATGAAGCGATGCCTCGCGGCCGCCAAAATGCTCACAAAGCTGGAGAACCGTAATCATTGGGCTTGCAGACGCTGATAGAGGCGCCTGTCCTCAAAGGCAGACCTTCACGCCAACTCCATAACGCGTATTGTCCAGTGGGAAGGTTACCCTCTCTCTGACACTGCCATAGAGGTAATAGGTAGCATCCACTTCCAGATACGTGCGCTCGACCATCACCACCAGAGACCAATCCTCGGCGAAGCGGATGTCGCAGCCGAGGCCCAGCCTGAATCCATTCTCGTCCTCAATGTCGAGGATGTGGGAGTTCTTGTGACCGCGAGCATTGCGCCAATCAGAGAGATGATCGAAATGGGTGTTGTAGAGCAAGAGACTTGCCGCAACGAACGGCGTATACCGTGACCGGTTCGGCCAATAGTGCTGGACCGAGACCGTCGGACCCGCGGCGTCAATCGACCCGTCGCTATGGCCTATCTCACCATCAACAGGGTCCGGCCGACTCCACGTGCGAACCCGAAGCTGATCGTATCCCAGGGAGAGAGCCCAGTTCGGGCCGAAACGAATATTGACGAACGGGAGCGGCAGATACTCTTGCTTCTCGATAAACTCGTCCAGGCTACCGAGAAAGTGGTCATCCAGACCGCGCGTAGTGTCGTGCAGCTCGAAACATGAGGATCGCACGCCGATCTCCAAAATGGCATCCCCCTCGTCGCACGCCGTGGCGACAGCAGAGATGACCAGCAGCAAAACAGCTATCACACGTTTCATATCAGTTCTTTCTCCTGCAAAAAGACGATGAATCTTTATTATCCGACTTTGCTGAGCCAACGTCAATCACTCGGCTGGGAGCCGCAGGCGCCCACGGATCTGGCGGAATACATACTCCCGCTCCGTTGCGGACAGTGCCCAGAACCAGCTCCCGGCATAGAGCACAGCCACGGCCGCCACGCATGCGCCAAGCCGCGCCAGCAAGCCCGCAGGCCAGGCGGCGAGCGCCATCAACACGCTGCCCGCTGCGGCCACGGCAGTAATCCGCAGAAAACGGACGCCGGCGCGGGGCAACAGCCGGACGGCGAGAAGAAGGAGCAGCAGAAAGTCGATCCCGCACCGCAGGGCCCACACCAGCGCCGCCCCGTCTACGCCATACGGCCCGATCAACGCATAGGCGGCCAGCAGGTAGAGCGGCACCTCCACAAGATGCAACCGGGCACTCAGGTCGGGACGACCGGCCGCCTGGACAAAGAACCAGGATACCCGGGCCAGTCCATGAACAAAGACCCCGATCGAGAGTGTGCGGATCACCAGCGCGCTCTTTGCCGCGAAAACGTCCCCATCGGGCAGCCAGATGGCGAACACGTCCGGTGCGAAGACCGCCATGAGCATGCAGATCGGGAACGTGGCCAGCGCCAGGACAATCGTCCCGCGATCGAACAGCTCGGCGGGGTCATCGCTGTCGTTGTGGAAGCTCGTCACGAATGCCGGGAACAGCACGTCGATCCAGGCCCGCGGGAACATAAGCAGGCGCACGACAATCTCTTCCGGAATCAGGTAATAGGCGCCCTCTCCGATCTGGCGAAGGGTCCGGATAACGAAACGGTTGATATGCGTCATCAGCGAGACCGCAATATTGGAAACGGTCATCCAGCCCCCGAACCCCAACAGGTGGCGCGCCTCACGCCGGTCGACTCTGAACCCACGTCTCAACACCGGCAGCGCACGCAGGCTGCCGACCAAATAGGCGCTCATCTCGGTGATGCGGCCGAGAATGAGGACCAGCACGACCACGGCGATATTCCGGGTAAACGGCAACACACAAAGCGGCGCCAGGAAGGTGAAGGAACCGGCTGGTATACGAATCAGGTTAATCATGCGAAAGCGCTGGCACGCCTGCAACACTCCCACCAGCGCCACGTTGAGAATCACGACCGGCATGCCACATGCCACAATAAAGAATCCTGTCCGCGTCTCGTGATGGAGCGCCTCGCCCAGGTCGCGCGTGAGCAGAGGGATGACCGCGAGGATGACCATGCCGGTCACCACGCCGAGCGTCGCGATCATGCCGAGCGCCGTCCAGAACAGGCCCTGCAGCGAGTCCATTTCCCGGCGACTGAGCTTCTCGGCCACGATCTTTGTCAGCGCACGTCCGAGCCCCAGGTCAAAGATGCTGGAGAACCCCACCAGCATCCACACGAGTCCCAGGACCTCAAGGCGCTCCTTGCCCAGGCCAAAGCGCTCGTTGAGCATGATCGGGAACGCGATGACTCCTGCCAGCATGGGAATCCCCATGCCGATCAGGTTCCAGAGCGTGTGCCCCGCCATGCGGCGCGCCGATGCGACGCGCGTGAAGTCATGTCCCCCCGAAGACGACACGCCGGTCAGCTCCTTCCTCTAAACGGACAGAGGGTCCTGCGTCCCTCTCCCGGAAGCGCAAAGATGTATGAGTGCTTGAGACGCATGATGTGGTAGGGATCGGTCTTCCGCCACATGCAACGCCGACCCCAGAGCCGATCCGCGACGGCCGTTTCATAACCCGCACGGCGAGCCAACGCCATGGCGTTCTCTCCTGCGATGCCCCAAGGGAAACACACTTGGCGAACAGTATGACCGGGGAGGCGTTGCTCTAATAGCTCACGTGCCCCCTGCAGTTCAGATGTCTGGCTTTGCTCCTGTTCATCGGCACTTTCGAACCGGCTGCGGTGGCGCGATGCGATTTCCTTCAACTCCTGCCGCCAGCCCGGTCGTTCGAAAAAGCTGCGCTCTCCTTGGGCTGCCACGTGCTCTACACATGCCCACCGGGACTCCTCCGTTTCCACGTAAGCCAGTGCGTCTGACATTCGTGATCGCGCCAGGTAGAGGGGAGCACCCAGCATACCGTCTTCAATAACACGTGGAGGTGGACCGAAGTCGAAAACCGGTCTCCCCAGCATTGTCATGCGTGTCTCTGGCGAGACATATCCCACCACTTCATGGGAACAGAACACCTTCGCATGCGTGAGCGTGTGGGCCTGTATGTCGACCCGCCCCGACGCATGCATGGCCTGGATCTCCGGCCACGTTGCGAGCGGCTCCCCTTCACCCGGAGTCCAGGCGGCGGGATCGCGGACCTCGGCAGCGTCCGCCACACGACCTGGAATCACGTAGGTGACCGCCGACATCCCGTACTGCTCGAGCAGCGGCGTTACGACGGTCCACATGCTGGCCCAGGCATCGTCGAAGCAGAGCACAACGCTCTTGGGCCCCGGATGGACGCGGTCACGGGCCCAACGTCCCATCGCCTCGGACGTAACAGTCCGGTACGCGTTCTTCTTGAGGTACTGCAGGTAGGGCTCCAGCTCCTCGCGCGACACATCATGGAAGTGAAATACGGGCAGGATCTTCCCAAGCGGTCCGCCCCATGTGAAGGCCGGATAGCATCCGGATACCAGGTCCAGTGGGCCTCGCCACGGCGTCTTGCGTTCCTGGAAGGGCAGCCTCGTCACGATGGCGCCCCCTTCCCCTCCTGACATGCCTGGAGGAATGCGAGATGTCGTTTTGCGACCGACGCCATGCTGTTGCGTTCCATAATGCGCTCGCGGCCCTGTTGCGCCCACCGCACCATCTGATCCGGGTCGTTGCCAGCTGCATTCAATGCTCCGAGCCAGACATTATGGTCTCGCGCAGGAAGCAGTCGGCCGTTGAAACCATCGCGCACAGTATCGGGAATGCCGCCAATGTCCGACGCCAGGCAGGGCACACCGCAGGCCAGCGCCTCGATCAGTGCATTCGAGAGCGATTCGTTCTCGGACGGGAAGACAAAGATATCGGCCGCCTGCAGGTAGGCGTGCACATTCTGAACGAAACCGGTGAAAGTGACCCGGTCCGACAGGCCGTGTTCACTGACGTAGGCCCGCAACGCGTCCTCCTGCGAGAGAAAGTTGCCGCTGCCCGACCCCACCAGGACAAGATGCGCCTCGGGGTGTTCTGCCGCGAAGTCCTTCCACACCTCCAGGAGGAAATCCAGCCCCTTGCCCTGGTTCAGTTTGCCGGTGTAAGCCGCGATCCAGGCATCCGGAAGCCCCAGATCCTGCCTGAGTGCCTGTCTCTGCTCTCCGGCGACAGGCATGAAAAGACC
Organism: uncultured Victivallales bacterium; assembly: GCA_964345005.1. Classification (GTDB taxonomy): domain Bacteria; phylum Verrucomicrobiota; class Kiritimatiellia; order UBA8416; family JABMPJ01; genus JABMPJ01. The sequence goes on along the minus strand of CAYFPQ010000035.1, from coordinate 6,989 downwards.
GGTGTCGGTTCCGTTGTTGATGACGGCAATCTTCTCTTCCGGCACCCCGCATCCCCGGTATTCGTCGCCGATTGCCTCCGAGATCCCGAGAAATCCGTGCGCCTTGAGAAGGAGCTTGTTGCGCAAGGCCACCAGGGCCCGGAGATACCAGCGTGAACGCCCCTTCTCCGCGATGTGCGGACTGTCCCAGATGAACGCGCCCGACAGTTCGCCACAGCTTGCCGCACGCAGGATACAGATCTTCCGGAAAAGAAGCGCGGCCAACATTCCAGGGATGCCCAGCAAGCGCAGCCCGCTGACGAGGATCACGTCGTACTCATGCCGACGGGCCACCAGGCGCGCGAAAACAGGGAAGAGCATCAGGTACTTGGCCAGGCGCCGGCTGGCCACCGGCGGCACGCGGTCAACGGGAATCCCCTCGACTGTATCGCGCTTCGGCAGATCCCGGGCCGTGCGACGCGTGATGACGAATACCTCGGCACCGAGGCGGATCATCTCCCGGCACAACAGGCGTGCGTGGGTCTCCCCGCCACCGACGTACGGGAAAAAAGTGCTGATGACCAGGCACACCCTTGGATGCTGCGAATCTCCGTGTCCATTCAAAAGCAAATCACCCCACGCTTCTCAACATCCAACGCCCAACAGGGAACATCCAACTCCCAAGTGCGAGCGGATCGAGAATGGACAGACTCGAGGTACTCCATTCGCTTTCCCCGCTCATGTGGGCATTGGATATTGGGGCTGTTGGTTACTGGATATTCAGTTTCCATATATAGCTGTTTCAGGGACAACTCGATGCCATGCCCCGACACCACCACTCCAATACCATGGCCTTGTAGAACGTAACAGGCCACGCGCTGAGTTGCGAGTGCGGACGCGCCATCCGACGCGCCGCCGCCGGATCCAGCACGCCGTGCGACACCAGGTAGCCATCGACCAGGTCCTGTCCGTAGGTCTTGCGAATGGCGTTCATCCAGAGCGATGAGGGGGGCGAAAAACCGGTTTTCGGCCGTGTGAGCACCCAGTCGGGCAGATACTCGCGAATGACCTCGCGGAACCACGCCTTCGGCTGAAGATGCTGGTCCGGCCGCGCCTTGCGAAGACCGACGATGGTTTCCACCAGGCGATAGTCCACCAGCGGCAACCGCAGCTCAATGGAGTGTGCCATGGCCAGACGGTCGCCCTGTTGCATCCCATTCTCCAACAGATAGGTCTCGCAGGCCAGCTTGGTCAGCAACACGCCCAGGTCCGGCCGCGGCTCCGGCACGGTGAACAGGGCGGCGGGATTGTGATCCGCGAGAGACTGCCGGAAAGTCTTCGTGAACATGCGCGGCGCGGCATAGGCCGCCATCTGGTAGGTCTTGGATTGATCGTAGAATCGCAACTGGTCGGTCGGCCCCGACGGCGTGCGATCCCACCCGAAAACCTTCCCGGCAAGGAAGAAGGCATAGTCGCGCAGGCCGGTCTGGTGCAGGTTGCGTGGCAACCAGGCGCGAAGCGGATGGTAGTCGGGCGGAAGCGGTCCCTTCGCCCCCGTCTTGCGCATGGAAGCACCCATGGCGCGACGCAACCAGGTGTACCCCCAGTACATCTCGTCCGCGCCCTGGCCCTGGAGCAGAACAGGAATGTTGTTGTCCCGGGCCAGCCGCGCGACGGCATGATAGCCGTGCGATGCGATATCGGCAATGGGGTCATCCTTCGCCCTGCAGCACCAGCCAAACTGGTCGACGACCTCGCCCAGGGGAATCTGCACATCATGGAACGGCATACCCAGGTGCTCGGCGAATTCGCGGGCACCCGAACGTTCGTCGCGCCAGCCGGCGCCTTCGAACCCGATCGTTAGCGCATGGATCTTCCCGGGACTCTTCTTCGCCACCAGTGCGGCCACCGTGCTGGAATCCAGGCCGGCGCTGAGTGCTACGCCGAGCGGCACGTCCGATCGCAGAATAATGTCCCCGATCTCCTCGAGCTGCTCGTGGATCAGCGTCTTGGGGTCCCCCTCCAACGGCGACGCGTCCTCCATGCGCCAGTAGCAGGTCTCCCCGATCTTCCATCCCTCAACATCCACGACGAGCATGTGCGCCGCCGGCAGTTTGCGCACCCCCTTGACTGCGGTACGCGGTTCGGGGACGTACTCGTAGTGGAAATAGTCGCACACAGCGCCCGGCTCGAGCTCGAACGGAACGCAACCGGTAGCCAGCAACGCCTGCATCTCGGAGGCAAAATGGATACACCCGTCCTGCTCGTAGAGATAGAGCGGCTTCTCGCCCATGCGATCGCGCAGGAGCACAAAGCGCCCGCGTGCGGAGTCCCACAGCGCCACGCCATACATGCCGCGCAGGCAGTGAACGAAATCAAGGCCGTGCTCCTCGTACAGATGCGCGATGACTTCACAATCGCTGTGCGTGGTAAAACGGTGCCCGAGTCCTTCAAGCTCTTCACGCAGCTCGACGAAGTTGTAGACCTCACCATTGGCCACGAGCACAATCGTGCGATCCTCGTTGTAGAGCGGCTGCCAGCCACCCTCGACGTCTATGATCGAGAGGCGGCGCATGGCCATGAAGAGGTGGCCCCCACTGTACTCCCCTTCACCATCGGGCCCACGATGCACCATAGCGGCATTGGCTGCACGCACAGCCTTTATGTCAACCTCTGAACAGGCCCGCTTCTTGATGACTCCACAGATACCGCACATGCTGAAATTCCTGCTGACGAAGCACTTGAAACGGCTCTCGTCTGATCGTGCATGGACATTACACATTGCATTGCCTGTATGCAATTGTGTATCGGAAGGCATAGAGCAAATCTAAGTCCATCCGCTAAGAAATAATGATTGCACCCCTGATATCCCTCACGTATATTGATGTAATTATTGCACCACACGATGCAATTAGTACATCACGTGATGCAACATGGCAAGGAGTCTAAGCATGCTGGAAACGCTACTGGGATCAAGAAGTTGCGAGCAAGTGCTGCTCTTCGTCATGGCGCGTCAGGAAGGATATCCCAGAGAGATCGCTCGTTTCTTCAATGTTGACTACAGACCCATTCGCAATCAGCTCGACAAACTTGAAACCGGCGGCATCCTGTGCAGCCGGCAAGCTGGCAAAACCAGGTTATATTCCTTCAATCCCCGGTGTCCATACTTAAGGGAACTCAAAGGGCTTCTGGAAAAAGTGATGACGTTCTGTCCTGACGACCTCAGAGAACAACTGGTGATGAATAGGCGAAGGCCCAGGAAACGAGGCAAGCCCTTATGAAATCGGTCGCGGAAATGTCCAAGGCAGAGCTCGGTGCATTTGTTCAAGAACACTTGCGTCACAAAGGGATTGATGTCGTTCTCAGCGGCGGAGCGTGTGTTTCCATCTACAGCCAAGACCAGTACGTTTCCATGGATCTCGACATGATTCATACAAGCCTGATGACACCCAAACGCAAGTCGATCCGTGCTGCCATGAGCGAACTGGGCTTCACGGAAGACGGCCGCTATTTCAAGCGCCACGACACAGAACTGTTCATTGAGTTCCCTGCTGGACCGCCAGCCGTTGGCGAAGAGCCGGTCAAAGAGATTTGCGAACAGCATGAATCCACTGGCATTCTTAGGATCATCTCACCTACCGACTGCATCAAAGACCGGCTGACAGGGTTTTTTCATGACGATGACCAGCAGTGCCTGGCTCAAGCCATCCTTGTTGCACAGAGCAATGCCATTGATATCGACGAGGTAGCGCGTTGGTCAGAAGGAGAAGGCAAACTCAATGAGTTCAGGCAGATACAGGAACAACTGGAGCAAAAGACATGAAGCATACCAAGATAGTTCTTGGCACTCTCCTGCTTACTCTTCTTGTCTGGGGCTACACGAGTTGGCCGCTCGCAACCCGGTTTGGGTCCGGAATTCCGGCGGCGCATCATCGGTCCGAAGCGCGCCCCGACCGGACCATGATCGCCGGGGATCATCTCCAGTTCCTCTACCATCTCTGGCTGGCCAAGGACACGTTTTGCGGTCCCACCCCCCTCTTCTACAACCTGTACGAGTTCAACACGGGCGACGATGACGCGCGCAAGGATACCGGCAAGCGCTACTACCTCCCGTTCTCCCTGTTGTTCATTCTCGGCGCTCTCGGAGGCAACCAGGCGTTGGGCTGGAACCTGATGGGATTGGTTGCGCTATGGCTGACCGCACTTTTCACCTGGTTACTTGCTCGACGCTACACCTCGGATACATGGGGGGCAGCCCTCGCGGCGCTCGTCGCGATTGCATTCCCGTACCGCTGGTTCACGCTGATGGGGGGCAGTCCAACCGGATTGGCGATGATGTGGGTACCCATCATTTACTACGGTCTCGATGTTGCGATCCGAGACCACAAGCCTTGGGGCGCGATCCTCGCGGGCACCGCGCTATCCCTTTCCGAGTGGAGCGATCCGCACGTCACCTTCTTTGCAGGGCTCACCACGCCGTTCTGGTGCGTGGTGAGCTATGTCTATCATCATCGCAGTCGATGGCTACCCACCGCTCGGGAGATTCGACAGTACGCGATCGCACTCTCGCCCCTACTGCTGTTCGGACTGCTCATGATCTGTCAGGCGCGGCGTGTGCAGGCGGGGCTGCAGGCGACGGCGATTGGCGATAAGGCGCGACCCATCCTGGATGTGGCGATCAACTCGCCCTCCCTTCGCGGTGCCTTCGCGTTCGATTACATCGGCGTACACAGCCAGATCTACACGGGCTGGCTCTCCGTTGTCATCCTGGTTGCTGCGCTCTGCGTTCTGTTGGCCAGAAATGTTTACCGGCTGCGGATGGGCGAAGAAGCCGAGTGCCGGATATGCCTGACCGCCTTGCTCCTCAGCCTGGCCGTTGTGGGGATCGTCATTCTGGCGCTCGGGGTCAACAACCCCGGCGGCGAACGCGCCTGGCAACTTCTGACACGTGTACTGCCGCCCTATGGAAAGATCCGCCAGCCCGCCAAGATATTCGCGATCCTGCCGGTCATTCTGGGAATGGTCTATGCCCTGTCACTTCCTTCGCTCCTGCGAGCGGTCATCCCAAAGCAGCGTATCCGCACGGGGATATGGGTCGTCATCGGTGCCGCCTTGCTGTTCGACTATGCTCATCATACCCGCCCTGTCATCAGCCTGCTGGACCGTGAACAGGGCGCGTACGCAGCCATTGCCGAGGATGCCGTGGCGGACAAGCAGGACGGCCATCTCCTGGCCATCCCGCTCTGGCCGGGCAATTCGCACTGGTCTTCGCTGAACCAGTACTACGTCTCACTCTACCGGCTGCGCATGGTCAACGGCTACCGCCCCACACCCAGGACGGACTACCAAGAGGTCATCCATCAGTTCGAAAGCTTCAACAAGGGAAGTTTCGATCACGCACAGCTTGCCGAACTGCAAAGTCGTGGGATTCACTATCTTGTCCTGCACGAAGATGCGTTCCCCGAGAAGGTCTCGCCCTTTGCCGTGGCCGATGTACTCCATAAGATGCTGACTCATCCACGCCTCGCGCTGCTGGCGCAGGATGGACCTGTGTGGGCCTTTAAGATCGTCCCCGCCCCGCAGGGGGTCTACGCGGAGCCGCCGGACTGGGAGCACGACTTCCCCTGCCGCCTCTGGCAGGGCGAACGCTCGTTGCATGAAGGCGGCGAGATCATGCCGGCATTCGACGAGACCAGTGCCAACTACTTCCTCAGGCTCCCCCGCCCCGAAACGCAGATGAGGCTGCATGAGTATCCGATCCTCTACTCGCCCGGTCTCTGCTACCTCGTCCGAATGCGCGGCACCGGAACCTGCCGTGCCGCCGTGGTACAGGGCAGCACGCCGCAGCCACCTGTCTCTCTCGCTCTCACGGATTCATGGCAGTGGTACACCGTCCCGATTACGGCGTTCAACGGCTATCCACGGACCACGCTGCAACTCAGCCCTGAGCGTGGCCGCGCCGATGTCGACCTGGTCATCCTCGCCAAGGACTCATGGCCGGTACAAGGGCTAAACGAACCACTCGTGCTCCCCGCCCCGCTCTTCTTCCACGCGGGCCACACCGACCTGGAAGCAGGCGCGGTCATACTCGACCCGGATCGCGAGCCGGCCAACTACATTTTCTACGGCCCCAAGCTGCCGCTGCCCGCCGGGAAGTACCGAATCACCATCGACTACGAGACGCCCGCCCCGGCAGGCACCAAGTTGGCCTCGGTTCGTGCGCGCTACCCGTCCGGCCATGTCACCCCCGGCGCACTCATCGCAGGCTCTCCCGCTGAGTTTACGTATGACTTGAAGACGAACCTGCGACTCTCGATTGACCTCGGCTATACCCGAGCCGCACCACTGCGGATCAAGAGCGTAACGATAGACCGAGCTGCACCTCGATTATCGGCATCCTCTGCATTCATGCAGGATCCCGGTAGAGGCGGCTCGCTGGGGACAGCTCGCCCTACCTACCTGCGACAGAGTGGATCCGGTAGGGCGAGCCGTCCCGGCGAGCCGAGGTCACAAGCGGCTGAAGGATAGCCACTCATGACACCAACCAAGCGATTCAAGTTCACGTTGATTGCTTCTCTCGTTGCAGCGGCACTCGTGTTGCGGTTGGTGTTCTTCTGGATCAGTGTCAGCCTGGTTCAGCCGACGGCGGATGAGAGTATTGCCCAGCTTCAGGCAGAACGGGTCATGCGGGCCGATTTCCCGGTACTGATGATGGGGCAACCCTATCTCTTCCCTGTCGAGTCCTACATCGCCGCACCATTTGCGCCGTTTCTTCCCAACAATGCCTTCGGTGCGCGCCTTGTACCGGCACTCCTCCAGGCGATCGCGACCCTTGTCGCCTTCCTGATTCTTGAGCGCATGTTCAGGGATCGGCCGCCCTGGCCCGCCGCGCTCCTCCTTCTCTTCCCGTCGGCCTACATGCTCATGATGCAGGCCGCCTAGGGAGATTGGGGTCGGAGATTGGGGTCGGTCCTAAAGTTACACATTAAGGACTTGCTCATGGTTGTGAC
>CAYFPQ010000034.1:29663-31695 GCA_964345005.1 uncultured Victivallales bacterium | reverse complement strand
ATCTCTTCCGGCGGCTCTAGCCCCACATAGGAGCGAAAGCTGCTCCATGGGTACGTAGCCTTGGCGAAGCGGGATAGACCAGAACGTTGGGAAGAGTCTCCTCTTCCTTCTTCTCTCTCCTCTCGGTCAGTCCTTATTTCTTATTTCCAGGCGCGACCCCTCTCGCCTGATCTTAATCGGCGCTTTCGGTCTGACCCTGTCTCCTCTGTCTCCTCTACACCCACAGCTGCCGATCCAGCGTGCGGTACTGGATGGCTTCGAAGACATGGCTGGACTGAATGGTGTCGCTACCGGCGAGGTCGGCGATAGTGCGGGAGACTTTGAGGATGCGGTCGTAGGCACGGGCACTGAAGTTGAGTTCGCTGATGGCGGTCGATCTCAGGCACCAGCGGTGACAATATCCTATTCCAGGTCTCTTAGATGTTCAACGTCATCAAGATCCTTCGCGCGACCAGAGGCCCCCTTGTTCTGTATCAGGCTGCGCAAGCCAAGATAGTGGATGGTCACGGGTGCTTGCCCCACGAGGGAGACGGTCTTGCGCGACGGCCACGCTTCGGCAAACTCGACACCCGATATCTGATTGATCAAGTCAATCCGATTGGGCGGAACACCAAACTGGAGAATAAGCCCAGGTTCAAGCAACTCTTCTGCCTTCTCCAAACCGGGAACGGAACCGGCCCAAAACTCCAACAGCGCGTCAAAGAGCTTTCCCACGTTTTCCAGGCTTCTCTCGTAGTAGAAATCAATGTCACCGGTGAGCCTTGCATAACCGTAGAAGATGACGGCCTCACCGCCCACAATCAGGTACTTGACGGCGTGCTTGTGCAGCAGGACAAGGAATTCACACATGTCCGGAGAGAAAGACGAAGCATCTATCTTGTCTTCTGGCATGCGCGAATGTCCTTCGTTGTACCGAAGCCACGCTTCTGCAGCACGCGACTGACACGAACACGCTCACGGGGAGACATGTTGCGTTGCTGCTGTCTATCCCATGCGTCTGCTTCTTCAAAGGACTTCGCCTTGTTGACAACTCTTTCCATACCCACCAGTGTAGGCTTTGGCACCATTTCTGTCCACATCGTAAGCCAGATCCTACACCCACAGCTGCCGATCCAGTGTGCGGTACTGAATGGCTTCGAAGACGTGGTTGGACTGAATGGTGTCGCTGCCGGCGAGGTCGGCGATGGTGCGGGAGACTTTGAGGATGCGGTCGTAGGCGCGGGCGCTGAAGTTGAGTTCGCCGATGGCGTTGCGCAGCATGGCCTGGGCTCCGCCTTCAAGGCGGCAATAGGTCTGCAGATTCCTGGCGCCCATCCCGGCGTTGCAGTGCAGGCCGTCTACTTCACGGAAGCGGGTCTGTTGCACACGCCGTGCCTGTGTCACACGGCTACGGATCTGGGAGGATGGCTCCCCTGCCCCGAGGGATGACAGTTGGTTCACATCGATGGTCGGCACTTCGATGTGAATGTCAATGCGGTCGAGCAAGGGGCCGGAGATCTTGTTGCGATAGGTCTGCACCTGCCGGTCCGTGCAACGGCATTCACGTTTCGCATCGCCGAAGAACCCGCACGGACAGGGATTCATCGCTGCCACGAGCATGAACTCGCATGGGAATGTCACCGTCGCCGCGGCACGCGACACCGTAACCTGCCCATCCTCGAGCGGTTGGCGCAGGACCTCCAGTACGTTGCGGTGAAACTCGGGCAACTCATCGAGGAACAATACGCCGCGATGTGCCAGGCTCACCTCACCGGGCACCGGATGGGCTCCGCCGCCGAGGAGGCCCGCATCGGATATCGTGTGATGCGGCGAGCGAAACGGACGTGTCGTGACCAGCGCCTCGTGTGCGGCGAGCGTACCGGCAATGCTGTGGATCTTCGTCGTCTCCAGCGCCTCCTCTAGATGGAGCGGCGGCAGAATCGAAGAAATCCGCTTTGCCAGCATGGTCTTGCCCGTCCCTGGCGGTCCAATCATGAGGACGTTGTGTCCGCCGGCAACGGCGACTTCCATGGCGCGCTTGGCCTGTTCCTGG
>CAYFPQ010000034.1:18688-29653 GCA_964345005.1 uncultured Victivallales bacterium | reverse complement strand
TTCACGTCGGCATAGTCGTCCGCGTAGCCGTCCAGCCCCTGGGTGAGCAGGTCCAACCCAACCCGGCGAGGCTCGGGCAGCCCCCCGCCATCGAGCATATCGGCTGCTTCGCGCAGCGTTCGAACCGGATAGACGTTCAGACCTTCCACCACGGCAGCTTCCTCGGCGTTGGCCTCCGGTACGATAATTCCGGACCATCCTTCCTCGCGGGCGCGCATCGCAATGGGGAGAACCCCTTTGACCCTGCGCACTTCGCCGCTCAGGGCCAGCTCACCAACCATCGCGATGTGCTGAAGTTTCTGGTCTTCGATATCTCCCATCGCCGCGAGCAACCCCAGTGCAATGGGCAGATCGAAGATGGGGCCTTCCTTCTTGATGTCGGCGGGCGCGAGGTTAACGGTGGTGCGGCCAATGTGTGGACGGTAGCCGGAATTCGTGAGAGCAGTGTGAACGCGGTCCTTGCTTTCCTTAACCGCCGTATCGGGAAGACCGACGATCACGATCTGCGGATCGCCTCGATTGGCTGCATTCACCTCGATCTCAACCGGATATGCGTCGACGCCGTAGACGGCGCCGGAATTCACCTTGGCCAGCATTAACACCTCCCCTGAACTTAAGGGGGGAATATCCACTATTCAGGAGAAGATGTCCAATGGGCATTTCCGGAGGCTAGTCGTCCAACCCACCTTCCCTGGCGACAAGCGGCAGGTCGAGATGAAATATGGTCCATCCTTCGGTGTCTGCATCCAACGACAGTGAGCCGCCGTGGCTCTGTGCGATGCGGTAGCTCACGGAGAGCCCCAGACCGGCGCCATAGACCTGGTTCTTCGTGGAATAGAATGGATCGAACACGCGGTGGGAGGTCCCTGGCGGAACTCCCCCTCCATTGTCAGCCACACTGATGCGTACGAAGGTCTCGCCACCCTCCGCCTCGATCGACTGAGCGCTGATGTGGATGCGCCGTTCGTATGGGGCCAGTTTGCTGCGCTGGAGTGCGTCACGTGCGTTCTTAAGCAAGTTCAGAACCACCTGCTGAACCTGGGGTTTGCGGCACTCCAGCACCGGCAGGACCTCGGGCACGTCAACCGTCACCCGACCATCCGACTTGCGCGAGTTGCCCTCCAACAGCGGCAACGTGTCTTCCACCATATCGTGCACAGACACGGGCTCAATGCCATACTCCTCTGACGTCGCGAACGACTGGACTCCCCGAATTACACGGGCGATACGGTTCCCGCTATCCAGTATTTCCTCGAGGCGTTCTGCATCCGTTTCGTCGGTGATGTGTTCGGATAGGATCTGCGCATTCATCATGACCAGCGTCAGCGGGTTATTGACTTCGTGCGCCACTCCCCCTGCCAGCGTGCCGAGGGCTTCAAGCTTCTGCTTCTGGATAAGCCTATCCTCAACCAATGCACGGACACGCTGCTCGTCCTTTAGCTGAACAAGCGTCTCTTCGAGCTGTTCCTTCCGGATCGCCAACTCGGCGAGCACTTCCGAGGCGCGCGCGTTGGCACCCGCCAACGCCGAGTTTAGCCGGTTGATCTCCCCGTTCCTCGCATCGATCTCCGCCATCAGTTCGGCTCCGTGCGCGTTGGCTTTGGCAAGCTGCCGGTTCACTGCGTCGAGGGCGGTATTGCGTTCTTCGAGAGAGGCCATCAGCTCGGCTGACTCGGCGCTGACTTCGGCCAGCCGCCTGTTCAGCCGGCGAAGCTCATCACGTTCCTCATCGCCCGATGACACGACCCCACGTCTCGTCCGGATCGCAGCTCGTAGGGAAAGCTCGGGCACATCAAGGCCCTCTTCTGGCTTTTGCCGACTTCGGCGCAGCACCGTTGCCGCGTCGTCAGATTGTCTTACCGCTTGGATCATTTCTGGCCTCGCCTTCCTTCTAGAACGTCACAATCGACGCCTGCTGGTCCGCCATGCCTACCACTGACGACAGCCCTGCCAACTGGGCCTCGGGCAGAAGTGTCTCACCAATTAGGGACCGGTCGAAACCGCAGTAGTATTCCGAACATGGCGCACAAACCAACAGCTTACCTCCCAGGTCGATGAACTGCTCCTGGTACTCACACAGCGCGTCGAAGCCTTGGACGACAACGTTGTCGGAAGATCCCTTAGCCGCCCACACCGTGCCATCCATCGTAAGATACAGCGATACCTCCTTGCCCAGCGCCAGGGCGGTACACGCCCAGGCGAATGCAAGCGTTGCCCGCATCCCGCGGTCCTGCTTGCCTGTTGTCAGTACGACAATCGTGTTACTCGCTTCCATGTCCACACCACCTTTCACGTTCTGCATCTATTCATATGAACAACGTTGTCCGGCCCTTCATCGCCTTGGACAGGAACGTTGCAACTCCGCACAAGTCCGAGCGGTCAATCCGGTCCACATCTTCGTGCGTCCAACCGAACAGCCGCATCGAGGTCTCGCAACAGTGGAACTTCGCACCCAGCTCACGTGCGCTCTCGATCAGCGCGGGCAGATCGTCAACGCCGTTCTGCCGCATGAGCCGACGAAACAGAATCTTGCTCAGCCCGAGACAGTTCATCTTCGACAGGGGTGAATCTGCTACCGACTTCGGCAGCATCAGCGATAGCCCCTTCTGGATCCAGTTGCGCTTCCCCGCTCCGTTGCCCGACGGAACACGAAGTGCACAGGCGCCCCAGAACGTGAAGAACATGTGGACGTCCTGGTTCATGGCCAAGGCGCCGTTGGCGATCGTAAAGGCTGCAAACAGCTTGTCCCAATCCCCGCTGAAGCAGACAACACAGACGGTGTCGTCGGATTGATTCTTCCTGACCTCACGCCGAAGGCTTCTCACCTCGTGTCGAAGGCTCTCGATCAGCTCCCGTGTACCGTCTCTGGTCATGAGCTCAGCCGCCATGATTCGACTCCCCCTCTAGACCGTCGTTACCTGAATCTCTGCGTGAACGAGGTCCCCATCGCGGGTCATCCCGGCCAACGTGTTTCCCGTTGTGTCGCACCACGCGTTGACATCGCTCTCGAACGCGAGGTCATCAGCATCGACATGGATACGGGTTCCGACGCAGGCGCGCCGACGCGCCTTGGCGATCTCAACGATCGGTCGCGGACACCGCATGCCACGCGCGTCTATCTCAATGATCCTTGACTCACTCATACTTGGCCTCCGGTAGCTTGGTCTCATTCCGGCATTCACCTCTCAACCTGCTGCCAATTCATATGCACATGGCGTGCCAATGGGACATTTTCTCTGAAAACAGTCGAAAACAGGGAGGATGTGGCCGTTCGGTGTCTGTTCAGACTACTCTCGCACATAGAGAGTGTCCGTATGCAGACAGCATGGACAGCCGGGTGCGCTCAGGCCCTGCAGAGCATATCGCGGCAATAGAGCTCGCGCACCATGTCGCAGTCGAGGCCATGGCCGGCCTTGTAGGAGACGATGCGCCCGACGAAGCGCCCTCTGTCGATCAAGGCGATCGCAGCCAGGAGGTCAAGCGTGCCACGGTGCCAGATCGCCTCCAACGCTTTCCCGTCATGGGTAAGCCTAGGCTTGTTGAAGTAGTTCCACAGTCCGGCCACAAGCACGTTGTTCAGCGTGTACCCCATGTTACGCGTGTCGGCGAAAAGCTTGCCGATCGTCTTGCAGTAAAGCATCACGAGGAACGTGCCGTTCGTGCGGGCGATGGCGCCGTGCCGGAAGGTATCGGGAGTGACCGTGAACCGGATGCGCTGCGTGCGAATCGCTGAATTGAAATGGATCGCGCAGTCGATATCCAATTCCCGCCGATCGTCCTCCGGGGGCAGAAATGTCAGAAACCGTCCGCTCTTGCTTACCATCGTCACGGGCTCCTTCACCGTGACGTAGCGGGCGGGTGTACCGGCTACGGCAACCCCGATCCGGTCCACGTTGTCGACCAGGTCCATGCTGGCGCGGTCAAACAGCGGCGGGTCACCCGAATCCATGCGGATCATGACGTTGTCGAGTCCCATTCCGACCTTAAGCGCAATGATGTGTTCCACGAGACGCATGTAGTTGTGAGGCGATCCGCTACGGAGAACGATATTGCGCACCGTGTTCCACACGTTCTCAATCGACACATGGATCGGGAGTTCATGCTTCCGGTCGACCCGGTCGAACCACCAGCCGTCGCGATCGGTAGGCTCAAAGGTCAGCGTGCGATGGGCTTTGCCGAAGAACGTCCCCGGGCCCGTGACGGCAAAGGCGTCGTTCAGCGTGGTAGTGCCGGTGGGAAATCCGGAGTTCGCCCCCCACTGCATCGCCTGATCAACCGGCAGCTCCTGCAGTTCCGCCACGGAACGGCGCAGCACATCGGCATCGCCCCCCAACAATCGGCCTGTTTCGAACTCACTCATCGCTGACTTGTCTCCGGGTCATTCCAGGACCCGGCACTGTATCTTAAGGCGGCGCGTGGCGAAAGCCGGAAGTCGAAAGTCAGAGCAGCGCTTCAGTGGCCGTAATCTCGTCAGACTCGAGTACTTGGTCTGCCTGAGCTTCGGCCTCCGTAATATCGATTCCCATGATGATAGATCGAACGCGACGGACGCTACGCGGCTCGATACTCAGTGAACGCAATCCCATCCCAAGCAGAATCGGCAGCACCTTTGTGTTCGCCGCCATCTCGCCACACACCGACACCGGGATGGACGCTGTGCTCGCCGCGTCCAGCACTCTCTTGATGGCCCGAAACACGGCCGGGTGATGGTCAATATACAGATCGGCTACGCGCTCGTTCGTTCGGTCGACTGCGAGGAGATACTGCACCAGGTCGTTCGTGCCGATGGAGAAGAAGTCGGCCTCCTGCGCCAGGGCCGCGGCCAGTTCCACAGCGGCGGGGCTTTCAACCATGATTCCCAGCTCCGGACTGCCGTTGCAAGTCACCCCTTCGTCGCGAAGATCCAGAATGCACTCCGCGACACATTCCTTCGCCGTCCTCAGCTCGTCCAGAGACGACACGAGCGGAAACATGATCTTGAGGGCCCGCCCCTCTCCCGCGCGCAACATGGCGCGCAGCTGCTGCGCAAACACGGGTCGATTCCTGAGCGAAAATCTGATCGAACGCAGCCCCAGGGCCGGGTTGGCTTCATTCCATTGGGGCAGATAGGAAAGGAACTTGTCGGCGCCAATGTCGAACGTCCGGAACACGACCTCGCGGTCGTCCGACGCATCGAGGATGCTCCGGTAGATTCGAAACTGTTCTTCCTCGGAGGGAAAGTCGCTCCTGATAAGAAAAGGAAACTCACTGCGATACAAACCGATGCCCTCGGCGCCATGCTGCCATGCCACCGCCACCTCACCCATCAGGTTGATGTTGGCAAGCAGCGTTACGCGCGATCCGTCGCGCGTGGTCGTGGCGATCTGCTGTGCCGGCTCCTCGAGATCGGCTTCCCGTGCATTCAACAGATTGCTGTAGGACTCGACAAAACCGGCGTCCGGATCCACGAGGAGGCGCCCCTCGATGCCATCCAACAACACGTCGCTCTCCTCCGGGACCTCCAGTACCTCGTCGTTCTCGATGATCACCAGTGGAATCCCCAGAGCGCGCGCAAGGATCGAGGCGTGGGAGTTAACACCGCCCCCCACCATCACAAGTCCGCCCGCCTGCTGAGCGACGAGCTTAACAACATCCGATGGCAGCAGCTCGGCACTGATGACGATATGGGCATGATAGTCGGCTTGATCGTCGTCTCTCTCGGCGGAAAGGTTCTGCAGCATGCGGTGGCCGAGATCCTTCAAGTCATGGACCTTCTCGCGCAGCATCTCCATATCGCTGGCGGAGAAGTGCTCGATGTAGGCGTTGAACACCTCAACAATCGCCGTGGCTGCATCGTCCCCATTCTCGATACGTTGCAGCATGTCGCCCTCGATCTGCTCATCGCGCAACAGGAGCTGCTGCGCACTGAAGATCATGGCGACCTCGTGCCCCAGCATCTCCTCCGTGTCACGTTGCAGCGCCGCAAGCTGGGACTCGGATCGACGCAAGGCCTCGCGAAACGCCACGGCATCGCCGCTTGCGCCCGCCGGCACCTCAAACCGGTCGCCACCACGCCCCCGGGAAGACCACACCGAGGCGGGGCCATGGGCCACACCTGGCGAAACGGCCCGGCCCCGGTAGAGTCCTCCTTTGGCCCGGCCCCGTTCGTGCGGCGTGTCACCACGCATCTCGCGCATTCTCAGCAGCAGTCGCGCATTCTCGATAGTGCTGGCCAACTGGGAAGCAATGGCCTGCAGCGCACGTGCATCTTTCCGTCGAAAGTAGTCCGCCCGCTCATGCTGAACCACCAATACCCCCACGGGCTTCAGCCTACGCACGATCGGCACCACCAGGAACGCCTCGTACTGCTCCTCGAAACTGTTCGGAACATACTTGAAGTGCGGGTTCTTCGAGGCCACGGCCTCCCGTATGGGGCGCAGTTCCTTGATAGCCGTGCCACAGAGCCCTTCACCTACCTTCAGCCGAATGGAACCAACGCTCTCCGGGTTCAGCCCACGGGTTGCGCGCAACACCAGTTCCTCGACGCGGTCATCCAACAGATACACCGAACACACGTCCGCACGCATGTGCGCTGCAACCGTACGCACCACGGCATCCAGAAACTCATCAAGGCTGTGACTCTCCTCGAACATAGAGGAGAGCTCGGCAATGCTACAGATCAGCTCGACAGTGTCCTTACGCTTGGCCATGGGCACACGATATGGTTTAATCCCGCGCCATGCAACTTGAAGTAAAACGACTGGCACCGAACGCAGCCGTGCCGGTGTATGCCCACCCCGGTGACGCGGGCATGGACCTGCATGCGAACGAAGAACTGACGCTCAACCCCGGCGACTCGGGCATCGTGCGCACCGGCATTGCCATCGCCCTTCCCCCGGGAACGGAGGCACAGGTGCGGCCGCGCAGCGGCCTGGCCCTGAAGCACGGCGTTACCGTCCTGAACGCCCCCGGCACTATTGACGAGGGGTATCGCGGTGAAGTCGGCGTCATCCTCATCAACCACGGTTCGGTGCCTTACCGGATCGAGAAAGGTATGCGGATCGCGCAGATGGTCGTTCAGCCCGTACTCCGTGTCGACGTCGTCGAAACCGAAGAGCTTTCAGAGACACGACGTGGCGAGGGAGGTTTCGGCTCCACGGGCGGCCACTGATCGCATCGCCTACGGCAGGGGATCGGTCGACCGCTCGCAGGGGAAGACAACCGTGAACGTTGACCCGCGCCCTGCTTCACTGCTGACGACCATCGTGCCCTTGTGCGAGCGCACGATCCCAATCACCGAAGCCAGGCCAAGCCCGCGTCCATCGGTCTTGGTCGAGAAGAACGGATCGAAAATACGCGCCTGCACCTTCTCATCGATACCGCTCCCCGTATCCCTGACATCGAGGCAAACATACGTACCCGAAGGCAGATGGTCGTCCACGGCCCCACCTTCCAGGTATTCCTTCTCCAAGTCCCGGACAACCGTT
Source organism: uncultured Victivallales bacterium (assembly GCA_964345005.1). GTDB lineage: Bacteria > Verrucomicrobiota > Kiritimatiellia > UBA8416 > JABMPJ01 > JABMPJ01. The sequence continues at coordinate 22,187 of CAYFPQ010000034.1, read as the reverse complement.
GTAACCGTGACATGTCCAGCTTCGTCACCGATGGCCTCCGATGCGTTGAGAAGCAGGTTCATCACAATCTGTTGAATCTGCGTTGCATCGCCACGCACGACAGGCAGCTTCTCGTCCAGGTGACAGTGCAACGACACCTTGCTGCCAAGCGACACACCCATCAGACGGCATGTCCTGCTCACAATCTCGGACACGTCAAGCGGCTCGATCGTAAATTCCGCATCACCCGCATAGGCCAGCATCTGGCGACACAGCGCCGAGGCGCGTTCCGTGGCCGAGAGTATGGATTCCAGCTGATCCCCGCTCTGCCCGTCTTCACCCACACGCCCTTTCACGATCTCGGTATTGCCGCGAATCACGGACAAAAGGTTCTTGAAATCGTGCGCCACGCCTCCAGCCAGGAGGCCCAGGCTTTCCATCTTCTGTTGCGTCTGAATCCGCCGCTGGAGTTGATCCCGTCGCTCGGCGGCCTGCTTGCGCTCCGTGATATCCCGAAGGAGCAACACGGCACCGGATCGGCCGCCTATCTCTCCCGCAATAATCTCAAGCGGGAATGTCTCGCCGTTGCGTCGCTTGCCGCGAGCCTCGCCAATATGAAATCCGTCCTTCTCGAGTGCGTCATAGATCTCGCGTGGACGGTCCCGGCTGACGCGGCGATCGAAGTAGAGCAACTCGCTCTTGCTGCCCGCGACCTCATCGGGCCTATAGCCAAACATGCGCTCCACCGATGCGTTACACATCACGATGTCGCGATTGGGCATCACCACCAGAAGTACGTCCGGACTGATACTGGAGACGATGGCCTCCAGCTCAGAGCGTGACGCTGACGCTGAACGCCAACGTCGAAAGGCAAGTACCATGAGGACGAGCAGCCACAGGAATAGCATGTTGATCAGGAGTTCGGTTACATGGATCTCCTTCGTCACCGTAAAGAAGTCGTAGATCCCTCGCGAGAACGTCATGGCCACGTTGAGGATGGCGAGCGTGGCCGCAATGGCGAGCGCAAGACAAAGGTCCACCAAGGCACGTTTGCTCTTGGGCTTTATGGTCATTCCACGGTGCATGCAAAGCCTCCCTTGATCGATGCCACAGGATCCACACTTAACCTACGTCTCACCCCGCCTCAATGCAAATGCGAAATCCGGGCAACGCGCGGGGTTCGGCAGGGACAGAAAATGCTCCTTGCAGAGCTCGAAGGCTGAGAGTAAAACCAAGGTGAAGGTGAGAACGACGGACAGGAGGAAGGGTGCCATGAAACGCATAGCTGGAACGCTCGGAATAGGGATGCTGCTACTCGCCGTGGTGGCAACGGGGTGTAGGACCGCGCCACCGAAGGGGCGCGGCAAGCTCTTCATCGATGCCTACGGCAGGGGCGCAAGCAACGCCGTGGCAGAGGTCTTCGTCAACGGCACCAAGGAGTGCGACGTCTCGATGGCCAAGGGAAAGGGATTCTTCCTGTTTCTCCCCGCCGGCGAGCACATGGTCAAGATAGAGGCCAAGGGCTTCGCGACCGTCGAGAAGAAGGTCAAGATCAGGCCCAACGCGACGACCTGGACTACCGTCAGAATGAAGCCCCCAAAGCCCGAGAAGAAACCCGATCAGTCCTGAGTTCCCGGCCTGACACCAGGGCTACGGGCTACCGGGCATCAGTAATCTGGCGGGGCACGTCATGACCTCCAGAGCCGCCAAGGCGCTGCCGCGTGCCAAAATCGCTTGCGCAGACCGTGGTTCGCTCCTAAGGTTCTCGGGCATGGATCACGCCATTGAAATGCGTTCCGTAACCGTGCGCTTTCCCACGCGAGGCAGCGTGGTTACGGCCTTGGACGGGCTCGACCTAACGGTTGAGCCCGGTCAGGTTTTCGGATTCCTCGGCCCTAACGGCGCCGGCAAGACAACCGCCATGCACGTGCTGTTGGGCTTCATCGAGGCCAGCGAGGGCGAGGCCCGCCTTTTCGGACGGGATGTACGTGAGTCGATCGCGCGACAGCGGATCGGGTACCTTCCCGAGCATCCCGACACTTACAGGTTTCTGACCGGCCGGGAACTACTGGATGTTACCGCAGCGCTTTTCCGCCTGGACAGCCGGACAAGACATAGCCGTATTGACGAGGCCGTCGAAGCTGTTGGGCTTGAGGAAGCCGCCTCGCGGCGCATCGCCACCTACTCGCGCGGTATGATGCAGCGCATATGCCTCGCCCAGGCACTGATCAACAACCCCGACCTTGTCATCCTGGACGAACCCACCGGCGGACTCGATCCGATCGGTCGCATGGATATCCGCCGCATCATCGGCGAGCTGCGGGATCGGGGCAAAACGGTGTTCTTCTCGTCTCACGAACTCTCGGAGGTCGAGTTGGTGTGCGACACTCTGGCAATCGTTGCCAACGGTAGAATTGCAGCACAAGGCCCGGCCTCAACACTTGTGGCCCCGGGCGAACGTCTTGAGAAGGTGTTTATGCAGGTCGTCGCCGATGCGGGGGAATCGCCATGATGCGCGTCCTTACAGTGGCACGCGTCGTGTGGCTGGACGTCCTTCGGCGCAAAGACTTCTATGTCCTCCTCATTCTGCTGGCCATCCTCCTGGTTGCCCTCGTGAGCATGAACGTATTCGGACTGGACGGTGTCAGCGCCTACGTGGCCGACATCGGTTTGCTGATGAGCTGGATATTCTCGTGGATCCTGGCCATATCGATCGGATGCCGTCTTCTCCCCCAGGAGGAAAGCCGGGGCACCATTTTTTCACTGCTGGCCAAGCCCGTCACGCGGCTGGAACTTCTCTTGGGCAAGTGGCTCGGCGCGTGGACTATTGTGGGGGTCGCAACCGTTATGTTTTACGTGCTCGTGTTCGGCGTCACCATGCTCCGCGGATGGTCCTTGCCCCTATGGGTGGCACTCCAGGCCGTCGTCTTACACGGCATGGTGATTGCCATCGTCACCGCCGCCGCGCTGATGTTCTCGACCCGGCTCAACAGCGACGCTGCCGCCACCCTGACCGGCGCACTTACCGCGACATCCTTTCTCCTCGTTCCGCGGATACCTGAGTTCGTGGCCGCAGCCGGCGGCATGCGCGCGGGGCTGATGCTGTTCCTGTACAACATCCTCCCCCATTTCGAGATATTCGACCTGCGTATGCGTGTACTGCACAACTATGGCGCCGCTCCGCCCCTCTCCTTTCTCATGGTCGTTGCTTACGGCACACTCGTCACCAGCATCTTCCTGGCCCTCGCGTGGGTAGCATACCGTGACAAACATTTTGCGCGGGGAAGTCTGAGTGGATACTGATTCCTAAAACCGAAAGTTGCAGGGCAATGAGAAAGCGATGTGTCATATACCTGCTTCTGTTGCTGATGGGTGCGGCGTTTACGCTGTCCTGCCAGATCCAGGCCCGTGTACCCGCCATTCGTCACTCGGCCCACCGTTCGGCCGGGGCCGTGTTACTGGGCGAGAGCCGGCTGGGAATCTCCGGATACTTCTACGAGATGGCCGATCTCTACTTCCA
>CAYFPQ010000034.1:17004-18678 GCA_964345005.1 uncultured Victivallales bacterium | reverse complement strand
CCGCGGCGTGGCCCACGAACACGATGAGGCGATCCACGACACCTGGTTCCAGAAGCGACTTGCCGAACTCCGGCCCAGCGTACATCTCCATGCCGAGGGCCAGGCGTCGCGCGAGATCATCCCCTGGCTCCGACTTGCCACGACTATGAACCCGCATCGCGTGGATTTCATTCTCCTGGCTGCCTTCTGGCTGCGCCACGAGGCAGGCGAGCCGGAACTGGCGGAAGATCTTCTGAAGGAGGCGCAGGTACACAACCCCTTCCAATACGAGATTCAGCTCGAGCGGGGGAGACTCCAGCTGTACCAGAGCAACGTTGCCAAAGCGCGTGACTGCTTCGATGCCGCCCTCGCGTTCTGGCCCTCTGGTCTTGATCCTTCCCACAAGGATATCCGCCAGGATCGCGCGCGTATTCTCCTTTACCGCAGTCTCATTCACGAAGTGGATAGTGAGCCCGAGCAGGCAGTCGCAGGCCTGCGCGAAATACTGGATATGTTCCCGGAGCGCAGCCACCTGCAGGACAGGATCGAGACGCTTGAGCGGGGCGACAAGCCATCGCTGCTCGGGGCGTCAGTGTGGAATAATCTATTGCAAAGCGAGGACGAAGGCACCATGCTGTGCGATGCGGCTGATGTGGAAGAAGACGCCCACGGTGAGCACGGCACGCACTGCAGTCACTAGCTCGCCACGGTCTGCGACACACACAACGAGAGGCTGAAGGCAAGACAACCATGTATCTTGAGTTCTATGGTTTAGGCGAGTTTCCCTTCAACATCACACCCGATCCACGCTTTCTCTACTTCGCGCCGCATCACCGCGAAGCCTACAACCACCTGATGTACGGCATCATGCAGCGGAAAGGGTTCATCGAACTGACCGGGGAGGTGGGCTCCGGCAAAACCACGCTCTGCCGCGCCGTACTCAGCGACCTGGACAGCAGCGTCGAGACCGCACTGATTCTGAACCCGTCGCTGACCGAAACCCAGTTGCTGCGCTCGATGCTGAATGACTTTGGACTCGAAGCCGGCGGTCGAGACCGCCTGGCATACATCGAGCGCCTTAATCGCTTTCTGCTCGAGCGGAATCACGAGGGAGTCAACGTAGCGCTCGTCATCGACGAGGCACAGAACCTGTCGCCCCAGCTCATGGAACAGGTGCGACTCCTTTCGAACCTGGAGACCGACCAGCACAAACTGATGCAGATCGTGCTCTGCGGTCAGCCTGAGCTTCGTGAGCGTCTTTCGCGCCCGGACCTGCGCCAGCTCCGCCAGCGCATCACCGTACGCTACCACATCCCCCCTCTTACCCTCGACGACACCGCCAACTACATCGACCACCGTCTCAGGGTTGCAGGCGCGAATGGCTCGGTGAACTTCGACGCCGCCGCTGCGAGGGAGATCCATCGCTACTCCCGGGGCGGCCCCCGTGTAATCAACGCTGTTTGCGACAACGCGCTGCTAGCCGGATACGTCAACCGCTCACGAACCATCGACGCCCGGTGCGTGAAGAAGGCGATCAAGCAATTGGAGGGCACAGTATGAGTCTCATTCAGGAAGCCTTACGCCGACAGCAAGAAGAAGAGGCCGCGGGCGCTCAGCCTCCCGCGACGGAGGAGCCCGCGCAACCCGAAGCCGCGCCACCGCCGCCTCCGCCCCCTCTCGCACCCCCTGTGCCTC
>CAYFPQ010000034.1:14270-16864 GCA_964345005.1 uncultured Victivallales bacterium | reverse complement strand
CCCCCACCGAGACCGCCCCACCGCTGCCAGCCGAACCCGAACCGGCACCCCCGCCGCCCCAGGCGCCACCTCCCCCGCCCGTCGCACCGGCACCGCCACCACCACCGGCGCCCTCACCCGTGGTCGAGGATGCTCGCGGCACGGAACAACCCGCGGTCAGAACCAAGACACCCAGGAAGCCAAAGAGGGAGAAAGGCCCACTGCCAACACTCATTGGCATCCTCTTTGTTATCGCACTCCTCGTTGGCGGCGCCATCTGGATGATTGTCTTTGCATTACAACAATGGTCTGCCGCATCCGAAAGCGAGACGGCCGCTGCACCGTCCATAACCACCTCGCCCGCGGAGCCCGCACCCCGGGAACCGGTTGCACCGCAACCCGATCCCCCTCCGCAGAAGATTGCCAAGCCGGCGACACCCGCGCCGGTTCAGGCAAAGCCCACACCGATTCCGGTTACACCAATCCCGCCACCGAAACAGCCCGTGGTCGATCCGGCACCCGAACCCGCACCGGTACCGGCCAAGCCCAAAGCCCCGGCGCGCTGGCCCGTTCTGGCGCTTCAAGGCGTGATTGGCAAGGGTCAGAATGGATCAGCCATCATTAACGACCAGGTTCTCGCGGTCAACGAGGTGATCGAAGGCGTGCGAGTGATCTCCGTCGGCAAGCAGAACGTCGAACTCGAATATGAGGGCGAACGTCGTGACCTTAAGGTGGGAATGACAACGCCGTAACGGACCTCGGCGCGCTGATTACGAACCCTCGCCAGCCGCTTCGACTTCGATGTTCGTTACACGCTCGACCGCGCGATCGAACTCGGCTGCATAGGACAAGTAGAAGTCACACGGGCGCCCCGCCAGCCTCTCGACCTCCTGCCGCAACCCGGAATCGTACGGATTCATCACCACAACCAAGGCGTGCGAACCGACAAAATCGAAGACCAGTGCGCCGCGGCGCACCACAAACTCAAGTGGCAACAAGCGGCCGGCCTCTTCACCGATAGCGATGCTATCGAGCGAAATGTAGGGCGTAGAGCACGCCTGCGAGGCATATACAAGGATCCGATCCAGTCCCTTGTAGCCGCGCGCCTCCAGCGCGTGGAGGACCGAGACCGTGACGGAAGTATCGCTCCCGGACATCTCGGTCAGATCTTGAACAACCGAGGCGTACTCCTCCTGAGTGATCTCCCCGGCCTGCAGCAGGCCCCAGGTAAACGCCAATTCCTCAGAAATGCTGGGCGTCAGGTTGGCGACCCCTGAAACCGGGTCCGCTTCGGAAGCCACGGCGGGGGCCAGTGGAGGAACCGCCGACGATGACATGTCCTCTATCTCGGCGATCAATTCGGTGCCCGCCGAATCGCCACCGCCTAGCTCGCGCAGGCGATCGAGCAGGTCGAATGCTGCCGACCGGTCACCTTCTGCCACGAGAACGCGTCCCAGACGCAGCAGGTACTCGTAGGCCTTGGCATGGTCGCCGATCTGCCCGTAGGCGTGGGAAAGCGTCTCGAGTGACGCCCGATCATCCGGCATGGCTTCGAGAATCTGCTCGAAGGCGCCGATGGCCGACCAAACCTCTTCCTCAAGCTGCTTTCGTTCCTTGCCTCTTGTCTCGTCACCCATACCGGCTCCTCTTCATAAAAAAAAACGCCATATACATCCTGCGTCGGTCGATACTTACCAGCTATTCCGCCCAGACTCAAGGCATGAGCGCGGGTGCAGATCGGACCTCCCCTCGTACCGGCTGTCTCCAAGGCTCCTCATTCGCATAGCTCCTGAGCCTGGACATGATCGACGATTCATCCGTTACTGCCGTACTAAGCTGTACGCCGGCTGCGCGGTCGTCGGATCCGCCTGCTGTCCGTACCAATGCCAGAGCCTGCGAGGCCGTTGCTCTTGCCTCATCGAAGCGCCCAGACTCCGCAAGGGCAGCAGCCAGAACGTCCAGTGCGCGCGCGCTTTGCCCACCGGTGCGCGACGACACCTCCGAGGCCAACTCGACCGCATTCACACCGTCTCTCACCTCAGAATCCGGCGCGGTCGAGAGCAACCATGCCAGCTCCAATCTGCCGATCGTGCTGCGCTCGTTTAGCGCCACGCTTTTTTCGATCTGATTTCGCGCCTCCGCGAAGGCGCCGCGCCGGGAGGCGAGAATGCCGGAGAGCATCAGCGAGACGGAGCTCTCGGGGGACAGCTCCAATGCCTTGCCGACAGCATGCCGGGCGTCCTCCGACCGCCCCGCTTTGGCGAGGGCTACAGCAAGGTCGTGAAACGCGGCATCCAATTCGGGGTCCAGCAACACAGCATCCTCGAGCACCGGAATAGCCTCGCGAAACCGTCCTTTGAACAGCAGCGACTGCCCCACCCGATGGACTGCGTGGGGACGAAAGAAGTCCGGGTCGGACGCCGAAGTAGTATACAGTCTCCCGCCTTCAGCCTGGGCCCTCTCAATATCTACAACCAGCTGCAACGCCTCCCGCTCGGCCTCATCGAAGTCAAGATTCTCCATCAGCACATCAATCACCATCAACCTGGCCCTGAAGTTGTGGGGGCGAACACGGGCATTGCTCTTCGTGATCCGAACGCGAGAGACGTAGTCGC
>CAYFPQ010000034.1:482-14260 GCA_964345005.1 uncultured Victivallales bacterium | reverse complement strand
GGTTCCGGTCAACCGTCCTCGCCATCAGCACCCCAACCGCCATGACGAAGACGGCCACCGACAGGCCGAACACCAGGCGACGCCACTGCGTCCGTCCCAGCCAGAACGACACGCCATAGACGAAGCAACCGGAGAACAACGCCGCAAGCCCTGCCGTCGGCAGATACACCCTATGCTCGAAGGCATAGTCCAAGACGGGAACGAAGCTCGACGAGGGCGCCAAGACAACGAAGAACCACAACATGCAGAATGCAGCACGACTCCTCCGCCATGTACCGAGCACAGCCGCCGCAACAAGGAGCCCTACGAACAGTGCCGGCGCCGCGACATGAGACACTTCGGAAGCAGGAGGCCAGGCGTAGTCCAACGCCAGGTCGCGGGGATACAGAACCAGCTTCATATAGTGACACACAACTCCCGGCTGCGTTGCGAGATACCGAAGCGGAGAGACCGTAGCAACCGAGAATCCCGCTGACCCCGACGACTCGTTCGGGGCGAGGATTAGAACAAGAAGAATCACCCATGATGCAAATAGCCCGGCGTAAAGAAGCTTGCGCGCCCTGATGGCACTCCTGAACGAGGGCGCGACGAACGTTCTGTCAAAGACCAGGACCACCAGCGGGCACGTGGCCATGATCGGCTTGGACGCCATCCCCAAACAGCAGGCCAGAACGGCGCCTAAGGCCCAGGCCACACGCCCCCGCTCCGTCGATACAGACCTGATGCTGCAATAGAGGGTCAGCAGATAGAAGAGCGCCATCAACGATTCGGCTCTCTGCACAATATACGTCACTCCTGCGGTCTGGAGCGGGTGGACGACCCACACAACGGTTGCGCCCAGAGCCACGAGGCCTGCTCGCGTGCTTTCAGCACCAGGCGTCTCCCTGCCTGGAAGCAGCGCGCGGCGAACCACACCATACAGCAACAGCGCCGCCGCGAGGTGAATCACCACGTTTACAACATGGTAGTATACAGGGTCGTAGCCGCCCAAGAGGTAGTTCAGGTGAAACGTGAGAGCCGTCAGGGGCCTCGATGAACCCGTTACATACTCAAACAGGTTACCTATCGTGTTGCTGCGGGCGATGTGCGGATTATCATCGAAAATGAAGCTTCCCCCCAGGCTGCCGGAGTACGCGATAGTACCGCACACCAGGATGACCGCGGGGAAGAAGCGCTGAAAGCGCTCACGCATTGCTACCCTCCATGCTACCAGATCCGAACCATGTAAGCTCCGCCCCTGAGCCCTTGGTGGAGCGCCCCATACTTAGACAACCGCCATCACGAAGGCAAGTAGATGATTTCTTAGTATTGAAAAAGCTGCGCCGGGACATTGCGACGCGTGTCACCCCGTTTTCACGCTTACAGAGCGAAACGTTGAAAAGATCCAGCTCAAAACCTTGAACGTGGTACAGCTTCTGCTATCTTGACTGCGACAGTCGGTAGAGGGAACATGCACAGATGGGGAAAGAACCTTACAGCGGCAAGATGACCGATATCCTGGTGCGGGACGCAGGCGTCGATCCCGCCGTCCTCGATGAGGCCGAGAAGAAAGCTGCCAATCAGGGCGAACGTCTTGAGAAGTATCTCGTCGAACACGGTGTTGTGAACGCCGATGACATGGTCCTGGCTCTCTCCGAATACCTCGGCATCGCTCCACTGAATGTTACCAACCTCACTCCTCACCCCCATGTGCTCGAACTAATCCCGCGGGAACTCATTAAGAAACAGACCATCTTGCCCGTTGCCCGGATTGGCAAGATGATCTCCGTGGCTGTGTCCGACCCCTTCGACCTGCCCGGACTGGACGAGATTGCATCCGCAACAGGCCTCCAAGTCGTCCCCCTTGTCGCCTCCGAGCAGGCTATTTCCGATACGCTCGGGAAGCTCTTCTCCGATTCGACGCAAGGGCTCGATATGGAGGAGCTGATGCGTGACGACAGCGATGTTCAGATCCTGGAAGACTCGGACGATGAGCAGAGCCTTGACGAGATGCTCGAGACCGCCGAAGGTGCACCGGTTATCCGCATGGTCAACATGATGCTGGTCGAAGCACTTCGGACGCAAGCCAGCGATATCCATATCGAACCCATGGAGAAGACCGTCCGTCTGCGCTACCGCATCGACGGAAAGCTCATGGAGCGTCCGGGGCCACCGAAGAACCTACAGAACACCGTCATTTCACGTATCAAGATCATGTCGGATTTGGACATTGCCGAACGGCGCATCCCGCAAGACGGTCGCTTCAACATCAAGGCCCTGGGCAAAGAGGTCGACCTGCGCATCAGTATTCTCCCCACCGTGCATGGCGAAAAGGTCGTAATGCGGACCCTCGACAAGACCTCGCTCTCCCCCAGTCTCGCGGCCCTTGGCCTCGACAAATACTCCGAAGAGTGCATGGCGCACGCCATCGCCCAGCCACACGGCATCATCCTGGTTACCGGTCCGACTGGTAGCGGCAAAACCACCACGCTCTACTCCTGCCTCCAGGAGCTGAACCAGCCGGACGTCAACATCATCACCTGCGAAGACCCGGTGGAGTATCAGCTCAGCGGCATCAACCAGGTACAGATGCATGCGGAGGTAGGACTGACCTTCGCGTCCGCCCTACGCTCGATTCTGCGACAGGACCCGGATATCGTGCTGGTCGGCGAGATCCGTGACGGCGAGACCGCCGAGATCGCCATCAAGGCTGCCTTGACCGGACACATGGTGCTCAGCACACTGCACACCAACAGCGCTCCCGGTGCCGTCACGCGCTTAATCGATATGGGCATCGAACCGTTCATGCTCGGGTCCGCATTGGTCCTCGCCCAGGCACAGCGACTCTATCGGCGCATCTGCTCCGCATGCAAGAAGCCCGCGGAAGTGTCGGCCGACGTACTGCGTCAGAATAGCATCGAGCCCAACTTCTTCGACGGGTATACCATCTACGAGGCCAATGGCTGCCCGCGATGTTCCGGCGGGTTCAAGGGACGCGGCGCAATCATGGAGGTCCTCCTGATTACGGACTCCATACGCGATGCTATCGTGCGCGGCGCCAACACGTCTGAGCTTCAACAGCTCGGAGTCGAAGCCGGTATGGTTACACTGAAGGATGCCGGCATGACGCGCGTCAAGGAAGGCGCGACGAGTCTCGCGGCTGCGCTCGAAGTCACAGGCGGCAACTAAATGGGGAGGCCCGAGTGAGTCCAGTTGTCAGACAGATCTCCAGAACTACAGCCCGCACCAACCATGCTGCCTCCGGACGCCGCAAGGAGATCAAGTCTCAGCGGGCGCCGGCTCCCGGAGGCAAGACAGGCCGCAAGGGGCACGTCGCCGGCGCCAAGAAGATTGTCAACGAGTCCCTTCCCGGATTCTCGCGCCAGCTTGGCGCCATGCTCACAGCCGGTATGCCGATCGTGGCAGCTCTCGAAGCGCTTGAGGAGCAGACCGACAACCCCAACTTCAAGATGGTCATCGCACAGATTCGCGGCTCCATCGAGAATGGGGCTGCCTTCTCCGAGTCTCTCCGTTTGTTCCCATCCGTATTCGACGACCTCTACTCCAACATGGTGCGCGGCGGCGAGACAGGCGGACAACTCGCCGAAACCGTTGGGCGTCTCGCGGGTTTCCTCGAGGCAAGCGCTAGACTTCGACGCAAAGTGAAGTCCGCCATGATGTACCCGACGATCGTCCTCTGCATTGCTATCACAATCGCGATCGCCATGATTGTCTTCATCGTGCCTGTCTTTGGAGCCATGTTTGCGGACTTCGGGGCTAAACTCCCCGCACCCACCCAGGCACTGCTGGATTTCAGCGACTTCCTGCGCGCATACGGCATCTATCTCGCCATCGTTATCACGGTCGGCGTTGTCATGTTCAGGCGATGGAAGAATACCGAGCAAGGTGCCTACTCGTTCGACAATTTCGTGTTGCGGGTGCCCGTATTCGGCGAACTCAACAAGAAGGTTGCGGCCGCACGCTTTTCCCGCACCTTCGGTCAGCTGATTCGGAGTGGCGTACCCATCCTCAGCGCCCTCGAGATCTGCTCGGGCGCCACGGGCAACAAGGTCGCCGGACGGGTCGTGATCAACGCGCGTGAGTCCGTAGAGAAAGGCGAACCCCTTTCAGGCGCCATGGTTGAGCAGACCGTCTTCCCGATTATGATGGTCCGCATGCTCCAAGCCGGTGAGAAGACCGGTAAGATTGACGAGATGATGGACAGCATCGCGGATTTCTACGACGATGAGGTCGAAACCATGCTCAGCGGCCTGACCTCACTCTTGGAGCCCTTGCTCATGGTGTTCCTCGGAGTCGTCATCGGCGGCATCGTGCTTTGCATGTTCCTTCCCATCTTCAAGATGGGTGAAGTCGTGGGCGGCGGATAGGTCCAAAGACCTATTATTAAATCTGAGAAAACCCCTTTACCCTATAGGACCGCCTCTCTATACTGGCCTCGATTTGCACTGAACTGCAGTGCAGCAGACCGGAAAGAAGAACTATGCCCAAGATCCTTCTTGTAGACGATGAACCCAGCATTCTCAGCGTCCTGAGTACGCTGCTCAAGGCCGAGAGCTACGACGTGCAAGCTGTTCTCGGTGGTGAGAATGCAGCGGAAATGGTTGCTTCAGGTGAGTTTGATCTCATGATCACCGACATCCGCATGAGCCCTGTCAACGGCATGGAACTGCTTCAGCAGGCTCATGAACAGTGCCCCACCATGTCCGTCATCATGCTAACCGCTTATGGATCGGTCGAAACGGCCATTGAAGCACTCAAACTCGGCGCATTCGACTATGTAACCAAACCTTTCAAAGTCGATGAACTGCTTATCACGGTGCAGCGGGCTTTGGATTACAACAAAGCCATCACCGAGAATGCCGATCTTAAGGCCCAACTCAATACCCGCTACCACCTCAAGAGCATCGTCGCCGAAAGCCGCTCCATGCAAAGCGTGTGCGAGATGATCCAGCGGGTGGCCCCCACCGATGCCACGGTACTGATCGGCGGCGATAGCGGAACCGGTAAAGAGCTGGTAGCCAAGGCTATACACGCCTACAGCCGTCGCAAGGACAAGAAATTCCTCGCCGTCAATTGCGCAGCACTTCCCGAGCCTCTGCTTGAATCCGAGATGTTCGGTCACGTTAAGGGGGCATTCACGGGCGCCTCGAGCGATAAGGAAGGACTACTCGAAGCCGCATCCGGCGGAACCATCCTCCTGGACGAGATATCCTCGATGCCACTGAGCATCCAAGGCAAACTCTTACGCGTCTTGCAGGAAAAGGAGGTGCGCCGGGTTGGCAGCAACGAGAATATTCCCATTGATGCCCGTGTTCTCGCTGCAACAAACACATCCTTGGAGGAAATGATCAAGGACGGCAGCTTCCGCGAAGATCTCTACTACCGCCTGAGCGTCATTCCTATCCAGATTCCGCCCCTGCGCGAGCGCCCCGAGGACATCATGCCGCTGGTCTATCACGTCATCAAGCGCGAGACCCCCGAGGCCCAGACCCCACCTGTCGTCGAGCCGGAGGTCGCAGCCATTCTGGAGTCCTATTCCTGGCCCGGTAACGTCCGCGAGCTTGAGAATGCAGTGACGCACGCCATCACCTTTGCACGCGAGGGGAAGATCACAAAGGAGGATTTGCCCACCAAGATCGCCGCAGCGCCCATCCAGGCCTCAGCGGTCGCCGGCGTTGCAGACGATGGTGATCGCGGCAAGTCCCTGAAAGCTTTTCTCCGAGCCAAGGAAAAGGAATACCTGCAGCACGTGCTCTCTCTCTCCGGCGGTGATAAGGAGGAGGCAGCCAAAACCCTGAAGATTAGCCTCGCAACGCTCTATCGCAAGCTCCCTGAAGACGCGGAATAGCGCCTCGAGCTATTCTCGTTCTTGCGAACTCACAGCGAATCCATCCGCCTTCACCCCATTCCTCGCGAGGGTACACATACGCGTGACAGACTTGTACACGTGCGTACAACCTTGAACCACGGCCCTTGCACGAGAGAGAAAGACTTCTCGCTTTTGCAACTGTGAGACACAGGCAAGCGCAAGCCATCTGAATGTCCTTCACTGCTTTCAGTATCGTTTTGCGAATTCTTTGGCATCATTCTCATCCCAGCTAAGCTCTTCTCACAATAAACATGGATGAGAAAAGGGAGTTGGCACGCCTACTGCTCAATAATTCCGCCGTACGCGTTTTAGATAACGGGCAAGGTCGCAGCCCACCAACCGAAAGGAGAATGCGATGAGGAAGAAGCTTGGTTTCACACTGGTAGAGATTATGATCGTTGTGGCGATCATCGGTCTGTTGGCAGCGATTGCGATTCCTTCGTTCGTGAAGGCTCGTAATACGTCTCAGCAGAATGCCTGCATCAACAACCTTCGTCAGATCGACGGCGGCAAAGAGCAGTGGGCTATGGCCTCCAAGTCAAGCGATGGTTCGGCCGTCGTGACGGTTAGCGTCGATGAGTACATCAAGGGCGGCACGACTCCGGAATGTCCGGGCGGCGGAACCTACACCTATGGCAACATCGGTTCGGATCCTGCATGCAGCATCACCTCGCCGACGTCCCACGCGTTCGCTGGCTAACCAATTGCTTCAGTTGAAGCTTTATCGAAGAGCCCCGCTTCGGCGGGGTTCTTCTTTTTGTCTGCTGTGCCTAGCCTGCCGCAAGTTCCGGGTGGCATCCTCGAACTGCGGAAGCAGACGTGCGGCCTCGGCGAAGTGAGCTTCCGCCTCAGCCACGTTTCCCTGCTGCATCGCTGCCACGCCGAGATAGTTGTGCGCAATGGCATAGTGGCGGGCATCCCTGTATAGGCTCGCCTCTTCAGCAGTCTTCCCCCATTCCGGAACATCCCGTGCCTGCAAACGGGCACAATGCGCCAGTCGATCGAGAACGATGCGCGTCTCCTGCTTCGCCCTGTCACGTTGACCGATCCGGAGCAACGTACTCGCCAGGTTCAAACGTGCGCGATTGTTACCGGGGCGTGTCTTGACCACATCCGCCCAGAGCACTTGGTGAGATCTATAAACCCCATTCCTCTGGCGTGTCATAACGACACCAACCGTGAGCAACACGGTCAAGACAGCCACCGATACCATGCGTGCTTCCCGCTCTCCCACCTTCAATCGCCAGAGGAGCTGGTAGCCACCCAGCACAGCGACCGACACCACTGCCGCTAGCGGCAAGTACATTCGGTACTCGTAGGCCGCGTCGGGCACCGGGACAATACTGGAGGTAGGGGCCAGTATGCAGAAGAACCAGATCCCAAGGAAAGCCTCTGGCCGTCTTCGCAAGGCCAGTCCGACCGTCAGAAGCCCCAGCCCCACCAAGAGGGCTCCTGGCAGAGCAGACTCTGTCCAACTGCGCACGAAGGGCCACGCATAGTCGAAACACAGGGGATACGGGAGAATGCTCAACCGCAGGTAGTGCGGAATAACCTGCATCTGTGTCATCAAGTAGGAATGCCACGGTACGGCGAGCGTCACGCCCTTGCCCTGTTCTCCAACCGTCCTGAACATCTCCCACTCAAGCAGGGCAAACGCGGCAAGCGTTAGCCACAACCCCAGATGGACGGCCCCACGCCTGCGCACCACATCACCTGGAGATTCAGCGAAAACCAGGAAGTCATAGAGAAGCACAACCAGAGGTGCTGTCACCATGATCTCCTTCGTCTGCATCCCTAACAGACAGGCCAACACAGACAGACAGAACCAGACGTTCGTGCCCGTCTTGCCGGCCGACTGTACGCCTCGAATGAAAGCGTACAGCGTGAACAGGTAGAACAGCCCCATCATCGACTCATAACGTTGGCAGATGTATGTCACGCTCTGAGTCTGGAGCGGATGGACAGCCCACAGCGCAGCCACAGCGCCCGCGAGGACCGTACCGTGCTGCTTCCAACACTTCCCCATGCGTGGCAACACTAGCGTTCGCCGAACGACCCCATAGAGCACCAGAGCGGCGAGCACATGTATAAGAAGGTTCGTGGCGTGATAGTCCGCCACACGGAGCTGTCCGGTCGCATAATTGATTCCAAACGTAACGTTCACCAGCCATCTCGCCCTGACAACAATGGGCAGAAGATTCCGTATCTCCGGGTTGTTGACAATGATGAGTTCATCATCAAATATGAACGGGTTTGCGAAGGCATTGAGGTAGGCCAGAACGGTTACCACCGTAATCGCAAGGGGTATCCAGAGCCCCAACCGTACATGCTTACGATTCATGGATTGCCCCCTACTCTCTACCTGCGCGTACGACCTGATAGCGCCTCAGCCGCTGCGTTCATGATAGCGACCGACGTCACCGTCGCCCCCGTCACAGCGTCAACGCCCTCGAACTTCTGCTGTGCCAGGAGTTGACGCGGTATGTCTTCCAGCGAGGTGAAGAACCAATCTTCTTCGTGGTCCAGTACCTCCACTCCAACAATCGCATGGTTCCTGACGGCAACCGACACTTCAACATCCCCACGGAAGCCGGCCGCGCTACCCCCGTACACGCCGTCAGCTATCTTGCCCACATCCCACGAGGCCATTACCGGAAAGGCTGCCAGCGCAGCGTTGGCACAGCGTCTGTAGACATCCGCCCTCCGTCTGCCATGACGGGACGATCCACTGTTGACCTTGTCGTAGTAGGCCCTCGCGAGCCGATAGTCGCCCCGCGAACGGCATACCTCGCCAGCCGCCACGTTCACTGCCGCTGCCTGGCGCCCCACGGCCGCAATGGCAGCAACCTGCAGAGCGCGGTCCACGTACCCAATCTGGGCCCATAGCAGCACTGCACTGCTATTGGGATGCTTTAGCTGCGCAAGTGTCTCCGCTGCCATGTTGCCATTGCCCAGCTCCCAGTAGCAGCGCGCCAAGTCCACCGTCTGGTCGGTCGATGTCAAACCCGCACTGGCGGCCGAGCGATACCAGAACGCACCTCGTGCGTAGTCGGAGAGGAGAGCCGTATAGATGTGACCCAGCCGGTCCATGATTCGCGCCTTCGTTTCTGGCCGTTCGTCGTTGACGGACAGCATATGATGAAACAGCTTGGCGGTGGCCCGCCACTTGCCGGGATGGCGGTACACAATCCCCGAGAGATACTGTCCCGGGTTGCGTTCGGGCTCCCACCGTTTATCCGCACGCGGCTCAGGCCAGTCCAGACGCAAGGACGGCGGGTAGTCAAGCGTGACCGCCTCCCACCAGCCTGGATGCGCCTTGCCTGCCTCGGCAATCAACGCCTCCACCTCAGCGCCCGTCCGGCCCTCGCGTCCCACGGCGAAAAGGGCCGTAACCGTGCATAGCCCAGCAATGACCAACCACATCTTCATACCACGGCACATGGAGTACCATAGCCCGCTCCACAGGGCTATCCGGAATTCATGCCGACGCCCTCCATTCGCATCTTGCCACTGCCCAACCATCGCGGCACAATACGTTCAGGAGGAATGGCATGATTCGCTTCTTTCGCCAGTTTTGCAGCTTCGTTCTCGCAGTTATCGTGGTCGCCGCCGGCCCCGTTCACGGACAAGGATTTCATGAGTGGCTGAAAAAGGACAAAGCTGAAGCCAACACCTTTGACAGACCGGCCGAGGCGAAGGAAGCAGCGCCAACGACGCCCCCCCTCGTTCCAGCTCCACGCTCCTCGCGGCCCAGCCGCCAGCCGGTCCAGCGGCAGCGCGCGGCATCGACCACACCCTCCCTCTCGCCCCTCTTTCCATTCGTCAAACGCGCCGTGCTCGGCTTGCACGAGGGCAAAGACGCAACCGAGAGCAACTACGTCTGCATTATCAACAGCGGCATCAACGCCCTGATCCTGCGCCTGCACCTGATTCGCAATGCCCAGAAGAGCATCGACGTACAGACCTTCATCTTCAGCGACGACGAGGTAGGCCGCCTGCTCGCCTACGAGTTCATTCAGGCCGCCAAGCGCGGTGTAAAGGTACGTATCATATCCGACCACATGACTTCGGCCCGTAACGTTGAGGCCGCCGCCTTTCTGGCAACCGTACATCCCAATATCGAGTTCAGACACTACCGGCCTGTCGCAAAGCGGATGGACCCGTCGCGGCTGCAGGAGATGTTCGACGGCATCATCCCCAATCGGACGAACCAGCGGATGCACAACAAGCTCTTCCTGGTGGACGACCTGATCGGCATCACGGGCGGACGCAACATCGAGAATGCCTACTACGATTTCAGCACCGGCATGAACTTCAAGGATCGTGACATCCTGATCATCGGCCCCGTTGCCACGGACATGAAGGTCTCCTTCAACGCATTCTGGAAATACAAGCACTCCGTCCGGAGCCGGAACCTGCCTGACGTCCTGAAGCTCATCAAGAAAGGGACGTTCAAGAAGCCGGAGACACGCGCGGAGTTCGGCCTGGACAACCGCTTCGCCACAGTCGAACGACTGGCGACAAGCCCGGAGTACATTCAAGAGGTCTTCGCCAAGCGTCTCGTAGAGCCGAACCGGGTGGTATTCCTCGCCGACAAACCGGGCAAGAATCGGAAGTTCTTTTTCTTCTCGGGCGGTGGACGGATTACGAAACAGCTGACCCAGGCGATCCGACTGGCCGGACAAAGTCTTGTCATGCAATCCCCTTACCTTGTCCTCGACAGCAAGATGCGGAAACTGTTCAGGAGCATGAAGAAACGCAACAAGGAAATGCGCGTCATCATCTCGTCGAACAGTTTCGCTGCTACCGACAACACGATCGCCTACTCTGCCAATTACAGACTCCGTTCGTCTTATATCGAGCATGTTGGAGCCGAGATATATGAGTACAAACCGCACCCGGCCGATCTCCTTCACGTCTTCCCTCAGTTTTCCGAGATGAAGGCGCGCGCCGAGGCTGAGGGCGCCAAGAAGGAACCGTTCCTCTGCATCCATGCAAAGACACTTGTCATCGACCAGCAACACACCTTCATCGGCACCTACAACCTCGATCCCCGTTCCGCGAACCTGAATACCGAGGTTGGCGTTCTGATCGATGACCCCGTGGTCGCAGCCCTGGTGCGCAACGATATCCTGCGCGATTGCCTCCCCCGCAATAGCTGGGTGATCAACAAGCGACAGATGCCGCTCAGCCTGGACGACGTCAACCGCCTCGTGGAAGGTACGCTACGGCACACGCCGGTAGACATCTGGCCGATCCGTAACACGACCAGCTTTGCCCTCCGAAAGAACCGGCCGGCGGTACCGCCATACCATCCCAACTTCTACGAGTGCTACAAGGAAGCCGGTAACTTCCCCGGAGCATCTGACGACCTCCTCGGCAAGGAGATCATGACCCGCCTGCTGAAGACGCTTACCAGCCCGATCCAGCCGCTGTTCTAACCCTCCATGCTTGACCATCGCGTGGTTGCCTCGGAGAGCTGATTGGAGTAGCATTACTTGTGTAAGGCAACACGAAACCAACCGGGAAGGATTCATCATGAAGACACTCAGTTCACTGTTCCTGGCCGTCATCGCCCTTTCGCTCCTGACAGGCTGTGCGGCATTCCGCCAGTCGGTCAAGGACGTTGACCCCACCGAAGCGTCTACACTAACGGCTAACTACGACCAGAAGGACCTGCTGTCGTGGACCGACGAGATGACCAAGCTCATTCTCTCCCAGTTTCCGCCCAAGGGCGTCGATCGCCCGATCCTGTCCGTTTTTGGAATCCAGAACCGGACCAAGCGCCACCTCGATACGCAGTCCCTCGCCGACGCCATCAGCGGAAAACTGCTCGACAGCGGAAAAGTGCAGCTGACCAACACGGCACGACGCGACGAGCTACTACGAGAACAGGGCTACCAGCTCCAGAACGCCACGCCCGAAAGTCGTGTAGCGATAGGCAAACAGCTCGGGGCCAAATACATGATGACGGGCTCGCTCACCGAGATTGCCAGCGAGACGGGTCGCCAGGTCCGGCTGTCCAAGAAAGAGGACAAGTTCTTCATGCTGACCTGTGAAATCACCGATCTCGAGACCGGGCTGATCGTGGCCCGCAAGCAGGTCCAGCGGATGCGCCGCGCCAGCAAACCGATCATCGGATGGTAGGAGGCGAAAGGTACTTGGGCATGGGCGCGCGTGCACTGGCACTCATCCTGGCGGCTGTCAGTCTGACAGGGTGCGCCTCGACCCAGGTATCGAAAGCGCGACGGCATTTCTACAACGGCGACTTGGCCAGTGCCACCACGGTCCTTGACGCAGCACCGTCGGAGGACACCGACAAAGTCCTTCTCCTCATGGAACGCGGCATGGTTAAGCAGGCCGCCGGCCGCTACAAAGCATCGGCCGCCGACTGGCTTGACGCCGTCGATACGATCGAGCGGCTCGACAAGGTCAGCATTACGCGCCAGACCGCCAGTTTCGTGACCAGCGAGCGCGTCAAAACCTTCCGCGGCCTCCCCTACGAACGCACACTGCTTCACTCGTTCAGTGCGCTGAACTACTTCGCCATGGCCCTATGGGACGATGCGGCGGTCGAGGCCCGCAACGCTATTGACCGGTTGGAAAACCTGAAAGGGTTCCCCGACGACGCCTTCAGCCGATACCTCGCCGCCTTCTGCCTCGAGTTGATTGGCAACGCCGATGGAGCCCGACGCCAGTACGAAGCGGCTGATCGCCTGATCCCTACGCTTGCCATCACGTCGACCGGTGCCCTGGTTCCCAGCCAGACCGGCAAGGCCACTGCAGAACAGAACCGGACCCGTTCACAGGGAGCCGAACTGCTCTGCTTCATCAGCATTGGACGCGGCCCTGACGGATACGGGCGAATCCGCCGGGGCGGGCGCTGGGGAAGGACTCCGTTTGTCGAGGTCTACGGAAACGACGAGTTGCTCGGGCGCAGCTATGCTCTCGCCAGCACCGCCATGCTCTATGATCGTACCCAGGACAAACTCGCGGCCATCCGGGCAGCCAAGGACATCACACGCGTCGTCGTCAAGGAGAGCCTCGCCGCCAGCGTTGCGGAGGATAGCCCCGCACTCGGAATGTTGCTCTGGATTGCGATGTTCGCTTTCGAGAACCAGGCCGAACGGCGCTGGGAGACCCTGCCGCTTTCGCTCCAGGTCGCACGGGTAAAATGTCCCGACGATCTGCGCCGTGTGAAGCTGGTATACCGGGGCCATGGCGGCTCTATTCAGGACCAACAGGTCTTCAGCTCCCCACTCACGCGCCGTCGTCAGACGTTTGTGACGTTCGCACGAAGCTCTCCGCCGTAGTCCCGTTCGCGGTGCCCCGATACCGATTTCGATACCGATTTCGATTGGGATGACGAGTGCATTGACCCATCACTTCTGTTATGGGAGCATACGCCCTCACTATCAACTGCGAGGAAGCGAGACATGAAGGTACTGGTAACAGGCGGAGCCGGTTACATCGGAAGCCATACGGTTCTTGAACTGCTGAATGCCGGTCATGACGTATGCGTCGTGGACAACCTCTCCAACGCGAGCGAGGAGTCACTCCGTCGTGTGGAGGAACTGACCGGCAAGACAGTGGATTTTCGCCAAGTCGACATCCTCGACAAACCAGCTCTCACCTCGGTTGTCGCGGGGGCCGGATTCGATGCCGTCATCCATTTCGCGGCGCTGAAAGCTGTCGGCGAGTCCGTGGCCCAGCCGCTCCGTTACTACCTGAACAACATTACAGGTACACTCGTGCTCGCCGAAGTCATGGAAGAACAGGGAGTGAAACACATCGTATTCAGTTCGTCCGCAACGGTCTACGGGGATCCTCACAAGGTCCCTATTACCGAGGATTTTCCACTCCAGGCCACAAACCCCTATGGACGCACCAAACTCATGATGGAGTACAT
>CAYFPQ010000034.1:0-292 GCA_964345005.1 uncultured Victivallales bacterium | reverse complement strand
GTCATCGACCTCGCCATCGGGCATCTTCGTGCCCTGGAAGCACTCGCCGACAATCCTGGCATCATCACCTGCAACCTCGGTACCGGCCGCGGCTACAGCGTGCTCGAGATGGTCAAGGCATTCGAGGAGGCCAGCAGCAAGCCCGTCCCCTACGAAATCGTCCCGCGCCGTCCCGGCGACATCGCAGAGTGTTATGCGGACCCCTCGTACGCACAAGAGCGTCTGGGTTGGAAGGCCGAACGCGACATCGAAGCGATGTGCCGCGACGCCTGGCGTTGGCAGTCGCAGAACC
>CAYFPQ010000033.1:8843-33734 GCA_964345005.1 uncultured Victivallales bacterium | reverse complement strand
CCGCGCCCCGCACCCCTCAGAAGAGACTGGCGGCGGTCAAAATGAGAATCGCTGTCTTTATCGTTGGGATTCCATCCTCCAATGAGCCACATTTTGTCTTTGAAGACCAACGCCCCTGCCCCATCGCGCGGAGAAAAGGCGGCCTTACCTGTTACTTCGATCCATTGGTACTCACTCATCGTTTATCCTCTCCAGCGTTGCTGCTGGCGGTCATCCTCGTTGCTTCATTCTGTATTGTCACAGACGTAAGAGCCTCTTCGGGTTAACGTCATAAATCGCTTCCCGCTGCGTGTCCGTTAAGCCAAGTAGCTCCATCAGCGGATCACGGTATTGATAAACATCGGCGATTGCATAACCGGCGTCACTGCCCCAGAGCAAACGATCGAGCGGACAGTGTTCAAGCAGATGGCGCATCCCCGCCAGGTGTGGTCCACACAGGCATGCCCAGAGATTGTCTGTAGACTGCACGGCAGCGGCCGCTTCGCGGTAATGCTCCATGAGACCGCTGTGGCCAAGAATGACTTGCGTGCGCGGATGGCGCTGCGCAAGCAACGCCATCTGTGATGGCAGCGAAAAGGGCGGTGTGCCATCGTGAAAAAGAACAGGCACCTCATACTCAGCCGCTATCTCGGCGATTTCATCCATCACCGGCGAACTCACACTACAACCTTGTAACCACGGGTGGAACTTTACCCCCCGAAAGTTCAGCTCCGCCAAACACCTGCGGACCTCGGCGGGTCCATCGACCGGCTCCCATATGCACGCTGTGCAGAATGGAAGCATTTGAGCGTCGCTCCTGGCGCAGACCCTTGCGTAGTGGTCGTGTTCGCGAACGATAGCACCGGCATTTTCGAGCCCGTGGTGCGGCAATACGATTGAATGCGTCACACCGTACCGCCGCGTAAGCTCAAGCCATTTCGATGGATCTTCACCATCGCGTTCCTGCCAGGCGCGCCCCAAATGGGTATGACAGTCAACTTTCAGCATCCCACACCCCTTCCGAGAACACGGACCAGGTTCTCATGATAGAAACCGGGATAATCCTGCGGCGGAAGATGTCGGCTGAAATGCTGTAATTCGAATGCAAGATCCGTCAGCGGAGCCGATGAACCGTAGATCACGCGATCGCTGCCAGCCAGCTCGAGCAAGCGGGGGGCTCCCCATGGGCGCACGAGACTGACTTCGAGCCAAAGATTGTCAGACATATGACGAGTCGCAATGGCGGACATGTCCCATGCGTGGTCGGTCGTTCCACAGTGCCCGAGGATAAACCGTGTGGCCGGATGCTTCTGTACCGCCAGCACGGTTTGAGTCGGTGCGCCCATGCTGTGCGGTCCGGTGTGAACATAGACGGGCACGTCCAGTGCCGCGGCCAGCTTCAGAAGCGGATCAACCATGTCATCCGTCATCATGAATCCCTGCACGGCCGGGCCAAGCACAAGCAGCCGCGCGCTGCCTTCCACGGCTTCGCGAAAGAGTGACAGCGCACCATCGCCGCGCCACGGGGTTACCGTACATGCAGGAATGAACCGGTCGTCCGCCTTTGCCGCAGCAGCAAGCAGGCGCTCGTTTCCGGAACGGTTGTGTACGGCCAGCTCGCGGTTCTCCGGTGCGATTACTGCCCGTGTTACGCCAGCACTATCCATCTGCCGCAGTAGACTGTCAGGCGAAAGGCATTCACCAAGCGTGGTATAGCCATCGATAATCATTGTCATAACACCTTTTCACTACTCCAAAACGAACGCGAACACCTTGATGCAGTCGTCGAAACCGAGATCGACGTCGATCTCGACTCGATTCCCATCTCGTCGAACATCTGCAACAGCCTGCCCGTCCACGAGCTCTATGACTTCTCGACACGTCTTTCCGTCCGGGACCATAGCCTCGATTTGAAATGACATCGGCTCTTTGAAGTAGGAAGCCACCGTTGCCAGGTAGAGATCGTCGCCGATACATGGCATAAACTCTGCCGTCGGCATGAGGCGCTGATCCATGGGACGAAGCTCCTGTATCGGAACGCGGGGTGGAAAACCCTTGGCTCGCAACGGCAACTTCTCTGCCGCCAGATCACGGATGATGTGGGCCAACACCCGACCGGCATAGTTGAGCACATTCCCCCCGAATTCCGGCCGTATGAAGACGCGCTCGGTGATACCCGCACAAAAGATCGCTGTGCCTTTACCAAAGGAATGGGATGTCAGCGCCGGCAGCCCTGCCGCGTAATCGGCATCTTGGTTGAAACAGGCCAGTGTCTGCACCTCGCTTGAGACCTCTGCCGCAACAACTTGGGTTAGCCCTAGAACGGGAGCATTGGCACCATCCATGAATTGTGCGGTGGTTTCGTCGGGCCATGGGATCTCAGAGAAGGCCGGATGCTCTCCTGATGCGGAGAACTGGACGGGCGCCTCACAAGGTGTTTGAGACTGAACACCGAAAACCTCTTCCATAAATGGATCCGTCACGGACTGTCCGGCTTCGTCTCGCGTGGCGGTCTCACCACAGGCGACCAGAATGCCACCAGAGGCCACATAGTCCCGCAGAGCGTTCCGGACCTCGGCCTTCAAACAGGACACACCGGGCAGAACAATCACAGGCCATTGACTCAAGTCGCGTTTCGCCATGTGTCGGGATGACAGGTAGCTATAAGGCAAAGCATGGTGCCGCATGGTGTCGGTCATGGGAATCATTCTCGAGAACTGCCAGGAGTCGCCTCCGCTCGCAGCATCAATATGAAAACACTGAGTTTCGAGGCTATCGACCACGGCAACGAAGTCTATCGGCTGCGTTCGAGAGAAATGGGCATCCAGCTCGAAGGCGGCTTCGTACGTCTTCTGCATCGGTGAAACCTTCTGCAGGGAATAGGTATAGGCTGTGACATTATTGATACCCAGCGCCAGGGGCACAACCCCTGCCCACCAGCCATCCCGCTCATCGAGGGGGCGGGTAAAAGAGGGGTGCGAGAATCCTTGAGCGCAGATCTCCGACAGCTTGTCCTTTCCGGCCATCCCGCGAAGATAGCGGCAGCACTCACTGAGATACGTCTCGTGCGGCATGGATCGGGTATACATAGAAACATCATGAAAGGTGTAGTACGGATCGGTCATCACGCCATCAATGCTCTCAAGCATTCCGGCAATGTCTACAGCACTGACCCAGGGATTGAATCCAATGCAACAGACGGGACTGGTCAAGAATACGGCTCGAACCGGATGATTGCCATTCAATGCGGCTTTCATCTTTCGATGCGCCTCATTCCATCGCTCAATCCGCCAGTTCACAAATCGCGCCTTCTCCTGCTTGTCCGTGAACGGCGGCTTGGGAATCTCACCGCCAAACTCGCTCTCCCATGAGTGGCGGCAAACCGGGCAATAGCAGCCCAGTCGGTCTTCGCCAAACCCAAGGTAGGCCTCATCATTGATCCAGACCTCGGTCATATTGGAAATGCGGGCAAGATTTCCGAGGAAATCAAAGTAGCGTTTCTGAAAGTCGGGATTGAAAGGACACCCCCAATTAACACTCACCCGATCCTGATCCTCAGCCCCCAGGTCCGAGCCCAGTATCATTCTGTGCTCAGGATGGTCCTTCAGCCATGCCGCGTCGTATTTCATGAACCCGGTGAAGGCCATGACTTCGAGGCCCACCCGCTCGGCTTCCTGAGCCAGTTCTGTAATGAACGGCTCCTGGCCGATCTTTGCGGCAAAGGCGGCAGCGTGATAGCCCTTTTCCGCCACTTCAGGAATCAGCGCTTTGAGCGTTTCAGGTCGATTACAGTATTCCTGCAAGAATGCGATTCGTTTGATCGCTCGTACTGACATAGTCAATTCTTCCGATCCACTTTACGCAGAAACCTTCCGGGATTGCCGACCCAGACCTCGTACGGTGGTACATCGTGACGAATCACGGCGCCGCAGCCGATCATACACCCCTCACCAATCATCGCGCCATCCACAATCGTGGCCCCGGCCCCGATCCAGCATAGCTTCTCCAGCTTAACCCGTCCCGAAAGGGTTACCCCGGGAGTTAAAGCGCTGTAATCGCCAATGACATCGTCATGAGAAAGCGTCACGTTCCTCAGAATCTCAACATGATTTCCAATGGCCACCCCCGGAGGAACAACCGATCCAGCCATGATACATGTGCCATAGCCCACTGTACTCAATGGCGACAAGTAGGCATGGGGATGAATGATGGATTCGTAACGCTCAAGCGGAATGCCAATCTCGTTGTACTGTTCTTCGGCCAGAAAGTAGTCGTCTACCCCGTCCTTGATGCCGAAGAAGCGAACATCCTCAGGCATGGATCTCGCCAATGCCTCAGGTCCCAAATGCTTAAGGCCTCCAGACCTGTGGCATGGCACTTCCTGTGCGCCAAGATAGCCCAACACCTCATAGGTAGGCTCGGTTGCGTTGATATCACACACCGCGCCATAGACATCCAGCAAGTCGGCGCCCATGCCCAAGAAGACAAGTTTTCTCATCCGGCATCTCGACTCAAGTATTCCGAATCACATCTTCACTTCCCACAGATAGCTGCTGCGGTAGATGTTGTCGTTCTCGGCCGCATAGAGGGTTCCGTCGGGCGTGACGCACACGTCGTGAACTTGAAACGCTGCCTCGCCGCTTTCCGAATCCTTGAGAGCGCCAATCAACTCGTAGCTCTCGTCTTGCGGGTTGAACTTCAGGATCTCGCATTCGCCGTCGCGGCCGGTAACGCCGTAGGCAAACCCATCCGGACTCATCTGCATCGCCGCCAGCCGGCTGCGCCGTCCACGACCTTCATCGCCTACCGCCTGGAACAGAAGTTCGGCATCCCCCGTCTTCGGGTCGACGCGGTACAGTGCACCGCCACCACCACTGACATAGAGAGAGCCGGTGCCGAAGTTGAAGAAACCTTCCGGCTTTTCGTAGCCATAGGACCCGTCCTTCTTCGGGAGCCCCTTGTCCATGTACTCGATCTTTTCGGTGCGGGGATCGTACTTGAAGAACCGATACTGATCCTCGCCAGGCGTTGACTGCCAGGCACGCGTCACACTCCACACACCCCACACGCATCCGTCATCATCCAGAATAATGTTCTCGCCCTGTGCCATGGTGAATCCGGAACTCGTTGGACCAATCCAGCGCGATTCTCCGGTCTTCAGGTTGTAGCTGACCAGGTTCTCAGGAGTAAAGGTCTGCCCATAGAGCATATCGCGTGATTCATCCAGTACCATGGTCTGAATGTAGACATGCGGCATCGGCGTGGCCAGTTTCTCGATCTCGCCCGTGGCCGGATTGTACTTCACGATCGACGCACCCGGAGCTTCCCAAAAACGGTCCACATCGTGCAGCAATGCCTGTGTCCCATAGAGACATCCATCCCGCGAGTCACGCACGAGGGAGCGGTGGAACTTGGCGTCATAGGGATCGCGAATCTTTGCGTAGCCCGGATCGAACCATTCCTTCTCCTTGCGCTGCCATCCCCAGAAGATATCGGCATCGAACGAGGTGATACCGGCAAACACGGTATCGGTGGTCGGCTCGTGGCAGAGACAGTCAAAACTGATCCACCCCTTGCGCCATTTCTCATCTTTCGAAAAATCAGCGTAATCCCAGCGATTCTCCGTCTCCTCCGTCCATTGGTTCCCGTAGTTTTCATCGAGTAGTTTGAGTGCTGTAACCTTCATGCGTCTTCCTCTCCTATCCATCTTCGTCTCATTAACAGTGTTGTGTTGATGCCTCGTCAGCATAGTCTGTCACATAAACATTGCCAGTGCGGCCCGGTGTTCGCATTCACATGCCTCAGGATGACCGCCCTCGCGTGTCCAGCGTGAGTTTGATCTCCTCTGCTTCCTCCAGGGGAAACATCTTTCTGAAATCGGTCGCCGTCGATTCGATGGTTGCGGGCTTCAGCGTGCAGCCCTTGTCGCTGATAATCGATCGTATGTGTCTGATCATCCCCTCTAGGGTTTCACGGCGGAAATTCGCGGGATCGCTGTAATCAGATGTATTGTGAGTGGCGATCTGCAAATGTTTAATGGGGACTTCCACGTTAAGCTGTCGGTCGACGTTTTTGGCAATCGTATACCAATGGTTCTTGGCATCCACCAGTTCTACACGCAGATCCTGGGGATGTTTGCCGCCCCACATACGGGACTCCGGATCGTTTGTCGTGGGAATATTGACAAAGTCCAGCTTGCCCGGCAGCAAGCGATTACAGGCGTTGGCATAATGGATAGTGGGCGGTGCGCCTGCCCACACTGAGGCACATTCCGGGAGGATGCGGGTCGGCTGAGAGCAGTTGCCTTGCTTGTATCCCACGGCCGCAAACGCGGGAAACGTATAGTCGTTGGCTGACTGATACCCAACGCAGACGCTTCGCGGCCGGAACTGCATGATCTGAGCGAAGCGCTCGGCCGCCCCTTCGAGAATCTTGCACTGATCATCGAAGCCGTAAATCCCCATGAACTCCTCGTACCCCAAGTCCGCCGGATGCACGTGCAATGCCAGCTCGTGCCCACGCTCCGCCGCCTGTTGATAGAGTTTGGGACTTGCCTCCAAATCCGTGGGAATCACGAAGAGCGTTGCCAGTAAGCCCTCCCCTTCAAGAATATCGAGATATCCCGTGGTCGCCCGTTCGCCCAGAGCCGCATCATTCACACTGTGCCCCGTGGCTTCACAGTCGGCCTTGCATATCAGGTGAAATGTGGTGCTGTCGGACATGACCGTCCTCTCCTCCTTCTTAGTGCCGGGCTGTCGCCTCGGCAATTGCCGCCGAAACCTTGCATTGCGCTCTGAAGAATCCGTCAAACACATCGGCGATGGCCGCAGCAATCTGCTTCTGCTCGCCGTCCTTCCAGTGCCCTGGCGCCAGATCGATAAATGTTTGAGTGCATCGGAGTTCTTCCTCGTCCAGGATGTCCGGGCAAAGACGCGGCAGAATCGTGGCTGGATCGTCGATTTTCTCGCCAGTTGCGACTTCCCAATAGATGCCGAAGGGTGTGCTAAAGAAGTTCTGCCGTAAGCGGCTCAGTTCGACTTCGATACACCAGGTACTGTCAAAGTGCTCGGGTGCAGCCGCATAGAAGCGTAAACGCCCCTTCATCAGACGACTGAACCGTCCCGCGCTGAACGCACGCAGGACCGGAGAAATGTTCACAGCCTTAAGCGCCGCTTTCCACTCGGGTACATCCACATTTTCTGCGTCCGGCACCAAGGTGAGATGTGGTGCGATCCGATCTCGCAGCACCTGCAGGGCCGCTTCAAGCCGATCCTCAAGATGCGTTACATGCGGTTCTTCATACAGCTCAGGGAACTCGTAATGCCCCGTCACGACCTCTTCCATCTCCCGAAACACCGCCACCTCCGGGAATGTCTCCTGTGCAAGACGCACCGTCTCCATCTTGCCCCGGATCGGACGCTTATTCAGGATGCAAAGGGCTGACTGAAGCGGCGGGCAGAAGTAGTGCATAAACCGACTATGCAACGGGTACTTGCTCTCAAAGGCGCCGAGATTGACGCCGGGATCGATCTGCCGATCATAACGCCCGTAGTACAGACAGAACTTACTCAGATGAAAGTACTCGTCCTTTTCATCCCAGGGACGTTCATCCAGGTAAGTCTTCAGCGCCGCCAATTTCTCCGGCTGTGCCGTACGATAGAACGTCCACTGAGGATATTCAGGATAGTACGACTCCTCATCCATGATCTCGGACCACATGAGATTGATGCCCGGAAGATGCTCAAGATTCCGCGCCCAGTGCGGATAGCGTCGACAAAGGTCCAGATGCACCTCTCCCACGGCCGTAGACATGTCGCACCAGTCCTGAACCGTCATGCCTTCTTCGACAATGAAGCGGGTATCGAAGTCGCTCATGCCGGGGATCAAATCCTCGAACGCCCATTTCGCGCCTACGGCAGCAATCTTGGGCATGCGTTTCTGACATTCTGCATAGTAGAGTTCAAAGAACTCCCCGAAGTCGTTCTTGGGTTTGGGTTCGAAATGCAACACTTTCAACTACGAAAGGTACGAAGTGACGCGAAAACAGGATTCTATATCTCTGATTTCTTTCGCGCTTTTTGCGTGTTTCGTAGTTCCTTTCTTAAGGATCTAAACGGATTTCGCAGTTTTCTTTGGCCGAGCGGTATACCGCATCGAGAAGTAGGTTCGTCTTCGCGGCTTCAGCGGCGGTGATTCTCGGATCACGGTCCTCTTCAACAGCGCTCACGAAATCTTCTACCAGCGGATAATGCACATTCTCGGCGTCCTTCGTTTCGACGTCACTGATGTCCCGTCCGACGGTCTTCAGCACTGTGGGGGCATCGTAAGGATGCCATTTTACTTTGGCTTCGGTACCGATAATCTCGAACTCGTGCGACCAGGTCTTCGAGTTCCAGTTGAAGCTGCATACGACCTGCGCGCCACCCGGCATCGTCATGATCGCCGAAGCCGAATCTTCGACCGCATAGTCGTGGGTCAACGTCTCAACTTTGGCGTACACCTTCTCAGGAAGCCCGAACAGCCCGATCAAGACGTCGAACATGTGTGTGCCCATATCGGACAGCGGGCCGCCACCTGACTTTTCGGGCACAACACGCCAGTATTTCGGATCTTCTTTCGTCGGATTGAACCACGAGAAATAGGTCATGCGAATCAGGGCCACCTGACCGAATTCTCCGGCCTTGAGCATTTCTTCGGCCATAGCGTAGCGAGGCGAGAAACGGCGAAAATACGAGACACCGCATTTGCAGCCGCTCTTCTCGCTCGCGTCGGCCAATTCCTGCGCCTCTGCATAGTTCAGCGCCATAGGCTTCTCGACCAACACGTGCTTACCTGCTTCCAGCGCCTGAATGGCATGCGGGACATGCAGAAAGATGGGTGTGGCAATATACACGGCATCCGCACTGGACTCCGCAAGGCGGCCGCATAATCCGTGTAAGCTGTCGCCCCACATGAGGTCGCCAGCTCGTTGGCACGCGCTTCATCCAGATCGCATACGGCAACCACATTGCTACGAGCCTCCGCCGTCAACGCCGGCAGTACCCGCTTGGCTGAAATATCACCCGCTCCTAACAACAGCCAGTTCATACACACTCCTTAATTGCCCATGCGATGTATTCGAGATCCTCGTCGGTTGTACCGGGGAAGATCGGCAGTGAGATGACTTGAGTACAGGCCTTGGCCGCAACCGGACAGTTGGCCTTCTCTTCCGAGTAACCGAGGTTGGAAAGAGCTTCCCATGTCCATACCGCCGGGTAATGAAGCGCCGTACCGATGCCGTACTCGTCCTTGAGTCGCGCCTTGAGCTCGTCGCGTGTAAAATCGACCTTGTCGGTATCGAGGCGAATCACGTAGAGATGACTTCCGTGATCGGAACCGTGTCCGGCCGGACGAATAATCGCATCCACGCCTTCCAGCAGCTCGTTCATTTTGACACAGCATCTCTGTCTTGCCGCAATAACACGATCAATCTTATTGAGCTGTGTTATGCCAACCGCATACTGCGGCTTGGTCATACGGTAATTATATCCAATCGAAGCCACCCGAAGCTGGGCGCCGTAGACATATCCGAATCTTCAGCTGTCGAACCTTCTCGGCAAAGTCGGCATCGTGGGTGGTGACCGCCCCGCCCTCGCCCAAACAAGTCATGTTCTTGTTGCTCTGAAAACTATAGCAGCTTGCGGTTCCGGCGCCGCCGATGGGCTGCCCCTTGTACTTCGTGGCCACGGCATGCGCCGCGTCATAAATGACAGGCACGCCCGTTTCCGCCGTGATTGCATCGAACGCATCGATGTCTGCCGCCAACCCCGTAAAGTGAACCGGGATGATGGCCTTGGTTTTGTCGGTGATGCGTTCGCGCACCGATTTTGGATCGAGATTCATCGTCACCGGATCCACATCTGCAAAGACGACCGTCGCGCCTTGCCCGATGGCGGTGCCCGCGGTACAGACAAACGTCAACGGTGTGGTGATGACTTCATCACCGGGGCCGATGCCCAGCGCCATCATGCAGACATCCAGTGCCGTGCCACACGAATTAACGGCAACGGCCTTGGCAGCCCCTTCGTGTTCCGACAGTGCGTTCTGGAAATCGTTCTCCTCTGGCAACGGGAAGAATCCCCCGCCTGGTTCGCTTGCAGCCTGAATAACGCCCGCTGCCGCGGCCAGATCATCGGCTTCATACACTCCACCCATCGCAATAAACGGGACCTCTCGCTTCGTCATCTGTATACCTCCATTAGTTCTCAGTCATTACCCGGTTAACGTTATAGTGTCCCATTTCGATCGTCAATACATTTATTGATGCTTGATGGGGTACTGCACACCATGATATCAATTTGAAGTTAACTTGTTAACCCGGAGACCGTTCGTTGAGTATAACCATCCGAGAACTGGCACGATTGGCCAATACATCTAACGCCACGGTGTCGATGGTGCTAAGCGGCAAGGACAAGGGCCGCGTCGGCCAGGCCCGCCGCGAAGAAATCCTGGCTCTCGCCAAGAAGCATGGATACCGCTCCAACTTGCAGGCCCGCGCCCTCTCCGAGGGCCGCACCTATCGCATCGCCGTCTGCTTCGATGGCAAGCTAAGCGAGTACCCAATTATCGGCGGATTCAGTCTATACGAGCGGCTGGCCCTCTTCTCCGAGGGCATTCAGAGTGCGGGGTACGCTATCGAGATTCTCCAAGTGGACACCAAAGCGGCGGCAAGTACAATCAGCCGCGACCTAGCCACAAAGAACGTCGACGGCTTTGTATTCCTTGGATGGGACCCAGCGCTGGTTTCGAGAATCCTGTTCTCGATGAGAGAGAAGCGCATCCCAGCCGTTGCTTCAGGAACCCGGCTCAATGACGATGATCTGGCCTGGACCGACATCGACAGAGAACAATCCTTTCGGGTGGCCGCCCAAACGGTAATGCAGGAAGGCCACACGGATTCTGTTCTTCTGGACCTGAACACGGGGAGCAACGTCCACCTTCTGGAGCGGGGCTTCCTACAGGCACTGGACGAAAGCGGCGACCCGAACGGGCCTGATCGCATCTTTAAAGGCAAACCATCATGGAGCGCTGTGCATCAGATCACGTGCGAGGCGCTGGACCGCTATCCCGCCACAACCGCCCTGCTTCTGACGGACAATTTCTATGCGGAGGCCGTTCTGGAAGCACTGACCAATCATGGACGGGAGCCCGGCCAGAGCTGCCGGGTCATCGGGTTCGGCGACACCGTGCTCGCCGACCGCTGCACACCGAGATTATCCCACTACAGTCTCCGTATCGCCGACCAGGTGGTATTCGGAATCGAAACCTTACTGGAACAGATTAACCACCCGAACGATTATCAGCCACGCCACAGGTTCTTTCTTCCGAAATACATTCAGAGAAGCACCTGATATGACCTACCACACTTGCGGACGAGGAGGTCGCTGTGAGTACACACTTTCGTGAAGAACCAAAGAGCCAAAGGTATTTGAAATTCGTTTCAGTGTGAAACAGCGTTTGTGGATGGCTCAACGCTCCGGGTGATGCAAGTGTTCAGGCGTTCGCCATCCGCAACACGCCGCGCAACATCGTTGACTCATCTACTCAAACAATCCACGATGAAGGAGCGAGCAAACAGTGGGCGGAAAGCGATACCGGCAAGGGTAACAGCAGAATCAGGAAGTATGGTAACCATCAAGAACATTGCGGAAGCTGCCGGTGTCAGCCCTGCCACCGTATCACTGGTCCTGAACGGGCGGGACGAAGAGTTGAAGATCAGTCCGCTGACCCGCGACAAAGTGCTGGCCACCGCCGCGGCCATGAACTATCAACGCAACGAAATTGCCCGTTCGATGGTCACCGGCCGCACCCGCGTCATCGGTTTTCTTATCAGCCGGACATACCAGACGGCATTTACGGCAAAAATACTGAGAGCCGCCATGACCTCGGCGGCCAACGAGGGCTTTCTGGTTCAATTGCTTCCTTTTGAAATCACCGGGAGTTTCAGTGAAGCGCTCTCCCACTGCCTGTCTCTCCGCCCGGCCGGCCTGATCTGCACCAGCCTGCCCGATGAAGTGCTTGAGCACTTTCACCAGGAAGCGCTGCCGGCCAACATCCCGATCACCATCGTGGACAGCAGTTTTCCGCATGACTGGGGCATCCGCGTGGTGTCCGACGATATCCAGGGCGCGGAACTGATCGTCGATCATCTCGTCAGACTGGGACATACCCGCATTGCGCATTTCGCCGGCACCCCGGGCGCCGCCTTTGCAGAAGCTCGAGAAGCGGGGTTCGTCAGAGCCATGCGCGCCCACGGACTCTCAATCCCCGAGAGCGCCATTCAATACCTTGATCCACCGCTTTACGACCTGAGCGCCGACGAAGCGGATCAGAAAGTTATTGAGGCGTTTCAACGCTGCAAGCCAACGCCAACCGCCGTCTTCTGCTCCAACGACGCGGATGCCGCGGTGACATTACGTGCCGCGCACAAAATGGGGCTCCACGTGCCGGGCCACCTGTCGGTAGCCGGCTTCGCCAATCTGTCGATGGCGGCATATACCGACCCACCGCTGACAACCGTAGAGCAACCATTCGAAGCCATTGGCCGCCGGGCCGTGGCAAAACTGATCAGCGAAATCAAATCCAAACAGAAGCGCTCCCTGACCGAGCAAATCGAGGAACTCCTGCCGGTCACACTCATCACCCGCGCATCCACCGCACCGGCGGTGTAACGTCGGTGCGGCGCCATACCCCCACCGCGCAAAACGAGACGCCTACTACGCCACGGGCGCATGTCAGTTCATGTTGCGCGCAACATAAAGCGAGCAACGCAAGAATTCCACCTTGATAATATTCTTCCTATAACGCATCATTTAGCCATCTACAGGAGGAATTCATCATGAAGAGCATGTTTGTTGGGCGTGCGTCCGAACTGAAGTCTATCAAGCATCTGTTGTCGAAGAGGACCCCAGCCATAGGTGTTGTCTACGGGCGTCGTCGGATAGGGAAAAGCCTACTCATACAAAGAGCCCTTAAGGGCCAACACGCGCTGACATTCGAGGGCTTGGAAAACCAGCCCAAGAAGTCTCAGATTGAGGCATTTCTATTCCAACTGGCACGTCAGACCGGCAATCAGGCCGCCGATCTGACAGCGTCTGGCTGGCGGGAGGCTCTGATTCAATTGGAGCCGGTTCTGAAGCGGAAACCTGCGTGTATTGTTCTCGATGAGTTTCAATGGATGGCTAACTATCGACGTGAACTCGTATCGGATCTGAAGATGGTATGGGAGCAATATCTGGCACGAATCCCCGGCGTAAAGCTGATTCTATGCGGTTCCATCGCATCGTTCATGCTGACAAAGGTCGTTCGCTCCAGTGCCTTGTACGGCAGAACGGATCTACAGCTTCACCTTAAGGGCTTTCAACTTTCTGAATCTCGACAACTGTTAGGCAAGAAGGGGCTCGACGAAGTCATTGAGGCTTCCCTGTTTTTTGGCGGAGTACCGAAGTACCTTGACCTCGTCAGAGACTACCCTTCAGTTCGCTTGGCTGTTGAGGCATTGGCCTTTCGTGAAAAGGGCTACTTTGTCTCCGAGTATGAACGGATTTTCATAAGTCATTTTGGAAGAAACCCTGACTTCCGCAAGATAGTTTCGTCGCTTGCGGCATCTCCCCAGGGACTGTTCCGTCAGGAACTAGTACAGCGGGCAGGCATAGATGCCGGTGGAGGGTTGTCAGAGCATTTGGCGGATCTTGAATCGGCTGGATTCATTTCTTCTGTGATTCCTTTCGACAAGGACCTCCATTCCAGGCTCATCAAATACACCTTGAGCGATGCTTACATGCGCTTCTATTTCTCGCTTATCAAACCCAATCTCAAGAAGATCTCGGGAGTACAGAGCGATATCTTCGGTCGCCTGTCACAGACGGGGCGTTTTCACGCTTGGCGTGGCAAGGCTTTTGAGTACCTATGCATGGCCCATGCCCATCGCCTCGCGGAGATCCTTGGCTTTTCAGGGGTTGACTTCTCCGCAGGACCGTATTTCCGTTCACCATCCAAGAATAAGGCCGGGCTCCAGATAGATCTTCTATTCAGCCGGGCGGACAACGTTATTACATTATGCGAAATGAAGTGTTCTCTGGCTCCCATAGGAATTGGAATTGTGAAAGAGATGGAACGCAAGGTAGAGCTTCTACGGAACGAGTTTCCGTCAAGAACCATCCAGCGCGTACTTGTTGCTCATGGAGAACCGTCGCGTACTCTGACAGAGTCAGGCTATTTCTATCGTATCATTCGTTCGCGCGATCTTGCGCAGTGACCTCTCTCGTATCTCGGATCGAATCTATTCACGCGTAATCGGTAATCCGCCTGCCGCGTCGGCGTTTCTCGGCCCAGGTTGCGTGATAGGCGGCGTTCTTGCTCCAGAGCCGATAGCGAAACGCGCCGCAGGGCTTCGGTCTCTCCGAAAATTCGATCCGCAAGACCGGCAGAAAGATAGGGGCTTCGGAGGGCAGCCCGCTGACCACGACCCCCTTACCGTTCTGCTTCAGGGCAAGTTCACCATCATGCCCCAGCAGCGTAGCCGAAAGCGCTTTCGTTTCATAGCCTGGCACTTCGAGCTTACCCCTGCCATCCCAATAGCGGAGAATTACGTACAGGTTGTTCCCCTTGACCGTTTGATGCCCATACGTGTAAGACCCCGCCAGTTCCGCGCCGCCTTCGGTGCCGTAAACGGCCTCGCCGTTGAGCCGCATCCATCGACCGAACTCCGCCATGATCGCCGTGTATTCCTCCGGCAGGGAACCGTCGGGTTTCGGCCCCACGTTCAGCAGATAGTTCCCGGCCGTGCCCCACCCCGAGCCCGACACCGCCTGTGCCATGTTGTCCACCAGTTTTTCCGCATCGATCCAGTGTTCCCCCCGGTGCCATCCCCACCACCACCAGGTTGAGGTCTCCTCGACCTCCCAAGGACGGTCACCGTCGGGACTCATGACATGCTCCGAGGTTCCGAAGTCGCTGAGTTCCATCGACGCCGATTCCCCGACATGATCCAGGTTGCCCCTTTTCTCAGCATCGGCTCGGAACTCACCTAGTCGCGGATTTATCATCACATCCGGCTGTAATTCGCGAATCATCTTGACCAGCTCGTGCGCGCCCCAGTCCTCGGCGAAGTTCGGCCAAGGTCCATCAAACCAGAGGACATCGATCTTTCCGTAATTCGACATCAACTCCTTCACCTGCTCAAACACGTAGGCGCGCAGTTGCGCGAAACCTTCCGGGTCACGAGCTATGCCGCGCCAGTACGCCGGAATACGCCAATCGGCAAGGGAATAGTACAGCCCCACGCCCAATTCCGCCTCCCGGCAGGCCTCGACGTATTCGGCGATGAAGTCGCGTTTGGCCGCGCCCTGCATGGAGTTGTAGTTCGTCGTCTTCGTGTCCCACATACAGAAACCGTCATGATGCCGCGTGGTCATCACCACGTAGCGCGATCCCGACTCTTTGAAGACCCGCATCCATTCGCGCGGGTCGTACTTCGGCGCCGTCCAGGCCATGGCCCGGTCGGCGTATTCGTTCTGGTCGAGTTGCTCCCAGAACAGGACCTGCTCACCGCGTTCATATTGCGCGTAGGGCCCGAAATGGATAAAGGTCCCCACGCGCGCTTCGGCAAACCAATCCACTCGTTTCTGCTTGTCCGTCACTGTTTCGCTCATCGCTGTCTCATCTCCATGTAAACGTCATTATAGTACAACACATTTTCAAGAGGGGTATTGGCCGGGATGTGGTTGCCCACCGCCATAAAGAATCCGGGGCAATCTTTACCGATCGCCATGCAACGCTCCACCTCAGCGCGGATATCGGACTGGGTCCCGGAAAGCAGAATGCGCGTATCGACGTTGCCGACAAAGGCGTGAGTCTTGCCGTATTGCCCGGCGAAGGCGGCCATGTCACAGCACGGCTCCATGACACACCCCTGCGCGCCGCAATGTACAATATCGTCAAAAAACATCGTGTAATCGCCATCGCTGGTAAAGATCAGTTTCTTCCCGCTGTCAAGAACCGGTTGCCATAATCGCTTATAGGCGGGAAATATGTACCGGCAATACCAGTCGGGGTGCAAGACCGGCCCCGATGTCCAGGCAATGTCGTCATGCGACATCATGACCGGAATCTCTGTTGCGGCAAACGCCTCGAAGAAGGGTTGAATCCACTTCTCATAACGGCGAGCCATCTCGCCGAACCGGTCCGCGTCCTCGCCCGCGGCCAGCAGCATCATCTCCCATCCGAAGATGTCAATCAGGCCGGAGAACATGGAGATATAGATACCGCCCATGTTGACGGCATCGGGCATGATGTCGCAACGAGCGCGGTAGCGCTCTTCGTAGTTCTTCACCATGGCGCTGGCATCCGGCAATCCATACTCCTCCATCGGGTCAAAGTTCAGCACCTCTTCAACGTCCGTAAACGGGCAGACCACCTCATCGTCGCGGTCCGTTCCGCCCTCCGCGTATTCGGCATGTCCCATGTTGGTATGGCGGCCGTTGAGCGGCATGCGGCCGTCAACCATGGGCCAGTGCCCGATGTCCACCGCCCAGTTGAGCCCATAGTCCCACGCCTTGTAGAAGGCGGCCTGGGCACGACGTGTCGGCTCATCCACATCATCCTGCAAGTTCGACCGGTCCACGGGCAACCCGCTGACCGCCTCCACCAGGTCCCAATGCATTTCCGCCGAATACTCCGTCCGCGGCACCCGCGGCGGTTTTTCAAGATTCAATGCGGCCCATCCATCTGCGTATGACATTACTGCTCCTATCTCCCCGGGAACCACGGCACGGCCGGCTCGACAAACACATCTTCCTTCAACGATTTCCGGCTCTTCTTCGGCAAGTAGGTCAGATCGAAGATCAGGAAGCCGCTCGCGTTGCATTGTTCGCGCATCGCCTCGTACTGCTGCTTCAGCCCGGCCCGCGGCAGGCGCCAGCCCATCTTCTTATGCCCCCAGTACTTGTCGCCGGTTATATCAATGAATTCAGGCGCATGCCAGAGTTCCTCGGTCACCTCCTCGTCTTTAAGCGGGCGCGTCGTGTAACAGGCCAGCGACGGCCAGGCGCGCCAGGGCTCCTTCATCTCGGACGCGTACTGTATCCAGCGCTTCACCGTATGCTCCGGGGAGGTATTGTAGGCCTCGTACGCCCACCAGTTCAGCCAACCGTTATTGGTCCACTTGATCGGGTTGCGGCCCTGGGTAAGCAACGTGCTTCCCCAGCTGGAGAGCGTCAATGCCGGGTTGATTTCCCTGAACATCTCGTGCGTGCGGCGGACAATGCTGTCGATGCCGTCCGCGCAGTAGCGTTGATAATCGGGATCGCTGACGCCAACGGCCATCAAGTCCTTGCCGAACTTCGCCCGGAAATCCCGCTTCCGCTCCTCGGAGTAGGACATCACCTTGACGCGAATAAAGTCCAACTCCATGCCAACGATGTCGTAACGCGTTACAATATCCCGGATGTAATCCAGCAGATGCTGCTGATAGGCGGGATGGAGCATGTCCGCCGTCCCCCCCTCGGTCCTATCCTCCGAGCCGTCCTTCTTGATCACGGTCCATTCCGGATGCAGCGCGCGCAGTTCCTTTCCGCCCTGGGCGCAGGAGATGTTCGGCAACACCACCATCCCGGCTTTCTTGGCTTCTTCGATGAACAGTTTGAACATATCCACATCCTGCGGCACACCCTTGCGCATCGGAGCCACACGACTCTGAACATAGGATTCACCATGATGACGAATGCCGGGGCACAGCACGTTCACCCCGGTTTCCGCGCAGGCGGCAATCGTCTTCTTCATCTTCTCGACCGATTCCCACCAGCGCACCACGTCCTGATGGATGTAAAGATAGCGCGTCTCCATCAACGTGCCGTCAGCCGTCCGGCGCGGTTTCCGCTCAAGCCCCTGCTTGAGCCAGTTGTCCAGCGACGCAACCGGCGCGTCCGCCTTGTTAATCGTTTTCTCCAGAATCTCCTCCCGCAGCACACCGTCCGGCCCCTGGACAACAACTTTTGCCTGAATCGTCACCGTCTCGGGATCAAAAATGCTCTCCGCGTATTTGCCGGTGAAGCGGTAGCGCAGCGTATAGTCGCCCTCGCCCCCAAAGAACCCCTCCTCGGGATACAGATCAACCGCCTCCATCTCGTGGTCCTCCGCCTGTACGTAGGCGGTCACCTCGGCGCCCGGCACGTCAAATGTTTCGCCATTGGCATCCGTAATCGTCACGATCGCGCCCACGAAACCGCTCTTCCCCCAGTCCGTCACAACCTTGTCGATGTTCAGCGTGTACCGGCTAAGGTCCGCAACCGTAAAGCTCATGTCCGCCTTGATCTCGGGGATGAGCTGCATGTTCATGTAATCAAAGCCAAGCTCTCTTTTCGCCGCATAATGCCCAGCTTGCGCCTTGAGATAGGCACCCGTCTCTCTATCCACCTGGTGAAACCCTGAAGATTTGCTGTAATAGCAATAGGTTCCTTTGGTCAGCGGCCGGGCGTCCATCCATCCACCGGTCATGATGTTGAAGAAGGGCGCCTCCGCACTGAAGACCCCGGGTTTGCTGACATCCAGCGCCCCGCGTGCGTAAAAGACTGCCGCGCCAAGATCGCCCCTTTCAAAACGCCAATAGGCACTGCCCGAAGAAGACCGCAAGGCCACGTCGGCCGGTTCTTCAACCTTATAGCTGATATGCAATCCGCCCTTGAACTGCTTGGGATCCTCGACATAGTGAAACACGTCCGCCTTCGCAAAAGCATCCAGAAACAGCACCTCTCCCTTTTGGGAATTCCCCTTGGCAGGCGTAAACTCCAGCGTGCGCCAGCGCCGCTCCTCTTTCGTCCACTCCTTTGGCGTGATACCATCCAAACGCTCCATGGCCCGTGCATGGGTGGAGCCCGACTCCCACCACGGCGTCAACTCACGCGTCAGCGATTCCGCTCCGCTCGCCGACATCACCACCATACCCATCAACGCCATCACTACTGCTCTGTTCATTCGATCTCTTTCTCCTTTACCTTGTTTTCCGTGCTTTCAGGCGCAACACCTCCGCCGCGTGCCTCCATCTTTCTACTGCAAAGAATCATGCTATAACTAAAACGTGTTAACATCAATAGGCAAATGCCTTTCAATGCTCATAATTGCCCAAAGCCGGGAAAGAAACATTCCCATTCTGACGCACGATCGCGTCTTCACGCTTTATGACTGCCGACTGCTCTGAAGAAACCGCCCTTGTTGATACGTTCCCGGATTGGAATGGGAGCAGGAGTCGGAAGAGCTTTCCCGGCCTCCCCGCGGAAGGCTTCGGCAGGTCCCCATGGCGCCGTATTAACCATTATATATTGCGTAGAGCCCAATCGGTCCTGTTCCTTGTAGGCAAACCGCCACATTCTGCCGACTAAATCGCATCCCGCATCCCGCAACGCCCCCCTACAACTCCCCGGTAATCGCGAAGACCATCGGCGTTTCGTAGGCCTCGGCGGAGATGATGTCGATGGACTTGATTTTCGCCACACCGCGCTGGGTGTTGTCGATGCTTACATCCTGGTTACTGAATGCGTCCACCTCCCACACGAATACGAATCCGCTGGCGCCGTACTGTTCGCCATAGGGACGGGGATAACGGTCGTCTTCCGGAAAGAGCGGAACCGCACAGGCATTCGGTAAATCCTCCAGATAAGGCTTCTCCCGGTATCGGGGCGCTTTAAACCAACCGATATCCACGTTCGTACGGCATTGAACCAGGCGCTGCTGTCCGTCTTCAAAATGAATGACATAGGTCAACGCCGTCGCGCCGTCATTCTTCGTGGCGCCGGTGCCGTGGAAGAAGAACAACCGCCGGAAAGTCTGATTGACCGGAATGCCCGTCACCTCACGGGGAAAGACGGAGCTTGTCCTGGACTTAAACACAATGCAGCTCTTATCAGCGTTCTTTTCGGGATCGATAACCGTGAACGGCACACCCCGCAAGACAACTTCGCCCTTCGGGAAAAGCCACGACTCACCCGAATCATGCGTCCCGCCTTTGCCGTCACCGGCAACCGGATCGGCAAACCCCATGTTGCAGAAAGGACGCAGATCGATCGACTCGCACTTGCCCACGCGAATGTCGCCCTTCTGCTTCGCTGCGTACGCTCCCGGCGCGGCAGCCATGGCCAGCTTGATGTTCCTTCCCATCGGCTGCGCTTTAAAGTCGGGGAAGTTGATGTTGGCCGGGTCGTGCCGGGGCAGCACCACGCGGATTTCATG
Organism: uncultured Victivallales bacterium; assembly: GCA_964345005.1. Classification (GTDB taxonomy): domain Bacteria; phylum Verrucomicrobiota; class Kiritimatiellia; order UBA8416; family JABMPJ01; genus JABMPJ01. The sequence goes on along the minus strand of CAYFPQ010000033.1, from coordinate 13,493 downwards.
ACGGCCGTAACCAAACGGAATCGTCACGTCGTGAGTGCGCTGATCATAGGCCCACTGTCCTTTTGACAAGGCAACACCGTCGCGCTCAATGGTTTTGGGCTTCAGCCAACTGACCAGCGCCAGCTCGCCGGGCTCCGGTGCATTCAGAACGATCGTCGCGGTCTGTGTTTCGCGGTCATACGTGCCCACGTCCACCACGGCCTTGCCCCACAGGGAAAGCCAGATGGGATCGTTCTGGGCAATGATATGCGGCATGGCATTGCCGAACAGCCACCAGTCATAGAAAAAACCGCGCTTCGCCGGGTCCTCAGGGTGGAACTTCGTGTCGTAAAGCTCCCGGAGCGCTTCGCGGTCCTTTGTGGTGTAGGCGATGAATTTCAGAATATTCCATACCGTCTGGGACGAATTGGAACGCTTTGACCACGGCTGAACCCGGTAGGGCCCTTTCGGATCGCTCCACTCGGGCACGTCCGCGCAAAAGTCATCGATCCACTGTTTCGCCGTACGGGGAAAGAAAGTCAGCATGCCGTCAAAGAGCGGATAGTCGAACATCTTGACCCCCAACATCTGAAAGGGCGTGGTATTCATGTCCGCCTTGGATGCATGATGCAGCTTGGTAATGTCCGAGCCCGGCTTGACCCGGGGCGTGTCCGACTGCCAGACTGGATTGTTGATCACATGATTGCAGTACGTTGGCGTATTGGGATGAAGCTGGCAGCCAATACTCATCATGGTGCGCGTGCCCACGTACTCGGTGAAAGCCACCTTCTCCTCATCGCCCATAATCCGGGCCAGGGAATGCATCAGGCTGTTGTTACGGAACGTATCGCCCAGCATGTCGGTATACGAGATGAAGCCCGAAAGCCCCACGTCGGTGGTCGGCACCGCCCACATCAGGCGGGCCGGAACCACGCTGTGCGCTCGTTTCAGGACCTCCCAGTTCTTCTCGATGAGATCCCATTTCCCGAACAGCTTGCCGTACAGCAGCGCGCCTTTGGGCACATTGCTCCAGTGCGAGGACAGATCGTTGAGGTTCCGCAGCGCGCGGCGCTGTGTATAGCTCGCCGAGCTGGCCCACAGATGAATGCCCGTCGCCGGATCGATCAGGATCTTCGTCAACTCGGATCCGCCCAGCGTGGGGTAGTCCGTGGCGTTCCGGAACAGAATCTCCAGTTCCCGCTCATTACGGTAGACATGCATGCCGTCGCGCGTCTTTTCATCCATCAGACACCAGCCCTCCACCCAGTTGCCCGGGCCCTGGCCGTGCAGGTGCTTGAATGAATTTTTGCCGGAAATCCGCAACCGCTCGTTATAGGCTTTAACACGCTCGTCTTCACCCGACGGCTTGAGCGGATGCCGATTGCGCATCGGGACGCGCGGCATCGTATACGACACCGCCTCGCCGTCCACGGTCTTGAAAAACCCGTACTTCGTGGCCAGCAGGGACTTCGAAAGCGGCCGGCCGAATGTGATCGGCACGCCCCCCTCAATTCCCAATGCGTACATCGGCGGAACAGGCAGATAGGGCTTGGCCGGCGTGTTCCAGTCGTCGTCAATCCGGATTGAATCGGTGAGCCGGTTCCAAACCGTCACCCGATCCTGATCAACGGCGAAACACTCCTCGGTGTGCAGGGGGTAGAACGCCAGATGCTTCACAACATCACGGCACTGCCTGACAAGCTCCTTCGGCGCTGTCTTGAACGATTCACTCCAGCGCGCGGGCTTGGGATGCGCGCCGTACGGCAGGGCCAGCACATAACGTCCGACCTCGCCGTTGCGCTCAACCACCAATCCTTTATCCGTCCATTCAAAGCGGGTGGGTCGATGCTTAAAATAGACCAGTACCGGCACCTGCGGCGCGTTATTCTCCCACAGCGCCAGAATCCACGCCTCGGTCATGGCGGCAGGATCGATCGCCTCGCCTTTCGCCACGATCGTCGGTCGGCCGTTCAGAATCGCGATCACCTTGTCCGGCGTGGTCGCGACACCGGTCGTCAAGTCGGCCAGCACCACGCGCGGACCGTGCGTGTCATACAGCGTCCCCGGCGCCAGCATGCTCCACCAGACTTCCTGCTTCGTCACCGCCTTGGTCACGATATCCTTGAGATCATACTCCAGATGCTGGTACGTCCAGGAGCCGGCCTTGATGTCATACGTATCGACAACCGATTCCGGCACTTCGCAACCGACCTGCCAGGTCAGTTTCTTGCCCGCATACGGCTGGAAGTGGGGTTCATAGCCCGAATGCATCGAGCGTCGCGTCAGCACCGGTCCGGCAATCTCGTAATTCAGAAGCCCCGTCCAGCTTCCCCCCTTCGCCAACCGGCCCGAGCTGGTAAAACTGGCGCCCGGGCGCACGACGGGAATGTCCTGCTCAGGCGCATAGGCAACCGCTTTGATTCGCGCCATGATCGCCCCGGCCCGCGCTTCCGTCTTCCGCGCCGCCGCGTAACCCGATTTGTAGCCCAGATACCGGCGCCACGCCTTGATTTCCGCCTGCAATTCCTGTTTGAGCGGCTCGAAGCCCTCCGCCTCCGCGCCCATTTCACGGCGCAGCGCGACAGCCCTGCCGAGGCCCCTCAACTCCCGCTCCGCGGCCAATACGGCCGCCGCCACACGAAACCGTTCCGTCATCACCGCCTTATAGAACGCGTACGCCTGCGAGAAGAAGCGGTCCACCTCGGTCTCATCGCCGGTCAGCGTGGGATAAAAGTGGTTGACCCTGGCAATTTCGATGCTCGGCTCCACGGTCAAACCGTGCCGTTGCAGCGCCTCTTGGTTATCATGCCAATCCAGCACGTTGTTATCGACAACCTCGAGCAATTTCGCGAAAGTCCGCCGCCATATCGCTTTCCCGTTCTTCTGCCGTATGCGCCAGGCATAGACCGCTTCCGGGGTCTGGATCGGCCGGGCAAGGATATTGAAGGATTCCATAATCATCCGACGCTCCAGGGCGGAAATCGATGTCAGCAACGACCGGACATCGTCGGCCGTCACGGTTGATTCCTTCCTTAGCCGTTTGCATTTGGCCTGTATCTGGCGCAGTACGGCCATCAGAAAACCGCCGGCCCGTTCGCTATCCATGGGCAATTGATTCTGTTCGAGCACATCCAGCCCGATTGCCAGCGACTCCGCCCAGTCGCGCGCGCACTGAAACTCGGCGCGTGAATCGTAAGCGGCGCGCAGCCGCACGGCATCAAACGTGCAGTCGATCGCGCTATGGCTTGGTGAACCGCCCAGATACGCCAACACCCGTTCGGCGGCGTTCGGCAGCAGCGGCTTGCCAATCAACTCACCGCGCTGCACGGATCGCTCGCCATCGACTTCCATAAATAGACTCGCGCCGTCATACCCCGCCTTCACGCGGTACCAGCGATCCTGCTCAAGTCCGGCTGCCGAGGTGGCCGTCGGGTAATGCGACGTCCCCTGCTCATCACGGGTGGTCATGAAGATCTGAAGCCGTCCGCCTCCAACGATCCGAACCCCGAACCCGCCGAGGATCTGCATCACCGCCGCGGGCTTGAGGGGGCTGTTGAATTTGACCAGGGCTTCAAACTCAAACTGCGCTGCACGTGCCAGTGGCCAGGCGGTCGTAATACGGACACCGCTCTTAGCGGAGGTAAGACGTAGTGCCTTCTTGTCAGGGCCATCCTCCCGTTGCGGCAGGCCTGTGGCACCCGCTGCCCACAGGACCCCATCGCGTTGCTCCGGGCCTCCGTCCGCAACCTGCGTGCCTTCTCCTTCGAAATCCCAGCTCACGAGCGTTCGCCACATCAGTTGCTCGTCATGGTTCGCGGGCGTCGCCGTCGCCACGTTCGCCGCCAGTACCGCTAACCCTGCCGCCACGATCATCAGTTGTCTTTTCACTCCACTCTCCTTTGGATGTTTCAACAATTGGATGTTCAATGTTCCGTCGAGGAAAATCAATGCGATGCTTGCCCGCTAAGGGGGATTCGATGTTGAAGCATGTCGGTCCCGACAGGACAAACAAGCGCGCCACGCTTTTTCTTCAACGCCGCAAACATAGCTAAAACGTATTATCCATGCAAGAAGTTTTTTACAGGAAACGAAAAAGTGACGCCCTCGGCACGATGGAGGGTGACTTCAAATGAAAATCGCAGAACCGATAAGCGGCGGCATTCGTTCCGGGCAGCGACGCATCGCCCCATACGGTTGCGGTCGTGGCCGAGTTGGTGACGACATAAAACTGCAACCGCTGATTGGTATTCGGATTGAGCAACAGCCCGATCATCTCACCGGCATTCCAGGTTGCCGAGGTGTCCGTTAACAACGTCTGTCCCGTCATACTGTCGTAGTCCCCATCCACCGTCCAGGTCCCGGTTGCCCGGACCGCAAATCCCGGATCATCCGCGGTATTCCCGCCGCCATCAATGGTTGACCCGCTATCGACGGTTGTGCCGGCCAATCCCCCCTCGACAACGCTGTCATTAACCGTCAACACGCCGCTCCCGCCGCCGCGCTGAATCATCTGATCGTGCCACCACGTCGATTCGTTTCCCCAGAGAATACAGTCGCGTACCAGCGCACTGGAAGAATCATCACCGTACAGTCCGGCGCCGAAGGTGGAGCCGTTTTCGGCAAAGGTACAGTTGTCCACCTTGACATCGGACCCCTCCTTGCTGTACAACC
>CAYFPQ010000033.1:0-8802 GCA_964345005.1 uncultured Victivallales bacterium | reverse complement strand
TCTTCAGACGGCTCATGACCGCCCCCGCCGATTCGGACTCGTTGCCGCAGAACGTATTATCTCTGACAACGGGATCCGCGTTGGAGTTCTTGACGTAGATCGCCCCGCCACCACGCGTGCTCCCGGCCTCGGCATTATTGCCGCTGAAGATGCAGTCCACAACAAGGGGCTCTGCGCTGTATGCTTCGGTGGCACCGTCGATGGAAAGCGCGCCGCCGGAATCGGCCGCATTGGCGGCGAACACGCAATTCGATATCGTCGGATGGTTGCCGGTGTTTCCGCCATGAATATGGATGGCCCCTCCCGCCTCATCGGCATTGGTGGCCAGGTTGCCCACCAGTACACAGCCGCTTACAATGGTATCGGTGTCCCCCAGAAACACCGCGCCGCCCTCACTGCCGCTCTCGTTCCGGATGAATCGGCACCCGTCGATACGCTTGTCGGCAGCATAATACTGATACACGGCGCCGCCCCGGTCGACCGCGCTGTTGTCCACAAATGTACAATCGCTGATACTCGATCCGATGCCGACTATCGCGCCGCCGAACCGACCGGAGGTGTTGTTACTGAATACGCAGTTTTCGATAATCGGATCAGACCCGTAGTTGTAAATCGCCCCGGCGTTGTCAACCGCATGGTTCCCGGCGAAGGTACACGCGCGAATCGTCATGCCGGTATCGCCGTTGAGCCACAGGCCGCCGGCCCAGTTCCCGCTCCAGTTTGTACCGTCGGCATAACCCTGTGTAATGGTGCACCCGTCCATCGTCGCATCATCCCCGCCTTCCGTAACATGCCAACTGTTATTCGTGTCGAGCGTGCCGTTCCGGTCAATATCGCCGCTCAGGATCGTTTCATAGGCGGCCGCATCGCGCTCCCCGAGTGCGAGCATGCCGTTAGTGAACCCGCCGTAGAGCGTCACCCCATACGGCAGAACAAACGACGTACTCTGCGAGCCCCCATTGGTGGTGGGATAATACGTTCCCTGCGCCACCCATATCCGGTCGCCATAATAGGACCGGCTCAGCGCGTCCTGAAGATTGGTGAAGGCCGTTGCCCAGGTCCACCCGTTGCTCCCCCCGCCGGAAGCATCCACATAGTTGGTCACCATCACGGCCCAATCCGGCTTGCCGGCCGGGGCGGGACGCGGCGTATGCGACACCGGCCAAGTCGCCCGCAGATCGTCTTCGTAAAGACCGATATCCTCAGTCGGGATACGCACGAACCCCAGATCCCATGCCGGAGATTCCGCTTCGATCTGAAAGGCTTCATTCTCCGGGTCGACAAACATCGGATCCTCGTCGGTCAGGTTATTCGTAATCGTCAGAAACGGGTACAGATCCGTCTCGATGGACAGCGTCTGTCCATAGCAGATGTTACGGCGCACGAGATTCGATTTCGGTAAGCCCCACTCCGCCTCGTCGTCCAGACGCACGAGCAGCTCCGGCCACCGGTCGCTGTAGGGCGGATCCTGATACGCCACCGCATCGAGCTGCCCGCTGAACAGGTTGCTGCCGTGCTCCCAGTCCCAGTAGGTATCCCAGCCGATTCCTTCATGGATCTTGATCGCCGCACCCGAACAATCCACAAAAACATTGTTTTCGATGACGCTGTGGCGCCCTCCGTGAATCACGGCCCCGCTGGGAACGTTGTAGAAGATGTTGCCGATCACCTCGTTGCCGGAGCGATAATCATCAAACCGAAGCGCCATGCATCCTCCATTTCTGAAGCCATACACATGATGAATATAATTGTAGCGGATCCGCGTTCCGCACATGGTGACATCGCCTCCGCCGGTGATCGCGGCCATGTCGTACCCCTGATAACAGGCATTGTGAATCTCATTGAATTCAATCAGATGGTCGTTGCCGTCAAACCGGATCGCATCGTGGGGAACATCGTGAATCAGGTTATGCGTGGCGCGGTTGCCGTCGCCATTGATGTAGATCCCCAGCGCATGCATCGTTCGCCACAACCCGCAGTCGCGGATGTGATTGTTGTCCGCATAAAGCCAGGCCGGCGTAAGCGCAAACCGATCCCCGCCATCCAACACGATGCCGCCGTTGCCCAGATTATACAGATCGCAGCCCGCCACACCGTTGGAGCATCCGCCCGAGAGTTGAACGGCGGCCGCCAGAATATCCATGTTCCCCGCGATATTCCCGATGGCGCAACCCGCCACCAGACTGTTCGTCCCGCCGCTGATCACTACGGCGTGGTCGCGCGCCGTTTCCAGGATCAGCCCCCGAATCGTCACGTAAGCGACATCCTGCAGCGTTACCAGCGTCGAAAGCCTCGACACCTCTGCATCGCCCGGTTCAATGGATGCCGGCGGCCAGAAGTACAGCATGCCCGCGTCGTAGTCGAGATAGTATTCGCCCGGCGTATCCAGTTCCGGCAGCAGGTTGAAGGCGTACCACCACTGCCCCTTTCGATAGCCATAATGGTGATAGACCGCATTCGTCTGCGCGTCGTACTCCGGCTGAATGGCGATCATCCGCTGGTTCGTATCGATCGACGCCACCGGATGCCGCTGCTCCGCCCAATCCCAGAACCAGTAGCCCTGCACCCAGACATTCGTTTCATTCAGCCAACCATCCGGGCGCGTCCCGGCATACATGAACGTGCCGACCCGGTCCCCGGAAACGCCCCAGATCTCGACGGGATCGATCCAGAGCAGGTCGACAATCTTTTCGTATTGCGGCGCATTGGGCCAACGGGCGAGCGTCATCGGCGCATCCTCAAAGAACAGCGCCAGGCGGTTTGAGGTCACGGCGCCAAGGTTGGTAATGCCCAGGGCAGAGAGATCGGCCTGCACCACGTTCGTCTGCGCAGCCTCGTCAAGACGCGCCAGAACAGCCGGGTTCGTCACCGCACTGAACGCGTCAATGGCGACGCCGCCCGACACCCGTACGCTTTCCCCGGTATAGGCCCGATAAACAATGGGCGCTGCCGCCGTCCCGGAATCCTGCGCCGTCAACGCAAAGGTATGGGGCAGCAGGTATGTGCCGCCGCGCATGTCGACCCGAACGCCGCCCGCAGGCAACCCCTCCGCCTGCTTCAGATTACGAATCGCATCCCGAGCCCCTTCCAGCGACGCAAAGGGACCATCGGTTTGCTCTCCGTTCGGTTCCGGCAGTGTACCCGACCACGCATCGTTTCCGTTGGTCGCCACGTAGTATACAGCCCCGTTGCAGACGACCGGGAATACGCTGACGCACCCTAACAGGGCACAGCCCAGCGCCGCACAGACCCCCCGCATCCAGTCACGCCGACACACCATTTTTCGAGTCCTTCTTTTTCGAAAAATGATAGCTAAAACGTGTTATCGATGCAAATTCTTTCATTCCTATCGTGAATCGCCGACCATTATTGATCCTATGGACCTGAGCCACCTGCCACTCGTCACGGCTTTCCGCCACAAAAAGACCGCAAAAGAACCGCAAAAAAAAGCTCTTGCATTCTTCGCCTAAAACGTGTTAAGGTTTTTGAGTTGGTCGAGGGATAGAGCAAACGACCTTACAATGCAGGGTAGTCCGATCACGTATCGGAAACAACACATAGTAGGCGGATAATGACAACAGGAAGACTGGCAAACGTGATGACGGTGCTGGTGGCGATTGTAGCACTGGCAACCTTCTCAACGGCGGCATGGGCAGCCACAACCCGCTACGTGGACGCATCCGCGGCGGGAGGTGATGGATCGAGCTGGGCGCAAGCCTACACCAATCTGCAGGATGCCATCGGCGCGTCGTCAAGCGGCGACGAGATCTGGGTGGCACAGGGCACCTACTATCCCGCCGACAGCGGCGCGGCGCGGCGCGAACATCAACCTTCGTCCTGCCGGCCGGTGTAACGCTGTACGGCGGATTCACCAACGGCATGGCCACGACCGGTGAACGTGATCCGGACGCCTACGAGACCATTCTCAGCGGCGACATCGACCGCAACGGCACGCTCGACGCCAACAACGTGTATCACACCACCGAGGGCGGGGACGACGCCGTGATCGACGGGTTCACCATCACCATGGGCTACGGCAATGGTGCCACCTGGAGTCAATATTGGGCCGGCGGCATGTGGCTCAACGGCGATACCGGCATGACGGTCCGCGACTGCAAGTTTTCGGATAACTATTCCAGCAGCGACGGGGGCGCCATTCGAACATTCAACTCAAGTGACGTCTATTTCGAGGACTGTGTGTTCACCAATAACAGTACGGGTGACGAGGGCGGCGCTATCATGGGTGGTTTCTCAAACGCGGTAAACTGCATCTTTGTCGACAACACCGCATCCGGCCGCGGCGGCGCCGTCTGGGCCAGCGGCACCAGCTTCGGCTTCGACGGCTGCACGTTCCGCAACAACCAGAGTACGGGGGCTGACGCGGGCGCGATCTACATCACCAGCGCAACCGGCAGTTCGCTGGTGCAGAACTGCACGTTCATCGGCAACCAGGCCACAACAGTCAACAAATACGGCGGCGCGATATACTTCCAGGGATCGGCCAGCGGTATTGATACCATCGTCTCCAACTGCACGTTCGCGGTCAATACGAGCTATGCCGGCGGCGCCATTGCTGTCAACAGCGCTGGGGGCAGCAGCGCCACGCCGCTCATCACGGACTGCGTCTTCAGCGACAACCGCTCCACGGGCAGCGGCTCTCGCATCGGCGGCGCCATGTTTATGGAAAATGCCACCGCGGATCCCACCATCAAAGGCAGCGTGTTCTGCGGCCACGGGCAGGGCGCCATTATGAGCCGCCTGAAATCGACCTACACGATGCTGGTGGAGAACTGTGCTTTTGTGGGCAACCTGGGCGCCGGAAGTTTCGGCGGCGCAATGTACAACAAGGAAACGTCCCATGCCAACGTGATCAACTGTACGTTCGCCGACAACAACGCCGTTTTCGGCGCGGCGATCTATGATGAGAACACCTGTAACGTCTCCGTTACCAACTCGATTTTCTGGGACAACGAATCGACATGGTGGCACGAGGCCATCGCACATCATGACGGCGGCGCCGGCGTGCTTACCATTGGTTACAGCGATGTTCAAGGCGGAATTGCCGCCACCACAGCCGACGGCGGTTCAACGACCGACGCCGGCGGCAACACCAACGTGAACCCGCTGCTGGCGAGCGGCGTGAGCGGCAACTGGACCGGGGACGGCTCGTACAGCGCCGCTGCCGGGCAGACGACGCTGACCGATTCGAGCGCGGGCCTCACGCCGGGCGCACTGGCAAACAAGTGCCTCAATCCGGACACCTCGCAGTATCTGCACTACTACGTGGTGACCAACTCGGCCACAACCGTTACGGTGTGGGGCGATGCCTCCTCAATGGGAACCAACACGGCGGCCTACCAGGTTCAGGACGTGCACCTGAAGTCGCAACACGGCCGCTATGACAACGGTTCCTGGGTGGCGGACTCGACCAACAGTCCCTGCATCGATATCGGGCATCCGAACTTTACCTATGCCCTGGAACCGTCTAATAATGGTGGCCGAATCAACATGGGCACCTACGGCAACACGGTACAGGCGTCCAAATCGGCGCCGCAGGGCACGGCCATTATTATTCGGTGAAGACAAAAGTCATAAACGGCGCGGTAAAGTACGCGCAGATCAGACAACATATTGCCGGACAAATCCGACGCGGAGCGCTCGCGCCCGGGCAGCAGTTATTGCCTGAGCGCGAGCTGATGCGCGCTTACAGCGTAAGCTATTCCACCATCAGCCGTGCTCTGACTGAACTGCGTGACGCCGGACTGATCGAGCGACACTGGGGAAAAGGCACCTTTGTTCGGAGAACACAAGCCAAGGCCTCCAACCTCGCGGTTGTGTTTGACGATACCCTCAGCGTCACAAGTCCTTTTCTGGCCACCGTATTCCGCGGGATCGGGCTGGCAGCAGAGAGTTCCAACTGGCATATGCAGCTGTACCCTCTTCCCGGCGATCACATCTTTGGAGAAAATCCCGAACCGCTCCTGGCGGGAATGCTGCGGGAAGGACACATTCAGAGGCTCATTAGCTGCGGCGCGCATGAAGCCGGAGACATTGAGACATTGGCGCGACTGGATATTCCAGCCGTGAGCGTTAACGTCAGGTATCCAGAGACGCACGTCCGCACAGCATGGCTGGATACCGCCGATGCCGGCCAACAGGCAGTTGCGTATCTGGCGGAACTCGGCCATCGAGAGATCGGGCTTATCCTGGCACCCTATCGCCCGAACTCAGCACGCATCATCTATGGGGGATCCACGTTGCAGGACGCATTGCTGCAATCACTGGAAGACCACGGAATCCCCGTTCGCTCTGAGTGGTTGATCAACACCGATTCCAGATGGGATGAGTGCCACGACAGGGTCAAACAACTCCTTACCGGCCCCGAGCGGCCGACCGCCGTCATTTGTCACAGCGACGCGCTCGCGCTGGACACCATGGTGCTGGCCGGATCGATGGGAATACGCATTCCAGAAGACCTGTCGATTTTCAACATCGGCGATCAACTGCACGATTCACGACTGACAGCCATCTGCTATCCCTTGGAAGAGTTGGGTCGCGCGGCAACAACGATTCTTCAACAAACGGTTAAAGGGCAGGACGTGGAATCGTGCTGCCTGAAAGGGAAACTGGTGGAACGAACAACATGCACATTCGGCGAGAACGGAAACCCTCTATAGCGAGGCAAGATACTTCCGAACGCGGTCGTGTGACCCCACCATTGCCAGAATCAAATCTCCGCTACGAAACGCAAAAACCATCCTCAACCCAAGACCAATACGAGCCTCGTAAATACCGCTTCGATGAAGCTTTCGTACCCCAATCCCCGCATGGCGATGCGGATTCTTCAAAGCTGCCGGTATCTGCAACAAGGTCTCAAATATTCGGGCACGCTCTACGGGGTTCAGTTTCGAGACATCCTTCTGAAAGCGTTCCGCCAAAAGGATCTTCATGAAAGGAGTTCCTTGGGATCACGCAGTTCCTTCAACGTCTCGGCCTCGACGTTCTCCCAGAAGCGATTGGCCTGTGCATCGCTTAGGGAAATATTCAAATCGATATCATCCTCGCTGATAGGAACGATAGCGGCCACATGACGTGACCCACGCATCAGAACAACGCTTTCGCCTGCCTCCGCAGATTGCACCAAGCGATTCAGCCTTGCCTTTGCATCCTTCATTGTTGCACAAATCATAATGCACCTCCAAATGTAGAATCCCTAAAGAGAGACCTTATGTCAAGACCCATATCAGGACAAGCTCTTTGCGCTGGCGATCCAAGAGCAAATGGCTCAGGATCCTCTCATTTTCCTACCGACTGTCTTTAAAAAGCCCCTTATGGCGGTGCAGGTCGCTGTAAAGCCAGTCCAGCAGCGCCGCCGTCAGATTCGCGCGCACCTCGCTGTACCCCTCATCATCCCATAGGTTACGGGTCTCGCCGGGATCCTGCTTCAAATCGAATAGCTGCCCCATTCCGCCGCCACTGAAATAGATAAGCTTGTACCGATCACTCCGGATCATAGAGCAGACGTCCGGGGCGCGCCGCAGCCCGGAGGCACCCTCCTCCGCGTAGACATATTGCCGCACGTGCGGCTCGCCAGACTCAAGAGTCGGCGTCAACGACACGCCGTTCAAATCGAAGGCCGCGACCCCGGACTTTTCCAGAATTGTCTGCACCACGTCCAACTGAGAAACGATGTCGTCCACAAACCGCCCCGCGTCGACATTCGTGGGCGACTTGATGATCAACGGCACATTTACAATCGTATCGTACAGTTCCCCCTTGTAGAACAGATCGTGATCAAACAGGTTGTCGCCGTGATCGGAAGTAAGGATGATAATGGCATCGTCATATATCCCTTTGTCTTTCAGAGCCCTGAAAATACACCCCAACGCTTCATCCACCACGCTCACCCCGGCGTAATAGTGCTTCCGCATGCGGCGAATACGGTCCGGCGTGGCCAAGTCGCCCCGCAGGTTCGTGATGTTATCGGTATTCCCCTTGTTATGCGCTTCGGTTTCACGCAACGCGGGCGGCAACCCGCGCAACTCCTCTTCATCGACAGTCGGCATGGGAATGGCATCGTCGTCGTACAAATCCAGAAACCGTTTTGGTGGGTCGTAGAGATCGTGCGGCCCCAACAAACCAATGTGAAGGTAGAGCGGCTGATCAAGCGTCTCCCTCTCGATCACCTCCACGGCTCTATCGGCGTGCCAGAGGTCCGTATGCCACTGCTCCGGCAGCGGCCATTCAATGGCAGCTAGATTATTGAAAAAGTCGGGATCATTCTCATGCAGATCGAAAGGCGGCTTCAGTCCCGCGGCGGTCAACGCCTCGTGCCACATCGATTGTTCCGGTCCATCGCCGTTGTAATCGAAACACGTCGAATACTTGTTGCCCTGATCCGCAATCCGCTCATCAAAACCATGATTCTTGCCGAAAATATGCGTCTTGCCCACACTGACGCACCGATACCCGCGCTCACGCAGGCGGTGCGTCCAGTTATGCGTCCCCGTGTAGCTGTCAAAGGCATAGATGCCGGTGCTGTGCGGATAAAGCCCCGTGTACAGCGCCGCCCGGCTGGAACAGCACGTGGCGGCACAACAGAAGGCATTTGTAAAAGTGACCCCTTCGTCCGAGAACGCGTCCATATGCGGGGTCACCATCCAATCCGCACCGCAGCGCCTGATCGTATCGGCACGCTGTTGCTCGGTCGTGATGAAAACAATGTGGGGTGGTTTGTAATCCATTTCGTTACGTGGGTGGCTGATTGACTCAAGTACCCCCCATATGTAGTGTCCCTGTGAA
>CAYFPQ010000032.1:0-34774 GCA_964345005.1 uncultured Victivallales bacterium | reverse complement strand
GGGGGCGGAGACGCCCCCTGGCTACTCGACGCGCGGCCAACTTCGGTATGATTGCCGGACCGACCTCGTCGATGGAGAGGCCGATATCGCCATGTTTCCCCGTATCGTGGCACCCATCCTGTCTGCATGGGAGCTGGATGGCCTGGTCCGGTTCTTTGAGCGTTTCGAATTCGAGGACAAGCCGCCCGTGGCATCGCTGGCGTTCAAGGTGAGTGCTGATGAAGGCGGCCTGACGGAGTTCGGTGGCGATGTTCATCTCAAATCGGCCCGGTATCGCGGCGTTGAGGCGCTCCGGGCGGATGCCGCGCTCCACGTGGTGAGTTCGAACTCGCCGGCGGTTATCACACTCGACCCGTTGACAGTGGTACGGCGTGACGGCAGCATACAGGCAGCGGTCGTGGTCGACCGCAAAGAAGAGAACGTCTCTTTCGATGCGCGCGGATCGCTGAATCCCCATCTTCTGCGGCAGGCGCTTAATGTATTATCGGATCCGTTCTGGGATCGCTGGAGCTTCCAGGGTCCCGTGACCATCGAGGCCAAAGGTCTGGCGGCATACGAGGACTTGAGCGGCACGGACTTCATGATCCGGTTCGATGGGCAGGATCTTTACTACACGAACTACCTGTTGGACCGTTGCGCGTTCGACATGCGGATGATCGACAGGGATGTGGAGCTTTCTTCGGTGAGAGTCGGTCTGTATGGTGGCGAAGCCACGGGCGTTGCGAGTTTCCTGCTGCCGCAGAACGCGGACAGCACTACCGCGTTCGATGTTTCCGTGAGCGCCACGAACATGGATTTCGAGCACGTGGCTGACGTTCTAATCAATGACGATACTCGAGAGTATCATGGTCGGCTTTCGGGACGACTCGCGCTACGGGGGATGGTGGGTGAAGGCAACAGCGACACAGTGCAAGGCAGTGGTGTCGTCAAGATCGACGACGGACGTGTCTTCATGTTGCCGGTATTCGGTGGGCTGTCGGACATCATGACGAGGATCATTCCGGGACTGGACTTTGTGTTGCGCCAGAGCGATGCATCGAGTGAGTTTCAGGTGAAAGGGTCGCGCGTATCGAGCGAGAAAATCAAGGTGAACGGCAACGTGCTGAGCCTGAAAGGGCGGGGGCACTGGGAATTCGATGAGACGATCGATTTTCATGCGCAGGTCACGCTGATGAAAGACAGCAACATGGTAGCCAAGCTCGTACGGGTGCTGACATTCCCGATTAGCAAGCTGTTCGAGTTTCGCGTGCGGGGCACGTTGGACGACCCGCACTGGTACCCGGTGAATTTCTCGAAGGATTTGCTGGAGAGAATCGGTTTAAGGAAGAGTACGGACTGAATGAAGTTCCACGTCATCACATACGGTTGTCAGATGAATGTGCGCGACAGCGAGGCCGTGAGCGCCTTGCTGATGCGGCAAGGGTATGAGCGTGCAGAAGGTGAGGCGGATGCCGACATCATAGTGATCAATACCTGCAGCGTGCGCGGTAAGGCGGAGGCCAAAGCGCTTGGCAAGCTGGGGTTACTGGTGGCGGACAGCCGGCGGAAGCACCCCGATCGCGTAATCGGGGTGATGGGGTGTATGGTGCAGCGGCTGGGGGACAAGTTGTTCAAGAAGGTGCCGGGGCTCGGGTTCGGAATCGGCACGCACGCTCTGTCACGATTACCGCTGGTGCTCCAGGAGGTGTTCGAGGGGAAGGCTCCTGTACTTGATGTCGACGAGGAAGACGACCCCGAGGTATTGACCGGGCACATAGAGGGCGATCTCTCCGCATTCGTGAACATCCTGCTCGGATGTGACCGCCGCTGTACTTACTGTATCGTGCCGCACGTCCGCGGGCGTGAATGGAGCCGCCCGGCCGAGAGCATTGTGGCAGAGGTGCAGGAACTGTCCGCGAAAGGCGTGCGCGAGGTGACGTTGCTGGGACAGAGCGTCATGAACTATGGCCGGCGCGACGCGGTGTGGCCGGAGGGAACCGCATCGTCAGGCGGGTACGAGACTCCGTTCCCGCAGCTGCTCGAAGCCGTTGATGCCTTGGATGGAATCGAACGTGTACGTTTCACGTCGGGGCATCCCTCGGGATGCACCCCGGAACTGGTACGGGCCATGGCTGAGCTTCCAAGCGTGTGTGAGCATCTCCATCTGCCCCTGCAGTCCGCTTCCGACCCGATTCTCGATCGGATGCGCCGCGGCTATACGGCGGACCAGTTCCGCCAGGCAGCGCAAGCCTTGCAGGCGGCCGTACCGGGTGTGGCGCTTTCGACGGATATCATTGTTGGGTTTCCCGGGGAAACAGAGGAGGATTTCGAGCAGACGCGTACGTTCATGGAGGAGATCGGATTCGACAACGCTTTTATCTTCAAGTACTCTCCGCGCTCTGGTACCCCGGCGGCGGAATGGCCGGACGATGTGTCGGATGAGGAGAAGATGCGTCGCAACCAGGCGTTGCTCGAAGACCAGACCGCGCGTGTTGAAGCGATCAACCAGGCGCTGATCGGGCAGAATGTTAGTGTGCTGGTTGAAGGGCCTAGCCTTCGCAATGCCACGCGCTGGTCCGGCCGGACGCGAACGAATAAGGTCGTGGTGTTCGATCCGGTGTCGGGTGTGGAGCGCGGCGATTGCGTGAATGTGGCGGTGGATCGGGTGACGGCGACCACGCTTTATGGAACCGTGGAGGGGGAAGCGACATGAGCCTGTTGGCGAAGTATGCGATTCTGATGGGAGCGGTCCTTGTGCCGTTCTACGCAATCATGATTTTTTCGCCCGGGATGGCCATTCGTGGGTTGAGGAGCTTTCCGCGTAGTCGGGTCATGGGTGCACTGCTCTCGGTGATCGGATTCGCATGGGCGTGGTGGTTGTTGCACCAGACTCCGATGGGCCGGTTCGAGCAGTATCGACGGTTGCTCTATGCGCTATTTCCGTTGCTCTGTATCCTCGTCAACATCCTCAATAGTGAGCTGCTCGCGCCGCGTGCGCTGGGCGGCATCATGATGCTGATTCCCGCGCCGTTGCTGTCCGCGGCACGGTGGCATCCATCCCCTTGGCGCTATCTGGTGATCGTGATCGCGTATGTTCTGGTCATCAAGGGAATCGCGCTGATCCTCAGTCCCTACATCTTCCGTCGCGGCGGAGAGCGCATTGTGAAGACGGAGGCGCTTTGTCGTGCCTGGGGCGGGTTGGGGATCGCGATGGCCATCCTGCTTGTCGTGCTGGGCATCACGGTATACTAGGTCGTCTTCGAGACCTTCGTGTGGGTTAAGTCTTCCCGGCTATTCTCTCTCGCCGTCCTCGAAAAGGGCTTCGAGGCGGGGGTCGGGGGCGGTGCCCAGTTCGAGAGCCCGGTGATAGAAGCTGTAGGCGGCGTCGCGGTCGGGGTCTGGTCCGGTCAGCATGAGCTGACCCATGTTGTAGTGGGCCTCCGCGAGATCGGGCTCCAACGAGATCGCTGTTTCCAGTTCTGCGATAGCGGCATCCCGCTGTCCGTCGCCGAAGTAAGCAGCAGCAAGCCCGATACGGACAGGGGCGTTAGAGGGCTCCTCGATCGCGAGCTCCTTCAGCAGGAAAATGGCGTCGCCAAAGCGCCGTGCCTGGCACTGGGCCAGTCCGGCCAGGAGACGAAGGTTCACGTTGTCCGGGTCCACCTTGAACCCCTCCAGAATCTGGGCACGAGCGGCTTCCGATTCGCCTTCCTCGAGATGATCGCGCGCCAGTACCAACAAGTTTGCGACATCCTGGGGCACCGAGGCGACCGCAGGGGAAACGTTAGTGGTATTTTGTGGTTCGGTGGTCTCGTCAGCGGGGCGCATGGCGTTGAGTAGCGCCGCGAGACGGCTGTCGCAGTATTCCATACGGAACTCGATCATGTCAGGCTGGTAGTCGGGGTCCTTCGACATGATTTCCGTGTAGGAGTTGAGGGCGAGCTTGTAAAGAAAGAGCGCCCTGCCGAAATCGCCTTCTTCGGCGGATCGGTCGGCCGCGGCCACCATATCCTGCGTTCGCGTGAATTTCAGCGTGGCGGAGATTATGTCTGCGCTTGCCGCCGATGCGATCAGCATGACGGTGAACAGACAATAGATTAAGCCGCGGGGTGTTTTCATCGCGGGTGAAACTATAGCGGGAACGGCGGGGCCGGGGAAAGGCCTAAAGGCCCACTATTTCGCCCAGTTCGGCGTAGGTTTCGACTACATAGTCCGGCTGGACCGAGGCGGTATCGAGGTCGGCACGCTTGGAGAAACCGGTCAAGATGAGGGCGGTGGACATGCCGGCTGCCTGGCCGGCAATGATGTCGGTCGTGAGGTTGTCGCCGACGGCGAGGATATCGGAGGGATCAAGGCCGAGGCGTTCGGCGCCCATGTCCATAATGCGGCGTTCGGGTTTGCCGATGAAGAGGGGCTCGGTCTTGGAGCCCGTGGCCACGGCAGCAACGATCGCGCCCGTACCGGGCGCCACACCGTCGTGAAGGGGAAGACCGTGGTCGGGGTTGGTAGCGATGAATCGAGCACCCCTGTGAATAAGATTGGCGGCGAGCTTGAGCTTGGTGTAGGTGAAGTCACGGTCGAATCCGACGATGACGTAATCGGGTGATAGATCCGTGATCGTGAACCCTTCCGCAAGGAGTGCCTCGTCGAGTGCCGGCTCGCCAATGGTGTAGGCTGAGCCTTTCTCCAGGTAGTGCGCTGTGGCTTGGGAGGAGGTCCAGATGTCGTCCTCCGTGCATTCGATCCCGTAGCCCTGGAGTTGAGCCGCCACGACCGCCGGAGTCCGGTTGGATCGATTCGTAACGAACAGACAGCGGATGTCGTGCCGATGGCAGGCCCTGACGAAGTCACCGGCGCCCGGGACCTCGTGCCCCCCCAAATACACGGTGCCATCCAGATCTAGTATGATACCTTTGAACATGTGTGTCTCTGTCCCAGAGCCCAACCGGCGCTGTTGACCATGCACGATAAGTCAACCTTCCCAAGGCAGCAAGTTCCTAACACAATTCTAACACGATCCTAGTTTAAAGAGATGGCATCTCGCGCGTGTTCTGGTATGGTGCGCTTCAATCACATTTCTATCACTTTCACAAGGAGCACACATGGGTGCCGAACTCTTCTTCAAGATCGCAACACAGGTCATCGGTGGACTTGGTATCTTTCTGTTGGGCATGAAGAACATGTCTGAAGGAATGCAGGCCGTGGCCGGTAATCGGCTGCGACATCTGATTGCGGCTGTGACGAACAATCGGCTTGTGGCATGTGGTATTGGCACGCTCGTTACCTGTCTCGTTCAGTCCAGTTCTGTAACAACCGTTATGGTTGTGGGGTTCGTGAACAGCGGATTTATGACACTGATGCAGGCCATCGGTGTGATCATCGGCGCGAATATCGGCACGACCATAACGGGGTGGATTCTGGTTCTGAAGATCGGCAAGTATGGGCTTCCCATTCTAGGCGTGTCAGCGCTGATCTATCTCTTCTCCAAGCACGAGCGGTTGCGTTATACAGCCATGGCCATCATGGGCATTGGCATGGTGTTCTTCGGTCTTCACACAATGGGAGCGGCTTTCAAGACTCCTGAAGTAAAAGAGGTATTGGAGAATGTCTTCAGTCAGATGGCCGGTGGGACCTACCTGGGCGTTCTGAAGTGCGCGCTTGTGGGATGTGTTGCTACGATGATCGTGCAGTCGTCGTCAGCGACCCTGGGTGTTACCATAGCGTTGGCTCAAAGCGGCATCATTGATTTCCATACGTCGGCGGGACTGATCCTCGGTCTGAATATCGGCACAACCGTCACGGCGTTCCTTGCCTCTCTGGGCGCCACGGTGAATGCCCGTCGGGCAGCGTACTCGCACATCGTATTCAATGTCGTTGGCACGCTGTGGGTTATTCCTGTGTTTTTCGGCTATCTCAAGGTGATCGAATGGGTGGTTGGCTTCGGAGGTGAGCCGGGCGAGTCTCTCAACATAACCGCACTCATCGCTTCCACGCACACTGGGTTCAATGTGATCAACACCATCGTGTTCATTCCGTTCATTGGTATGTTGTCACGGTTGGTCACCTGGCTGGTAAACGATCCGCCACACAAGGAGACTCCGCATCTTGCTTATCTGGATGTTCGTATGTTGGACACCCCGTCCATAGGCATCCAGCAGTCCCTTGACGAGATCGCAGAGATGGGGTGCCACACCTCGAAGATGTTCGGGTTTCTGCGCGAGATCGTGACTGCAGAAGAGATGGATGCGGACCTGGTGAAGAAGCTCTTCCACAGGGAAGAAATACTCGACGTTGTACAGAAGGAAGTCACCGAATTCCTTGGCAGTATTCTCTCCGGAAATGTTTCTCATGAGGTGGTTACATCCGGGCGAGAGCAGCTCAGAATGGCTGACGAATACGAGTCCATCAGTGACTACATCGCCGCCATATTGAAGCTCTATATCAGGGCGGAGAAAGAGGACATTGCGTTCTCAGAACAAGAGAGGGGCGAGCTTCTGGCTCTCCTCGACGATGTTTCTGCCTATGTGGAGATGATATCTATTGGTGTTAAGGGGGCTCGCCCGGAGATTCTTTCGAAAGCCAACACAGAAGGCGATGCCATTACGTTCCGCATCAAGGAGCTGCGATCACGGCATATCGAACGCGTGGGCGAGAAGATCACCACGCCGCTGCACAGCTTGATCTACGCCGACATTCTGAACGCTTATCGCCGCGTGAAGGACCATGCGCTCAATATTGCAGAGACGCTTGCCGGCGAGAAGTAAGGGCTGGAGACACGGATCGGACACCGAAAACCTGAGCGTGACAATGGAAAAGGGAGGTGCAAGATGCGCAGAAGATCCTAGTGCATTGTCAACCCAGTAACGTTAGGTAATCTGTCATTCCGAGCGAAGTCGAGGAATCTCAGACGTTACTGGTTTACAAGAGATCCCTCGTCAAGCTCGGGATGACAAGGAAATGCGTTTACGTATCTTTTCAAGCGTGACAGGACCCTAGAGATGGGCCTGGATCTTGCCCTGGAGCGTGGCCTTGTTCATGGCGCCCACCATCTGCTCTTGTACCACACCGTCCTTCACGATGAGGAGGGTGGGGATGGAGCGAATGTTGAACTGGCCAGCCAACTGTTGATTGCTATCGACGTCAACCTTGGCGATCTTGATCTGGCCATCCATTTCGTCGGCCAGCTCATCCAGGATGGGCGCGATGGCGCGGCAGGGACCGCACCACTCAGCCCAGAAATCGACGATCACAGGGATGGAGCTTTCCATTACCTGGCTCTGCCAGTTATCGCCTTCTATCTGAACGATATTGTCACTTGCCATCTTAACCTACTCCTCGTTGGGGCTCTTGTTCTAGTTTACAATCTTGCCGGGCCACGACAAGTTCGGTCCGCCTGTCCATGAGGAAAGCGCCGTTCCCGTGGCATTGGGGCCAAAGGCCTGGGCGGCTAGCATGTAGATTACCACGCACAGAACCAACGTGGCGGCCAGGGCAAGAAGTGCCCAGACAACACCGGGTTCGTCGGAGCGCGGCTCTTCAATGGGTTCGGGGGGCGTGAGACCGAGACCACCCGGAGCCGGGGCAGGGGTGGGGGCTGCCGATGCGGTTGAGGCGGCATCGGGGCGCTTCACGCGAATGGTCTTCTTCTGCGTCGGAGTCGTGTCGGCATCGTCCAGCGGCAGGTGATCGAGACGAGCGGTCTTGCCCATCTCACCGTCGTCTGCGGGCGCGGGAGGCGCGGGCTTCTTGGCCTTTACCGTGGTGGCCTCGCTGCCAGGACGCCTGATCTTGATGGTCTTGGGGCGAGCGGCATCGACCGGCTCGGCGGGTTCTTCGCTCTCTTTGTCGGCGGTCAGGGCCTCCTCAAGCGGGATGCGGGAGGTTTTCCGTTTCGCTGCATCGGCCTTGACCTTCTCACCGTCCTCATCGGCAATCGGGACGGTGACGCTGAGCGGCTGAGTCGAGCGTACCTTGGGAACAGGAATGCTGGGCTTGATCTTGATCGTCTTCGGCTTGAGCTTGGGAGCCTTCTCTTCTTTCTTCTCTTCCTTCTTCTCCTCGGCTTCCGGCGCCCTGGCGCTCTCGAGCGGGATGCGTGAGGTCTTCCGCTTGGTATCGGTCTTGGCCGGGTCGGATTTCTTCTTGTCTGCAGCTTCCTCAGCCGTATCTACGGCGGCTTCAGACGATTTTTCGGCGGGAGCGGCCTTGGGCTTCAGCGGCTTGATCTTGATCGCAGGGCTGGCGGCGATCTTCGGGGCCGACTCGTCATCCTTGGCGGGTTCCTCCGCAGCTTTCTCGGCGGGTTTCAGGTCGGCAGGCTTCACGACCAAGCGGGCCGTGTGCTGCTTTACGGTTCCCGAAGCGGGGGGCTTGGGCGCAAGCTTCGGAGCAGCGGGCGCCTCAGGTTCCGGTTGCGGCTCAGGTTCTGCCGGCGGTTCAGCCTTGGCGGCGGGTTCCTGTTTCAGGATGCCCTGCTTACGTAGATTCAGTTTGGGTGGTAGCTTCGGAGCGTCTTGTTTATCGGAATCGTCTGCCATCATTTCTCTCCCGTGAAAACCGACCCACTATATCGCTTCGTGTCCGACGGGGTCAAGCGTGGGCGGGACGGCTTACACCTCCATGATTTCGGCTTCCTTGGTCTTAAGGCCTTCATCTATGGAGCCGATGGTCTTATCGGTCAGGTTCTGTATTTCTTTGAGACCATCCTCGCGGTCGTCCTCAGTGATTTTGCTTTCCTTCTGCAGTGACTTGATCTGGTCGTTCGCTTCGCGCCGGATGTTGCGTACGGCTACGCGCGCATCTTCGGCCATGCGCCGGGCTACTTTTCCCAGCTCATTGCGCCGTTCCTCGTTGAGTTCGGGGATCGGTACGCGCACGACACGCCCGTCGTTCATGGGGGTTACGCCCAGGTTGGCGGCAAGGATGGTCTTTTCGATCTCCGGGAGCACGGAAGGATCGTAGGCGTTGATGACGATCAGCCGAGGTTCGGGGGTTGAGATGTTGGCCAGTTCGCGTAGGCGGGTGGGGGTGCCGTAGTAGGGAATCTGTACGTTCTCCACCAGTGCGGGCGATGCTTTGCCGGTTCGTATGCCCGAGAACTGCTCATGCAGGAACCCAAGCGACTTCTCCATTTTCTCTTCGCAGTCGATCAGTACTTCTTCAACGGATTCCATCTGTCCTTCTCCTCGTCGTGTCTGGTTAGTCACCCACGGTAGTTCCGGCCTCTTCGCCAGCCACGATGCTTTCCATCACACCGGCTTCAAAGAAATTGAACACCACGATCGGGATATGGTTTTCGCGGCAGAGCGAGAACGCGGCACCATCCATCACTTTCAGGTTCTTGTGAAGTGCTTCGTCGTAGGTGAGGTGGTCGTAGCGCGTGGCGGAGGGATCGCCGACGGGGTCGGCGGAGTAAACGCCATCTACCTTGGTGCCTTTCATCAGGACGTCGGCACCCAGCTCGCTCGCGCGCAGCGCTGCGGCGGAATCGGTGCTGAAGTAGGGGTTGCCGGTGCCGCCGCCAAAAATCAGGATGCGTCCCTTGTTGAGGTGGCGCGCCGCGCGACGCAGAATGAAGGGTTCGGCGACCTTGTGCATGTCGATCGCCGTCATAACGCGCGTATCTATGCTGTTGTGCTCGAGTGCATTTTGCAGGGCGAGCGCGTTGATGATGGTGGCGAGCATGCCCATGTAGTCGCCGGAGGTGCGGTCGATGCCGCCCTGTTCGCCGCTGATGCCGCGGAAGATGTTGCCGCCGCCGACTACCACGGCCATCTGTGCGCCCATCTCGACCACGTTCTTGATTCGCTTGGCGATGCCGTCACAGACCTCGGGATCTATACTGAGGCCGCTCTCCTTGCTGCGCAGCGCCTCGCCGCTCAACTTGAGGAGGATGCGCCGATACCGAACTGCCTCTTCGTTTCCCATGTTCCCGGTCCTCTCCGCTCTCTTCGTGCCCGCGGGCAAAGAATGCATCATGCGATGTGAGGTACGCTAGCGCAAAAGGGGATAGGGGTAAAGGAAGGAGTCCGGGCTTTGCCGGACGGGACGGGCCAGAAAAGCCGTTGGCAGAGACGTATGTGTGAGGGTATGCTTGGGCGCGTTATGGCGAAGGAGTTTCAGCTTGATCACTTGCGGGGGGTGCTGGTTCGGCTCGAGGAGACGATCATTTTCGGGCTGATCGAGCGAGCCCAGTTCCTGCGGAATGCACCTGTCTACGAAACCGGTGCGATGGGTGGCGAGCTGGCCGCAGAGAGTCTGTTGGATTTCATGCTTCATGAGACAGAGCACTCGCACGCCAAGGTGCGACGCTACACGAGTCCCGACGAGCATCCGTTTTTCGACGATCTCCCCGATCCAATCCTGACACCGCTGGTTTGCGCAGAGCATCCGCTACGCAGGAGCCACATCAATCTCAACACGCAGATCATGGCCATGTATGTCAACGAGCTGATACCGTTCATCTGTGCCGATGGAGATGACGGTAACTACGGTTCATGTGCGGTGATCGATGTGAACCTGCTGCAGGCGCTGTCCAAGCGGATTCACTACGGTATGTTCATCGCCGAGAGCAAGTACCGCGAGACGCCTGACACATACGATCCGTTGATCGGCGCGGGTGATAGTGCTGGTATCGAGGCAACGCTTACAGCCCCGCACATCGAGTCCCAGCTCTTCGAGCGTGTCAGCCGCAAGGCATCCGCGTACGGCAGCGAACTATTGAAGGCGGGAGACGGCGGCATTCAGCCTGGCAAGGTCTGCACGATCTACGAACGCTGGATCATTCCGCTCTGCAAGCAGGTTGAAGTGGCCTACCTTCTTGAACGGCTCGACTGAGTTTCGCTGGACGTATCTCCATTTGCGCGCTACTGTTTCTCCGCAAAGATACGTTGTGGGCGAAAGGTGTAGCTGTACGATGGCGCAACTTGATGAACAGGCGTTAGGGCGTGAGTACCAGGAGGAGTTACGCTCCAAGAGCATGCGCTATGGCCGGATGATGGCCGGCGTGGCCATACTGGTCCTGGGCTACATGTTCATCAACGACTCTTTCATCATGAACGTGGGCGCTCTCTCCTTTACACGCATGGTGGGCTTCATCCCCGGCGTGATCTTCATGGTGCTGTCGTTCACCTACCTGAAGCAACACCGCGAGTACATCATCCCGGCCCAGGTCATCCTTCTGACATGCATCATGGTCTCGGCGGGGATCTTCTCGGTTGGCCTTTTTCGCAGCGCGCTGGAGGGATCGGCCTACGGTGCGGCCGGAACCATGCAGGCGTCGGTGTTGGCCGTATTCGTGTTCGGTACGGGCGTCAGGAGATACATGTGGGCCATCATCGCCGTACCACTCGTGCTGACGTATGTGGCTGTTGTTCTCTTCTGTGCGCCGACGCGGGTCGAACTGACGCTGTTCTACACGCCCATGATCACGGCCGTGTGCGTGATTGCGGCGGGCGTCTCCCAGGCGCGCATGTCGGCAAAGAGCTACCGCATGGCGCGGCTCGTCGAGTTGCACAAAGATGAGCTGGAAGAGAAGGCGGAAGCCTTACAACTCGCCAACAACGAGCTCCAGCAGTTTGCCAGCGCCGTCGCGCATGATTTGAAAGTGCCGCTGCACTCGATCTGCACCGCGCTGGCCACGATCGAACTCGATCCGGGTGCGCGCGAATGCGATACGGCAGATATCGCCGAGAAGATGGGGTTCGTATCCGGTACCGCCAGCCGAATGAGCCAGATGATTGCCAGCATGCTGAACTACGCGTGCCTTGAAAACTGCAGCGAAAACTTCTGCGAAGTTCCGCTGGATGAGGTGCTGGCGGCTGTCCGGCTGAATCTCAAGCAACCGATCGATGAGAGCGGCGCTGAGATCATCTCCCCCTCCCTGCCCGTCGTATGGGGGGATCGGACGCAGCTCAGCATGCTACTGCAGGAACTGCTGGTTAACGCGATCAAGTACCGCAAGCCCGGCACGCCACCGGTCATTCGCCTGTCGGCCGAGGATGGCGACGAGGAGGTGAGGGTCCACATGGAGGACAACGGCATCGGGTTCGAATCCAAGTTCCGAAGAACGGTCTTTCGGCCCTACCAGCAGTTGCGGACAGCGGTCAAGGACGACGGGAGCGGCATCGGGCTGGCTTCGTGCGCCAAGATTGTCAAATTGCACGGTGGTACCATCGGCGTCGATCCGGTGGTAGACCAGGGCAGCACGTTCTACTTCACGCTCCCCAACCCGCCCTCCGCGTAGCCTGTCACTCTGTCGTTGCCGCCATCATTGACCGTGCTATAGTGCTTCCGTGCATGGGTGCACGGCGGGGGGATGGGAGATAAGACTATGAAGACGACCGCGATGACGGTCCTGCGCGCAGTGTGCACGGGCGCAGCCCTCCTGGTGTCAGGTGCAACGGTGTTGGCGGAAGGCGGCGCCAAACCGCGCATCGTATGTTCGACGACCCAGGCCGCCGACCTGGCACGTCAGATTGTAGGCGACGATATGGAGGTAATCTGTATCCTCGGCCCTGGCGTTAACCCGCACGTCTACCAGCCCGTGCCGGGCGACAGCCGATTGGTGGAAAGCGCCGTGCTCTGCCTTCAGAACGGGCTGCACCTGGAAGGCAAGAACTGGATGCAGACGCTTGCGCGCGACAATGGCGACAAGCGCCTGGTGACCTGCACCGACGGTGTGCAGCCGCTCGACCTCGAGTACGAAGGCCAGATGGTCAAAGATCCGCACGCGTGGTTCGATCCGCGCAACGCGGCGATTTATGTTAACAACATCCTTGCCGCAGTGACCGAGATCGATCCCGCCGGTGCCAGGCGTTACCGCGCGCGCAGCGACCTCTATCTGCAGCAGTTGCGTGCCTTGGACGCGTGGATCGAGAAGGAAGTCAGCCGCGTGCCAACGGAGCGGCGTATCCTCGTGACCAGCCATGACGCATTCAATTACTTCGCGGCACGCTATGGGTTCAAGGTTCGCAGTCCGGTCGGGTGGTCGACCGGCAGCGAGATTGGCGGCGGGATGACACCCGAGCGCCGCCGCCGCGTTGTGCAGTCGATCCGGGACTTCAAGGTGCCGGCCATATTCGTCGAGACGTCGGTGAACCCGAAGATGATCCGGCAAATCGCCGAAGAAGCAGGAGTGCGCGTTGGCGGTGAACTCTATTCAGATGCCATGGGTGAGGCGGGGAGCGCTGGCGAGACCTACTTGGGAATGATGCGCGAGAACACACTGCAGGTGGTCACGGCGCTCGCGGAGGTCCGGTAGACACCGGCACGTACAGATGATGCGATTCGTCGGTAGCTTACTCGTGAGCGCGGTCCTGCTCGGAGGGGTGGGGCTGTGTCAGTATGTTCTGACCCGGCGCGTCGACTTCAGTATCAGTCGCGAGGTGGCCACGCACGGCCACGCCGAAGAAGGCGCGCACGCCGCCGACGCGGCGCACTATGTCCTGAAGGTCACGCTCGGGTTCACGGCTGGTGATGACCCCTTTTCCGTGCGCACATCCACCGATGTCCCGTCGCGCGTGGTGATACGGCACGGAGACCATGAAGTGTACTCCACGACGGAGGAGCTGGTTCGTGGGCGAACCGTCACAGTGTCAAACCTGCGGTTCCGAGGTGATGCAGTGACTCTCTTTGTGGAAGGTGTACCCGGGCCTGAGGACGCCAGACATCCGTGCTCGTTGCGTGTGCAGATGCTGCGGGATGGTGTGCTGTGTGACGCGGCGACGCTGTGGTCGGCGGGAGGCGGCGCACGTCTTTCGGGCGAAGTAGAGCTCAGTCTGCTGCCGGGACTGGAGACGCTCGACCGTGGGCTGGGAGAACGGTGATGGCTGCGGAGCCTGACACAACAGCGATCCGTATGGAACACCTGACAGTGTCGTACCAGGCGAAGGCCGTGCTGGTGGATGTCTCGCTCGATATCCCGCAGGGCACCGTCGTAGGGATTCTTGGCCCCAACGGAGCGGGGAAATCCACGGTCATCAAGTCGATCATGGGTTTTGTACCGCGCGACTACGGAACCGTGAAGATATTCGGCCAACCGGTGGCTCATGCCTGCGGGCTTGTGGCCTATGTGCCGCAGCGCGGGCAGATCGATTGGGCCTTTCCCGTCACCGTGCGCGACGTGGTGACGATGGGGCGCTACGGGCATCGCCGCTGGTACCAGGCGCTGCGCAGTGTGGATCGCGAGAAGGTTCATCACTCGCTGGATGCGGTGAGAATGGCGGAGTTTGCCGATCGGCAGATCGGACAGCTCAGCGGGGGGCAACAACAGCGTGTGTTCATGGCGCGTGCGCTGGCGCAGGAATCGAATATACTCCTGTTGGACGAACCCTTTGCCGGGGTTGACGCCGCCACCGAGCGCGCCATCGCCGGGCTACTGGCCGGAGCGCGGGAACAGAACAAGACGGTGGTTGTGGTGCATCACGACCTGGAGACCGCGGCCGAGTTCTTTGACCGGGTCGTTCTGCTGAACCGCCGCGTGTTTGCGTACGGGCCACCGAAGGAGGTCCTGGACCCGGCTCTGCTGGCGGAGGTCTACGGTGGAACGCTACGCGCGATAAGCTGGGCGAAGGAGGCAGCGGTATGAGCGGCTGGCTCTACAATGTGTTTGCCGAGCCGTGGACTCACGCCTACTTCGTGAAGGGGGCCCTGGGCGGATCGATCATTGCTGTGGCCTGTGCCGTATTGGGGTGCTACATCATTCTGCGCAGGATGGCGTTCATCGGCGACGCCATGAGCCATGCTCTTCTGCCGGGTGTTGGCATTGGGTATCTCGTCATGAACGCGCTTTTCGCTGGTGGATTCACGGCCGGGGGGCTCCTGCTCGGCGCGCTGATCGCCGCACTGCTCACGTCGGTGTGCATCAGCTTCCTCAGCAACGTGGGGCGGATCGCGGAGGATACGGCGATAGGCATCATTTACACGGGCCTGTTCGCGGCAGGTGTCGTGATTCTCACGCGGTTTCAGCAACACATCAACATCGACCTCAACCACTTCTTCCAGGGCGACATCTACGGCGTGTCATGGCACGATCTCTGGCTGAGTGCCGGGGTGGCCTCGGTCGTGCTGTCGATCATCATCATCATCTACCGCCATCTGACCATCGTCAGCTTCGACCCCACGATGGCCGCGTCGATCGGGCTGCCGACCCGGGGGATTCACATTCTGCTGACAGTAATGATTGCGCTGGTCTGCGTGGCGGGGATCTCGATGGTGGGGGTTATCATGATCGTCGGCCTTTTGATCACACCGGCGGCGTTGGCCTACATGCTTACCGACCGTCTGCCGCGTATGATGTTCTGGGCGGCTGTGATGGGGGTGTTCTCCGTGATCATGGGGCTGTACTTCTCTGAATGGGTCAATGCTTCGGGCGGCGGCTCGATCATGTTCATGGGGTTCCTTCTGTTCGTGGTTGGCCTGATCTTCGCGCCGCGGTATGGGCTGCTGGCGGCCTGGTTGCGCCGACAGCGGGTGGTGCCGCAGGCGGATCTGGAGGATGTGTTGCGCTTGGCGCACGAGGGATGCCTGCACCTGTCGGATATTCCCAAGGCGCCACGGCTTGTTCGCAGGGCCGCGCGACAGATGGTCAGAGAGGGGCTACTGGATTCCGGAGCCGTGCGCAAAGGAGGTATCTCTCTAACGGACAAAGGCCGCCAAGAGGCGGCCCACATCATGCGCTCGCATCAGCTCTGGGAGGGCCACCTCATTCACTCCGGCATGTCGGCGGAAGCGGCCCATAAGGCGGCGCACGAGTTGGAGCACCTGCACTACCGAAATGTACTGGTCGATTTTGCCGCGGAGTTGGACAATCCAGCCGAGGACGTGGACGGCAAACCTATTCCTCCGGCCGGTTCCGGCGGATAGTTCGGATGCCGGTCTGCCAGGCATAGACATCGACCCCGTTTTGATCGGCCACGGTTGTGACCGTCTGCATATCCTTGTCGTCCAGGCCGTCGATGACCATGAGCATGTCGATGTCGTGGGCCTTGATCTCAGCCTCCAGGCGGTCAATTCCGCCGTGTACAAGCTGTCCACCGACATAGCGGCCATGGAGTTGACGGTTGTTGTCGATATAGCCCATGACGTGCGCGGACGACTTGTCGTCTGCCAGACGGATGCCTTGGTCCATGACATAGAGAGTGGCCTGCGGGCTGGCGCCAATGAGTAGAACGTGCCTGGAACCCGGTCCGTGATTCCGGCCCGACATGGCGTCGATGACCGCACGGGGGAGGGCGCGTATACCGGCAACCAGGGTAATCGAAACAGTGGTGTAGAGAATGCACTGCAACACGAGCGACTGCAGCGGGATGATGTCGACGACGGCCGTAATCCCGGCAGCAAGAAGCGCGCCTGCCGTGAGCGCACCGCCCAACATGGTGAACTCCGAGGTGTGGGCTCGGCTCCAGACGCGCGAGTAGGTACGTGCCGTGAAAATGCAGAGGAACGGGACACCGACCCAAACGGCGACCTGGTCGACCCAGAGATTCTTCCACCCGCGCAGGCTCTCGAACTCGCCGCTGAAGTAGATGCCAATGGCCAGCGCGAGGCCAAGCGCGCAGACGTCAACCACCGGGTAAGCTATCGTGCCCACGATATGCCAACTCGGACGGTGCAGTCCCTGGAGGATGAACTGGCCGCTTGTCCACAACTCGATCCGCGCCAGGTGGCGTACGACCACGTAGGTAATGGCCACGAAGGCAATGATATAGATGCCCGTTGCATGGGAGTGGTACAGCATGCTGAGCAGACCGATGGCAACCAGACCCAGAGCCAGCGCGTAGAGCCAGGTTGCCGCGGCGCGGTACGAGAGTCCCGAGCGCAACAGGCGATGGTGAACGTGATCCACGTCGCCGGTGAACACCCTTGTCGACGCCTCGTCATTCGCGGTCTCGGCCTTGCCGATCATCCTGCGCGCGGTACGCCGCCACAGGGCCAACGCCGTATCGAAAATCGGGATGCCGATAGCCAGAAGGGGCACAATGATCGTTGTTACGGTGGTGGCCTTGGCACCGCCGGAGCTTACGGCCACGGAGGCCAGCAGGAAGCCCAGGAACATACTGCCGCTGTCGCCGAGAAAGATGGTCGCAGGGTGGAAGTTATAGCGGAGAAACGCCAGGCAGCTACCGACAGCGCCGATCAGCACCAGGGCGTCGGCAGGCATACGCCGGATGAGAAAAGACCCCGCCATCCCCACCGACGCGATCAGTGCCAAACCGGTCGCGAGTCCATCCATGCCGTCGATCAGGTTGAAGGCGTTCATGATCGCAACAAACCAGAGCACGGTAAGCACGAGGTCGACTGCGGCTGGCAGGCTAACACCCAAAATCATCTCGATTCGCATATCGAAGAGGAAAGCCAGGACTGCAACCAGAACTTGGCCGCCCAGCTTGACCAGAGGCTTGAGTTCATACAGGTCGTCGAGGATCCCGATACAGACGAGCACCGTGGAGACGATCAGAAAATGCCACCACCATACGGCATCCAGAATCCCGTGGAACGGTACCCATGGGAGCAGGAACATCGCGAAGCAGGCGGCGTGGAACCCGAGAAAGACCGCTATGCCGCCCCCGGTGGCGGTCGCCTTGGCATGGGCATGGCGTTGCCGTGGCTGGTCGACCATACCAACACTCTCGGAGAGCGCCCGAACGACGGGCGTCAGCAGAAATGTCACCAGGAACCCGGCCAGCAAAGCGAACGGGTACTTCAGGAGAACTTCGAATGGCAGGATAGCTTGCATTGCTTCTCGATCATGTCACATAGTTCGTTTGCGTTACGCTCTGAATCGAATAGCTCCGCGGCCAAGTGTCTGGCAGCCTCACCGCGTCGCGTGCGCTCCGCAGGATCCAGTGCCGCGGTCACGGCGCTCTTCAGCCCCGCAATATCGCCTTCTTCAACGACCCAGCCAGCGCCGTACTCGGTGATCCATCTGGCTGGGCTGATGTCGCGTCCTCCTACGAGAATGAGCGGACGTCCCAACCGACAGATCGCCTGCAACTTGCTGGGTATCATGCACCCTTTCCACCGATTGTCGAGACTCATCAGGTGGACGTCCCCGGACAGCTGGTGTGCTGCGAGACTATCGGCGGGCTCGTAGGGCAGCAGTTGAAGGTTGCTGTCGGGATGGTCGGCGGCAAACGTCTCGATTTCGTGCCGCCGCTTGCCGTCGCCGGCAAACACCCAGCGGACGGCGGGGTTGTCAGCCGTGGCGCGGATGGCCGCGAGAAACTCGCCGAATCGATGTCCCCGCCCCATGTTGCCGGAGTACATGAACACGGTGTCCGTCTCCGCCCATCCCCGTTCCTTTCGTAGAGCGTTGGCCGCGTCCTGGTCTATTGGTGCTTCATCCAGCGCCCAGAGCGGGAGACAGGCAATGTGTGCAGCTCCC
The DNA here is from genome assembly GCA_964345005.1 of uncultured Victivallales bacterium. Classification (GTDB taxonomy): domain Bacteria; phylum Verrucomicrobiota; class Kiritimatiellia; order UBA8416; family JABMPJ01; genus JABMPJ01. Next base: position 16,410 of record CAYFPQ010000032.1, on the reverse strand, counting down.
GCGTACGGAGCAAGACGTGCGGCCATGTCAGGACCGAGCCCGACCGCGAACACCCCTCCACCAATGGTATAGTGGGCCAGTGCGGCGAGACGGCGCGCGGCCCAGCCACCGGGCCTCACCATGCCGTGCGCGAAAAGCACATCGGGATACAGGTCCATGACCCAGTGCCCATATGCCGTACCGTGCCGCCGGAATGCCCGCGCAAGTGCACCCACGAAGGGAGGGGTGGTTAGGCAGAGAACGAAATCCGGGACGGGGCGCACGCGGCGCAGCCGGATGGCCAGCCGCAGGAAGAACCACGCGTACTCTATTGCCCTGAGGAACAGGTTGCTCCGGCCAAGATTCAACCCTCCCACACGCTGTACGTCAACCCCTTCGATCGTATCGCGCGAGGGGTATTTTGAACACCCGCTGTAGGACGTGCGCGATGCCAACACGGTGACCTCGTGACCACGCTTCACAAGACGCCGGGCTAAGTCGTGCAGGTATTGTCCTGTCGGTGCGACATCCGGCGGATAGTACTGGTTGAGCAAGAGGACATTCATGCTTACAGGGCAGCATGTTAACGCAAAGCAGCTGGAACACAACCTTTGCGTTACGACAATGTCGAATCGTCACCGCCCTTTTTCTCAATTGCATCGGGTGAGCACTGCCAGTAGTTTGTATGCACCACCATGACGCAACGATTGATGACGATAGTGCTAGCTCTTCCCGTGGCCGTGTGGTCGGCATGCGGTCTTGGTGTCGCTGTGGCTGGAGAGGGAAGCGTCGAGGCTATCACGAACACGCCGCAGCCTGTTCTGGCAGAACCACAGGACGGCGATAGGATCTACATTGTCGGCGATTCCCTGACCCAGCATGGGGTGCGTACATACGGCTACGTCTCCCTTATGCAGCTGGCGGTCAAGAGTGCGTGGCCCACCCGGGCAATCAAGATTCGAGGTTCTGGCATAGGGTTCAACACGGCCCAGAATATCCGCAAGCGGTTGCAGAAGGATGTCTTAAGCAAACAGCCCACGGTGGTTGTTGTGGAAGTTGGGCTGAACGACATCTACTTGGGCGAGAGACGACCGATCGATAAAGAAATGTACCTTTTCGCGCTCAAGGACATCATCTTCCAGATCCGGCGGTCCGGGGCGTTACCGGTACTCACAACGTTGACGGTGATGGGGGAACGGTCAGACGGAAGTAACCGGTACGATGCGCTTATCGATGAGTACTGTGAGGCGATTCGCGAGTTGGGTCATGCTAAGGGATGTCCGATCATCGATCTCCGGCCCCAGTTCCTGGCGTTCCTGAAACGAGTCAATCCGGACAACCTCGAATGGGGCGTGTTGACACCGGAGGGCGATGGTGCACACCTCAACTACTATGGCAATCAACTCTTGGCCAACCTGATACTGGAGGCTTTCCATGTGCCCTTGCCGGATGGGTGGCGCCAGAAGCTGGCCGAGCAGGTGTTGGCGGGTGATGCGGAGCCGGAAGAGAAGGTAATCTCACAATGATCCCCTGTCATTTTGGTATTCCTGAGAGTCCGCTGTTTGGGGTCTACCATGAACCCGTTACGCGTCCTCGCAGCAGTGCTGTGCTGTTGTGTTACCCGATCGGGCACGAGTACACGAACGCGCATGGGGCGTTCCGCGATTTGGCTAGTGCGCTGGCGGCCGAGGGATTTCCTGTTCTGAGGTTCGACTATTGGGGCTCGGGCGATTCGAGTGGCGGCCAGATCGAAGCGACACTTGAAAAATGGGATGAAAGCGTCGATCTTGCCGCGGCGGAACTGAAGGATATGTCGGGCATGTCCGCAGTCAGCGTGGTGGGACTACGGTTTGGAGCTGTCCTGGCATCACGTTTCTCCCGCCGTGCCACCGTACGACACCTGGTGTTGTGGGATCCCGTGGCCACGGGCGCCGACTATCTCAGCGGGCTGCGGACGCTCCACAACGCTCGCCTGGCGCGGAAGCGGGGAACGTCGATCAGGGCTGCCGCGGCAACCGAGGACTCGGTGGAGCTGGCGGGATATCTCTACCCCGATGCGTTGCGCGATGCGATCGGCACTATACGGCTGTGTGACACCTGCCGTGCAGTGGATGAGAGCCTTCCCGCCCCGCAGCGGACGGTCGTGGTCTGCGGGAAAGACCTGCCGGTCTGCCGCGCACTCGAAGGATGTCTGCCCGGGAACGTGGAGCGGCACGTTGTGGAAGACAGTTCGCCGTGGGCCCTTCCCTCGCGTTGGGGCGAGCCGTTTCGCGCGCGGGCCATTCCCGGTTGGATTGTGGCCTGGTTTAAGGAAAACGCGTGATGAGCGAGCACGTTGTGACATTCGGAGGGTCCGGCGGACTGGTGGGCGTGGTTTCACGCCCGGCGGCACTCCGTGCGGGCGCCCCGTGGGTGCTGCTCTGGAACGTAGGCGTCAATCACCGGGTGGGTATCTGCCGGCTTAATGTCCAACTGGCGCGGCGCCTGGCGGAACTGGGGATCCCGTCGCTTCGTTTTGATCTGTCCGGTCTCGGCGACAGTGCGGCCAGAGCCGACTACCGCAGCGGCAAAGAGCGCGCGGTGGCCGATGCACAGGATGCGATGGCGTTCCTGGTCGAGCGTGAAGCGGCAACGCGCTTCGCGGCGGCAGGACTCTGTACCGGCGCCCACTATGCGTATTCCCTGGCAGTGGCGGACGAGAGAGTCGACTCCTTCGTCTGTATGGACGGCATGGCATATCCCACGCCGCGCTTTCGCATCGAACGAGTACGTGCTTTCCTTAGCTCGTGGACACGCATCGCGGCTTACGTCCGTGCGCGACGCTGGATGTCCTGGTTTGCCGCGGCAGAAAACGAGGGAGATGAGACGACCGGTTCCGACGTGTTCGGCTGGCCGTCGCCGCCGAAGCAGCAAGCGCTCGAGGGTATGAAGCAGCTTATCCAGCGAGGAACACGGTCGCTATGGGTTTACTCAGGTGAGACCGTTGATACCTACAACTATGCTGAGCAGTTCCGCGACATGTTCCGCAGCATCGATCTGCCGGACACAGTAGCCTCCGACTACTTCTGCACAGCCGATCATCTTTTCTCGGACCAGGCGTCGCGCGAGCGCCTGCTTGATCGCGTTTGCGGCTGGATGGATGAGCAGTACCCTTCGGGACAGGCTGATGCTCAGACAGGTTGACACACCTCCTCTGCTCAGCACTCACGCCGTCGGTGTCGCGGTTGTGTTCGATTCCGGTCTTGCTGGTCATGCCACCAGGTATGGCCTTGCGATGCCATCCGCGCTGGTGCGCGCGGTACCCAAGCGCCGAGCCGAGTTTCTTGCCGGACGTTACTGTGCACGCGAAGCACTCGCCACGCTCGGTTTCGGCAACGTCGGCACGCTCGAGGTACGTGCCGACCGCTCGCCGCAGTGGCCCGCCGGGATTATGGGTGCTATTACGCATACCCACGGGTTCGCATGGGCCGCTGCAACAGCCGACCAGGCACGCGGTGGCATAGGGATCGATTCCGAGACCATCCCGTCGGAAGCAATAGCGAGGGAAATCCGTTCCGCAATATGTTCCAAGGCGGATGATGCACTCCTGTCTCGTGAAGTAGTCCCGCGTTGGGGCGATGCCGCGGCTGTGTGCCTGGCGCTATCGGCACGCGAGAGCTTTTTCAAGTGTTTGGCTGGGTGCAATGCCGCGAAACCGGAACCGAGCGATCTCTGTTTGTCCGCCGTTGACCTCTCTTCCGACAGCTTCAGGCTACGGCTTACGAAAAGCCTGTCAGACGAATGGCACGGAGGACGAGAAGTGGAGGGACGGGTCATGGTGACGCCACCCCTGGTTCATACAGCGATCGAGTGGTGAGCCGCGCGTTTCAGCCGCGCTTCTTGCTCAACCACCCGAGTAGTCCGCCCTTCTTTGGGGTCGACTCGTTCTGTGTAGCGGCCTGCTCACACCTCGCAGCAAGTTGCTCGAGTGTGTCAAACAGCAGGCTGTGAGGGGCGAGGCGAACGCCCGTCTTCTCCTCGAGACGGGCCACGACACGCAAGCCAAGCAGCGAATGTCCGCCTACGTTGAAGAAGTTGTCACGTACGTCGAAGTCAGTGCGGTCCAACAGCTCACCCCACACCTCCGCCACAAGCGATTCCGCCGGCGTCCGCGGCGCGATGCGGTCCGTTGCCTCGATACCGAGGCCCACTGCCGGCAGCGCGGCGCGGTCGAGCTTGCCGTTGGGCGTGACCGGCATGGCATCCATCTCTGTGAAGTACTGTGGCACCATGTATTCTGGTAGCTTCCCGCGCAGCACCTTGCGCAGAGCCGTGGCGTTGACGGGGCGTCCGTCGGCCGGAACGTAATAGGCCGCCAGCGCGTGCTCGCCCGGACGCACCTCGGGCGCAGTCACCGCCGCCTGGGCAACAAGCTCCGACGCGTCGAGCACAACCTCCACCTCGCCCGGCTCAACCCGGTAACCACGTATCTTGACCTGTCGGTCCACTCGTCCCAGGAAAGCGATCTGCCCATCCGGTCGCCAACAGGCACGGTCGCCGGTGCGGTACATGCGGGCGCCATCCTCTTCGCTGAAGGGGTCCGGCACAAACACTTCGGCGGTCTGCTCGGGGCGGTTGATGTACTCCAGGGCTACACCGTCACCACCGGTCCACAGCTCGCCGGGCACACCTACGGGAACAGGCTGTAGCTGTTCGTCGAGAATGTACACGGTTGTGTTGGCCACCGGTCGGCCGATCGGCAGCACATTGCCTGCCGCCTCCTCCTCGGTCACCCGCGTACAGGTAGTAAAGGTCGTGTTCTCTGTGGGTCCGTAGCAATGGATGACCTGGCAAGAGCGGAAGCGCTCCATCACACGCCTGACGTGCGCTGCCGAGAGCACATCGCCACCGGCCAGCAGCTGTCGTATGCCGTCCAGGTCTTCCAGCCGCTCGTCTACCATGGCCCGGAACAGCTCGGACGTCATGAAGATCGCATTGACACCGCCCTCGCGGATGGCGGCCCCAATGTCGCCCAGCGACGGCGTCGCTGCGGGCAGCATCACCACGGTTCCGCCATTGAGCAATGGGCCCCACAGTTCCAATGTCGATGCATCGAAGGTAACCGGCGCCATGTGCAGCATACAGGTCTCGCCATTCAGCGACATGTAATTCATGTTACGCACCAGTCGTACGACGCCACGATGTGGAACGAGGACGCCCTTGGGGGTACCGGTTGATCCCGACGTATACATGACGTAGCAGGGATCCTCTCCCCCGGCCTGAATCTCAAACGTGGCACCCGCGGACGAATCCGCTGCACTTGCGAAATCGGCCCATGCCAGGACGGTCAGGTCTTGGGGCAGGTCCAGCGCGGACGGATCACGCACCAGGGCCAGACGCATATCGGTATCTGTCACCATCAGGGCGAGTCGTTCGGCCGGGTACTCGGCGTCCAGGGGCACGTAGACCCCGCTTGCCTTCAGGATCGCCAGGAACGCCATAAGCATATCGACCGAACGCTCCAGGCAAACTCCCACGCGATCCCCGGTTTCGACGCCCGACTCCACCAGGCGCTGCGCCAGGTGATCGGTCTTCTTATCCAATTCGCCGTACGTCATGGTGGTCTCGCCCTCGCGTAGCGCGATGGCGTCAGGCGTGCGCTGTGCCTGTGCCCTGAAGACTGCCCCAACCGAGAGGTCGCGCTCGTACGGCGTGAGGCACCGGCCCCATTTCCGCACAACGGCTCGGCCCTCGTCGTCGAGCAGGGGGATACCGGAGAGTGTCTGATCCGGGTCGGCAACGACGGACTGCAGCAAACGGATGAACCCCTGCATGTGCCGCTGTATCGTAGCCCGATCGAACAGATCACGGTTGTAGGACCACTCCATGCTCAGTTCACCATGCTCGTCCACCACATTGAGGAACCACTCGAAGTGCTCGTAGCGCCGCGGGAAAGAGATGAAATGGAACTCCAGGTCTTTGAAATGAATCGCCTCGATGTCGATCCCGTTCTCGCTGTTGAAGACGACCGGTGCCAACGGCACGCGTGCCGGATCGCGTGGAAGTTGCAGCTCGCGCACCAGTGCCCCCAGTGTGTAGTGCTGGTGCTCGTACGCATCGAGCATCACCTGCTGTACGATCTTGCAGTACTCGGCAAAAGGCTGGTCGCCCGCGATACGTGTCCGTAGCGGCAGGAGGTTCACACAATGCCCCACGAGGCCCTCGTGCCCAAGCGACCACTGTCCCGATGCCGGCAACCCGACCACCAGGTCTTCCTGCCCCGTCAGGCGGTAGATGTAGGTCTTGAACGCCGCCAGCATGAAGTTAACAAGCGTTGCTCCGCAGCGCGTGCAGGTTCGGCGGATACCGTCGGCCAACTCGCGACCGAGTCGCAGATCCTCGCGGGCGCCATTGCTGCTTTTCTCCGTCGGTCGGGGTCGGTCGGTCGGCAGATCGAGAACAGGCACCGTATCGGCAAACTGCGATACCCAGTAGTCGGCATCGCCGGACTGTTCCTCGCTGCCGATGCGCTGTGCTTCCCAGCGGGCGTAATCCATGAAACTGTCTGCAGGCGGCAGCACGCCGGGCTTGCCCTCGGCGATGAGCGTGTAAAGCTGCCCGACCTCGCGAACCAGGATGTCAACCGACCACCCGTCGCATATGATGTGATGTGCTGTCAGAATCAACCGGTGCTCAAGCGCAGCCGTCTTGACCACTTGAGCGCGCACCAGTGGGCCCTGGCCCAGGTCGAACGGGGTCTCGACCTCGTTCGTTCCGATGTCGGCCAACCGCGCCTCGCAGTTCTTCTCGGCTGATATATCCGTTACAGCCATCTCGATACGGAACTCCGGCTCCACGCAGAGCCAGCGTCCGTCTTCGCTGAACGTGCTCCGCAGAGCTTCGTGTCGGCCCACGGCCACCTGCGTGGCCTTCTGCAGCGCATCCAGGTGCAAGTGTCCCGTGAGCGTCACCATGACCGACTCGTTGTACGCGCGCGATGTTCCCGTCATCTGCAAGGCGGTCCATATTTCTCTCTGGGCCTCTGTGGTAGGTACGACCTCGTATCCGGGCTGCACGAGTCCGGCGGGAATGTCTGGGAAGATTCCGCCCGCTTTCATCGCCTCCACGCTCTCCGTAAAGGCCTGAATCAGGAAGTCAACATCCGCATCGGTATGTGCGGCGGTAAGGTAGCAGGGGAACCCTTCGAGCAGGTAAACACCGCGTGCTTTCAGGTGGAACCAGAATAGCGTCGCCAGTTCATCCTTCTCTTTGTTGCGTATGAACATTTGGGATGCGAAATGCGGGACCTCAATCTGGATGTTGTTGCGCTGGAACAGCTCATTGACCGCAGTCGTGAAGCGTTCCGTCATCGCGTTCACCCGTGCCTGAAGTGACGGTCCCTGTTCGATCAGGTAGGTCAGGCAAGCATGTGCAGCCACGATGGTCAGCGGGTGCCGCACGAAGGTACCCGCAAAGAACGTCACGCCTGCTTCGGGAAACGAGTTGTCGCCGTACTGCCACATCCCTCCGTCGAGTGTATCCATGAAAACGGATCGGCCCGCCAGAACGCCAATCGGCATACCGCCGGCGATGACCTTGCCGTAGGTTGCCAGGTCGGCTCTAACATCGAAGTACTCCTGGGCTCCGCCGGGACAGGTGCGGAAACCGGTAATGACTTCATCGAAATGGAGCACGATGCCCTTCTCAGCCGTCAGGTCGCGGAGCGCATGGAGGAACTCGCGCGGCTGCAACTCGGGACGCCGGCTCTGGATCGGTTCCACCATGACGATGGCGATGTCGTCTGCTTGTTCCCGGATGACGTCGAGGGATTCCTCTGCGCCGTACTCCAGCACGATGACTTCCTGCACACTGCTCATGGGAATTCCGGGAGCATGCGGGAATGTGCGCAGCGTCTTCCCTCGATTGGCTGCGCGCACCAGAACTTCGTCGAAGTTGCCATGATAGTCCCCGTCGAAGAGGACGACGCGGTCGCGGCCAGTTACGGTTCGTGCCACGCGCATGGCGGCCTGCACGGCCTCGGATCCCGTACACATGAAACTGGCACGGTCCATGCCGGTCAGTCGACAGATCATTTCGGCTGTTTCGCCGGCCAGTGGCGTCTGCGGCCCGATCTCGAACCCTTCCTTGATCTTCTTCTCCAGTGCCTCGACGACGAAGGATGGGGTGTGCCCGAAAAAGTTGGGGCCGAACCCGTTCAACAGGTCGACGTACTCGTTCCCGTCGATATCCCACAGCTTGCATCCCTCCGAGCGCTCAACAACGATCGGGTAGACCATTTCTTTCCATAGTCGGTTGAAGCCCGCAGCCGTGCGTGGGTCCGCGTGGACCTGGCGATGAGTCTGGGTCGATGCCTTGGACGTGGCTGTACGCGCCGTGTAATGTGCAATCAACGCGTCCAGGTGCGCCTGTTGCTGTTTTGTCAAGTGCGAGGGCGTAACGCCGGTTCCGTGCGGTCCAAAACCTGAGACAAACTCGGTCTTCTGGGGTGGGGGGGGCGTTTCCCGACCCGGTTCGGCTTGTGGCTGTTCGACGTCCGTGGTTGAGCTCGGTGCTGACAGGCCAGTAGAGGCCGGGATCGCGCCGCTACTCAGCATCTGGATCTGCTCCTGCATGATCTCGAGCTGCCGCGCAAACACGGCGCGCATCCCTCCGGCGTCACGGGGTAGGGCGAGGGGCGTTGGCAGGGCCGCGGATGCGGTTGGGGCCGGTGGTGGGGCGGCAGCAGGAGCATCGGCTGGTGCGGTGGGACTAGTCTCGGGGGCGAGAGCATCGTCCGGTAGTTCGCCATCAATGTGCTCACTCAGCACGGCTATGGACGGCAGCTCGTCGAAGAGCTGGCGGAAGGTAATCTTGACCCCGAACTGCTTCTGAAACGCCGTGCCCAGTTGTGTTAGAAAAAGCGAGTCGAACCCGAGTTCAAGAAACGTCGCGTTAACATCCAACTCCTCGGGTGGATACCCGGAGAGATCGGCAACGGTCTCTCTCAGATCTGCCTGAATGCGTGCTGTACGTTCACCGGCCATTTCGAATACCCCTTCCCCATTCCCGACATTCTATGAGTGACGCAGCAGGTTAAGCTGCTGAGCAATGATATCAAGCTGTCGCTGTACCAGGATCTCCGTCTCGGGGTCCAATCCCCCCTGGTTACTGCTTGCCGACGGGCTGAACGAAGTCGGCTCCACCCAGTATCGCTCCAAGTCGAATGGGTACGGTGGGAGTGGAACCCGACGACGTCCTGGGTTGAACGCCTCCCAATCCAGTGTAATCCCGGCGAGCCAGAGCCGACCGGCAGTCGACACCAGTGTTTCCATATCGGCGGGTTTCTGCGGGTGCGAAAGAGATGGCAGCGCGCGTCGCTGCGTGTCCTTACCCAGGCAGCGCTTGGCCAGTGTGGCGAGCGTTTGCCCGGGTCCCACTTCGAGGAAGATGCGCTGCTCGTTCTCGCCCAGTGCCGCCATGGCATCTGCGAACCGTACTGTCTGGCGCAGGTTTCTCCCCCAGTAGGCGGCGCTGGTAGCTTCTTCATCGGTCAGCCATTCGCCGGTCACGGTCGAGAGAATAGGAATTGTTGGAGCCGACAACTCGATTTCTTCCAACGCGGCCACGGTGGGCGCCACGGCCTCGTCCATCATGGCAGAATGAAACGCGTGTGAGGTGTGCAGTCGACTGTGTGGCGCGTCCTTCTCCGCCAGCGAGGTGGCGAGGGCGTCGACGGCCTCGTCGGGCCCGCTGACGACACACAGCGACGGCGCATTGATCGTGGCCATGGCCAGCTCCGGCGTCAACATGGCCTCCACTTCGTCCACGGGGAGCCGTACGGAGAGCATCGAGCCCTTCGGTCGCTCCTGCATCAGCTTGCCGCGTAGCGTCACGATATGGAGGGCATCTTCCAGGGCGAATACTCCTGCTACTGTTGCCGCAGCAAACTCGCCCATGCTGTGGCCCACCAGCGCCGTGGGTTTTACACCCCAGCCGAGCCAGAGCTGGGCCAGGGCATATTCAACCGCGAAAATCGCCGGTTGAGTGATCATGGTCTCTTTGAGCGTTTCCGCGACGGCGGCCTCGTCTTCTTCCTCAAACAGCAACTCACGCAGATCACGCTTGAGCAGAGGGGTCAGGATCTCGCAGCACTGGTCGAATGCATCGCGGTAGCGCGCTTCGGTCTGGTAGACCTCGTGACCCATGCGGGGGAACTGCGCCCCCTGGCCCGGGAACATGAACGTCACCTCGGGTGCGCTGGGTCGCGCATCGGAGCGGTCGAAGGGGTTGACCTTTTCGGATGCCAGCAGCTCGATGGCCGCCTCGCGCCCATCGGCTACGACGATGCGACGTTGAGACAGTTCGGCGCGCCCGACCTGTAGGGTATAGGCAATATCGTCGAGATCACACTCGGGATGGGCGGCAAGGTGATCCGCCAAACGCGGGCCCTGTGCGGCGAAGGCTGTTTCGGTCTTGGCGGACAGCAGGAAGAGGCGGTGCGCGCGCGGGGGAGCTTCCGGCGGTGTCTGTGGTGGTGGTTCTTCGAGTACCACGTGGGCGTTCGTGCCGCCGACGCCAAAACTGCTGACGCCAGCACGCCGCGGTGACTCGCCGTCAGGCCAGGGCTGAAGCTCCGCACTCACGTAGAACGGGGTTTTCTCAATCTCCAGCTCGGGGTTGGGCTCACGGAAGTGAACCGTGGGCGGCAACACTTTGTCGTACAATGACATGGCCGTTTTGATCACCCCGGAGACACCCGAGGCGACATCGAGGTGGCCGATGTTTGTCTTGAGCGAGCCAAGCGCGCAGTACCCCACGTCCTCGGTGTGACGCTGGAACGCTCGGGTTAGCGCCCGGACCTCGATCGGGTCGCCCAACGGCGTGCCGGTGCCATGCGCCTCAACGTAACCCACGGAGCGCGCATCGATGCCCGCTACGTCGTGAGCCATCGCAATCACTTCGCTTTGCCCCTGCACACTCGGCGCCGTGTAGCTGAGCTTATCGTTGCCGTCGTTGTTCGTGGCCGCGCCACGAATCACCGCATAAATCGTATTGCCGTCGGCCTGGGCGTCCTCCAGCCGCTTGAGCACCACTATGGCGGAGCCGTTACTGAAGACGGTGCCAGAGGCCCCGGCGTCGAAAGCGCGACAGTGTCCATCGCGGGAGGTCATGCCTCCTTCCTTGTGGTAGTACCCCTTCTTTAGTGGGAGCGTTAATGTCGTCCCTCCGGCAAGCGCCATATCGCACTGGTGAGTTACCAGCCCCGTCCACGCGTGACATAGCGCAACCAGCGACGTGGAACAGGCGGTCTGGATGTTGACGCTTGGCCCCCTGAGCCCGAGTTTGAACGACACCCGTGTGGTCAGGTAGTCCTTGTCGTTGCCGATCTCGGTCTGCAGCGATCCTACCTGTATCGACGCCACCAGTTTCTGCAGGAATGCCGGGTCGGTACAGAGGTTGGAGAGGATGTACGTGTCGAAGTAGCAACCGCCATACACACCGATCGATCCCGTGTATCGTGTCGGATCGCAACCGGCATGCTCCAGGGCTTCCCAAGCATGCATCAGGAAGAGCCGCTGCTGCGGGTCCATCATCATGGCTTCCTTGGGCAGGTAGCCGAAGAACCCGGGATCGAACAGATCGAAACCATCGATGATGCCCTTTGCCATCACGAAGGTGTCGGTCTCGTCCTGGCGCTGGTTCGCTGGGGAAACATCCAGTTCGTCCAGACTGAAACGGGAGATGGATTCGAGCCCTTCCTTTACATTGGCCCATAGCTGCTCGGGACTCCCCGCGCCCGGCCAACGTCCCGCCATGCCGACGATGGCTACCGGCTCAAACGCTTCGTCGCTGTAGGCCTCTTCACTCATCTCTTTCTCCTCCGCAAACCACGCGCCATGCGGGCTATGGCCCGCCGCTGCTTCTTTGCCCTGGACGACCCGCTCTCGAGCTGATGGCTGTCTCCCTGATCCTCGTCGATGAAAGCCGATAGTTTGGCAACAGTTGGGTACTGCAATAGCGTCACGATGTCGAGGTCCACATCCATCCGTTCCCGCAACAGCCCGTGCACCCTGACGAGATGAATCGACGTCCCTCCCAAGTCGGCAAACCGATCGTCGATGCCGACTTCGTCCAAGTGCAGGACCTCGCGCCAGGCGGTTGCGATCAGCTTCTCTGTCTTGCTGTAGGGCGCCACGAACGGTACGCCGAGTGACGGCCGCGATCGCTTCTGTTTCTCGAGGGTGGACCGGATGTCCGACAGCGTCGGCCACGTCTCTGCAATACGAACCATCTGTTCGTTGGAGATGAGCCCTGGTGGTGGACGCTGTCTCTTGGCCACGGGCCGGGGGGAAGGCGTTGGTGCGGTCGAATCGGGATCGTAGCGCAAGTCAGCCGCACGCTTCGCCGGCAGCACGAATGCGCTCGGGATAGGACCGTCCTCGGTCGGGGCGGCAACCGACTGGAGAAAACGGCGCACCGGCTCGTTACGCTCGGTGTTGACGAAGGCGATTGCCACATTCCTGCGTGCTCCATCAAGCGCTGCGGCGCCAATGGCGGCCAACAAGCGGTGTTCGATCCCTCGCCCCAGCGCACGGCAGCTAAGCAGCAAGGTCTCTACCTCCAGAACGGTCTCAGTCTCCCTGGTCAGGGCCATTCCCACCGACCCATAGTCACCGAACCGGTCGCGCGCCCCCACGATCCAACCCGATTGCTTCGGCGTGCTGAGCCATTCGACAATCCCGGACTCGTCCCGACGGTGTACGCTGGCGTTGAACTGGTTCGTACGCTGCGTGAGCTGCGCCATGCGGGCGTAGTCATCCGCGTGAGGTGGACGTACGTCCACTACCAGCTCCAATCGATCCAGCCATTCGGACAACGACGTGACATTCCGCTGTAGCTGCTCACGTTGAGCGTGATCGCGATAGGCGCGTGTCCGCCCGGCATCCTCTGTCGTCTGCGTCCGGTGATCCAGTGCCCACACAGCTCCCAGGAAGGCGGGAATGGCAGATGGATTGGGCAGGGGCACCACCAACACCTCCGGGTGGCGCGCTGCAACATCGGCACACTCAACCGGGTTATCGTCAATGAAGATGAAACTATCCAGTCCGAGCCCCAGTTCTTCCGCCATAGCCGCCAGGTTGTCGGCTTTGCTGTCCCAGTTGATCCGCCAGGCGGCCAGGTCATCGAAGCACAGGTGCATATCGTCGTGCTCGTCGAACACGGCCCGTACATCTGACTCGGAGTTTTTGCTGCACAGTGCGAGCAGGCGACCGGCTGTCTTCTGTTCGCGCATGAAAGCCTGTAACAAACGGAACGGCTCCGTCACTTGAAGACCCGCGACACCGTCCTCGGCCACCACGCCTTGCCAGAGGGTGTTGTCCGCATCCAGGACGATGACTTTGCGCGGCCGATCACGCAATCCTGCCACGGTTCGGACCACGCCGGTTGCGAGGGCTGCGAAGTAGGCGGGTGTGTAGGGCACATGCCCAAAGCGGTCGCCCTCGGCGTCGTGCCAGTCTGCAACCGGGTACCAGCGTGCCAACGCGCGCGACGATAGGACCGTTACGGCGCCTGTGCCACGCAAACGCTCCGCGAGACCGTCTTCGAGTTCGTGCACACGCTCTGCAAGGACAGCCGAACCGCTGCACAGTGGTCCCGGTACAACGAGGAGCGGAGACTCGGTTCTCTGCATGAATCCGGCCACCGCGTCCCCCAACTCATCGGCCAGCCGTTCGGCCTCGCCAAACCAGGTTGCCTCTGCACCCGCATCGGTGTCAGGAGCTCTGCGCCCGACCAGGTCCTCCCAGCGCAGGAGTATGACGTTCAGGTCATTAGCCCCTTCCGCGAGACCCCCATCGTGGCTGAGTAGCTGTTGAAAGAGCTGTTGATAGGGGGCAAAGCGTATCTCGAACGGAAAGTTCAGCTCTCGGAACCAGAAGGCCAGAGGCTCTTCCAGCGGCTCGGAAGTGAAAGTGGCCACGATGGCTACTGCGGGTGACGCCGAGTGATCGCCCTGCGCAGCCGTCTTAGCCTGCGCTTCGTTCTGGCTGTCCGGAACAGCTGATCCAGTGATTGAGGGCTCTATCATTGGGTTCACTCTAGACAAACGGCACGGACAGATCAAACGGGGATTCTGGATGAGGCCGGCGCTACACTGTCGCTCGGAAACCGGGGGGGTGATCAATCGCGTTCTCTTTCGCGTTTGCATCGACCTCTGGCTGGGAGTAGCCTGCGTTCATCTGGCACCCAACTTCGGAGGACGATGCACATGAGTGAGATACGGATCAGCCCACGGCGTATAGTCGGTGTTGTTACTGCGATCGCAGCCGCCCTCTTCATCTTGCACCTTCTGAACCATGCGGTCGTGGCGTTGGGTATCCGCGACAGGCTGTCGTTCATACTCAACATCGACAACGAGGATGGTCTCTTCGATGCGTTCAGTGCTGGGGTGCTACTGGTTTGCTCGTTCCTGCTCGGGTGCATCGCTGCTGGCAGAAGATTCGACAAGCCAACACGATGGGCGTGGGCCGGGCTGTCGTTGATTTTCTTCGGTCTTGCCACTGACGAGGCCGCCAGCATGCATGACATAGTCATGGAACATCTCCGCAACTTGCTGGGTGTGTCCGACTTTCTTCTCGCGTGGGTGGTGCCCTACGGCATCTTGCTGGTTGCACTTGCTCTGCTGTATGTGAGGTTCGTCTGGCAGCTCCCTCGCGAGACGCGAGCGCGGTTCGTTCTCGCGGGCATCCTTTACATCTCTGGCGCAATGGGATGCGACATGGTTGGTGGTTACTGGTTGCACGGCGTGGAGAGTGGGTTGTTTTTCCACGTACTGGTGACCGTGGAAGAGGTGTTCGAGATATCGGGAACCATCCTGTTCGTCTATGCGCTCACGGATTACATCCGTCTGCACATTCCCGACCTGTGCCTCCGGATCGGCTGACCGCTCTACGCGGGCATCAGGCTCTCTCGAGCAGCTCCGAATAGAGCTGCGCAAGCTCGCGGGAGAATCGATCAAGGCAGAAGTACTCCTGTCCCCTGTCCCACGCGGCCTTCCTCATCTTGGTGAGAGTATCCGGATCACCAACGAGCCGAAGCAAAGCATTCGTCATGGCATCCAGATCGTTGGGGGGAACCAGGAAACCGGTTCTCTCGTGCTGGACCAGCTCACGCGGCCCTCCCAAGTCGGACGAGACAACCGGTAGGCCATCAACCGTCGCTTCACAGACCCAGAGGCCGCAGGGCTCAGGATCGATACGGCACTGGAGACCGATGTGATAGTTGGGAGTCAGTTGCCGAAGATCGCCGCGAAAGCCCAGGAACCGGATCGCGTCAGCGGCTCCCGGGTCGTCATTCGAAGCTTCAGAAACGAGTTGTGTCAGTGTATCGAGATATGGGTTGTTCTCCAGGGGGCCGCCAATCAGATCGAGATGAACATCGAACCCGCGCTGGCGTACGTTGAGCACGGCTTCGATGGCGAGGTGATGCCCCTTCTCTGCGGTCAACCGACCAGCGATTACACACTTGATGGGCGGAGGAGGTACGCTCGGTTCACTGTGAACGACTTCGGCGGCGTTGTGGATCACCGAACGGGACACCGACGACAGGCGGTAGTTATCCGAGATGAAATGGCTGACGGACAGGACATGGTCAGCCCCCCAGTCTGCCAGCTTGTTGTTCAGCCAGAACCCGATCCCGAACAAGCGGCGGGGATTCATGTTGTTGTGAATATGCCACAAGCTCAGGAAACCCCTGCGGCGCAGGAATCCGGTAATGATCTGGTGGGGAAGCCAGTGCACATGGACGATTCTGATCTGGCGCTTGTCGAGCAATGCTCCGATCTGATCGGCAAGCCCCTTGGCTCGGAGGAACTCCTGTGGGAGTCGCAGAAGGGTTCCCAACGACGATCTCGCCACGAACTTTTCGTCGGTGTCGACGACATGAACATCCTCGCCCCTATCTCGAAGTGTCTGTTCGAGCGCACCACGTTTCATGCAGATATAGAGGATGCCCGGTGTCGACATGGAAATGTGCCGAACCACCGTCCCAACACCATACTCCTCATCACCATGGCAGATCACCGCGACTTTGCCGGCAAGGTTGGGATGGTCTTCATTCATGCGTGGTGCGCTTGTCCTATTCGTCTGTCGACTTGACTACCTCCCAGGACACCTTTGATGTTCCGTGGAATGCAGACAGGCGTTGCTGGCAGTGGACGTTAGAACAAGACCAGTCTGCGCGCAAGAGTCGGTTTGACAGAAGGAGCCGGGTCTTGGATTTAGGAACTGGAAACACAGGTTGGGTCTCGGTATGCTCTTTCGCAGGGAACCTCTTTCTTGCGAGGGTGCTAACTGATTGCGCGCTAGTGGCTTGCGGGCTGGACTCGACTGTCTCGTCAGCTATTGCCGCAAAATCCGGTTGGATTTGATGTCATGCTGCCGCTTTTTCGAC
>CAYFPQ010000031.1:28004-34895 GCA_964345005.1 uncultured Victivallales bacterium | reverse complement strand
CCCGCACGATGACCAGCGAGTGATAGACCTGCTGGCCGTTCACTTCGGGTGCGGCCAACAGCCGGGCGCCGAACGCTATCTCGGCCAGGACGTAGGAATAGGTGCACACCATGGCCACGTCGCATTGGCGCATGCGAATGAGGTCATTAACCTCCGAGTAGTTCTTGCCGCGTAACAAGACCGGCTGCAACCCCACGTGACGCGCGAGGAATGCGATCAGGTCGCCGTACTGCCCGAGCGAGGCCTCCGGTGAAAGCACCGGAGCGATCGCCACGCGCAGGATAGCATCATCACCGGCACGCAGTCGGGACACCGCCTCACGAGTGTCGTATCCCCCGCGCAGATTGAGTGCCACCTCGGGGCTGAATGTTGGCCGCTCGCGATCAAGGAAAGTGAACACGATAGCCGCCATCGCCAGCCCCATCGCCATACAAGCCAGGGCCAGGCAGATGAACGGCGTGCGTGCGTGACTGGCAGAGGTTTTGCGGGTACTACTCACTGCTCTTGCTCCATGCATCCTTCTCATGTGTGCACTCGCAAGTACACCTGCGGTACTGGCTGCGATTGTAGTGAGTCGGGAGTTTTGCGCAATCTGTATTTTTTGAGACCCGCTCTTGCTCATGATTGCCCTGGTTATCGGCATTCCCTCCTCAAGATGGGGCGCAAAACCATTTGTCATACACCCGACCTTGTATCCTGCCCTACAGATTCAGACATATCTTGACGAGGAAATCTACGAGGAGGCATCAGTCCGCAATCTGCCCGCTTTTACCCGGTTTCTTGAGTTTGCAGGACACGAGAACGGAAACACGCTCAACTACACAGCTATCTCCATGCAGCTCGGTGTTTCGTCAAAGACGGTGAAGGAGTATTTCTCCATCCTCGAGGTCATCAAGGCTATCGCATACCTCGGAGAAGAGATTGATGTCTCGTTCTTCCTGACCTCCGATGGCGCTGAAGTCGACCTGGTACCGGAGAAGCACGGGCGCGTGGTCCCCGTTGAGATCAAGCCTGCGACCGCGCCAAAAACACCTTCCGGCCTCAGGTCGTTTCTGCGTGACCACGAGGTGTGCGGGGCCTACTGCGTATGTCGTACACCCCGTGCCTACGCGGCAGAGAACATCACCTATCTCCCCTGGCAAGCACTCATCGAGAAACTCTACACGAGCACATTGTTCCCCGAAGTGTGATTTATGACGGGAAGATGGGGAACAACTGACCGCGAGAACGCGTAGTCACCAACCTGAATGCTTGTTCGTCACACCAAGATCCGGTGTACGGCACCGCACCAGGGAAATGCCGAGTGTGACCCGGCTTGCCACAGATCTGACACGTGCCACAGGTCTTCTGCTCTTCCGATTGGCAGTAACAGGGCCCTCTCTTCGTTGTCGTAGTCATTGTTCTGATCTCCGCTGGGCAACACTGCCCACTCTCACCCGTTGACTCATCGTAAAATGTCACCGGGGCAAGACCGACGGCAGCTTTCGTTGCCTCACAATCCATGTCACCCAGAGACCGAGGATCTTTTTTTGTTTCCTACTCATTCTGCCCAGTCGTCTGAGCGTCGCCCCCGTATAGTCCGAACCGATCTTCTCGACGGGAGCCGACTGTATGAGAACGAGACTGCCGGCGTCCCTGATCTCCCAGACGAATCCTGTGAGCCGCTCGTCGTTTGGTTTGACGACGACCAGCCGATTGCCTTGGTGTTCGTAGACTCCGCTCAGAACCCCGATCTTCGGAATGAGGTAGCGAGTGTCGTCGATCTTTTCGATCGGTGTCTGGCGCCTGAATCCCGCAGGGAGCGTCATCTCCCAGTTACCAGAGAGATCGGGAGGGGTGTCTACTGTGGGTTGGAGCCCTGCGCATCCTGTGAGGGCGATCATAAGAAGGACTGCAAATGCGGTCTTTTTCGTTTCTCCGTTTCTTTTCTACGAATCTGCCACACGATACATGACAAGAGAACCCCCAGGCAGAAGCCCGCCACTCCGCGGATATCCGGACGGACCAACCATCCCATGGGCAGATTGGTATTCCAACAGAAATGGAAGAACACAACAGACAGGAGGTACGGAATGACGGCAACACCAAAGACGACCGTCTGCCATGTCCTGTCGAAGAGTCGCGACCCCCGTGCAAAGGATGCGAGCAAATACAGCAGGGCTGCAAGGTATATCAGCCCCGTGCCCGCTCCCGACCAGTCGGCGTCCCTGCCCATGTTCAACACGACAATGTCGTGAACCCAGCAGATGGCGCCGCCGGACGCGGATACAAGACTGAACCACCTCAGGGTCCTCATGACAGGCGTGACGCCCCGCGTCTCAGATGGAGTACCGCCGTGAGGAATGCCTGTCTGATCAACGACAGGATGTGCCGAGACGCCAGCAGGCCCAGACAACCTGTTCCTCACGCCATGAATGACAAGCGGCACCATGATGATCAAGCCGATCACCGCATCGGCTATCCATTCCCCCAAGCCAAGAGGCGTGCCGGACTGTATCTTCGAGATTGGTTCGATCAACAACACCCAGATCAGGGAGGTGGCCATGATCAGGAGAAACACCGATGGTGACAACAGGTTGAATGCCAGACCGAACAGGCTGACGACTATGATGAACAGGCTGAAGATCCCAGCACCATAGTAGATGCCGTCCAACTTCCCGCCTGACTCGGCAAGGATCTCTTCCGTGATGGACGGGCAGAACATCACGATCCAAACGCCGGTGGCGGCTATGATGCCCACCAAGACGGCCAGGACGGCTGCAATTACCCGTTCAGTCTTCCTCATCTTCCTCAACCTCCCATGAGATACATCACAACATATACCGGCCACCCAACCGTACACACCAGCATGACGGCAGTCATGACAGGCACAAACACGCCGATGTCCCCTCCCTCTTTCTTCCGTCTGCGGGCGATCAACCCCCACATGAGAGCAGAGACGGGAAATGCCGAACCGAAACCAGGAAGGAGCAACATGAGATCCACACGGATGGGAACTCCCAGCGAGACTTCCTCGATATTGAAGTACATCTCATACGGCACATACAGAATGAGGGCGACCAGCGGAAGGAAGTACGGCCAAGACCAATGCGTTCGGCAGACGGGGATGCAGAAGCAGAACACACCCAGAATGACTATGATCGCCAGAAGGTCTATTTGGGAGAGCAACTCAAGGGTGGCTAGATCCATATCGTTCCTTCAACTATGCAATGGAGACGCTAACCCACAGCACTCGGTTGCCCCTGATCCTTGGGTTCCTCTGATCGCTCAAGCAGCTCCTGATAGAACCGCATGAATTCCTCGTAGATCCTCAGGCGCTTCTCGTGCTTTCCCCATGCCCAGCACGCATCGGCGAGCTGGATTCTCATCATCTCGTGCGATCATACCGCCTTCCGCCGTCGCTCGGCAAGGCGCTCAACATACGATTGGTGTGGTTGCGGCTCGTCAGCACTTGCAGAGACGATCAGCAGAGACGCAATTCCGATCACGGACACCATGTGTTTCATACTCCCCCTCCGTGGATTCTTCCTGATCCCGTTTCATTCTCAACCGGTTGCGCTCAAGACGAAAGATATATGTGCCATACCGACTCCCCGATCTTCTGTCCTGCCGCCTTTGTTGGAAACGCTGGCAACACCAATCCGCTCTTCGTCGGCATCCTATCTGTCGAGGTGCGCAGGATACGCACCTGCACCTTGGGATCCTCGAAGCCTTCTGCCTTCAGGACTCTTGTCAGTACATTGGCGGCGGAACTCTCACCTTGACCGTTCAGGGGGATTGCCCCCACGTAGCCGAATTGTATGAGACCTTTCCCATTTACGGGATAGGTACCGTTTAGAGCCGGATCTTCCGGCACCATGATGCCGATGAGAGCGTTTGGTCTGATGCCCAAGTCTTGAACTGCCGGGTCCAGTTGATCTCTCAGGTACTCGACAACAAGCTCGGTCGCGTCCCATTCGTTTTCGGTCGTCTGAATGTTATGGAAAGCAAACACCTGAAACCGAAACTCCCCCTTGTCCTCCGGGTACGGGAAGCTCAGCACCCCTACGTGCTCATCCGCCTCGTATGTGATGGGGCTACCGTCAAATGGATTGGTCGGAATCGCATTCAAATAATCAGGAACCAGTCCAGACAACGTCTCGGGAAGCCGACCGTTCTGTCTGCTGTACCGCTCGATGGCGATGGCGATGCGGCCGCAGTCTCGGGCGCCGTTCGCACGAAGTTCCCTGTTCTTAATGCTGGAGTATGCACCACAGTAGATGCGTGAGATGTAGAAGAGCCTGGGTACCCGGCGCAATGCTTCGTCGTATTGTCTGTTGAACTCATTCCACGGCAAGGCCCATATCCGCCCGATAGTGTGGAGCAACCCCAGGTGATACGCCTCGTTCATCCGCACCCATCCTGTTCCGCGGGGCAGATACAGAGGCAGGCAGTACCAAGGCGTAGTGTCACGCCAAGCCAGCATCGCCCTGGTGCATGAGATAATCTCCGTCCGCGGCAGACCATACATCTGCCGCATGTGTATCATCTCGCCGGCCACGACTGACCGTTCGCCATCCAAGTCGGACAGGAGGGTATCAATTACCAGGAGGTCGTCGGACGAGGGATCCGTTTTGGCGAGAAGATGCTCAAGCGATCTTATCGCAAGACCCTCGCAGGCCAGCCGAACCAGTTCGTCGACCACCATACCTCCTGTGCCGAGCACCTGTGACGCCTTCATTCCGGCTATCACGGCATCAACGGCCGCTTCCGTCTCATGTCTAGCGGAATGGAGCACAGCAGACATGCAGAGAAGCCGTGCGGTCCTTCTGATGGCGGAGTATCGGCCGTTGTATGGCGATCCGGATTTGTAAGACCGAAGCACGAGCCATACGGGATCATCAGCCAGTGCATCCCGCAGATCGGCGAGGACGGTCTTCACATCGTCGAGCCGTAACTCCAGCGATGAAACCATGGGGGGCGGCAGGTTGGTTGAGGGGTCAGGTAGTTCAGCGACGCCTTCCACGGGCAAGCGTTGCATGGCTTCTCTTGAGAGTTCGGGCAGTTCAGCGAGGGCGTCGAGCGCCGCGAACAGGTTTGACTGCGCTTGGGGATGAGTGTCCGGCTTAGGGAGTTGACCGTACAATTCCTGCCATGTGAGTGGGATCGAGTCTGCCTCGATGGCGGCCACGACCGATTTCAGTTTGAAGCTGGCCATCAGCGACAGGGCGATGGACGCCAACACGACAATCAGACAGATGGCCGCTATGATGATTAGAAGTCGTTTTCAAGCGCCTGAATTTCTGTCCCATCTCTTCTCCGTTCGGTCAGCCGTCAAACGAACATGACTGTGGGGGATGGGCACATCAGGATCAATACATTTCCACGGCATCGTTCTTGACGAATCTCCACTCATGAGATTCGCTACGAGTTACGGGCACTGGGGGTTCTCGGCGGCGGCGACAGGGCGGACCTCGCCGGGCTGGGAATCGAACAGGAAGAACCAGATTCGAGTTGGGGAATGATTGGCTCCGGCGGTAGGGCTCGAACCTACAACCTAGTGGTTAACAGCCACCCGCTCTACCATTGAGCTACGCCGGAATGCCTCAAACGGGCGCATAACATAGCATTTGGCCTCCCGATGTCAATACGCCATTCGTCCGTTTCTGCTTCCGTTTGCTTCTGTTTTTCTGGTTTGCACGATGACGCAGCGGGGTTAACATCGAAACGATGATTCTGTTTTTGGGGCAGCCCCGGGAGTGATGCGATGGCTAAGAGAAAGAACGAAGAACCGGATGGCGCGTCGATCGATGTGGAATTGGTCGTGGATGACGATGAATCCGCATCGGGCGAAACGGACCTGATCCTTGCGCGCGACATCTTTCCTGGACAGTTACCCATTGTCCCGCTTACCCATCGCCCGCTCTTCCCGAAGATGCAGGTCCCGATGATCGTGGATAACGATCCATTGAAAGACATGCTGGTTGAAACGTTCAAGGCCAACAACAAGTTTGTCGGACTGGTCCTGCGGAAAGCCACCAATGGCGATGACGAGCGCGCCCCGCGTGGTTCTGACCTGTATAGCGTTGGCGTTATCGCCGAGATTCTCGACCTTCAGCAACCGCAACCCAACGGACCTATCCAAGTGCTCCTCGGCGCACTCGAGCGTTTTCGCATTACCGGCATCGCAAAGGAAAGTCCCCACATTGTGGCGTCGGTGGACTTCCTGTTCGAAACAGAGATGTCGCGAAACGATGAACTGAAGGCCTATTCCCTGGCTGTTGTGAAGAGCTTGAAAGAACTCATTCAACTCAACCCGCTCCACCGGGAAGAGATGGCGCTGCTGATGGCGCAGTCACCCGTGAACGAGCCAGGGCGGCTGGCCGATTTTGCCGCCGCCATGACCAGCTCGGAGCCGCAGGAATTGCAGGAGGTACTTGCTGCGGTCCGCATCCGTACCCGTTTGGGCAAAGTGCTTCTGCTGCTGCAGAAGGAAATCGATATTTCGAAGCTACAGGTGAAGATCAGCAAGCAGATCGAAGAGAAGCTGACCACCCAACAGCGCCAGTTCTTCCTGCGCGAGCAGCTCAAGGCCATTAAGAAGGAACTGGGGCTCGAAAAGGAAGGCAAAGAAGCGGAGGCGGAACGGTTCGAGAAACGGATCAAGAAGCTTACGTTGACCGATGAGGCGCGTGAACGGATCGACGAGGAGCTTGCCAAGTTGAAGCTGATCGAACCGGCATCGCCCGAGTTCAACGTTTCGCGCACGTATCTGGATTGGCTCACCATCCTGCCGTGGGGCGTATTCACCAAGGATAGCTATGATATTGCCAGGGCAAGCCGCATTCTCAATCGCGACCATTACGGTCTCGAAGACGTGAAAGACCGGATCCTGGAGTTCCTCTCGGTGGG
>CAYFPQ010000031.1:0-27994 GCA_964345005.1 uncultured Victivallales bacterium | reverse complement strand
AAGGGCAATATTTCCGGCACCATCCTCTGCTTCGTTGGCCCTCCGGGTGTGGGCAAGACCTCGATTGGTAAATCGATCGCGCGCAGTATCGGTCGCAACTTTTACCGCTTCTCGGTTGGCGGCATCCAGGACGAAGCCGAAATAAAGGGACATCGCCGCACCTATATCGGGGCCCTGCCCGGCAAGTTCATCCAGGCCATCAAGACCTGTAAGAGCGCTAATCCGGTGATCATGCTCGACGAAATCGACAAGATTGGGCAGAGCTATCGAGGCGATCCGGCATCTGCGCTCTTGGAAGTCCTTGATCCTGAACAGAATAGAGAGTTTCTGGACCACTATCTGGATGTGCGGTTTGATCTGTCCAACGTCTTCTTTATCTGCACCGCCAACCAGCTCGATACCGTCCCGCGCCCACTCCTCGACCGCATGGAGATCATCAAGCTTTCCGGCTATATCCTCGAGGAGAAGCTACAGATTGCACGGCGGTACCTGCTCCCCAAACAGCTCAAGGCGCATGGTCTGACCCGTTCCCAGCTTGCGATCACCATGCGCGGCCTTCGCCGGATCATCGACAGCTACGCGCGGGAGCCGGGCGTACGCGGCGTAGAAAACCATATCAAACGCATTGTTCGCAAATCGGTGAAGCGCATCGTCGAAGGACACAAAGATAAGATCAAGATCGACGCGGCCGATGTTGAGCCGCTCCTGGGCAAACCAGTATTCAGGGACGACGACTTCTTCAAGAATCCGAGCGTTGGTGTGGTCACGGGCCTGGCTTGGACCAGCATGGGAGGCGACACACTGGCCATCGAAGCGACAGGGGTCGAGACCGGCAAACCGGGTTTCAAGCAGACCGGCCAGCTCGGGGACGTCATGGTCGAGTCAACCGAGATCGCCTACACCTACGTGAGGGGGTTGCTCAACCGTAACAAGAAGACATCTGACGTGTTGCAGGAACAGTTCATCCATCTGCATGTCCCGGCCGGTGCTACACCCAAGGATGGTCCCTCTGCGGGCATCACAATGGCGTCCGCGCTCTACTCGCTGGCAACCGGTAAGCGAATCAAGAAGGGCTTTGCCATGACCGGTGAACTGACGTTGACCGGACGGGTCATGCCCATCGGCGGCGTTAAAGAAAAGACCATCGCGGCCAAGCGCGCCGGTATTCGTAACCTGGTATTCCCGGCGGCTAATCGGAAGGACTTTGAGGAGCTTCCTGCCCACATCCGCAAGGGACTCAAACCGAACTACGTCTCAACGTTTCCCGAGGTAATAGATATCTGTTTCTAGGAGAAGAACGATTCGGGTCTTTCCACCCGTATCCCGAATCTTGTATCTCGTATCAGCCAAGATAATGATAGCCCTCGGAAGACCGATTTCTGAGACATGCCGATGATTAGTGCCATGAAGATCATAGCCTGCAAGAACATGCCTTTCGTAGCCGAAGCGTTTGGGACGCTCGGCGATGTAACGCTGTTGGATGGCCGCAAGATCACAGCCGATGATGTCCGCAACGCCAACCTGCTTGTGACTCGCTCCACGACGCCCATTACACCGGAGTTGCTCGATGGTAGCAGTGTGGAATTCTATGGCACAGCTACGATCGGGACAGACCATATCGATATTCCGTACTTGGAAGCGCGGGGCATCACATGGTGTTCCGCCGCCGGGTGCAATGCCAATAGCGTATCCGAGTATCTGACCGCCTCCCTCCTCTGCATCGGGCAAAGGCATGGAATTCCGCTTGCCGGCAAAACGATAGGCGTCATCGGAGTCGGCAATGTCGGTACGCGCGTCGTCGAGAAAGCCGCGGCCCTCGGAATGACCGTCCTCCCTAACGATCCGCCACGCGAGCGGGACGAAGGCATCGCATCGACACCGCTGCCCGAGCTGCTGGCCGGTTCCGACATCGTTACCCTTCACACGCCTCTCACACATGCGGGACAGGACGCCACGCATCACCTGGCCAACGACGCCTTCTTCGCGCAACTCAAACCGGGCTGCATATTCATCAACGCCGCCCGCGGCCCGGTGGTGGATACCGACGCACTGCTTCGGGCGATGGATCGTGGTATTGTGGCGCATGCCATCATCGACACATGGGAGGGCGAGCCGGACTTCCGCACGGATCTACTCGACAGAACCGAAATCGCCACCCCGCACATCGCCGGTTATTCGTACGAGGGCAAGTACATGGGCACCGTGATGGTCTATCGGGAGGCCTGTCGCTTTCTTAGCGAGCCAGCCGAGTGGACCCCGGATGCGCTGCTGCCGACACCGGATGTGCCATCCCTTGTAGCCGATCCAACGCTACCCTCTGAAGCGGCGCTGTGGGAACTTGTTCGTTCCGTCTACGATATCGAGGCCGATGACGCCCGCATGCGCGCCGTGCCGCCGGGAGGCGAATCCGAGCGGCGAATCCATTTCGATCATTTGCGGAAGTCTTACCCCATTCGCCGCGAGTTTCGCTTTACGGAAGTGGATGCAGACGACACACTGTTTCCGCTTCAGACCACTATTAAGAATCTGGGGTTTACACTGAAAACTGAAGTAAAAGGCTGGCGACTGCATGAGCATCGAACAAGACGAGTTACGGCGTGGTCTGCGCAATTTCGAGACACGCGCCTGCATGATCGAAGCCGCCGTTGACGAAGGCGAGGGCTGTATTGAGACCGTTCTGCCGCTGCTGCATGACCGCAGTGAAGCAGTGCGTTGGTCGGCCATCCGAATCCTGACCGAGATTGGCGATGAACGGGCCATCGGCCCGCTTGTGGGCGTCCTTGAGCGCGGAAAGAATCAGACCGACACGCTCATCGCGCTCTGCACGATTAGCGGACAGGACTTCGGAACGGACATCAAGGCATGGCGACAGTGGCTGTTGGAGGACCCGCAGCTCCGTGCAACGGCAACCGATGGCATCCTCTCCGATGAATCGCTTCTTGCCGCAGCCATCGAGGGCCTGCCCGTAACCGTTAGCGGTAGCGGACAGGAGTATGCGCTCACCGTTTCCCTGCCCGAAGACCGCTCCCAGCAGGTCTGGGTCGATTTTTCGAAGAAGGACAACGACGACCGGGCGATCGTTCAGCTCTGCACGCCGTGTGGCGATGCGGATTCCATACGATATGAATGGGCGCTCAAGCTGAATATGGCAATCCCGTACGGAGCCGTGGCCGTGGCAGAGCTCGAAGGCAGGCTCTGCTTCGCCATGGTGGACTCCTACCTGCGCGCCACGTGCGATCCGGAGGACCTGGCCAAGTCACTCATGAGCCTGGCCGAACAGGGCGATGCCATTGAAAAGGCGCTCGTACATGAGGACCGCTATTAGTAGGTTCTACTTAAGCATGTGTGTCATGGTGTTTGCGTGACAGAATAGTGATGTGTCGATGAGAGGAGATTCTTCCGTATGAAACTGTTGACTGTCGTTCTTGTAGCCCTCTCCTTTATCACGCTCAGTGGCTCTTGCCGTCTCGAAGCCGCCCAAGCGGCCCCGCAGAACGAAGAAGAGGCTGCCGAGCCTGAGGCCGATCCCCGCTTCGAGGGAATTCCCATCCAGCACCACGCGTATCTCGCAACCGTCGCGAAGAAGAACAGCCGTCTCATCGAATCGTGGCTCAAGACCCGAGCTTTGTATGATGAGGCCCACCATAGTGCGACTGTCTTTGGGTTGCGGGTCCGCAAGCGTGCACGCAGCAAGGTACCTGGCCTGATCGCCAAAGCAAGGTCCTCGGAGACGAAGTTCCGCAAAGCGTACGACAAGTTCCGTTCGCCCATAGTGAAGGAGGAAGCCAAGCTCAAAGACCGCGCCATGACGCTCGCCGAAAAGCCGGGCGCTATTAATGATCCGGTCATCAATAAGCGTGCGGACGAACTCTATGACCAGGCACTGGTTCTTGGAGAGAACCTGAACGCCCTGGTCGAACTCTTGAAGGTTTTTCATCACAGCACGAGAATGCCAAGTGATCTCGAACTCCTCGGCATACACACACACGACACAACCGCCTTTGAAGTTGCCAAGAACAACCCAAAAGTCGTCGAAGCACGTTTTGTGATCATGGACTGCCAGGCCGATATAGCGGCGCTCGAGAAACTGAAGGCGGAAATCGAAAATGACCCGAAGAAGCGATGGAGTTCCGGGAACGCAGGACAACTCAAGAAGGCCAACATGACGCTCGAAAAAGCGGCTGCGGCTTTGGCGCGCGAAGCCGAAAAGGCCAAAGCGCCTTTCCTTCGTGAAGCGGCGAAGTTCGAGAAGAAGATGGCAAAGACTAAAGAGAAGATTGTCGATCTTCAGAAACGCAAGCGCAATTCCGTCACCTACTTCCAGCGCCTTAGCGAACAGGAAGGCGACATGCAGCGGCAGTTAATGAATGCTCGCCTGATCGACACCCTTGCCACCTGGAAAAAGCCCGAAGAAAAGAAAGCTCCGGCGAAGAAAGGTGGGCACTAGAAGAGGGCCGTTTGCCGGTCGCTGATTACTGATCACTGGACAATACTGTCCCATGCCGACTATTTTGCTCGGCGTGAGCAATATCTTCAACGACACCATAGCCGCGGTCTCCACCGCCACCGGCCCGGCAGGCATTGCCATCGTGCGCCTGTCGGGTCCGCAGAGTCTCTCTATCGTCGATTCGCTCGTGGAGTGCGTCGGCACCCCACCCTCACAGCGCGCTGGCGGAAGCTTCCTCCATGGACGCATCGTCAGGAACGGAACAGAGATTGATGAGGCTATCGTCCTGATCTTCCGTGCACCGAACAGCTACACGCGCGACGACGTCGTTGAAATCCAAGGCCATGGCGGCCACGCCGCAGCACAACGCCTCCTCGAAACGGTTATCGACGCCGGGGCCCGACTGGCCGATCCAGGCGAGTTCACCCGCCGCGCTTTCCTCAATGGTCGTATCGACCTGGTGCAAGCCGAAGCGGTCGCCGACCTGATTCGGGCTCGTTCCGACCGCGCTGCTGCCGCCGCGGTCGAGCAGCTCGAAGGCCGACTCAGCACCCAAGTTAATGATCTATACGACCATTTGATGTTAGCCGTGGCCGATCTCGAAGCCTCGTTGGATTTTGAGGAGGGAGAGCTTCCTCTTTCAATACTGAAGCACACCGACGCCCGACTTGACGCGGTGAAGGAAGAAATCACAGCACTTCTCGCAACCTGGGAAGAGGGACATCTGCTTCGCGACGGAGCCCGCGTTGTCATCGCCGGACAACCTAACGTCGGTAAGTCAACGCTGATGAACCGCCTCCTCGGCAAGGACCGTTCCATCGTCACACACCTCCCGGGAACCACACGCGACACGATTGAAGAAACGCTGGTCCTTGGCGGCATCCAAATGCGCCTGACGGATACAGCCGGACTTAGAGAAACATCGTGTCTCGTTGAGCAGCAAGGAGTTACACGTGCAACGGATAGCATTGAGCAGGCCGATCTGGTGCTATATCTGATCGATGCCTCCCAGCCTGTGGCCGATGCCGATCGCCGGACCCTTGACGCCCTTGATCCCACGCGCGCAGTCATCATTCACAACAAGTGCGACATGCTATCGGCCACCCCAACCGCCCCAGACAGCCGCTTCCAGACCGTCTGTTGCAGCGCAGCCAAAGATACCGGTATCGACCAGCTACGGGAACTGCTGCGCCATCGTCTTGGTCAAACGGACACCCCACCCCACGCCGTAATCTCGGAACGCCACAGGGCACTTCTCGCGGGCGCCAGGAACCTCATCGACGAAGCACGCCAGCTTGCGAGGCAAGATGAAGCACTCCTCGTCCCGGCCGCCGATATGCTGCGGGCCGGTCTCGACATGCTGGGAACGATCACCGGGAGAACATACACGACAGAGCTACTGGACACGATCTTCAGCCGCTTCTGCATTGGAAAGTGATGAACCACGAAGGGATGGACTACGACGTCATTATCGTTGGAGCGGGCCACGCCGGATGTGAGGCGGCTTTGGCTGCCGCCCGTATGGGCATGCAGACCGCACTCATCACGATGCGTCCTGACAAGGCGGCCAATATGCCGTGTAATCCTTCGATCGGCGGTATAGCCAAATCGCATCTCGTATTCGAGGTCGACGCTCTCGGTGGCGAGATCGGACGCAATACGGATCTCACCGGAATTCAGTTCCGGGTCCTGAACACGCGAAAAGGACCGGCAGTTCAAGCAAACCGCGCTCAGTGCGATAAACAGGCCTATAACGACCGTATGTGTTGTGTCCTCAAGCATACCCCCAGGCTCGAACTGGTTGAGGGTAACGTCATAGAACTCGATGTTGCGGACGGCCAAAGCCGAGGCGTCATCCTTGCAGATGGCACCTATGTCGGCGCCGAAGTCGTCATCATTTGCGCCGGCACCTCACTTCGCGGCACCATTCACATCGGTGATGAAACGAGTTCCGGCGGAGGTGGCGATCTTCCCGCTGCTAACAGGCTTGGTCTCTGTTTGCATACTCTGGGGTTCCGATCCTCGCGCCTCAAAACCGGAACACCCCCCAGACTCCACAAAGACAGTATCGATTACGGTTCTCTTGCCCTGCAGCCAGGGGTTGAGCCACCACCTTTCTTCTCCTGGACAGTCAAACGGCTAAGCAAGTTGTTCCACGTGGAACATACGCCAGACACCAGGGAGATTCTCGCCATGTTCCACGTGGAACATATCGAGGACGGTCCTGACCGTTTGCCCGTATCGAAGCAATCAGACCCTGTCTCTCGTATCGCGGATCTAGTATCACGCATCCCGTCTCTCATGCCTTGGGAACCGGGCGGTGATCAAATTCCGTGCTATTTGGGCCATACTACATCCAAAACACACCAAATCATCCGAGAGAATCTGGATCGTAGCTCGCTCTATGGTGGGCAGATATCGGGCACGGGCGTGCGTTACTGTCCCTCTGTGGAGGACAAGATCGTGAAGTTTCCGGATAAGTCCCAGCATCATGTATTTGTTGAACCGGAGGGCCGTAATACGGACCTGGTATACCCGAATGGGATTTCAAACAGTCTGCCGCGTGACGTGCAGGAGAGAATGATTCATTCCATTCCTGGACTTGAAGCCGCGGAAATCCTGCAGTGGGCATATGCCATTGAGTATGACTTTATCGATCCAACCCAACTCACACACTCGCTCGAGACGAAGGCTGTCTCTGGTCTCTTTTGCGCGGGACAAGTGAACGGCACCACGGGTTACGAGGAGGCGGCGGCGCAGGGATTCATCGCTGGTGTGAATGCCGCACTCAAGGTCAAAGGAGAATCGGCCTTTGTCCTGCGCCGCGATGAAGCTTATATCGGGGTGCTGATTGACGACTTGGTGACGAAAGGAACGGACGAACCATATCGCATGTTTACATCGCGCGCCGAACACCGTCTCCTCCTACGCCAGGATAACGCCCGGTTCAGACTGCAGGAGCACGCCGAGCATCTTGGGCTCGTGTCATCTGATGTTCTCGTTGAAACAGAACGCTTTACGTCTGAAGTGCTTAAAGAGAAAGAGCGACTTCAGACTGTCCGGGTCAATGGAAATACGCTGCTTCACGCGTTGCGGCAGCGCGGCATGACATACGCGAAGCTGGATAACGCGCGCAGCGACTTGGATCCGGTCGTGGCTGAACAGGTAGAAATCTGGGCACGTTATGCCGGCTACATAGACCGCGAACAGCGTGAGGTGGAAAAGCGGCGCGATATGGAAGAACGTCGAATTCCATCGGACATCGACTACAGCTCGATCGACCCTCTTCGACTGGAAGCCCGCGAGAAGCTGGATCGCATCCGCCCTGAGACCCTTGGACAGGCGCTCCGCATCCCAGGCATCACTCCCGCCGACATCTCGGTCTTGATGGTGATCCTGGGAAGAGCTGAATCGGATGGCAAGTAATCCCAATTCCCGGCAAATCGAGCAGCTTAAGGAATACGATAGCCGGAAGAGAACACAGGGAACGCAAAGAAACCCAACGGCCTCTGTGATCTTTGCGATCTTTCGCGGCTACACTTCATCTTTCGCGGCTATAGAGGTGTTTTCTATATCGTACTAAACAATAACTATATTCACGAATATCGGTGTTGACATATATTATATACACGAATATCGTTTATGTGTGTTCGATTTTGTTTCTTAAAGGGAAAGAGAGAAAGACATGCTTGTAGGTACAGTCAGAGAGACCAAGCGGCACGAGTATCGTGTGGGTTTGACTCCGCGTTGTGTCAAAGCGTTGAGCGGAGGTGGCCATAAGGTCCTGGTGGAGGAGGGTGCCGGAAGCGGTGCGGGTTACACAGATCATGAGTATGAGGCCGCTGGCGCCACAATGGTGGCATCGGGAGAGAAGGTGTTCTCCATGGCGGAGATGGTCGTTAAGGTCAAAGAGCCTCAACCGGAGGAGTATGAACTGCTGCGGGAAGGGCAGATTCTCTATACGTATCTACACCTTGCGGCCGCCCGCGAACTGGCTGATGCGCTTCTGGAGAGGCGTGTCAAAGCGGTTGCCTACGAAACCATCGAACTCGCGAATGGGCACTTACCTTGTCTCAAACCAATGAGTGAGATAGCGGGGCGGCTTTCCGTGCAGGAGGGGGCAAAGTACCTGGAGAAGCCCTTCGGTGGACGAGGGATCCTCTTGGGGGGGGTTCCGGGGGTTAGCCGCGGTCGCGTTGTGATCATCGGGGGCGGAACGGTAGGAATCAATGCGTGCAAGATTGCTGTGGGCATTGGGGCCGATGTGACTGTTCTCGATCTTGATGCCGAGCGTCTGGGCTACCTGGACGACATCTTCGGGAGCCGCATCACCACGCTCTACAGTACAGAACCGAACCTGGAGTCTGCTCTCCGCGACGCCGACCTCGTTGTGGGAGCCGTTCTGGTTACTGGTGCTTCGGCACCAAAACTGATCACAAGACAACAGCTACAGCTCATGCGTCCGGGCGCCGTGGTTGTGGATGTCGCTGTGGATCAGGGCGGGTGTTGTGAGACGACGCGACCCACGACACACGACGATCCGGTCTTTAAGGAGGAAGGTGTTGTGCATTACTGCGTAGCAAACATGCCCGGCGCCGTTGCCTTGACCTCTACGCTGGCGCTCACCAGTACGACATTGCCGTACGGACTGGCAATCGCGAACCAAGGCCTCGAAGCTGCCTGCCGTACTAGTGCTCCGCTCGCCCACGGGGTCAATACCTATGACGGGCGGTGTGTACATCCGGGTGTAGCTGCCAGTCTAGGGATCGGCTACACCCCGCTGGAGGAGGTTATAGCATGACGCCAGACAGCGTGGATTGGGACATCATCAACGCACTATCCGATGGACATATGACCAATACAGGCCTGGCGCATCAACTGGGCGTGTCGGAAGCGACCGTTCGGCAACGTATAAAGCGTCTGCAGGAAGCCGGTATTCTGTGGCTTCGCGCGGTGCGAAACCCTAATCGTCTGGAGCGTCAACAGCTGGCCCTCATCGCCGTCAGTGTCGCTGAATCAAGATTGCTGGACAAGAAGGCGCAGGAAATCGCTGCCTTGGACCATGTGCTGTCCGTCTCGATCGTTTCGGGGCAGTACGACCTTATGATTGAGGTGCTGGTGGACTCTAATCATGGTCTTATCAGGTTCTTGACCGAGGAGTTGTCTCGAGTTCCCGATCTGACCAAGACCGAGACGTTCCTGATGCTTCAAAGCTATAACAAGTGGGTCTGACATCCGGAGAACCCGTGTTTAGAGGGGTAGTGATAAGTTCGCGTATGCGGGTCTTCAGTAGGACTGGACATTCCTCCTTCCTTTCCAGATAGTGGTCGTCTATGAGACACATGCTCAGAGTCGAAGTCTCGGCTACTGCGATCGCCCACAATATCCGCGCCCTCCGCGAGAAGATCGGGCCCGATGTGCTCTTTTGTGCCGTGGTAAAAGGCAACGCCTACGGCCACGGAATGGACTTGGTCTGGCCGGTCATCGCCGAAAATGCCGACTGGCTGGCGGTTGCATCGGCCGATGAGGCTGTTAAACTGCGCGATCTGGGCTATGCAGGTCCACTTCTGATGCTCTTCTGCGCCCGGTCTTGCGGAGCGGGGACAGAAGCGATAGATCTACTCGCCGATCTTGTGCGACGTAGAGTGGTTCTCTCTGTGGCCGATTCTGCCGATGCGGAGTTGGTTTCGATGGCTGCCGCAGCGGCGGGTACCCAGGCAACCGTTCATCTCGAAATCGATTCAGGAATGACGCGAGGCGGCGCAGCACCCGATCATATCCTTCCAATCATCGACACGATCCGAGAGATGCCGCAGGTACAGCTCGACGGCCTTTACACCCACTTCGCCACTGCGGATGAAGACGAAGCTTTCATGCGTCAGCAGCTCGATGTGGCGAACGAAGTCGTAACCATTTGTGCTGAAGATGGTTGTGGCATTGTTCACTACGCCAATTCCGCTGGCTCACTGTGTCCGGAAGCGCGCAGGGACATGGTCCGCATCGGGCTCCTCATGTATGGTGCACGTCCTGCGCCGCACGTTGGGGCCGAGCTGGATCTCAAGCCCGCACTGCGCCTGGTCTCGAACATCATGCAAATCCACGACGTCCCACGTGATGCACGAGTCGGGTATGGTCTAACCTACACCTGTGAACGGCCAAGCCGGATCGGACGTGTTGCAGGCGGCTACGCGGACGGCTACATGCGCGCTTTGTCGAACAGAGCCATGGTGCGAGTGGGCAATAGTGTTGCCCCTGTGGTGGGTCGCATATCGATGGACCAAATAACCGTAGATCTGACGGACCTACCGGGTGTGAGGGTTGGTGATCCGGTGGAACTAATCGCCAGCGATGCATCAGCGCCTAACAGCGCAGAAGGTCTTGCCGCTCTTGCCAATACAATTCCATATGAGATTCTGACCCGCATGGACTCGCACCGCATGGAGCGCGTTCTGGTTGACGCATGACATGACCGCTTTCTCATACGGAAGACGAACATTCCCCTGGCGATTCTCGACCGTCCGTGGAATCGCAGCTTGGATCTGTCAGCTGCAGATGGTCAGGTGGTGCGCTGCAGAGATTGGCCTGCGTGGCGGAGGTGTTTAACGCGCGCGTTCGATGTTCCGCTTCGCCTCGCCCAGACCGGCTGTAGGGCTTCCTATCGCCGCGCCATTGCGGTCGAACACCCGAATGTTCGGTATACTCCGGATTCCGAACTGTTTCACAACAGGAGTGCTCCAATTGACGATGTCGACCTTGCAGAGCACAACATCGGGGTCGGAACGCGCGATCTGTTCGAGCTGTGGTCCGATACGTTTACAGGGACCACACCAGTCGGCGTAAAAGTCGACCACCGTGATTTTGCCCGGCACCAACACCTGTTTCATGTCTATACGCTTCCCGCCGTTCGCGATCATGCGAACCGCCGGCCCGCGCTGGGTACCGGTGGACGCAGGGCTTGCCCTCTTCCTTCTGGGTGCTCTACCCGCTCGAGATGGTCTTTGGCCCTCCCCGATTTCCACATGCGACACCGTTTCTCCGTCAGTAGAGAAGACCGTAAATCGGTCATACAGCAAACAGATCTCCTCGCCACTCTTCATCTGGCCTTTTGGTCGCCCCAACTCTTCGCGGACCTTCTCAAGCGTTTCCCCCTGGAAGCTCTTTGGATCCTTTCCGAAGAGTTTGAGTGGTTTCGATGGCTTGGCCTTCTCCGTCTTCGAAGCGGCGGCGAAATTCTCGTCCGCCAGTTTCTGCAGCGCGGCGACTTGCTCTTCGCTCATCCCCGATTCCGCCAATGCCTCGGTAAGCCCTTGCATGGCCGAGCCGGCATTGCCCATACCGGAAAAAATTGCGGCAAAACCGATCAGAATGCCCAGTATCTGTATCCCGAACGCCTTCTTGGCGTCTTCCCAGTGCATAATCAGGAAGAGGAAGTCAGCTATTCCCTGCAAGAAGAGGACACAGATGCCCCAAACTGCACTAGTGCGAAAGGCGGCCACGATGAACATGATCTTGCCGACTACGACGAGGACCATCGCCACGAAAAACAGAAAGATGAAGAGATATCCCATTGAGAACCCTCCCTATGGTCTCAAAACGCCGACAATTATGGTCGCTTGCGCTTCCCTTGTATAGAGAAAAGGGAGTGGGCGTCAGAGCAGTTCGAGCAGCATACAGCTGATCGGCGGCCGTTTCGCGAGGAGAATTGCCCGACTAGGATTTGAACCTAGACTGATTGATCCAGAGTCAACTGTGCTACCATTACACCATCGGGCAGCGAAACATGAGCGGGGAAGAGTAGCGGTTAGACCGCTTGACTGTCAACCCCTCTAACTCACACGCATCGGCATGAGCACGTAGAGGAACGGTATCTCACACTTGATGACACCAGGACTCAATTCGTCAGTCAGTTCCATGAATATCTCGTCCTGCGTCAGACTTTTCAGCGGATCGATCATGTACTCGGGGTTGAACGCTACGTGCAGCTCTTTCCCTGTGTATTTGACCGGAAGCGTTTCCCGCGCTTCGCCAACGTCCGGCGTCGTCATCGACACAACAAGCTGATTCTTGGCAAATGTCAGGTGTGTTGCGGTGGCCTTCTCTGTCGTTACCAGGGACACACGTTTCAGTGCGGTGAGTAGTACCTCACGTTCAACCGCTATACGCTCATCGCACTGTGACGGGATAACCTGGCGATAGTTGGGGTAGGTACCTTCGATCAGCTTCGAGGAAACCACAACGTTGCCAAACTCGAACATCGCACGGTTCTCTTTGGTGTAGATCCGCAATTCGCCACTGTCATCAAGCGTATGCATGAGCTCACTGGCCACCTTTGACGGAAGAATCATGTCTACTTCTGCTTCCGCAGGGAACTCCACTTCGTGCTCGACCAGCGCCAGGCGCCGCCCATCCGTCGCGACCATCACAAGCTTGCTTTCCTTGAAACTCAGAAACACACCGTTCAGTACGAAACGTGTCTCGTCTGTCGACGCAGCATACGCCGTCTTCCTGAGCATCTCGCGGAAGATGCCCTGATCAAGTGTGTAGCAGAACTTGCCCTCAGCCTTGGCGATCGGCGGGAACTCTTCTTCGGACAGCCCCATAATCTTGAAGAATGACGAACCACAATTCACCTGCGCGGTGTCCTTGTCGTCCACCTCGATTTCAACATCCGACGACGGCAATTCGCGAACAATGCTGGATAGACGGCGCGCGGGAAGCGTGGTCGCGCCACCTTTACCCACCTTCGCATCGATAGTGCATTGGATACTGACATCGAGGTCCGTGGTCGTCAGCGTCAGCTTGCCTTTCTCAGCCTGGAGCAGAACGTTGGAAAGAATGGGAAGCGTTGTGCGGATGCTCACGACGTTCTGAACGGCCTGCAGTCCCTCGAGGAGATCTGATTTCGGTAGCGCAATCTTCATCTGCTTTTCCTTCTGTTCTCTCGACCTCCTGAGGGAGGACGAGTTTTCTACAGGGCCTATATTAAGAACCCCTTATATATATGTAGGTATCAGTATTAGTATGTCATGTCAACAGTGTCACAAACTGCGGAAAAAGTACTCCTGTATGCGAAAACCGCATGACTGAAGCTGTAGATGGAATGTTAAGAACATGGTCACTTACGAACAGTTGTCGACAGCGAGTAGACTAAGTAGCGATTTCTACAACTTATCGACATCATGGTGAACAGCTGAATGTTAACAGATCTCATC
This sequence comes from uncultured Victivallales bacterium, assembly GCA_964345005.1. GTDB lineage: Bacteria > Verrucomicrobiota > Kiritimatiellia > UBA8416 > JABMPJ01 > JABMPJ01. Next base: position 14,335 of record CAYFPQ010000031.1, on the reverse strand, counting down.
AGCCATTGACATGCGCGGGAAGTGAGCGACCAAGGCTCCGGGCCAAGGCGCTAACGGAGGAACGCAGCTCCGTGTCCACTTCCATGCGACTATCGACTGAACGATAAGCATGCAAAACCGTTGCGTGTGTCTTGCCGAAAACATTTGCGATATCCGGTAACGATGCACTGGTTAACGAACGGCAGAGATACATGGCAACCTGGCGCGGCACAGCGATAGAACGTGGCCGACGCGAGCTGGTCATATCGGCGAGACGAATGTCGTAGTGCTCAGCGACCGCCTTCTGTATGCCCTCGAGCGAGATGTCCGCCTGCTGTTCCGTATCCAATGCGTCGCGCAACAGGTAGCGGAGCGTATCGATCGTGAGATCCCGGCCGGTCAGAGATGCGTATGAAAGGGCGCGAACGAGGGCGCCTTCCAGCCGTCGAATGTTCGACCGTACATGCTCGGCAATGAATTGGATGATCTCGTCATCGACCTCGGCCTCCGCCTGTTCCTGTTTGTTGCGGAGAATAGCGACGCGCGTTTCGAAGTCGGGCGGCTCAAGCTCGGTGACCAAACCCCATTCGAAACGAGACACGAGGCGCTGCTCCAAACCGGCGATCTCGCTGGCCGGACGATCGCTCGTCATAACGATCTGCTTATGGGAATCGAACAGCGTATTGAAGGTGTGGAAGAACTCCTCCTGAATGCGCTCTTTACCCGCCAGGAAATGAATATCGTCGATCAGCAACAGATCGGTGCTGCGGTACTTCTTGCGGAAACTGACAAGACTGCGGTTCTGTAACGCGCTGATGTACTCGTTCAGCATGGCTTCGGACGACATGTAGCATACCGATGCGCGCGAGGAACTCAGAACGTGGTGACCGATCGCCTGCATGAGGTGCGTCTTGCCAAGCCCGACGTCGCCGTAGATGAAGAGAGGGTTGTAGGCACGGGCAGGCGCCTGAGCAACGGCGAGCGATGCGGCATGGGCGAAGTTATTGGATGAGCCGACGATGAAACGGTCAAAAGTGAACTTCGGATTGAGAGCACCTTCGATCTGTGTGCGTCGTGCAAGGCGATCGCGAATCGTCCGACGACGCGGGGATGATGCCTCGGTATCCTGCTTGCCGGCACGCGGCTGAACGACAAAAGAAATAGCGAGCGGCTCACCCTCAACGGCGGTCAATGCATCACGAATCAGTGGGAGATAGTTCTCCTCTAACCATGTCTGATAGAAATCGTTATCAACAGCAAGTGTGAGCGAGTGATCTTCGAGATTGTGGGCCTCTATGACAGCTATCCAGCGTTCGTAAACGTCCGGATGGAGAACCCCCTCAAGGTGCTTGCAGGCTTTCTTCCAAATTGTTTCTGCGGACGACTGCTTCAACGCTCTATTCCTATCAAAAAACCCCGCGCAGTGTGCCGCAAATGGAGAAGAAAAACAAGGCTGCGCTCCTTAATTTTTCCGTTGCGGAATGATGACAGTCCACACGAAAGCAAGCGGCGAAACAAGGGAAAACTATTAAAACATACTCACAGGTTATTAACAGGCGAAAGAGTGGCTGGAATTGCCTGAAAAGGAGAGGGTTACAGAGACGAATGTCAGAGTGAGTGAGACGGTGAGACAAACGGTGTTCATAACCTGTTGATCTCCGCTTGTGATGGCAGGAATTCAGTGTTAGAACAGGGGGGAAGGAGGCAAGCGATATGACGATTTCCGAGCTGACGCATGAGCAACTGGTTGGGCTGGTTGGACTTCTTGAAGCGGTGGTGATGGCGGACAAGACCGTGAGCGAACCTGAACAGGCTGTACTCTCCGGTGTGGTGGCCGCTGTAGGCAAAGAGATGTACCGCGCCGTGTTGGAAGAGGCGGACAATCGCTTTGAGGACCTGGATGCGCTGAAAACCTTCCTTCAAACCATAGACGACCAGGACGCACGTGAGGTGATCTACGGTACGACGTGGCAGGAGGCTGTCGCTACACCGTCGGTCAATCATGACGAGTCGGAACTCCTTGCTTGGCTGGCATCGACCTGGAATATCCAGGAATGATGCAATAAACCCTTCACTCGCCGCGTTGTATGGCTGCACTGAGGAATGAGCCTCAGGCCGACAACAAGGAGGTACACCATGAAACGCATATTCCTTTCCACCGCAACCATAGTGATGGCCGCGCTGATCGCGGTGTCGGCTGTTGCCGAGCGCCCGGAACGTGACGGTGACGGTCCAAGAGCTGAACGCATGGGCCGCGGACCCGGACATGGGTTCCACGGACCGGACGGGCCAGGAGGCGGTCGCCGTGGCCCCGGTGGCCCCGGTCGGTTCATCGAGAAGATGATAGAGGGCGAAATGGCCGAGAAGCTGGAACTCGAGCCCGGACAGATCGACACGCTCAAGAAAGGCTTGGAGAGAATCCGGAACAAAGAAGAGAAGCTGCGCGAGAAACTGCAGGCTGCTGGCAAAGAACAGGCGGAATTGCTGCAGGCCGAAGGAGAAGTGGACGAAGAGGCCTTGATGAAGGCCATCGAGAAGACCGGCAGAATCCGTACCCAGATGGCCAAGTTGCGTGTACGACCGATCCTTTTGGTTAAGAAGACGCTTACAGCGGAGCAACTCGAAGCAGCCCACAAAATGATGCGCGCACGCATGAAGAAGCATCGTGAAGAACGGGATGAACGCGGCGGGCGCGGCAAGAATCGTCCCAGACGCTGGAGGGATCAAACCACCGAGGCCGCCGAGGAATAGCGACCATTAGACGCGCGAAGGGCGAGCTCTCTGGGCTCGCCCTTTCTGTTTCTACGCCAGAGAAAGTGCTATTTCCTGCGCACAATATCTGCGCCCAGCTTCCGTAGCTTGGTCTCGATACCCTCGTAACCGCGGTCGATGATCTCCGCGTTGTCGATCACGCTCTCGCCCTTTGCACAGAGCGCAGCAATCAGGAGGCCCATCCCAGCCCGGATATCCGGACTGGACATATGGATACCGTGCAACTTAGCCGGGCCGGATATAACCACGCGATGCGGGTCACACTGAACGACCCGCGCACCCATGGCAATCAGCCGGTCGACAAAGTACATACGGCTCTCGAACAGCTTCTCGAAGAACAGCATTGTGCCGCGCGCCTGCGTCGCCAGGATCAGAACCACGCTCATCAGATCCGAGGGAAACGCAGGCCAGATTCCATCCTCTACCTTCGGAATGGCCGATCCAAAGTCGTCGCGCACACGCAACCGCTGTTTGGCTGGAAGTGTCAGTGTGCGCCCATCAATCTTCCACTTGAGCCCAAGCTTGGTGAACGGTCGTGAAATGACATCAAATTGATCCGCGGGAAGGTCTTTAATAGCAAGTTCGCCACCCGTGGCTGCCGCCGCGGCGAGAAAACTGGCCGCGTCTACCGTGTCGGGCTGAACGCGGTGCGAGGTGCCTCCAAGGCACTCCACGCCATCGATCTGCAGGTAATTTGTCCCGATTCCCTCAATCTCAGCGCCCATTTTGACGAGCATGCGGCAGAGATCCTGCACATGCGGTTCGCATGCAGCGTTGAAGATCGTGGTGCGACCGGGAACCAGCACCGCCGCCATGACGACATTCTCGGTGGCCGTGACACTGGCCTCGTCCAACAGAATGCGAGCGGGTGTGAGCTTGGTGCGCCTGAAAGTAAAAGCGTCCGACGTGTTGATCCGAATACCAAGCTGGCGCAGGCCTTCAACGTGCGTATCGATGCGCCGCCGGCCGATCACATCACCGCCGGGCGCGGAAAGCGTTACCTGACCATGACGCGTCGCCATGGGGCCGGCAAAAAGGATGGAGGAGCGGACATGGCTGCACAGTTTCGGATCGAGCTTTCGTCGGCGTATGCCCTTCGCGCAGAGGGTGACCGTATGTCCCTTTCGCTCAACGTTTACGCCAAGGTGATCCAGAATGGCCAGCATGGTGTGGACATCCTGGATAAGCGGGACATTGGTCAGCTTAACCGGTTCGTCGGTGAGTACACAGGCCGCAAGCATCGGCAACACGGCATTCTTGTTGCCGGCTGCCCGATGCACGCCCGAAAGCGGGTTCCCGCCCTGTATAATGAAACTAGCCAACGATCTCTCTCAACACGCGAAGGACGTTCTCTGAAGTGTAGCCAAATTCCTCAGCGAGCTTCGAGTATGGTGCGGATGCCCCAAAACGATCAAGCGCAATGACGCGGCCTCCGGTGCCAACGTACTTGTGCCAGCACATCGACACGCCCGCCTCGACAGCCAGCCGCGTGGTGCAGGCGGTTGGCAACACACTCTCGCGATAGTCGGCATCCTGTGCTTCGAACAGCTCCATGCTCGGAACGCTGACCACACGGATGTTGACGCCTTCGAGCTGCTGTGCCGCTGTAAGACTGATCTCGACCTCGGAACCGGATGCGAGAACGATCACATCTGGCGTACCTTCGCCGCTCTGCCACAACGTATAAGCGCCCTTCTCCAGGTTGTTGGCCGCCGGGTAGACCGAACGGTCGATGACCGGCAGGTTCTGACGCGTGAGCGCCAGGACCGTTGGGCCGCTCTTGTTCTTGAGCGCGGCTACCCAGGCGGCGCCGGACTCGGTCGGATCCGCCGGACGGATCACGGTAACGTTCGGGATACAGCGCAGGCTGGCGAGGTGCTCGATCGGCTGATGCGTCGGGCCGTCTTCGCCAACGTTGTAGCTGTCGTGGGTGAACACGTAGACCACCGGTAGCCCCATCAGGGCCGCCAGGCGGATCGCGGGCCGGCAATAGTCGGCGAACACAAAGAATGTCGCACCATAGACACGCAGTCCGCCATGCAGCGCCATACCGTTCATCATAGACGCCATCGCATGTTCGCGGACGCCAAAGTGGAGATTGCGGCCCTCGAATGTGCCTGCAGCGACGGACGAAATCCCGTCCAGAAGTGTCTTTGTGCTCGGCGCCAGGTCGGCAGAGCCACCGACAAGTTGGGGAACCACACCCGCGAGACTGTTCAGAGCCTTACCGGCCGACGAACGTGTGGCCACGGCTGTCCCGGGCTCGAACACCGGCAGCGCTTCCTCGATGTTCTCGGGGATGCGATCCTGCATGAAGGCATCCCACGTCGCGGCTTGCTCGGGATGGGTCTCGGCATAGGCGCGGAACTCGCGTTTCCACTTGTTCATCTTGCGTTTCATGCTGCGCGCACGCGTCGCGAACATCTCGGTTGTGGCTTCCGGCACATGGAAGAGGCCGGCAGGCATACCGAGGGCCTGCTTCGTGGCCGCTACTTCGTCTTCTCCCAGCGGCTCGCCGTGGGCGGAGGCGGTGTCCTGTTTGTTGGGACTGCCGTAGCCGATGTGTGAACGACAGACAACGAGTGTCGGGCGCGTCTTCTCGCGCCGGGCACGGCGGATGGCTCTCTCGATCTGGTCATAGTCGTGGGCGTCGATATCGATCACGTTCCAGCCGTAGCCCTGGAAACGCTTCTTCGGGTCTTCGCTGTAGGCCAGCTCGGTGTTGCCCTCGATTGTGATTTTGTTGAAGTCGTAGAAGACAACCAGCTTGTTCAGGCCGAGGTGACCGGCGAGGGAGAAGGCCTCATGGCTGAGACCTTCCATCATATCGCCGTCGCCGGCGAACACATAGGTGTGATGATTGACCGGTGTGGTTTCGCCCACGTTGAAGCGCTCAGCCAGCATGCGCTCGGCCAAGGCCATACCCACGCCGTTGGCGCAGCCCTGCCCCAGGGGACCGGTCGTGGTCTCAACACCGACCGTGTGACCCGACTCCGGGTGTCCGGGGGTGCGGCTACCCCACTGGCGGAACTGCTTCAACTCCTCGAGCGGCAGATCGTAGCCGGCCAGGTGCAGCAGGCTGTAAATCAGCATCGACCCGTGTCCACCGGAAAGAACAAAGCGGTCACGGTCAGCCCAATCCGGATCTGCAGGGCAGTGTTTCAGGTACTTGAGCCATAGCACGGCGGCCACATCGGCCATGCCCATTGGCATTCCCGGGTGTCCGGATTTCGCGGCCTGAACGCCGTCCATTGCCAGTCCGCGAATCGTGTTTGCCGCGAGCCTGAGGTCATCGGTTGTCAGTTTGGCAGCCATCTTCTTCTACCTCTTCGTTGTATTTGCAGGTACTGTTGCCGTCTGTGGGCAAGTAACAAGCGTGGGACTCTCCCATATTTCGGAGCGACTGTCCAGCCGCCAGAAAGATCCCGGAATCGGTGTTTTCACCCGCTCTTCAAGGTGAAACAGATTGACACACTAGGGGGGTCTGCTACAGTTCCGGTCCTTTTTGGCGATTACGCATTTATATTAAGGAGAGGGATATGGCCAAGGCAAAGACCGTTAAGTACGTCTACTCGTTTGGAGGCGGGGCCTCCGAAGGCAAGACCTCCATGAAAGAACTGCTCGGTGGCAAGGGCGCCAACCTGGCGGAAATGGCCACATTGGGCCTTCCGGTACCCCCGGGATTCACTCTGACCACCGAAGCGTGCGATCAGTACTACAAGATGGGCAAGAAGAAGCTCTTTGCGGCGGTGGCTCCGCAGGTGGATGCGGCCCTGAAAAAGCTCGAAAAAGCCACCGGCAAGACATTTGGCCGTGGCCCCAACCCTCTCCTGCTCTCGATCCGCTCCGGTGCGGCCGTTTCGATGCCCGGCATGATGGATACGGTCCTGAATCTCGGTCTGAACGCCGAGACCGTCCAGGCGATGATTGACCTGACCGGCAACGAGCGTTTCGTGATGGATTCCTACCGCCGCTTCATCCAAATGTTCGGCGATGTGGCCATGGGGGTGCCGCACCACGATTTCGAGCACGAACTTGATGCAGTCAAGAAGGCCAAGCGCGTCACGTTGGACACCGATCTGACGGTGGACGACCTGAAAGTTGTGATCGAGCGCTACAAGAAGGTCGTCAAACGCGACACAGGCAAAGATTTCCCGGAAGATCCGATGGAACAGCTCTATGCCGGCGTCGACGCTGTCTTTGGTTCCTGGAACAATCCGCGCGCCATCAAGTACCGTCAGCTCAACGATATCCGTAACCTTCTGGGTACGGCTGTCAACGTACAGTCCATGGTGTTTGGTAACTCCGGCGCCAACTCGGCCACGGGCGTGGCCTTCACGCGCGACCCGTCGACTGGCGAGAACGAGTACTTCTACGGTGAATACCTTATCAACGCCCAGGGCGAAGACGTGGTGGCCGGCATCCGCACCCCGCAGGAAATCACCCGTAAGGGCTCCCGCGAGTGGGCGAAGTCGCAGGGCGTATCCGAAGAGGATCGCAAGAAGAACTTCCCCTCGCTGCAGGAAACCATGCCGAAGCTGTTCAAGCAGCTCGACACGATTCGCGTGAAGCTCGAGAAGCACTATCGCGACATGCAGGACCTCGAGTTCACCATCGAAGACGGCACGCTCTACATGCTCCAGACGCGTAATGGCAAGCGCACCGCGCAGGCTGCCGTTCGTATTGCCAGCGACATGGTCAAAGAGAAGCTTATCACTGAGAAAGAGGCCGTGCTACGTGTCGATCCACAGTCGCTCGACCAGCTTCTCCACCCCGTATTCATTGAAGCATCGGAGAAGAAAGCCAAGAAGATCACTGTCGGTCTACCCGCCTCCCCGGGCGCTGCGACCGGCCAGGTGGTGTTCAGCGCCGAGCAGGCCGAGCTGTGGGCCGAGATGGGCCGCACTGTGATTCTCTGCCGCACCGAGACCAGCCCTGAGGATATCGGTGGCATGGCTGTGGCCAAGGGCATTCTGACTGCTCGTGGAGGTATGACATCCCACGCCGCCGTCGTAGCGCGCGGCATGGGTACCTGCTGCGTGGCGGGTGCCGGCGACATCACGATGGACTACAAGAAGGCCTGCTTCAAGGCCAACGGTAAGGTCGTCAAGGAAGGCGACTGGATATCCCTGAACGGTTCGACCGGAGCCGTCTATCTGGACAAGGTTGACACGGTCGACCCGAAACTCACGGGTCCGTTCGGTGACATCATGACCTTGGCCGACAAGTACCGTAAGCTGAAGGTCCGCACCAACGCCGATACGCCGCACGACACTGCGGTTGCGGTCAAGTTCGGTGCCGAGGGTATCGGCCTCTGCCGTACCGAGCATATGTTCTTCGAAGGCGACCGCATCGTCAGCTTCCGCCGCCTCATTCTCGTGGCCGAGACGGTCAAGAAGCTCAAAGCCCGGTGCGAGGTGGAAGACCTCGCGGCCCTGCAGAAGGCCTGCCGGAAGGATCCGGACGCTGTTTCGGCTGTGAAGCAGTACCGCCAGGCGCTCAGAGAGTTGCTCCCGCTGCAGCGCAAGGACTTCGTGGGCATCTTCAAGGCGCTCGAAGGTCGTCCCTGCACGATTCGCCTGCTGGATCCGCCTCTCCACGAGTTCCTTCCGCACGACACGGCCGGACAGAAGGAAATGGCCGAGACCATGGGCGTCAAGGTTGGCGAGATCAAGAAGATCGTTGAAGCGTTGCACGAGTTCAACCCGATGCTGGGTCACCGTGGCTGTCGCCTTGGCATGACCTACCCGGAGGTGACCGAGATGCAGGCCCGCGCCATCGTCGAAGCCGCCTGCAAGGTAGAGGGCGCACAACCCGAGATCATGGTGCCGCTCGTCGGCAACGTGAAGGAGCTGGCCCACCAGAAGGCCATCATCAAGCGCGTCATCAAGGAAGTGCAGAAGGCCAAGGACAAGAAGTTCAAAGTCATGATCGGCACAATGATCGAAGTCCCACGTGCTGCTATGACGGCGGACGAGATCGCGAAAGAGGCTGAGTTCTTCTCGTTTGGCACCAACGACCTCACCCAGATGGGTTGCGGCTTTTCGCGTGACGATGCCGGCAAGTTCCTCGGCGAGTATGTCGAGAAGGGCGTGTACGACTACGATCCATTCCAGGTCCTCGACCAGAAGGGAATCGGCCGGTTGGTCGAGACCGCGGTCAAACTCGGCAAGCAGGGCCGGCGCGGCATCAAGCTCGGCATCTGTGGCGAGCATGGTGGTGAGCCGAAGTCGGTAGAGTTCTGCCACAAGGTGGGCCTCAAGTATGTCTCCTGCAGTCCCTACCGCGTCCCGATCGCCCGCCTCGCTGCCGCACAGGCCGTCCTCAAGAAGTAGACGGAATTCATAGACATCTGAAAAGCCTCGCTGCACTAGCGTAGCGAGGCTTTTTTTTGATCGGCGCGTTCGCCCTGTTTTACGTGCGGGAATCATGCCGAAAGAGATGACGATAACGGCCTGCAAAGCGTATGCAGACAATGCAGACGTAATGTATTGCTATACATGGCGCAAGACACTAGCATCACGGCGAAAAGTCGGGCCGTGTCCGCCAACTGGGGCGAAAGCAATATGATACTGAGTGATCGATGTCCATCTTGGTGGAATGCCGCGCTTCACCAAGGTGCGCGTTTCAGGGGGACGGGCATCAGCTGCTTGGGGTTCGCAGCCTGCGCCCTGCTTGCTGTAGCACCCATTACTGCTTCGGCCCTTTCGACGGAAATATCAGGAACCGGCTCCGCCGCCATAGTGGTAACGGCGGTTGAGGGATCGGAATTGGCATTACCGGACGGGCAGTCCGAGACGAGAACCGGGGTACCGGTTGGCACGATTCCGCTATTCCAATTCCGCTATATCGGCCTAGGTGAAGGTATCCTGGTGGCCATGGCTGCACTTTCTCTGGCGATGTGGCTGCTGATTCGCTTGGGCGGCGACCGCGTGCCGGATGGACTCAAGGGGAGGATCCACAGAATACGATGGCTTATCATGGAGACGCTTTTTCTGACCATTGTCACGGTGGTGGCGTTCGTGGGGTTGCATCGCCTCGAAAGGCAGACAAGGGACAGTGTAGGCGAGATGCTTCATGTAGTTGTGCAGACGACTAAAGGTGGCCTGTGCAGTTGGTTCACCGGAACGAAGAGCCAGATCGAAATGATCGCGTCAGAGCCCCACGTGGTTGAACTCGTCGGCCAAATGGTATGCTCATCGGCATCGGCCGATCCACCCGCTGAGAATCAGGCGCTGGCTGCATTGCGGCGACATCTTCAACGTATCGGCGAGCGGCATTTCAACGAGGGATTTTTCATCATCACCCCCGACTTCACCAGTGTCGGCTCGATGCGGGATAGCAATCTTGGGTTGCGTAACCTGATTGCAGAACACCGTCCAGATCTGTTGCGGAGAGCGTTCTTGGGTGAGACCGTGTTTATCCCGCCAATCCGGTCAGACGTGCCGTTGTCGCGAGAGGGTGAGCAGGAACAGGCGGAACGTCCCACCATGTTCGTGGGAACCCCGGTTAGAGATTCAAATGGTCATATCATAGCGGTCATGACATTGCGGTACGATCCGAATGAGTATTTTTCCGGTGTGGCCCGGGGCGGGCGGGCCGGGAAGACAGGTGAGACATACATGTTCGATGCGTCGGGTAAGCTGCTCTCCGAGAGCCGTTTCACTACGGACCTCATTGCGGCAGGAATCCTTGGTGATCCCTCGGAGAGCGGTCTTGGACTACGGCTGAGCGACCCGGGTGGCAACCTGACAGACGGACATCATCCCTGCGTGCCACGGGGCAAGCAGCCACTGACGCTTGCGGTCCGTGAAGCTGTTGCGGGCCGGGCCGGTTTGAACGTGGACGGTTACCGTGACTACCGCGGCGTGCGTGTCCTGGGGGCCTGGGTCTGGGACGACGAACTCGGCATCGGCATGGTCACGGAGATCGACGAGCGGGAAGGACTCGCGGGCTACCGAGGAAACCGGGCGGTAGCCCTGAGTGTATTGGGGTTGGTGGTCCTCCTTACCTCGGCGCTGGTGGGGTTCCTGATCGTGAGCGGAGATCGTTACAGCCGCGTTCTGCGCAAGGCGCGTGATGAGTGGGAACGTGTGGCCGGAGAGCGAAACAGACGCTTGATCGATTCACAGCATGAACTTGCAGAGCGGGAGGCAAACTTCCGCGGACTGTTCGAGGGGACACGCGACGCGGTCCTGCTTGGTGATGAGAGTGGTTTTCTCGCCTGCAATGGGCGAGCCTTGGAGATGTACGGGTATTCATCGCGGGAGCAACTTCTCGGAATGAATCCCGGAGACGTGTCTCCGCCGACGCAACCCGATGGTCGTTCGTCCATAGAAACGAGCAGAGAGATCATGGCGCGAGCGCTGTCGGGGAAAAGCGCGCGGTTTGAATGGGTCCACAAGAGAGCCGACGGCGAGGAGTTCGCAACCGAGGTATTGTTGAGTCCCGTTACCTGGGAAGGCCGTAAGGCTGTACAGGCCGTGATTCGAAACATCACCGAGCGGAAGCAGGCCGAGACCGAACAACAGCAGCGCGCGGCGGCCCTCGCAGAGGCCAACGCGGCCCTCGATAAGTCCCGCCTTGAGGCCTTGAGAATGATGCAGGATTCAGACAAACAGCGTCAACGTGTCGAGGAAACGCTCAAAGAGTTGAAGGAAAGCGAAGCCTACAATCGGATGCTGTTCGAGAACTTCCCCATCGGTCTCGCGCTCTGCCGCACGAGCGGAGAGTTTGTCGATGTAAACCGCGTCTATGCGCAGATCATAGGGCGGAGCATTGAAGAAACGCTCAAACTGAGTTATTGGGATATCACCCCCGAGGACTACGTTGAGCAAGAGCAGCAGCACCTGGCAAGCCTCAAGGCGACCGGACGCTATGGTCCCTACGAAAAAGAGCACATTCACAAGGATGGGCACCGCGTACCGGTTCGCTTGTCAGGGCTGATATTGTCCCGCAGGGATGAGGAGTACATCTGGTCCACTGTCGAGGATGTTACCGAGGAGCGGCGTGTGGCCAGGGAAATACAGAACGCCAAGGAGGCCGCCGAGGCGGCCAGTCTCGCCAAGAGTGAGTTCGTCGCAAATGTCAGTCACGAGATCAGGACACCTCTGAATGCCATCACAGGGATGGGATACTTACTAGGTCGTACATCTCTTACGAAGCGACAGCGGGATTACCTGGCGAAACTGCACTCTGCTTCCGATACGCTTATGGCAGTGATTAACGACGTTCTCGATTTCTCGAAGATTGAGTCGCGACGACTTGTCCTGGAAGAGCATTCGTTCCGTGTCGACGACATCCTTGAGAGTGTGGCAAGCGTGACCGCTCTCGCGGCACAGGCGAAAGGATTAGAGTTCTTCTTTAATTTTGGCTCGGACATGCCGATGACCGTGATCGGTGATTCAGTGCGCATCCGCCAGGTTCTCCTTAACCTGACCTATAACGCAATCAAGTTCACTGAGAAGGGGTCGGTAGTGATCTCATGTGCTGCCAAGGAATGCGATACGGAGCGCGCAACGATGACATTTGCCGTTCAGGACACAGGGATAGGAATGTCGGACGAGCAGCAGGCGAAGGTTTTCAGACCGTTCGCGCAAGGCGATGCGTCAACGACCCGTACCCACGGCGGGACGGGCCTGGGCCTGACGATCAGCCGTCATCTCGTTGAACTGATGGGCGGCAGAATGACAGTCGACAGCAAGGAGAAACACGGCAGCACCTTTACGTTCGACATTCCCGTGCGCCTGCCCAAGGCGGAGACGAAGGGTGTTGCACTCACGCTTAGCCCGCCGGGCACGCGCGTGCTGCTCGTGGAAGACAGCCAGAGGCAGTGCGACGCTGTATCGCTCATGCTGAATGGGCTGGGGATGCAGGTTGATAGCGTGGACTCGGGCGAAGCCGCACTTCAGAAACTAACCGCGGGCTCTCCTTACGCACTCATCCTGAGCGATGTGGTATTGGGCGGAATCAGCGGGTTCACCATGGCAGAGAAGTTGATGGAGATAGTGGGCGAAGAGAACGCTCCGCCGATCGTCTTCATGACCGGACATGAAGAGACGAAGATAGCGGGCCTTGCACCGGGCCGAGACACGGAGGGCATTCTGTTCAAGCCGTTCACGCGCTCCGAACTGCAGCGAAAGCTAAACTCTGTACTGGGGACAACCGGGGAAACGGCGGAAGGGAATGTGGCCCAAAGTGCGGCCGCCGAGCTTGGAGGGGCAACGGTCCTGCTCGTGGAGGACAATGAGATCAATCGCCAGGTGGCAACAGAGCTGCTCGAGAGCGAGAGCGTGATTGTCGAGACCGTCAGTTGCGGTGAGGCGGCACTTCCCGCCGTACGAGCCCAACGGTTCGACGCCATACTCATGGACATCCAGATGCCGGGCATGGATGGCTACGAAACGGCGCGACGTATCCGGGCACTGCCGGCGCACAGCGACGTTCCGATCTTGGCCATGACGGCCAATGTTCAATCTGACGTGTCCAAGAACGTACGTGAAGCAGGAATGAATGACCTGCTCTCGAAGCCTGTCGAGCCGCAGCAGCTCTACGCGGTGCTCGCGAAGTGGGTGCAAGCCAAGGGAACAGGTGGTTCGCTCAACGCGCCCGAAAAGAAACGAGAGTCCCCGCGCATCACGGAAACGGGGATTCCTGACATTTCGGGCATAGACACCGGTGATGGACTGCGGCGTACGGGGGGAAAGCCTGCATTCTACGTGGACTTACTGCGTAAGTTTGCGAGGGACACAAGAGGTACCGTGGAGCGGATGGCTAGCGCTTGGCGCGAGGGGCGCAGGGCTGAAGCACAACGCATTGTGCATACGCTCAGAGGTCAGGCGGGGAGCTTGGGCGCGCACATGCTGGCGGAAGCCGCTACGCAGGTTGACGCGGCATTGGCAGGTAGCGCCGACGAGTCTGTTGAGGACCTGTTGGCCAGGCTCCATGAGGTACTGGCACAGCAAATCACAGATATTGAAACTGCCCTTGCGCCGGAATCCGCACACATTCTTGCACCATCCGGCCGCGCTCTGGACAGGGAGGCGGTTAGGGAAATCGTCCGGGAGTTACACAAACTGCTGAGCGATGACGATGCACGTGCAACCGAATGTGTGGGACGTCTCAGTACCGCCGTCGCCGGGACGCCGCTCCAGCCACACGTGGAGGCTGTTGAGCGGGCCATTGGGGTGTACGACTATCCCGATGCCCTGGAGGCGCTGAGCGCAGTAAGGATCAATGTAGGCAAAGGCAACGTGTGAGAGACGATGGTCAACAGTGTCTTCTGGTGGTCGACGATACACCGTCGAACCTTGATATCATGCATGCCATCCTTGGAGATACGTATCAGTTGAAGGTGGCGACGAATGGAACAGCAGCCCTGCGCATTGCGCGGACCGACCCGTCGCCGGACCTCATCCTGCTGGACATTCAGATGCCGGGAATGAATGGCTACGAGGTGTGCAGGGCACTCAAGCAGGATATTCAGACCCTGTCGGTTCCCATTATCTTTCTCTCTGCGCGGGCCGGAGTTGATGTCGCGTCTCATTTTGAATGGGACTGGCGTTTCTCGTAAATGGGACGGGCC
>CAYFPQ010000030.1:0-36416 GCA_964345005.1 uncultured Victivallales bacterium | reverse complement strand
AGACGTGTGAACGAGATAGAAACACGCTTAACCGCGCTGTCACAACCATGAGCAAATCCTTAATGTGTAACTTTAGGACCGACCCCAATCTCGGATGGGCAGTGGCAGTCGTGGACAGCGTCTGCTCTGCCTCAGTGCATGCGCTTGGTCTTCTCACGGCTCGCCGGGACGGCTCGCCCTACCCGCGGGTCCTCTGTGTTCTGCTGCTCATCCTCTCTGTTGGCTGTCGCCGTGAGGCGAAGCCGGTCTCCAAGTACTGGGAGGTCATGGGAACGTTTGCCTCCGTCAGCGTACCCGCGACGGCGCAGGATACGCTGCCGGGCTGTTTCTCGCAGACGAGTACGGTCTTCGCCGACTGTGACCGGCTCTTCAGCACCTACATCGAGACCAGCGAGGTCTCTAAGATCAACAGGCAGGCAGGGGGCGAACCCGCAGTGATCTCGGGAACGACAATGAACATGCTGGAGCTGTCCCATCGCTATGGCGATTTGACCGGTGGGGCATTCGACATTTCGACCACGCCACTGATGCAGCTGTGGGGGTTCCGTGATGGCCAGCCTCCTGCATCGTTGCCAACAGACAGTGATCGTGCGCAGTTGCTGCCTCTGGTTGACTATCGGTTGATCGAGATGGGAAGAGGTACCGCGCGGCTTCCGAAGCCTGGTATGCGCATCGACTTGGGCGGTATCGCAAAAGGCTATGCCGTGGACGCCGCGTACGATGCGTTGGTTACCGCAGGGCACCAGGACATCTTGATCAACCTTGGCGGCAATATGCGGGGTAGGGGGTTGGCGGCACCGGATCGGGCGTGGCGCGTGGGTGTGCGTAATCCATTCGATCGCTCAAAGCTTGTGGGCACCGTTGAGCTACCCAGCGGATGGGCCGTTGCGACTTCCGGCAACTACGAGAAATTCGTCGAGATCGACGGAGAACGGTACGCCCACATCATGGATCCACGCACCGGAAGGCCCGTTCAAGGCATGGCCGGGGTGACCATCTTGAGTCGTCGCGGCGTCGAAGCCGACGCCCTCTCGACTGCCCTGTTCGTCGTGGGTATGGATGAAGCCGGTACCATCCTCGACCGCGTCCCCAATTCCGAAGCCCTACTCATCCCCGATCGCCGCCCCATCGAAATCCATGTTACCCGTGGCTTCGCTGCCCACTTCACGCCGCTACCTGCCTACCAGAAGTCTATCCATCTGAGGTAACGTGCTGAATGTTCTGCAAATTCATTTAGTGGCTCTGGCTCAGGGTGATTCAGGACCTCATCTCAATATCCAACAGAACAACAAGGAATATCCAATTTCCAAGTGTGCGAGACCAGAGAATGGTATGTGCAGGCGCTTCTCATTCGCCATCCTCGCTCCCGCCTTGTTCGGTTGGATATTCCCTGTTGGATATTGGATATTGAAAGAGAGCCCGCAGGCTCAGGATGAACCCACTTGCTCAGCCCATCCCCGCTCAACCAGGAATCACCTACGAACCCTCGCATTCCCTTCCCACACACTCCACACCTGCTCTTCATCCGCAGGCTGGGCATAGTCGGTCAGGAGTGTGGTCGTCAGCGCGCCAGTGGCCCAGCCGAACTGGATCCACTTCTCCGGCACCCAGCCCTTGAGAATCGCGTAGAGCAGACCGCCCACGAATCCATCGCCGCCGCCGATGCGATCGAGTACGCCGATCTCGCGCGGCTCCACAACATGCCAGTTGCCGTCCTCGGAGACGATTCCGCCCCACAGGTGACAGTTTGCGTTGACCACCTGCCGTAGCGTTGTGGCAAAGACCGATGCGTTGGGATAGCTCTCCTTCACGCGGTCGATCATACCCTTGAAGCCCTCGATCTTGGCAGCAATGTCCTTGCCTCCGGCTTCCGGTCCCTCGATGCCCAGGCAGAGCTGGAAGTCCTCCTCGTTGCCGATGAGGATGTCCGAGACACCCGCAATTTCGGCGAAGATACCGTGCAATTCCTCTTCGCGCCCTTTCCAGAACGAGGCACGGTGGTTCAGATCGAACGAAATGCGCGTGCCGTGTTTCTTAGCCGCGCGTGCGATATCGAGACAGAACTGGCCCGTGTCCGGTGAGAGCGCCGCGATGAGGCCGGAGAGATGCACCACCTGCACCCCTTCCTCGCCAAAGATACGCTCGAGGTCGAAGTCCTTTACGTTGAGCGTACGCCCTACCTCGCCGGCGCGGTCGTTCTGTACGCGTGGGCCGCGGGAGCCGGTGCCGCTGTCGGCCAGGTTGAACTGGTGGCGGTAGCCCCACGGATCGCCCTGTTCGACCTCCGGCCCTTCGGCATCCATGTGGCGGCGGGCAAGGTCGTCTTTGATCAGGCGCGCAATCGGGCTGTCCTTGACGAAAGCGGTCAGCACCTTTACCGGTAATCCGAGGAAGGAGGATACGCTCGCCACGTTGCTTTCCGCGCTCGTTACCTGGATTTTGAATGTTTCACTGCAATGAAACGGCTGCCCATTCTCGGGCGTCAAACGCACGCCCATGCTCGTGGCAACCAACAGCGAGTACTTACAGTCGGACTTCAATTCAATGCTCATAGCTAGTTTCTCTCCATGATGTTTCGTGACACTTGGGCAATGTAGCCGGGTTTCGGGGCAGATGCAAGGGTAAGGAGCCGCGTCAGTGCCTAGCCGTGCTTGATCCGTTATCAGGCATGCGCTATCCTCCTCGGAGCTGTTTTCAGAGGAGATGGGACGGACTATGAGGATTCTTTCCGGCATACAGCCTTCGGGCAAGCTGCACATTGGCAACTACTTTGGGATGATGCGTCCTGCCATTGAGCTGCAGGAGCGTGGCGATGCCTTTCTGTTCATTGCCAACTACCACGCCCTGACGACTGTGGCCGACGGTGATGCGCTCCGTGACGCGACCTGGGATGTGGCGCTGGACTTCCTGGCCTGTGGCCTCGATCCGGAGCGTACGGTGTTCTTTCGCCAGAGCGATGTACCCGAGGTCACCGAGCTGGCCTGGCTCCTCTCTATCGTTACTCCGATGGGTCTTCTCGAACGCTGCCACAGCTACAAGGACAAGATTGCCAAGGGCATTGCCCCGTCGCACGGCCTGTTTGCCTATCCGGTTCTGATGGCCGCCGACATATTGGCCGTGCAGTCCGATATCGTACCGGTTGGGCGTGACCAGAAGCAGCATGTTGAGGTCACGCGCGACCTGGCCATCAAGTTCAACAACCAGTACGCCCCGGTCTTCAAGGTTCCTCAACCGTCCATCCGCGACGACGTGGCCGTGGTGCCCGGTATCGATGGTCAGAAGATGTCGAAATCCTACAACAACCACGTTGAGCTGTTCGGGAGCAAGAAGGAGACAAAATCCCGCATCATGCGGATAGTCACCGATAGCACGCCGTTGGAGGAGCCGAAGGATCCGGAAACCTGTAACGTCTTCGCGCTCTACAAGCTTTTTGCCGACGAAAACGAACAACAGGAGATGGCGAACCGCTATCGCGGCGGAAACTTCGGCTATGGCGATGCCAAGAAGGCGCTCTTCGAGAAGATGTGGGAGGCTTTCGAGCCTTTCCGCACCAAGCGCGAGGAACTGGCCGCCGACCCCGATTTCGTAGAGTCCGTGCTGCAGAACGGGGCCACACGGGCTCGTGAAGAAGCTCGGAAGACCCTGGACCAAGCCCGGCAAGCCGTGGGCCTTGCCTAGCTACTCGCTGAATACTTGTTTCTACAATACATACGTAACTCATTGAAATTCAACACCCAATATCCAACACTCAAATCCAACGTCCAAGTGAGAGAGCCATGCGAATGATACGCCAGAGACTATCCCATTCTCTCGTCTCTCTCCCTCCTTGGATATTGGATTTGAGTGTTGGATATTGGATATTCGCTGAACAGACTGAATACTGCACTGCATCATGACGCTCGTTGTTCCAGAAGACTACAAGGTCGAACTCGAGGTATTCGAGGGGCCGCTCGATCTCCTGCTCTACCTGATCCGCAAGGATGAGGTGGATATCTACGACATCCCGATCGAGCTGATCACCACCCAGTATATGGAATATCTCAACCTGATGCGTATGCTCGACCTGAATATCGCGGGGGAGTTCATCGTCATGGCCGCCACGCTGATGATGATCAAGAGCCGCATGCTCCTGCCGGTGGAAGAGCGCGACGACCTTCCCGAGGAGGAGGAAGAGGAGGACCCGCGCTGGGAGCTCGTCCGCCAGCTTGTGGAGTACAAGAAGTTCAAAGACGCCGCCACGCTCCTTCAGGATTGGGAAGTGTCCCAGGAAAACGCCTTCATGCACAGCGGGAGTGGCGTGGTGATCGAGCCGGAAGCGCCTGGCGTGGCGATGCAGGACGTCAACATCTTCGACCTCATCAGCGCGTTCAACGAAGTGCTGAAACGCGCCACCACCGAAGACCTGGGTGAGATCTTCGCGGAGAAGTTCACGGTTGCCGAGAAGATCGAGCAGATTCTTTACCGTGTGCGGGCAGGCCGGATCGTCATGTTCTTCGATCTCTTCACCGATATGGGCTCGCGCCAGGAAATCGTCTGCACATTCCTGGCACTGCTCGAGTTGATCAAGATTCGGCAGGTTGACGTGGTGCAGAAGGAACGCTTTGGCGATATCACGATTGAAGCCGCGGAGGAGGCCGAAGAGGAGCCCGCATATGCGGCGGTGTCTGAGCAGGAATATGACAATGAGTGAGAACACCGTAGAAACGAACGATGCCGATATCCTGGACCTGCAACAGGTCATAGGCGCCATGATCTTTGGCGCCAACCGGTCGCTATCCATCAAGGAGATGCGCAAGACGTTGCGCGCCGTCGGTGAGGAGTCGAAGGGCCCGGCCAAAGCCTTTGCGACGATCAAGGAGAGCGAAATCGCACAGGCGCTCGAGAAGCTGATCATCGAGCTGGACCAACTCAAGGGCGGTATGCACATAGCCGAAGTAGCCGGCGGGTTCCGCTTCCAGAGCGATCCGCAGTGCGGGATCTGGTTGCGCCACCTGCTCGACAAGGGCAAGCCCAGCCGCCTGTCACAGCCCGGCCTCGAAACCCTGGCCGTGATTGCCTACCGCCAGCCCATTACGCGCGCACAGATCGAGGCCATCCGTGGCGTCAGTGTCGACCATGTTGTGCGCAAACTGCTCGAGATGCAGCTCATCCGGATCTCCGGGCGTTCCGAACTGCCGGGACGTCCTTTCATGTACGCCACCACGCACTACTTCCTCGAGCACTTCGGTCTCCGTGACCTCAACCAGCTGGAAGAGGTGAACCCGATGCTGAAGCGTCGCGATGCGGCTGTATCGGTTGAAACCGCCCAGAAGGAGGCGGCGCATGCTGACGAGGATGAGGAGGAAGTGGCGGAAGACGACGAGCCCGATGCATCGGACGAGACGGCTGAAGCCGGGGAACTCCTTCCCGAGGAGGGTGAAGAGGACGAGAAGCAGGCGGACAACGCGTGAAGTCTTTTCAAGAGCTAGCCAACCCGTGGATCGCAGATCTTGCGGTCTACGAACCCGGCCGCCCCATCGAGGAGGTAGCACGGGAACTGGGCTTCGGGGATGCCGCCGAGATTATCAAGCTGGCCTCCAACGAGAACGCCCTGGGTCCTTCACCGCTGGCCCTCAACGCCGTGCGGGATGCCGCGGCGGCCATGCATCTCTATCCCGATGGCGGCACGTACTACCTGCGACAGGATATCGCCGCTCGCCTCGATGTCGGCCCTGCCCAGGTGCTCCCGGGGACAGGCAGCAACGAGCTGATCGAGCTGTTGGGCCACGTGTTTCTCCGTGACGGTGCCAACATCGTCATGTCGGAACAGGCTTTCGTGGTCTATCGCCTGGTCGCCAACGCCTCGTGCGCCGAGACCGTTGCCGTACCGATGACCGACTTCACGCACGACCTCGATGCCATGTTGAGGGCCATCACACCTGAGACCAGGATCGTCTTCATCGCCAATCCGAACAACCCCACCGGGACGATGGTGTCGCAAGACGACATTGACCGATTCATGGCGGCGGTGCCGGACGACGTCGTGGTCTGTTTCGACGAGGCTTACATCGAGCTGCTGGACGAGGCGGATCAGCCCGATTTGCTCCAGTACGTCCGCGCGGGCCGTAACGTGGTGGTGCTTCGCACCTTTTCGAAGGCTTACGGTTTGGCCGGGCTTCGTGTGGGCTACGCCGTGGCGCCCGAGCCCTGCATAGCCCTGCTGAACCGGGTTCGCCAGCCTTTCAATGTGACGGCGATGGGCCAGCTTGCCGCCCGTGCCGCCCTCGCGGACGACGCGCACATCGTCGCCACACGCACGATGGTAAAGGACGGTATTGCCCAGTTTGAGACCGGATTCAAGGCGCTGGGCTTGTCCTGGGTGCCAACCGTCGTCAATTTTGTGCTTGTCGAGGTGGGTGCTGGACGTGAGAAGTTTGTGGCGCTGCAGAAAGAAGGCGTCATCACGCGGCCGATGGATGGGTACGGCTTGCCGAACCACATCCGCATCACGATCGGCACGCATGAAGAGAACGAGAAGTGTCTCGCCGCGCTCGAGACCGTGATGCGCAATAGCCGTGGATGAGAAGGTAGGGCTCGCTCTCCGAGCGAGCCGCGGACGACGAGTACGACCGGTCTTGTGCGTGGGCACGCCGGGGAAGTTTAGACAATGAAACAGGTCGGCATCATAGGATTGGGCCTGATGGGTGGGTCTCTGGGGCTGGCGTTGAAGCGCCGGGTGCCGGACCTGAAGGTCGTGGCGTACGCGCGTCGCGTGGACACGCGTGAAACCGCCCTCTCGCTCGCGGCGGCCGATGTGGTGGTCGATACACCGGAACAGGCCGCCCAAGGCTCGGATCTCGTGGTGCTCTGCGTTCCCGTTCTCAAATTGGCCGAAATGGCGCAGGCCTGTCTGCCCGGTCTGGGGCCCGGGGCTGTCCTGACCGACGTTGGCAGCACCAAGGATGACGTCATCAAGGCGATCTCCCCAGTTCTTGAGGGCTCCCGAGCTGAGTTTGTTGGGTCGCACCCCATTGCCGGGTCGGAAGCAACAGGAATCGAGGCTGCTCGCGAAGATCTCTACCAGGATGCGACTGTCGTCGTAACACCGTTGTCCGACAGCAGCGCGGACGCCGTCTCGCGTACTGTCACGTTCTGGGAGATCCTCGGCAGCAACGTGCAGGTGATGACGCCACAAGCCCATGACGCTCTCATAGCGCGTACAAGTCATCTGCCGCACCTGGTGGCGGTCGCCTTGGCAGGAGCCGTCTGTCGGGAGCCTGAGGACATTGCGCCGCTGTGCGGCTCCGGCTTCCGCGACACCACGCGGATTGCGTCCGGATCGGCCGAGATCTGGCACGACATCGTGCGCACCAACCGTAGCGCGATCCAGACCGAGCTCGACGCCTTCAGCGCGTCCGTAGACCTCTTGCGAGAGCTGATCGATGACGAAGATTACGAGGGCGTCCGCCGCTTCCTCAACGAATGCCGCGCGCGCCGGGCGCAGGTTTTCAATAGCGAGTAATAATGTCATGACTGTCACTGGCTCCATAACTGTCGCACCGTGCTCACGCATTGCGGGCGAACTGCAGATGCCTGGAGACAAGAGCATATCGCACCGTGCGGCCATGCTGGCCGCGCTGGCCAACGGCACCTCGTCACTGACCGGCTTCCTTGCCGGCGAGGACTGTCTTGATACACTGGCGGCCGTCGAAAAGCTGGGTGCCGAGGTCGAACGTGACGGCACGAACGTTACCATCACCGGCACGGGCGGTACGTTTCGCCCCGCAGAGGGAGCGCTGGACCTTGGGAACTCGGGTACCGGCATGCGGCTACTCACAGGCTTGCTGGCGGGGCAAACGTTCAGGAGCGAGCTGACTGGCGACGCGTCGCTTTGTTCTCGCCCCATGGCGCGAATCAAGGATCCGCTCGAAGCCATGGGCGCACGTGTTGAGTTAACTGGCGACGCGGGCACTGCCCCGATGCACGTGGGAGGTGCTCCACTGCATGCCATTTCGTACCCACTGTCCGTCGCCTCCGCGCAGGTCAAGTCGTGCGTTCTGCTCGCCGGCCTCTATGCGGATGGTACCACCACCGTCATCGAGCCGCGACCGACCCGGGACCATACTGAGCGACTCCTTCGTAGCATGGGTGTCCCGGTGACCGTGGACGGATTGAGTGTATCGGTTGATGGTTTCGGAGCGCAGGGCCCGCAGCTTACGGCGGGGGACGTTGAGGTACCCGGGGATTTCTCGTCAGCGGCCTTCTGGATCGTGGCCGCTGCCTGTCGGCCGGGATCGCGTGTTACGATTCGGAGCGTTGGGCTTAACCCGCGCCGCACTGCCTTGTTGGACGTGCTCAAACGTATGGGGGCGGGTCTGAGCATCACGGTGACTTCTGGGGACGACATCGGCGAACCGATCGGGGACATCACGGTAGACGGTGCCCCGCTGCACGGGACGACCATCGAGGGCAACGAGATACCCAACCTGATCGACGAGCTTCCGCTCGTTGCCGTGGCGGGTGCTATGGCCAAAGGGCAGACGATCATTCGCGGGGCCGAGGAACTGCGCGTCAAGGAGAGTGACCGCATCGCCACAACCGTTGCCATGCTCCGCGCGGTAGGTGTGCAGGTGGACGAAGCACCGGACGGTATGGCGGTTACCGGCGGCGAAGTCACGGGCCGTGCGACGATTGACAGTCATGGAGATCACCGTATCGCCATGTGTAGCGCCATTCTCGGTCTTGTGGGCAAGGGCGCTGTTGAAGTTGTGAATACGGATTGTATTGCGACATCCTATCCGTCCTTCTGGGACGACCTGAAGCGTGTCAGCAGTGAGAACGCGGGCGACACGAGCTATGTGATTGCAGTGGACGGTCCTGCCGCTTCCGGCAAGTCCACGGTGGCCAAACGGGTTGCCGCGAAACTGGACGGCGCGCTGTATGTGGACTCGGGGGCTATCTACCGCGGTATTGCCTGGGCGGCATTGGAGCGGGGAGTCGATGTGCACGACGGCGATGCCGTCGCCCGGATGCTCGACGATATCGATGTTGGTTTCTTCTCCCGCGATGGCGCCGTGGGCTTCGGAATCGATGGGGTCGAACCGGGCATGGCGATTCGTACGCCGGCCGTCA
This sequence comes from uncultured Victivallales bacterium, assembly GCA_964345005.1. Classification (GTDB taxonomy): domain Bacteria; phylum Verrucomicrobiota; class Kiritimatiellia; order UBA8416; family JABMPJ01; genus JABMPJ01. The sequence goes on along the minus strand of CAYFPQ010000030.1, from coordinate 27,305 downwards.
ATAATGCGGTCAGTCCCGTTGCCGCCATTCCTGCTGTGCGGGTCCAGGTGGTCAAGTGGTTGCAGCAGATGGCGGTGCTCGGATCGCTGGTGATGGAGGGGCGCGACATTGGTACGGCGGTCTTCCCGGACACGCCGCACAAGTTCTACCTCGATGCGTCGGCTGAAGAGCGGGTCCGCCGCCGACACCGCGAGATGGCAGCCGATGGCGCCGCCGAAGAGAACGAGGTGGGCGAATCGCTGCGGCGTCGCGACAAGATCGATAGCAGCCGCAAGATGGATCCCCTCCAGGTAGCACCCGGAGCCACCCGTATCGACTCAACCGCAATGGGAATCGACGAGGTCGTGAATACGATCCTCGCGGCGGTGAAGGCGGCGATCTAACCGTCTCAAACACTGGATACGGGGAATTCCCTTGAACTATGCACAGCCCGCGGTTAAGTTGACGCCCGTTTCTGCGAGAAGGAAGAAGCTGTCTTATGCCCAAAAGTGATGCGATAGAAGCTGAAGGTGTAGTGGTTAAGGTCCTGCCGGCCACGATGTATACCGTGAGGCTTGAGAACGGACACGAACTGTTGGCCCACATCTCCGGAAAAATGCGCAAGCATTTCATCCGCATCACGGCAGGTGACCGTGTCACAGTTCAGATCTCGCCCTACGACCTGACCAAGGGCCGCATCACCTACCGCTACCGCGACTAAGCCGGACATTTCGCCACGAGTGGTGAAATGCCGGGAAGTCCGAATGACGAAACACCCAAGTACCCAAAGAAGCCCGAAGAACGAATGCCGAAGAGGTGGCAGCCGCAATGCTGGGGCGATATTCAGACTGTCTACGCGGCCGTCGCACCTGAGCTGAGATCCTTCAGGCTTCGGACTTAGTCATTCCTTGGGTGTTTGGGTGTTTCGGGCATTCGTCATTCCTGCTATTTCACGTACTCGTGAAATATGCAGGTTACGTCAGTCGATACAACCGCATCGTTCGCCGGAAGTCATGGGGTAGGGGGGCCTTGGCTCGGATCGTCTGGCCGCTGACCGGGTTCCTGAGCTGCAGTCCGTAAGCGTGAAGCATCTGTCGTCCCACCTTCGTCAGCTTCTCGGAGTGCTTTGAACGCGAGCCATACTGCCGGTCGCCGATCACCGGATGACCGATGCCGGTCAAGTGCTTGCGGATCTGGTGTGTGCGCCCCGTCTCGATTCGTACCGACACATGGCTCGCCTCGCGGTTGCTGTCGAGGACGCGCACGTGCGAAATGGCGCTTTCCTCGCCGATCGGGGTCTTGATTGTCTGTTCCTCGGGCGTGACTGTTCCCATCACGAGGGCGCGGTAGACCTTGTTCAGATCGTGGCGCTTGAATATCTGCATGGCCTTTTCCAGCGCCTCATCGTGCCGGGCCAGAAGGAGGCAGCCGGTCGTATCCTTGTCGAGGCGGTGTACGCAGCACGGCCAGTTGGACTGGGCCTGGTGCTGTAGCCGTTCCTCCAGGCTGCGCGGCCCGTTCGAGAGCGTCGCGGCCGGCTTGTTGACGATGAAGTAGTCGTCATCCTCGTAAAGTGTCACGATGCTGCTCTTCGTTGGACGCGAATCGTGCGGCACGATCTCCACCGTATCCCGCGCCCGCAACGGATGTCGCGCCATCCATATCCGCTTGCGGTTCACAAACACATGCCGCGCATTAAGCAGACCCTTCGCCGCATTACGCGAGATGCCCAAACGCTGCGCCAGGAAGTCGAGCAGCTTAACGCCCTTCTCTTCACTCGAAACCGTGTACCTCTCCGCATCCATGGCCAGAACCGTACCATGCCATCCCCCCAATCCTAATCCTAATCGTACTCCTAATCCCAATCGGCAACCCGCCCAATCGAAATCGTCATCGAAATCGAAATCGAGACTGGGTGCGGAGAGTCGATAGCGATATCGATAGCGATATCGATTTTGATGAACCGGGGACACTGATCACTTGGTCAATTGGGGCCGTGGGCGATGATTGACTCACAAGAACAATTACCCGAAGCTCAACCCATGGATACCCCAAGCGCAACCCCAGCGAATCGCAAGCCATTGCGCGCCCTGGCGGTGGTGGGGCTTATCTTGCTTGTCGGTATCGCTCTTTGGGTGTTGGCGTTGAGTTTTGTGGTTCATATCACACCCGACGCATCGATCTATCTCCTGCATGCCCGCACCTTCACCGAGACCCTCAACCGGTTCACTCTTTCGCACGACTCCAAGGGCATCATGCTAATGTTCCTGCTGGCACTGCCGGTGCGGTTGCTCGGTGCGACTATGGCGGCAGGGGCATTGGCGCAGGCGGTGGCTTACCTGGTTACCGCGAGCGTCATGGTCTGGCTCATGCGACGACAACTCGGCATGGCCATCGCGTTGGCTTCGCTGTGGATGATAGCCGCCTTCTCGCCGCTCATGTGGGGTGGCCGCGTTCGACCGGAGGATTTTGGGATCGCTTTCTCGATGCTCGCGCTGTTGGGTGCAAGTCGGGATACACGATGTGGTGTTGTGCTCTGTGGCGCCATGACGGCGATGGCCTTCTTCACCAAGACCTCGTTGGTCCTCTCTCCGCTGGTGTTGGGCATTGTCGGTTGCCTGGTGGGGGCTGGGGGACGTGAACGTGTCCTTCGCCTGGCTGTGCTGGCTGGCGGCTTTATGGCCGTGACTGCGGTCGTGATTGGTTGGATCGCGTTGATGGATGATCCGGGCCAATGGTTTCGGCAGACGTTGCAATGGCCCGCCGAGTACAAGCGGACGGTAGGGAAGGCGATGTTCTCACTCGAAAGCGTCGGCAATCTGTTCGCGCTGCTGCAGGCCGGACGCCTGCAGTGGCTGTTCATTGGCAGTGTGGGCGGATTGCTGTGCGCCTGGAGAAGGGGAGGCAACCGGCTGGCCCTATTCGTGGGTGCACTGCTGCTTTCCGAATGCCTCCGCGTGGTGGTCGAGGGCGAGCCGTGGCACTATGCTGTGGCCGGACTGGTTCCACCCATGGTGCTCGGGTGCTCCCTGAGCGGCTGCCGGGAGAACCATCGTGGAGCACCGATGGGCGTAGGCGTCGTACTCATCCTTCTAAGCCCTGTACTGGCGGCTACGCTGCCGGATGCTGTCCATGTTGCGCAGTTGCGCATGATTGAACAGGCAAGAACACCCGAAGAGGTACTGGTCGATCGCATGGCCCCGCACTACCGTCCCGGGGAGCAGATCATGGTCGGCGGACAGGACTACCAACTGCTGCTGCACCTCAATGCACCACGTCCATACCCCGTACTCCCGTTGCACATGTCCATGGTTTCAACTGAAGAACGTGAAAGAGCTGAACGGCATTTCTTCAGTCAGCCTCCGGAGTGGATCATCGACAGTCGGCCCGCTACCAGCCCTATCCCTTTCCGCTGTGTGGGCGGACCGGATGATCTTGCATACGTCTATGCTTCGGCAGACCCATCCGAACTGGCGGAACCCCGGTCCGGCATTCCACTCGGAGCGCGCCACCCCGTCCGTCGCCCAGCACCCAATCTCCCCTCCAAACTGCTACGCGAATACCCCTATCATCTGGCTGTGGATACCGGCCTTCACCAGGCGTGGAAGCTTACAGCCAAGCCCTAACCCCACCTTCTCCGTCGAAATCGAAATCGCCATCGAAATCGACTCGCACAGTACCTCCGATTTCGAGTTGCCCTGATAGCGGATGTGTTGCCATAGACGACATGATAGGGGATGATGCCATCATGAAGACGCTACACATCTCTCTTGTTTGCACAGTTCTGCTGATGGCTGTTTCGGCTACGGGTGAAGAGAGTCGATACTTTCCACGGCTACATGGCGGAGGGTATCTCGAGTTCTTTGCGAATCAACAGGATGAATTCGATGAAGACCGTTATGTGAGCGAGGGTGGGTTGGAGGCTGATATCTTCCTGGTGCGGTTCTCCCCACGCACGCACCTGGTGTGGCGGATCACCTGCTCTACAGGAATGGGTGAGGCGACAACATCGGGATTGCCGTTTTCAGTACAAGAGGTGCGGTATGCCCTTATGCCTCTTGTGGAGTACAAGAGCAGGATCCTCATCCGCGCCGGGCTCGACCATGGTTGCGATCACCTGATTCTCAAGGACACGGAAGATCCCTGGTATATCCGCGACGGGCGGCAGGTGCTGCGTGACGTTTACGACAACCGCCTCTTTGTGGGTGTAGGGTCGGTATCGCAGCGGAGAGCCACGTGGAGAGAGATGGAGCGGAACGCCGATCACGAAGCGCCCGGCTGGACCCACTACGCGGAGGCAGGATACTACCTGCAGGAACTCTTCGGGTGGATCGCCGAGGACGCGCTTAACGAGGGCAACAACTGGTGGTGGGACCTGGTGTACGATCTGCGCTGCAGACTGTGGGGAGGTTCAGCCGGCAGTCTGTTTGCTCTGAACCGGCTGCATGTCTTGCTCGATCGTAACGAAGACCTCTATTGGCGCGATAGCATAGGCATCGAGTATCAGCCGTCTGGAACCGGTGTTGGAACGGCGTGGGCGCTCTCCTGGCACGTCATCGACGAGCACGTTCGGGATTCGAGAGAAGGCGTTGTGGCTTTGAGCGGTCGTTTCTTCTTTTGACAGCGCCTGCCGCTAGGAATAGTGTGGTTCCAGACACTTGACGTCTGAACACAAGGAGTTGCCATGGACATGCCCGTACTGACCTGTATTCACTGTGGAGCCAAACTTAAGGTGAAGCCTGCCGCGTTACGCGTGATTAAGGAGGTTCCCTGCGGCAAATGTCGCAAGAAGTTTCCCGTTACCGACGAAATGAAGAAGCAGGCAACTGAAGCCCTGTCCACAGCCAAGGAAACGGCAACCGAATCCAAACCCCCTGTCCCGGATAGTGCGGCAAGCGATAAGGACGCACCGGCCACTCCGCCTGAGAAAGCGCCGGTTGCACCGCCAACTCCCGGAGCAGCACCGAAGCCACCAACTCCCGCCCCGGATGCCAAACCGGCGCCCGCTCCGGCACCCGTAGCTTCTCCTCCAGCTTCTGCAGCCCAGTCAACTCCGGCTGCACCACCCACCCCTACGCCCGCATCGCCTGCCGGCAATAGCCCGAAGGGCGATACAAAGGCGCCGCCTCCTCCGGCAGGGCCGGATGTGTCGGCAAAAGTAGACGCGTTGGAGAAGCGCGTAGCGGCACTTGAAGCGACGATCACGGCGCTGAAGACGGCGCTGAAATAGGACTCTAGAACCGGTACGTGGTGGAAAAGGAGGCGTGCATTCGGTCGCCGAATCCGCCCTCGAGGTCGATCTGCCAGTTCTTGCCGATGCCGGTCGTGATTCCGACGGAACCGTTCCAGCTCTCCTTCTGCTCGAACTCAACGTCATAGTCGACGCTGTCGTAGATTGGCACCACGATGTTTCCCTCGTGCTGTTCGTCGGTCTGTTGGAACATGGCGCCGATCCAGACGGCGCCGTAGCGTCCGGCCATGCCTACTTTTGGTGAAAGGATCCACGCATTGATGCTGGACGTGCTCGTGTCCAGCTCGGTCTCCATCAAGGCTGCGGTGAGCGTGATGAAGTAGTCATCCCATCCCCCTGCCAGCGTCACGCCGCCGCCGTAGACAACCCCCTCGTAGTCGACACTCAGGCCGGGAATGAGATCCGTTTCGACATCTGTCTCACCATCGACGCTACCGACGATGCCGAAGACATTGAGAAACGGAAGCAGCCAGTAGTCGAGCTTAACGTTCATCTCGGTGACATCGTTCTCGATTTCGATGCCCTCCAGCGCCGCCAGGTCGCCGGGCAACACGTTGACTCTGAGACTGCTCAAGTCGTATCCCTGCGTCTGACGGTAGTAGTTAACTCCGACACCCACCGGGGACGGCAACCGGGAGTCTCGAACCGGATCCGCCAGCATCTTGTGTGAGTCGGCCCGTGTAATACTGGTACAACCAACGATCAGTACACTCAGAAACAGCACTCTCATCGTGCCTCCTTCCTATCGGATCATCGTCGCACAGGCCCACAACACCCCGATGCCAACGAGTAGGACTCCACGTACCACTGTGCCCTCCACTGCTCCTCTTTGTTAACAACACGTGGGAGTGTTCCGAATACCTTTGCATACGCTGGGCGTCAGTGCAATAGTGGGCAACCTGTGTCATGGGCACCAAGCTGAGAAACAAGTTGAGAACAGGAGAGGTCATGAAGAAGTTGATGTGTCTGAGTATGGTTGTTGCGGTTGCGGCCGTAGGTCTGGTTCATGGCGGGGTGCAGATCGAGTCGCCCACGGTGCTGGACGATGCACTGGTATCGATTACGGTTTCCGATTTTCACGGCCTGATCGATGGACTCGGAGCCACATCGGCCCAGGTTTCGCCGATGATGAATGCCACGACACTGAAGAGCCTGCTGGGCATGCAGCTTGGTGACCCCATGCTGAGCGGCATAGGGCCAGGGAAAGGCCTGGCTGTGGTGGCCTTGGACCCGGCAACCGCCTTTGCCGTCGTGGAGCTTTCGGCGGCCCAAGTCGGGGTCTACACCAATAAACTGGGCACGATGGGTATGCAATGCCGCTATGACAACGGTGCTCTCATTGTGGCCAAAACCGCGCCTGCCCTCGACAAAGGCGTTGCGGCCGCCAGTTCAGTTCGCGCCAGACTCCTTGCCAAGCGCACACCGACAATCCGGATCGGAATGCAACCGGCCGCCTATATTGCTGCAAACGATGCGCTGATCCAGGGCATGTTACAGTCAATGATGGCGTCGGTGTCTCAGGGCATGCAGGTCCAGGCCCAGATGCAGGGGCAGAACGCGCCCGTGCCGGCAGGCACGGCGAAGATTTTCGAGGCGGAGATGCGCATCTTGCTCTCGTTGCTCAAGCAGGTGGAAGCGATGGAGATAGTGGTCTCGCCTACTGGTGGCGCGCTCAAGCTGGGCCAGGTCTTGAAGCCCGTCGCCGGCAGCCGTTTGGCCGATCTGGTTAACGCACCCAAGAAGAACCGGTGGAATCCGAAGGTTGAGTTGGGGCCAGAGGGATCGGGCGCGTTTATGGTCGACTTCCTGATTGAAAACAGTGAGGCCCTGGCCGCCTTCATTTCGGCCGAGACGGATCAGCTCTTCAGCGAGATGGATCTGGAAGCCGGTAGTGTTCAGCATATGGTTGACTACATGCAGAAATGCATGACCATCTACAAAGGCTCGATATCGCAGAGCATTCTGGGCGGAACGACCCCAGGCATGAACGTCGATTACCTGATGGAGGTCACTGACGAGAAGGCGGCCTTGGACATGCACAAGACCATGGAGGCGGATCTGAAGGCCGTTGGCTTCCTCGATCTCTATGCCGGGATGGGCATGCCCATGTCGTTTGAGTTCAAAGAGAAGGTCCGCCAGTACAAGGGCGCGGACATTCACCAGTTGGATATAAAGGTGTCGATGGACCAGATGCAGCCGATGCAGCGCCAGCAGATGGAAGCCATGAACCTTGGCAACATGACGTACGAAGTCGCGATTCTCGATGGCATCATGGCTTATTCGATGGGCAACATGTCAATCGAGTCGATGATTGACCGGATCAAGGTGCCGGCTGCGGGCGGATCGTCGCTGGTGGCGCGCAAAGCGTTCCCTGCAGGCGGTTTCTACTACGGTGACACGGATGTCGGGCGCTACCTGAACTTCGTGGCCAGCATGATGCCCAAGATGCCGAACAACCCCATGCCTATCGACAAGATCGGTATGACGTTACAGGGCGCTTCTCCGATCACGTCGGCAGGCCATAGCAGTGGCGGTCTCGTACAGTGGAGTCTGAACGTTCCCGGCGATCTCCTTGCCCGTATCGGTCAGGCCGCCATGACCATCCAGATGCAGAAGATGCAGCAACAGGTGAGCGCGCCCGCGCCCCAGAACTGAAGTCCTGGGCTCCGTCGCGACTCTCTGCCGTCAGTATAGAGGCAAGAACTCGGTGGGAAATGACAGCGGTCATATCACACCATCTGGCACTCTTTCGGAAGGTCCGCGGGCACGAGCCCAGCGGACCTCCCGAGAAAAGCACCATCTGACGCAATATGACCACTTCCTTTCCCTCAATCCGAGTTCTGGCCATGTTTGCCACACCGCACCGCCCTGTCGGGCGGACACGGTGTCTGTGTCGGAACGCGCCCTACGGCCGCGATCACATTGGCTAGGAGTGACCAGTGGAGGAATGAAGGGGCCTTTCGAGATCCCATCCTACCTCCAGCGGAGAGACGGGGAGACCTCCCGCAGGCCTTTGGACGCCGCAGGTGGACTCGAGCCAAGGAAGGTCTCCCCATCTCGAAGCGCGCTTGCATCCTGCATCGCGTATCCTGCATCCTGTACCGCATGAAGACCAACAAACGAATCGGTGCCCACGTCTCCACCAGCGGCGGAGTGTTCAACGCCCCCATCAACGCCAAGGCCATTGGCGCCACCGCGTTCGCCATGTTCACCAAGAATCAACGTCAATGGAAGGCGCCCGCGTACACGGCCGAGACTATCGAGCTATTCAAAACCAATCTGGCAGCCAACGGTTATACCCCCGATGTCGTGCTGCCGCACGATGGGTATCTGATCAACCTTGGTAACCCCGATCCCGAGAAACGGAAGCGCTCGCTCGAAGCGTTCATTGACGAGATGACTCGCTGTCAGCAGCTTGGACTCACCATGCTTAATATGCATCCCGGCAGTCATCTCCGGGAGATCAGCGAGGATGAATGCCTCACACTGATCGCCGATTGCATTAACCGCACGCTCGAGAAAACCGAAGGAGTAACTGTTGCCCTCGAGAATACCGCTGGACAGGGGTCCAACGTGGGTTACCGTTTCGAGCATCTCGCCACCATCATCGACCGGGTCGACGACAAGTCACGCATGGGCGTGGTCATCGATACCTGTCACTCCTACTCCGCTGGTTACGATCTTGGTACGCCCGAGGCCTGTGACGCGACGTTTAAGGCGTTGGACGACATCGTCGGCATGAAGTACCTGTGTGGCATGCATATCAACGACAGCAAGGTGCCGTTCGAGAGCCGCAAGGATCGCCATCACAGCATAGGGCAGGGGACGATACCCATGGCGTGCTTCGCGTACATCATGAACGACGCCCGCTTCGACAACATCCCGCTCGTCCTTGAAACCATAGACGACACCATCTGGGCTGAAGAAATCAAGCTCCTCCACTCCTTGGAGAAGAAGTAGGCGACCCCTTCATTTCCGCTCGCCGGCAACGTCTTCGTGGGCGGCTCCTCACGCCCTCCCTCTATTCGGAAGCTAGCCCGGGCAGAGGGTTGACAAGACGCAGTTATCCAGTAGCATGTAGCCCTGTGGTGCACGCGGTGTGTTCCCGTTCTACAAGGTGAAGGGAAGGTAGATCATGCTAAAGCGGATCAGTCTGGTGTTGGCGATGGCTGCGGCCATGGCCCTGGTGGCGGTAGGATGCATTACGCCGAAGGGCGCTGCGGACAAGTGCTGCGGGACGTGCAAGAACGCGGAAGTTCAGAAGAGCTGCTGTGGCACGTGTAAGGCTTCGGCAAAGAAGGCCTGTGCGGCCGGTTGCAAGAAGCCGTGCTGCGCGAAGAAGGCGGCTTGCTGTGGCAAGGGCGGCTCCTGCTGCAAGAAGTAGGAAACGATTCCCTGTCCAAGGATGGTGGCGAGACCCAGAATTGAACTGGGGACACGTGGATTTTCAGTCCACTGCTCTACCAACTGAGCTATCTCGCCGTGACAGAAACGGTCCGCAATGTAGCGTTCTCAGCTGTCCCAATCAATACCTTTTTGCTGAGGAGGTTGTGCCGCATTGCGTGACTGTTTGTCGTGTATAAGGTGGCGTATGCCCTGCAAGGGATGATGCAGGATCATGCGGGGGCCTGAGTAGCGCATGACAGCGGTGATGCGTTCGCGCATTGCCGGTTTGTAGCAGTGGGTGGTGCATTGGCGGCAGGTGGGTTTGTCTTCACCGTATCGGCAGTGTGAGAGGCGTTCCTCCGCGTAGGCCAGGAGGTTGGAGCAGTCATCACAGAGCGGGTCCGGGTGGCCCTGTCCCTTGCAGAACAGGCGGACCATCGCTCGTATCGTATCTTTCTCTTTCTCGAGACTCACGCGTGCAGACTCATATCTCCGGCGCTGTAGACAAAGAGAACGTTGGGTAGCCCGACGATCTGCTCCTTCATGTGATCGACCATGCCCGTCTCCTGTTCGCGGGGGTCCGGCAGGCCCAGAATGACGAGGGCGGCATTGGCGCTCTCCCGATGCAGCACCGAGCTGAAGTCGTCGTCGATGACAACAACGGGGTCGCACGGAATGCGAACATCCTCTGAGAGTTCGCGGAGATGGGTCAACGTCTCTTCACGCCCTGCCTCACTCTTGAGCATGCGCACGATGCGTATGCGGCGCCCCCGCATGTCCGGGTCGCTACAGAGAAGGTGCGCCAGCAGGAGCATCAGGTGTCCGTTAGCGCCCTTGCCCTGCCACCATATGTCAATCGAGCCCGGGCGCAGGCTCCATATATCTCTGGGTGGAAACTGACTGTAGAAGACGGCCATGCTGCGTCCGAGGCGGGCGACCGAGCGCATGTCATCCTCGAAAATTGCGTCGCGTTCCGGATCGGTGTTCCACCCAAACAGCACCATGTTGGGGCGCAGAGCCCCCAGTCCGCAGCACTGGATCAACGACGAAATTCCTTCGGTCAACCGCGGGGCAATCGTCACGACCGGAAAGGCCTCCAGGTTGTTGTCGGCAACCAATTTACGCAGGGCGCGCTGCACGTTGCTGTGTCGGTCGAGCAACTCGCTCGGTGATCCGACGAGGACGCTTCCAAGTATCAGGAGCCCGTGCTTTCCGGCCAGCCGCTGTCCCATTGCAGCTATGTAGAGGCGTTCCCGGCTGCTTCCGCCAAGCACGAGAATGGCTGGCCGCCAGTTCCGGATGTGATACTTGCTCTGCTGCAACACGAGGAGGTCGCGCCGGATACGTTCGAACACGGCTCCCCTGACCACATCTCCCCAGGATGTCTTCAGCTGCTGGCGACGTAGCGTCAGATAGATGGCGCTCATAATGATGACGGCAATGATGGCCCATACGGGACTGATCAGAAACATGACGCCGCCACAGAAGAGTGCTCCGGCGAGAGAAACCAGCCAGTGACACCAGCGGAACGTCGGGCGATAGCTCGGATTTCCACTGAATCCTTCCATGAACGTCGCGAGGTTTATGGCGCCGTACGTGATCATGAAGAACATGGTTATGACCGGGGCAATAGCATTCAGATCTCCCAGCATGACGCCTGCCTGGGCAATCGCAAAAGAGAGTACGATCGCACGCCGTGGTTCGCCGGCATCACCGCTGCCCTTGGCGAACGGCCCCAGCAGGGGCAGAACTCGGTCGCGTGCCAGGGCCTGGAGAATGCGTGGCGCTCCCATCAGGCTGCCCAGGGCCGACGAGAGCGTGGCGGCCAATACGCCCAGGATGATGAGAAGGGGAATGAGCGCACGACGCGACACGATCATGGAATCTGCCAACAGGGCATCACGAGGAACCGCTCCCCCCAGCAGGAACGCAAATGCGATGTAGATGACTCCCGTGAAGAGGATGGCCAGCAGGGTTCCGCGCGGTATGGAGCGACCGGGGTCCTTCAGATCACCGGACATGTTGGCGCCGGCCATGATGCCGGTGACGGCCGGGAAGAAAAGCGCGAACATGGTCCAATAATGCTCTCCCGTCGCATAGCTGCTGCCCCAATTGGCATTAAGGAGTGTCGTGTCCCATGCCCGCAGCGCTCCCACCACGAAAGATGCAATGGCGAGCACAAGAAGGCTCAGGATCCCATACTGTACCTTGATGGTCCATCCGGCGCCGATGTAGACGCAGATGAAGACCGCTACGTTCACGGCGGTCGCGACGACCAGCGGCGCGGCAGCCAGGGTCGGAATGACAGCTACCAGTGCTTCCGTGAAACCGATGACGTAGAGCGCGACCGCGATGGCCTGTGAAACATAGAACACAACACCGATCGCACCGCCGAATTCGATCCCCAGTGAACGGCTGATCAGGTAATAGGCACCACCGCCTTTCACTTGGGTATTCGTCGCTATGGCAGAGAGAGATAGGGCGGTGAGTGTTGTGATGAGCTTGGCGAAGAGCACGATCAGGATGGCACGGATTATACCGGCGTTGCCGACCACCTCCCCGAAGCGCAGGAACATGATCACGCCGAGGATCGTCAGTGTGCAGGGCGTGAACACACCGCCGAACGTGCCGAAGCGGGCGGCTGAGCTTTTCTCTTCGGGGGGTGATGCCATATGGCAACGTCCTTCGCGTCCTTTGTGCTCGGCCTACTTGCGCCAGAAGCTGGGAAGCAGGATGATCAAGACCGTATAAAGTTCAAGGCGACCTAGCAACATGAATACCGTCAGGAGAGCCTGTCCGGCAGCCGGAATCGATGCGTAGTTCTCCACCGCACCCACGCCGCCGAATCCAGGTCCGATGTTGCCCAGTGTGGCAATGACGGACGAGAGAGCGGTCTGCAGATCAGGTGTGAAGAACGCCATGATCAATGTACCGAGAGCAAACACCAGGACAAAGGCCACGAAGAACGCGGCTATATGAGACACGACATCGGGTGGCACAGGGTCACGACCGATTTTGACCTTCAATACGGCCTGTGGCTGCATGAAGAGGCGGATTTCGCGCAGCACCTTCTTGAGTACAACGAAGATCCTGATGTTCTTCATGCCGCCCCCGGTCGATCCGGCACAGCCACCGACGAACATCAGAAGTATCAGCACAACCTTCGACGCCCCCGGCCATAAGTCGGAGTTCTCGGTGCAGAACCCGGTGGTGGTCATGATGGAAGTCGAATTGAAGAAGCCGACACGCAAAGCCTTCCAGAATGAGGGATAGACGCGTCCGTAGACGTTGGCCACGATCACGGCCGTAGCTGTCAGCCAGACACCCAGGTAGAAACGGAACTCAGGGTCTTTGAAGTAACAGAGCGGGTGGCCGCGCAAAGCCCGATAGTTCAGCGCGAAGTTGGTGCCTGCCAGGAACATGAACACAATGATCACGACCTCGATGTAGACGCTGTTGTAGGCGGCCACACTGGCGGTTCGAGTGGAGAACCCTCCCGTTGCCAGGGTGGCGAAGGAGTGGCAGAAGGCATCGAACCAGTTCATACCACCGAGGCGCAGGAGTCCGGCTTCGGCCAGGCAGAGGAGGACATAGACGCCCCACAGGAGCTTGGCGGTGGTGGCGATCCGTGGCGTAAGGCGATCCTTGGATGGGCCCGGCATCTCGGCCCGGTAGATCTGCATTCCTCCCACGCCCAGGAAGGGGAGAATGGCGACGCAGAGCACGAGTACGCCCATGCCACCGAAGAAGTGTGTCATCGCGCGCCAGAACAGGACGCCACGAGGGAGCTGTTCAAGGTTCGTCAGCACCGAGGCGCCGGTCGTCGTGAAACCGGACATGGTCTCGAAAACGGCCGACACCGGATGAGGAATGACTCCCGTGAGCAGGTACGGTAGCGCGCCAAAGACGGACGCGACCACCCAGCCGAGGGCCACGATACCGAATCCGTCACGACGGGAAAGGTCGACAGGGCCCCGGGTGGCGGCGAACATGATGACGCCGGAAAGACAGACGATGGCCGCAGAGGTGAGCAGGCCGGTCTGAGCGGCCGTAGGGTCGCCGTGGAGCCATGCTATTCCCCAGCAGAGGGCAATGGCGAGTCCTAGTACGACCAGCATAACCGAGATCAAATGAAATACGGGTTTGGGGTTCATCGACTAGCTTCTGAATGTGCTCTGAACGCGCTCTACATCATCCGACCGACAGAAGACAACGATCTGGTCGCCTGCTTCAATGGTCAAGTCGCCACTGGGAATGTGAACCACATCGTCTCTCAGCACAGCGGCCAGTACGCAGTCTCCCGGCATCTTGAGCTTGCGTACCGGTTTGCCTGCCCAGCGGTGCTGTTTGCGGACCGCCACGTGAATCAATTCTCCCGGAGCGCGATGCAATTGTGCGGCGGATCGCACATTCCGTCCACGCACGAAGTGGAGGATGGCGTTAACCATGGACTGATGAGAGCTGACGACCCGGTCGAGCAGACCCAGACTCCGAATCACAGGTACGTAGCTGACGTTCGAAACCTGGGCGAGGGTTAGTACGGCCCCAAGTCTGTTAGCCAGAATACAGCTGATGATGTTGAGCTCTTCGTCACCGGTGATGGCGACAAAGGCCGTGTCCGGTCCCACACCGGCGTCGGTAAGGATCTCGCGGTCGGATGCATTACCGTGAAGGACGAGTGTCCTGTGCAGGGCGTCCGAACAGGTTTCCGCACGTGCCTCGTCATGCTCAACCAGAACAACGGGCGTCCGTTCTTCTTCCAATCGCTCGGATAGCCCGAGTCCGAGCCCGCCACCACCGGCAATGACGATCTTCTCCAGGGGCCGCCTTTCGGGGTACATCCAGTCGAGTGTGGCCGATACCTCCTCGGGTTTAACAGCAACATACAGTTCATCGCCTACCTCGAGGTGGGTGTCGCCATGGGGCAGGATCAGATCGTCCCCACGAAGAATGGCGATGAAGCGGAGCTGTGCTGTCATGGGATCGGCTTGCAGCGATGCAAGCGGGCCCTGCAACAGCGGCGTTGTTTCACGCACGCGAACACCGGCGACCGTCAGGCGTCCTTCCATTAGCTCAAGTGACTCTGTTAAGCCGGGATGTCGCAGGATGTCATGAATTTCACGGCTGAGTTCCCCGTTCTGACTGATCAGCAGGTCGACACCCAACTGTTTGAAGTCCAGCAGTGATGAGCGAGCGATGGCAGGGTCGGCGACGCGCGCGACAGTATTGCTTACACCCACGGCATGGGCATATTGGCAGGCAACAATATTCACCTCGTCCATGCTCGTAACGGCAACCAGGAGATCTGCCTTCGCAAGCTCTGCCCTTTCAAGAACGTCTGGTGACGACCCGTGGCCGAGAACCGTCATGACATCAAGATGCGCGTCAAGAGCCGTGAGATGCTCCGCCAAACGATCCACCACGACCACATCATGGTCCATGTCGCAGAGCTTCGAGGCCAGGTTGCGTCCAGTATTCCCAGCCCCAACAATCAGAATCCGCATCGTTAACCTTTCCAAAATGTCCGACGAAGACAGCTTTCGCCCGTTACTATAGCCACTTCTTGCGTTTAAAAAACATGGTCATGCCGACGGCCACGGCGAGCATGATACCCCAGACCATCGCGTAGCCAAGTGGCCATTTCAGTTCCGGCATGGCCTCGAAATTCATCCCGTAAATACCGGCAATGAACGTGAGCGGCATGAAAATGGTGGCGATGACGGTCAGCACGCGCATCACTTCGTTCATTCTGTTGCTGACGATGGTCATGTAAATGTCCAGCGTGCCGGAAAGCATGTCGCGCAGAGATTCCAGGTTATCGATGATCTGGATGGTGTGCCCGTACACATCGCGGAGATAGGGCGCCAGCTTGGCATCGATCAGACGGCTTTCATCCGACTGCAGCGCTCCGACCAGTTCGCGTAGCGGCCAGAGGCACTTGCGTAGATAGACCATCTCACGCTTGAGCTGGTGCATCTCGGTCAATGTCTCGGGACGGGCCTTGGCAGTGACGGCGTCGTGGATCGACTCGATCCGATCACCCAGCGTTTCCAGCACAGCGAAGTAGTTGTCGACAATGGAATCAATCAGTGAATAGGCGAGGTAGTCGCAACCCATGTTGCGTATACGCCCCACGGAGGTCCGGATGCGCTCACGAACGCGATCGAAGACGTCGTCTTCCACTTCCTGGAATGTCAGGACGTAGTTCGGTCCGAGCACAAGGCTAACCTGCTCGGACACAATGCCGTCCCCGCTTTCGGGGCGGTAGAGCATTTTCAGGGCCATGAAGATGTAGTCGCTGTGGTCCTCAATCTTGGGACGCTGGCCGGTGTTGGCGACGTCCTCAATAACGAGCGGGTGCAGGTTGAACAGGTCGCCGATCTCCTGGAGCAGGTCGGTGTCGTGCAGCCCAACAACGTTAATCCATGTGACGGTCCGCTTGGCGACGTAGGCCTGGCAGGCGTCGGCGGAGTCGAGAACCTTCTCGTCGAGTTCGCTGGCATCGAAGTCGATTACACTGATCTGCACCTGCTCGACTCGCTGCTCGCCGAGATAGACGACGGTCCCCGGCGGCAAACCGGCGACATCCGAGTGTTTCTTCAGAAGGCTATCCATGATGGTTCTCCTGTACCGGCGCAGTCTCGCATAGGGGGGTGCTGCAAACCAGACGAAAAGGGCTTACAGGGGTCCGAGGCCAGAAGTCGGTTGCCGGAGTTGTGGCCGTGCTAAGACGAGAGAAAACGTGGTTACTGCCAGAGAGGGGAGTCTTGCCAGTCGTCAGGGAAACCCATGAACCGCAGAGGTACATCTCTGTATTCGGCAAACAGAGAGGTCAAGCGATGTCGCCACTGGCTCTGTGGAACGACCTGCTTGAGCAGGAAGTGAAGAACGGTGAGGATGCCGAACAGTCGATCATCTGTGTCTTCGGGTACTCGGAACGTGTACCAATAAGCGCTCAATCGGTAGTAGTTGACAGCCTTCAGTCGGGCAACAAGCTCTGCTTTGTCCGCGACAAGACCTCGTGAGAGAAGGAGATCAGCTTGATTATCAAAGGAAAGTGCAGGTTTCTCGTACTTCATTCGATTGCTTTCAGAGCAGAAAAGCAAAAACCCGCCAGATTTTAGCGTGTCCCGAAAGACAGAGGCTTGGCGGGTTTGCTACTCATACAGTATCACACGCATGCGATGCGTCAATGGCGATTTCCAGGTTATGCTCTGAACAACCAACTGAGAGAGGATGACTTGGAAAATAGCGGCTACAGCACGTCTCTAGCTCATCTGGCGCTCTCTGATCTTAACTATAAGTCCGTACTGTTCTCGCCGTCTCAGATCATGTCCCTCGATCGCCGCTACAGTTTGTCGGGGAACACAATCTCGATCTGTTTGCGGGCAGTCTGCGAGATCCCTGGGTGCCCGTGGATCGTCTTCACGCACGACGACAGTTCCTTGTCGGATACTGGGTACTTTGTCTTGGGAATGTACCCACCGTGCATCTTGCGCTCTGTACGCAGGCGGCAGAGCAGTTCTACGGCTCTATCGGGCCGATTGATCCTGGCGAGGTGGGTGGCGGTGTCGCAGACGGCTGATTCGGTCAACCCTCTTGCGATGGTTGCCTCGCCAAAGAAGATGGCGTCCTCGTCGCATCCGTCGACCAGGCCAAGTGTTCGCATGCTGTGCCAGGCGGACCACTTGCGCGACGTCGATGAGCAGAGCGTCTTGAGCCAGTTCATGGCTCGTAGCTTGAGAATGGCGGCGGGGCGCGGCGCTTCATGTGTCGCGAGGTAGTGTGCCGCCGTCAGCAGAGGCACGGCGGAAGCGCGGTCCATAACGGTGTCCAGCATGGCGGGGTGAAGCTTGCTGAGGTCATCGGTCTGTTTCAGGGGGGCAAGGACGCTGTCTACGTATTGCCGGTTCCTGTCGCGACCAAAGAGCGGATCGCCGTGATAGTAGCTGCCGACGTAGGTCCTGACGCCGCCACCAAGCGAACGGGCACGAAAATGCTCCTGCAGAAAATCGATTGCCCTGCCGTAGTGCCGGCATGGCTTGAGCTCGGACATCACTCGCTTGCTTATTGTCGTCCGGTTGTTCTTCGGACTCTCCTTTTGCCAGAGGTAAATACGGGTTTTGGCGATACGCAGCTCTGTGTCCAGCTCACTGCCAGGCTTGATGTCGGTGAGACCGGCCTTCTCCTTCTCTTCTTGAACTACCTTGTCGATGGCTGTGAAGGCTGAGGACGCCTCCTCCTCGCTGAAATGACGTGGTAGATCGGAGGACAAGAACGACGCAAACATCGCCATCTGTTGCGGAGTGAGAGACAGCCCATTGAACCGCGCTGAGGTCGACTGTTTGACAGGGAGTGTGGCTGCAAAGGCAAGGGCTGTGCTTCCCACTGCGGCCTCAACCGCAGTTCGGAGTTCAGGCGTGATTGAGGAGGACGCCCGGGCCTCAAGGTTGCGGAAGGCGAGAATGAGCCTCTCTTTCATCCCCAGTGTGCGCATGGCAGCGACGACGTGCATTGCCGCCGTGCCTGCTTCCTGCAGCCCGCAGTCGGCCAGGCGCTCAAGGACATACACGTAGAGTTCGGGGGTATCCCCTGATGCTGTCAGCACCGCCTGGTATGCTTGCACGCCCGCTTCATACTGTCCCCCGGCGATCAGCGCATCGGCCTTGCGGATGTCTTCGCCCTTCGGAGATGCCATGATGGCGAGATCGCGGAGCATGTGGTAGCGGGTCGTCGGGAATCTACAGAATGCTGCATTGTCGAGATCGGCGCCAAGATCTTGCGCTTGCTTCCATGCCTCCTCGTATCTGCCGGCCGCCCACAGCGACATGACATACTGCGTTTGCAGAGACCGTCGGCGCTCGGGTTCCTCTGCGGCTGGTATAGCCTGCCCGAAGTACTGCTCGATGTCTGCGTCAACGCCGTCCTTTCTGAAGACCTCCTTCCAGTCCTTGCCGGAGTCCAAGGCTATCTTGGTGATGGCTTCGAAGAAGATCCCCGGGACTCGTGTATCGAATCGCTTAGTCGCAAGGCACTCCCTACCAAACTGAAGCATCTCCTCATGGCTGCCGCCCCAGCGTGGGCGAGCGTAATAGAGCATGCTGTTGTAAGCTGGTATGTAGTCGAACTCCGCCTTCACCGCACGGTCGAACCATTCCCGCATCGAAATCGGCGACCCGCCGCAGGACGTTCCCGAGATGGTCATCATCTTCCTGGCGGCTTCGGGCATTTCAGGATGCAATTCATAGGCAGCCACAAGGTTGCTGTTCGCGATGACAATATTGCTCTGAAAGCCATCCCAGCCGTCTTCCGTCACTGTTGCTGCATACCCAGTACCCCTATGCTGCCACGCGGCCTTGATGTGATACATGCCCTGGACCATGTGCGAGAGCCATGGGTCGGCATTGGCATTCTGGCGCACCATGTCACAGATCTTCTTGTTGTCCGCCTGGAGTTCCTTGATGGCGTCGCTGAACCATGCATGGCGCGAGACGAAGAGGCGTCGTCCTTCCCCGGCATAGGCCGGATCGGTTATCCCCTCTGCGAGCAAGGTTGCCGCCTTGCTGTGCAACTCACGCACTTCCGGGCGTACGCTTGAGTTGATGCTCAGCGCCGTGTTGAGCATGATGTATGTGCAACGGAAGCGGGTGGGCTTGGAGTATCCCTGTGCTTCCACTCCCGGCATGGCTGTCTTCATGAGCGGATAGGCCACCGACGCGCCTCGGAGATATCTTACGAGGTGGGCTCGGTTGAATGCGACAAGTGCATCATCACAACCCGTACCGTTTATCTTCTCTGTCAGATCCCAAAACGTAAGCAGTTCGTCGGCCGTCACGCCGATCTCTTTAGCTCTAACCAAGCCCTCGAGAAGTTGCTTTACCATACCGTCCCAAGTGGGGTCCGTCTTGCCGCACTTTGCGTAGTCACTCAGGATTAGATTGGCAATCCTGGCGGTCCGCGCCTTAACGGCGCTTGAAAGGGGGCGTTCAGGCAGATCGGCTCGCAACTGCGTGCTCACCACGGCAGTGAGTTGAGTCGCTACAAGGAGGGATAAGATGAATCTCGGACAGGTTACCTTCATGGACACTCCTCGGCTTCTAGGTCTAGCATTTCTCAGACGCCTGATTGCGATGTGAGACTTAGCCGGCATGGTTTCTCGCTCCGCATCAATCAGACGCATCCTACTCTCTAGCACAAATCACGGCAAACTTGATTTGCCAGCATGAGTCAACGTCAGTCAACGGGCAAACGAATCTCTCGTAGTGTTGTGGCACCGGCTCCATCAGTTACTCGGAGAATAGCGCTTCGAAGCCAATCTGAGATAGTCCTCCAGCGTGCGACGAGCCCGTGGTTGCATGCATTGGGCGGGGCTCTATCGTGTAATTCATTGATAGAGCGTCTCAAATCCGGTAGACATGACCCACGTATGATTACCTATCTGGACGGAACAATTGCCGAGAAGCAGCCGACACGGGTGGTGTTGGATGTTGGCGGGGTGGGGTACGAGGTATTTATCCCTCTCTGTACCTATGACCGCCTGCCTGCCACGGGAGAGCGCTGCAAGGTGTTGACGCATGACCATGTGCGCGAGGATACGCGGCAGCTCTTCGGGTTCATGACCGACG
Source organism: uncultured Victivallales bacterium (assembly GCA_964345005.1). Classification (GTDB taxonomy): domain Bacteria; phylum Verrucomicrobiota; class Kiritimatiellia; order UBA8416; family JABMPJ01; genus JABMPJ01. The sequence continues at coordinate 7,064 of CAYFPQ010000030.1, read as the reverse complement.
ATGAGCGTGACATGTTCCGGCTACTCCTGGGCATCAGCGGTATTGGCCCCAAGATTGCACTTAGCGCGTTGAGTGGGCTTTCGGCACGTGAACTGAAGGCGGCTGTGGTGGAAAGCGATGTTAAACGGCTGAGCTCTATTTCCGGCATTGGCAAGCGCACGGCCGAGCGGATGGTCGTGGAGCTGCGCAGTCGGATTAAGCCGGGCGAGGCACTCGAAGCCGTTGCCGGCGGCGACCCGGGCTCGGCCGACAGCATCCGCCTGCGTGATACCGTGCTGGCCCTCATTGCCTTGGGCTACCAGCAGGATGCCGCGCGCAAGATGGCAGCTCAGGCGTTGAAGGGCGGGGATGATTTGGGTGTCGAGGAACTGATCAAGCGGGCGCTGGGAGGGCGATGAACGTGACTGACGACCGGGCCTTGAATACGCTAAACACACGAGATGCCGACTTTGAGCTGAGTGTGCGTCCGACCCGATTCCAGGATTTCGCCGGGCAGGAGAAAGTCAAAGAGCGTCTGGAGCTGGCTGTCGACGCCGCGCGGCAGCGGGAGGATGTTCTGGACCATGTGCTGCTCTCGGGACCGCCGGGCCTTGGCAAGACCACGCTGGCGTACATTATCGCCGAGGCGATGGGCAGTGCGATTAAGGTGACGTCTGGCCCCATTATAGACAAGCCGGGCGACTTGGCAGGGCTGCTTACCAATCTGGAGCGTGGGGACGTGCTCTTCATTGACGAGATCCACCGCATGCAGAAGACGGTGGAGGAGTATCTCTATGCAGCGATGGAGGATTTCGTCCTCGATATCATGATCGACCAAGGCCCCAACGCCCGTTCGGTCCGCATTGAGCTGCCCCGCTTCACGCTGGTTGGTGCCACGACGCGGAGCGGGCTGATCTCGTCGCCCCTGCGTTCGCGTTTTGGCATTACAGACCGACTTGACTACTACGATGCGGCCAATCTGCAGCATATCGTCGAGCGCACCGCTCGCATTCTCAATATCGAAGTGGAATCGGACGGGTCACTGGAGATCGCGCGTCGTTCGCGCGGCACACCACGTATCACGAACAACCTCCTGCGGCGGGTGCGAGACTACGCACAGGTGCGCGCCGACAACCGTGTCACACAGGCGGTGGCCGACAAGGCGCTGGCCATGCTCGATATCGATGAGCACGGCCTCGACGACATGGATAAGCGCATCCTCGAAACGATCATTCTGAAGTTCTCTGGCGGCCCGGTGGGGCTTAATTCACTCGCCGTATCCGTAGGCGAAGAAGCCGATACGATCGAGGATGTCTACGAGCCCTACCTGATCCAGGAAGGCTACCTCAAACGTACGGCGCAGGGGAGGGTGGCAACGGATCTCTGCTACGAACGCCTGGGCCTGAAACCCGGCGGTGCGCAACAGCAGTTGCTGTAACGCATCCGCAATGACGAATGACGAAACACCCAAATACCCAAGGAATGACGAAATCTGAAACCCGGAGAATGCTAATGAAGAGGCCGTTCGGCATTCGGGTTTCGGATTTCTTTCGTGCTTGGTTCCTTAGTCGTTAGGATTTCTCCCGATGCCCTGGTGCGTCTTACATGTGCGACCCCGTTGCGAGAAGAAGATCGCGCAGGCGTGTCGCGCCCTCGGAATAGAGCACTATCTGCCTCTTCGGTCGGAGACCAAGGTCTACCAGCGCCGCAAAGTGACGGTCGAAAAACCGGTCTTTCCCGGCTACGTCTTTGCCTCGTTCGACCGTCAGCAGCGCCTGGCCTTGTTGAAGACGAACCAGATCGTCCAGTTCCTGGAGACGGATGACAAAGAACGACTGGTCCACGAGCTGGCACAGGTGCGCAGAGCCCTGGACGTGGACCCGTCGCTGGGTGCAGACGACCCGTTTGAGAAAGGCACCGCCGTTCGCATCACGGGCGGGCCCTTCCAGGGCGTTGAAGGCTGGGTGGAGGCCATGCGCGGCCAGAGCAAGGTGTGTCTGAGTGTCGACATGATCGGCCAGGCCATCATCGTCGAAGTCGCGCGCGAATACCTCGATCCGATTGATGTGTAGAAAAGGGCCCATGTCCGAGAATGGTAGGTAGGGCCCGCTCTCCGAGCGGGCCGGGCGCAAGCGGAAACACAAGGACAGCGATAGACATGCGATTCTCGCTCCTCCTATCACATGCTTGCACAGCCCTGTTCGCGGCCCGCTCGGAGAGCGGGCCCTACCACTCCAGCGTCAAACCGTCGTACGATACGAAGAAGGTCTCGGGCAGTTTGGCTTGCGTCTCTTCGTGGTCGAGATCGTGGCATAGGTGGATGATGTAGGATGTCTCAGCCTCGATCTGCTTCAAGAGCGCGACGCTGTCTTCCAGTGTGAGATGCGTCAGGTGGGGACGGATGCGCAGGGCGTCCAGAATCATCACATCGATGCCTCGAAAGGCTTCGATCGCTGTATCCGTCATCGCCGAGCAATCCGGCACGTAGCCCAGTGAACGCCCTTCGGCATCGAAGCGGAAGCCGAGAATAGTGGCCTTACCGTGCTGGACCTCGACCGGAGTTACCTGGATTTTACCGACAGTGAACGGCTTCTCGATGGCGTGGAACGTTATGCGTGGGCGGTAATGGCCGACAATGTGCTCCGTGCCGATGTAGTTGAATACTCGCAGGAGGTCATCCAGCGTGTTGGGGTCGGCGTAGGCGGGAATGACTTCATCCTGCATGGTGTTGAAGCGGCGGATGTCGTCGAATCCAAAGATATGGTCGGCGTGGGCGTGCGTGAAACAGACCGCATCAATCCGAGGCAACCTGTGGGAGAGGGCCTGCTCCCTGAAATCCGGAGCGGTATCGACCACGATGTGCTTTCCCGCGGCTTCAAGGTAGAGACTGGTGCGTCGCCGCCGGTTGCGCGGATCGTTAGAAACGCACACTGGACAGCAGCATCCGATGATTGGAATACCCGCCGAGGTGCCGGTGCCGAGAAAGATGGCTTTCATGGGGGATATGGTGAGAAGTTTATGGCTGCAATACCATCGAAATCGAAATCGAAATCGGAATCGAAATCGCGAGGGAGTCCCGATTTCAATGGCGGGTCAGAAGAAACAAGGCCGGACAGTGCTGCCCGGCCTTGTCATGATTTCGGCGGTGTCCGTGGTTTACTTGGTGAGCGCCGCCACCAGGTTGCGGATCTGGTCGCCATAGGCCACCACCACGCCGGAGAACACCACGCTGACCATGGTCATAAGCTTGATCAGGATGTTCAGGCTGGGGCCGGAGGTATCCTTGAACGGATCGCCAACGGTGTCTCCCACAACGCCGGCCTTGTGCGGGTCGGAGCCCTTGCCGGTGAGCGGGGTCGCCTGATGCTCGTCCTCGGGATGGTAGGTCTTCTCGTCCTTCTCGATTGACTTCTTGGCGTTGTCCCATGCGCCACCCGCGTTGTTCAGCATGCAGGCCAGCGCGAAGCCGGTGGTGAGTCCTCCGACCAGCAGGCCGATCACACCCGATACGCCGAGGATGATACCTGTCGCCACGGGAACGATAATCGCGAGCATGCTTGGCACCAGCATCTCTCTCTGCGCGCCCTTGGTTGAGATTGCCACACAGTTGGCGTAGTCGGGCGTGCCGGTGCCGTCCATGATGCCCGCGATTTCGCGGAACTGGCGACGCACTTCGTTCACCATCGCGCCGGCAGCGCGACCAACGGCCTTCATGGTCATTGCGCAGAACACGAATGCCATCATGGCGCCGAGGAAGATACCACAGAGGAGCTGCGGGTTCATCACGGTGAGGTCATAGGCCTTTGCGAAATCGTACATCGTCGCGGCAGCGATCTCGACGCCACCGGTGACACCGGCTGCGACGGCCTTGGCCTTGTCGATAATGAAGGTCACCTCGCCAACGGTGCGGTAGCCGTCGTGCATACCAAGCTTGTTGATCCAAATGCGCACCTCTTCGAGGTAGGCTGCCAGCAGCGCCATGGCGGTGAGGGCGGCCGATCCGATCGCGAAGCCCTTGCCGATGGCGGCGGTGGTGTTGCCAAGCATATCGAGCGCATCGGTCTTCTGGCGTACGTCCTCGCCCATGCCGGACATTTCAGCGTTCCCACCGGCATTGTCGGCGATCGGGCCATAGGCATCCGTGGCCAGTGAGAAGCCGAGCGTGGCCAGCATACCGACGGCAGCAAAGCCGACACCGTAGAGCCCCATGGCGAAGTTGGAGAAACCGCCGGCGAGGCCGAAGGCCGCGATGATGCCGATGATAATCGTCAGAGTCGAGAGGCCGGTCGAGAACATGCCGACGGCAAGACCGTCGATGATGGTTGTCGCCGGGCCCATCTTGGCCTGTTCGGCGATGCCCTTAGTCGGTCCATAGGCGTCCGAAGTGTAGTACTCGGTGAGCAAACCGATTACGCAACCGGCAACGAGACCGGCGCAGACGGAGCCGAAGAGGCCCCAGGTCACGATGCCGATGGCGGCCATGATGCCGACGACGACAGCGATTGCGCCCGTGCTCAGCCATAGCGGAGTGGTCAGGGCTTTCATGAGCGTCTTCATGTCGCTCTTATCGCCGCAGCGCACCATCAGACATCCGGCAATGGAGAGCAGGATGCCGATACCGGCCACGATCATGGGGGCCATGACGGCGGCCACCCCGTGTATGGGGTTGGCTTCACCGTTGGCGAGCACCATCGGCAATGCAGCGCCGAGAGCGGCGGTGGCGAGGATGGAGCCGCAATATGATTCGTAAAGGTCGGCGCCCATGCCGGCTACGTCACCTACGTTGTCGCCCACGTTGTCGGCGATGGTTGCCGGATTGCGGGGATCGTCTTCCGGAATACCGGCTTCAACTTTGCCCACCAGGTCGGCGCCAACATCGGCGGCCTTCGTGTAGATGCCGCCGCCCACGCGGGCGAAGAGAGCCTGGGTGGAAGCGCCCATGCCGAAGGTCAGCATTGTGGTGGTGATTTCAACGTACTTCTGCGCGGGCAGCATTCCGGCGTGGACGAGCTCCAGCCCGAGGAAGTGCAGACCGTTCTGCATGTTGGCGGTTGTGTACACCAGCTTGTCGAGAATGATGTACCAGAGACAGATGTCGAGCAGGCCGAAACCGACCACGACCAGGCCCATAACGGCGCCGGAGCGGAAAGCCACCTGCAAACCGCGGTTGAGCGATTCGGCAGCGCCCTGCGCGGTACGCGCGGAAGCGTTGGTGGCGGTCTTCATACCCAGGAATCCGCAGAGACCCGAGAAGAATCCACCCGTCAGGAACGCCACGGGCACAAACGGGTTCTGGATGCCCATCTTGGCCAGGACGAAGAAGACGATAAACAGAACGAGAAAGACAATGCCGACCACCTTGTACTGGGCGTAGAGGTAAGCGTAGGCACCGTCACGAACGTGCTTCGCGATTTCCTTCATTCTGTCCGAGCCTTCGCTCGAACCCATCATCTTATTGTAGAAGAAGTACGCAAACCCCAGCGCCAGGAGCGACGCGATGGGTGCAATCCACCACAGCAGTTCAATGTTCACTATGCGGTCCTTTCGGATCTGTGGCCGTCACTCTAACGGCCATATTACTCAACAGCCTGCCAACCACAGCAGGCAACACGGGAACGAGCGTGCAAGATAACCGAGAGGTCGATTGGGATCAATGAGAAATGGCTGGGAGGTGCGTGGCTGTGCCCGGCCCGCTCGGAGAGCGGGCCCTACCTGACCATCGGTTAAGCTACATCTTGGGCTAGGTAGGGCCCGACCTCCGGGCGGGCCGCAAAGGGCGTCGTACCATCAATCTTTCGTCGCCCGCACATACGACCCGTCCCAGTCGTCCGGCGGGGGATTGTCGCGGTAGCCGATGATCCGGGCGCGGAGGGCGTTGCCTGGGCCGTCCTCGGGGCTGATCCCCAGTGCTTCGGCCAGTTTGTCGAGAGCGTCTTCCCAGCGGCGCTCCCAGTGAAGATGCAGCGCCTCGGTGTAGAGAGAGGCGACCTTCTGTGTGTCGTCGTCGACCGTGCCGCGCTTGCCGAGAAGTTCGTAGACGTTGACGGGCTTGGTCTTGCCCTGTACGACGATCTTATCGAGGAAGCGTACCTCGATGACATCGCGGGCAGCCTCGGCCGTGGCTTCACCAATCAACACGGACGTACCGTACTCCTTGTTCGTGGGCTCCAGCCGTGCGGCGAAGTTCACCGCATCCCCCATGACGGTATAGGAAAAACGCATGTCGGATCCCATGTTGCCCGCCGTCACGGTTCCGGTATTGATGCCCATGCGGACGTGAATCTCATGTCCGAACTCCTTTATCAGCTCGGGCCGTAGCTTGGACAGGCGTTTCTGCTGCTCGATGGCGGCGAGGCAGGCTTGAGCGGCGTGATCATCGGCGCGGAACGGCACGCCCCACTCGGCCACGATGGCATCACCCTCGTATTTATCCACATAGCCGCCGTGGCCGAGGATGATGTTGGTCATGGGAGTCAGGTAGCGGTTAAGCAGATGGGTCATCTGCTCGGGATCCAACTGCTCTGAGATGGTGGTGAAGCCCGCGACGTCGGAGAAGAACATGGTGGCTTCGGTTCTCTCACCGCGCAACGAGAAGCTCTCGGGGTTGTCCTCAAGGTAGCGCAGCACGTCGCGCGAGACCATGGTGCCGAACATGTTGCGCACGCGCTTCTTCTGCTGCTCTTCCTGCCAGAACCGGATCACCGTCAGTACCGGGTAGATGATCGCCGCGGACAGCATTGTCCAGGCAGGCACGAACACGATCTGCCGATGCTCAAGCAGGAGGATGGCCGCGCCCATCGACAGACCGAGGGTCAACAGGGTGAGCAGGAACGACAGCCATGAGCTTCCCCGCGAGATGAGGAACGTCAGAAACAGACCCACCATTAGGATGGCCATAAACTGAGCACCATCCATCCAGTTCGGCTCACTCAACATGTCACCCGCAAGGATGTTGTCGACCATCGTGGCATGCACCTCTACACCAGGGAAGATCCGCGCCAACGGCGTTGCGCGCAGATCGCGCAGACCGATGGCGTACGCCGGGCATGGTTGAGTAATTGGAGGTGCCAATGCAATAACATTGA